>CAVESF010000018.1:0-47815 GCA_963618495.1 Acutalibacteraceae bacterium
AGCGCGTCTTGCCCGAGCGGCGAGCGGATTTGTACAAAATCAACAAATTATTGCCATATTCAAATTTATGCACCTTTCACAAACTTTCAAAAATGTAAAATTTACTATTGACTTTTGCCAACGCGAAAAATGAAAGAATCTTATTTACAAAACGGGTAAAATGTGCTATTATAAATATGTATGTAAAAGTGAGAATACGGAGGAACGGAAATGGTAAATACGGTATATATCAAAAAGACCGAGGACATAATGCAACTCATTCTCGAGCAGAATTTCGAAGAGAAAATCAACCGGAATCGGTCATATTTCCTCTATCGCGGGCTTTGCAGAAGCAAATTTTCGCTGGAAACGAGCCTTCATCGCAATTGCCGCGATATGCAGGTGGCTCTCGAGCCGTGCATCCTCCGCAATTTCACAAAATATGCCGAGCTGCTCAATCCCGATCTGCGTACTTCCGTATGGCGGCAGATGGTGGTGGGTCAGCATCACGGACTTCCGACAAGGCTTCTCGACTGGACATATTCGCCGCTTGTCGCCCTGCATTTTGCCACAAGCTCATTTGAACTGGCAAAGACGGACACATATGACGGCGCTGTCTGGAAGATAGACGCACGGGAGATAAACACGCTCCTGCCCGACAGATACTATGACAAGCTGGCTGGAAACAACGCATGGGTTTTCTCCGTGGATATGCTCAGCGATGTCGTAAATGAGCCTGCGCAGTACGACAGCGATATGGCAGGACATGCCATGGCGCTCCTCGAGCCGCCCTCTATAGACCAGAGAATAATAAATCAATACAGCATCTTTTCCGTCATTCCCATGAATATGGGCAGCATAGAGGAATTTCTCGATAAATATACGGAAAACACCGTCAAATATGTCATTGACAAGAGCATAAAATGGGATGTGCGCGATTTTCTCGACCAGATGAATATGAATGAACGCACGATGATGCCCGGACTTGACGGGCTTTCCACATGGCTCAAGCGCCACTATTTTGTTATGCCGACAAGGTCTGCAAGGGAGGATAAGGAAAATGGAAAGAAATAATCCAAAAGGGTGGCTCTATATTCTGCCCGCCATGCTCTTTCTCGGAGTATTTATGGTTTACCCGCTGATAGATGTTTTCGTCTATTCATTTGAGGAGGGATATAATTCCGCTTCGCAGACATTTTTCGGAACGGGACTATATAACTATAAATATGTTCTGCGCGACCCGTATTTTGTTCAGGCACTGAAAAATACGCTGATTCTCGTTATGATAACCGTGCCGCTGTCAACAGGTATCGCGCTTCTCATTTCGCTCGCGCTCTCTTCCATTCAGAAGCTTCGCAGTGCCTTTCAGACGATATATTTTCTGCCGTATGTTACAAATACGCTTGCCGTCGGTCTTGTTTTCATGATTCTCTTCAAGAAAACGGCGTATTCCGACGGGCTTGTAAACCTGCTGATAAACGCTTTCGGCGGGCAGAGCGTCGATTTCATCGGCGGTCCCTACTGGGCAAAGATGCTCGTGCTCTGCATATATACGATATGGATAGTAATGCCTTTCAAGATAATAATCCTGACAAGTGCGCTCGCCTCCGTGAATAAAAATTACTACGATGCGGCGCGAGTGGACGGCACATCCAGGGGGCGCATATTCCGCAAGATAACACTGCCGATGATTTCTCCTTCGGTTTTCTACCTGATAATAACGGGCTTTATCGGTGCTTTCAAGGCATACAGCGATTCCGTTGCGCTCTTCGGCGTGAACCTCAATGCCGCCGAGATGAATACGCTTGTGGGTTACATATACGATATGCTTTACGGAAACAGCGGCGGATATCCATCCTATGCTTCCGCGGCGGCGATAATCCTTTTTGCCATAGCTCTGACGATAACCTGCATAAATCTTATAGTCGGCAGGAAGAGCGTTCATTACAGATGAGGAGGGGAGAAAATGGAAAAAATCACGGACTACGCACAAGCCGAAAAAGCGGCACGCGCAAGGAATACAGTAGGAAAAGCGATGATATATTTCTTTCTTTTCATATGGGCGCTCATAGTGCTTTTCCCCTTTTACTGGATGGTGCTCAGCTCGCTGAAAAGCTACAGCGCATATAGCTCGGAATATATACCGAAGTTCTTTACTCTTTCGCCTACATTCGAAAACTACAGGGAAGCTTTCACCGCGGTTCCGCTCGCGAAGTATTTTCTCAATACGGTGATTTTTACAGTCGCGACGACGGCGCTCATGATGGTTGTGATAACTCTCGCCGCATTTGCCTTTGCAAGACTGAATTTCAAGGGCAGGGACATTGTTTTCACGATATTCCTTGCGCTGATGATGCTGCCGAGCGAACTTGTGGTGATAACGAACTTCGTAACGATAACAGACCTCGGACTCCGCAATACTTTCACGGGTCTGATACTGCCATCTGTCACATCGGTTTTCTATATCTATCTGCTCCGTGAAAACTTCGCGCAGATTCCCGATGAAATGTACTATGCGGCACGCGTGGACGGTGCTTCGGATTTCCGCTATCTCATGCGCGTGATGATACCGATATGCAAGCCGACGATAGTGACAGTCATCATCCTGAAAGTGATTGAATGCTGGAACTCGTATGTATGGCCGCGCCTGATAACGGATGACCAGAATTATTTCCTTGTTTCAAACGGAATACAGGAGATACGCGAAAACGGCTTCGGACGCGAAAACATACCTGCGATGATGGCGGCGGTGGTTGTTATTTCCGTGCCGCTTATAGTACTCTTCCTTATTTTCAGGAAGAAGATAATGGCGGGCGTTTCGAGAGGAGGTACAAAGGGATGAAAAGAATGCCGAAGCTCATATCCGTGCTTCTCATGCTCTGTATTTTTGCTTCGCTTTTTACCTCGTGCCACGGCTCAAAGGGACTGCGCGAATTTGAAATGCCCGATGAATTCAACACTTCGCGCGATTATGAACTGACATTCTGGGCGAAGAACGACACGAACAGAACTCAGATGAAAATATATCAGGGTGCGATAACAGCTTTTGAGGCGCTCTATCCGAATATAAAGATAAAGCTCCGTCTCTATACCGATTATGGCAAGATATATAACGATGTCATCACAAATATAGCGACAGGCACGACGCCGAATATCTGCATAACATATCCAGACCACATAGCGACTTATCTGACGGGCGTGAACACTGTGGCGCCGCTCGACGAGCTTTTTGCAAGCGAAAAATACGGACTCGGCGGCAGTGAAGTCCGCTTTGACGGCGTTTCGCGCGACGAGATAATAAAAAAGCATCTCGACGAGTGCTATTTCGACGGAAACTACTATGCAGTGCCTTTCATGCGTTCCACGGAGGCTTGCTATATAAACAAAACATATGTCGAGAAACTCGGCTTCACTGTCCCCGACGAGCTGACATGGGATTTCGTCTGGGAGGTTTCCGAGGCGGCTATGGCAAAGAATGAGGACGGCACATTCAAAGTGAACGGACAGAATGTTCTCATTCCTTTTATATATAAGTCGACGGACAATATGATGATTCAGATGCTCAGGCAGTCCGGTTATGCATATTCGAACGAGAGCGGGGAAGCGCTTCTTTTCAATGACGATACGAAGTCGCTGCTCTATACGGTTGCCGAGCATGCGGGAACAGGCGCTTTTTCCACTTTCTCAATCTCGAGCTATCCCGCAAACTTCCTTAATGCAGGGCAGTGCATTTTCGCCATAGATTCAACGGCAGGCGCCACATGGATGGGAAGCGACGCGCCGCTCTCAGATATCAGCGAGGATAAAATTGTTAAATTTGAGACGGCTGTACGCGCCGTGCCGCAGTTTGATACGGAAAATCCGCAGATGATATCGCAGGGCCCCTCGATATGCATTTTCAATAAGAACGATCCGCAGGAGGTGCTTGCCTCATGGCTTTTCACGCAGTATCTGCTGACAGACGGCATTCAGATTGCCTATTCCGAGACGGAGGGCTATGCTCCCGTTACGACAACGGCGCGAAATTCCGCCGGGTATGCTGATTATCTCTCGCGCGAGGGCGAGGACAATGACGAGCATTACGACATAAAGATAAAGGCGACAAAGCTTCTGCTTGAAAACACGGAAAATACATTCGTCACGCCCGTATATAACGGCTCGGCTTCGCTCCGCAATGCGGCGGGACAGCTTATCGAGAATGTAACGAAGTCAATGAACCGCAAGGAGACTGTGGACGAAGCCTATATGGAAAAGCTTTTTGCAAATGTCAAATCGCTTTATCGCATAGGAGAGGCGGGGAAGAGCGTTTCAGGAAAGGCGGAACTCGGCGCTCTGCCGGACGGTTCCAAGGCGCTTATCATCGCTCTTGCGGTCATATGGGCACTCATCGCCGTGTATTATATCGTGATTTTAAAGAAAAAATTAACAAAACATGAAAAATGATATTGATTTATCGGTGAAAAGAGTGTATACTATATTCAGCTAAAATACTAAACTCAAAAAGGAGAATTTAATGATGAAAAAATTTTTAGCTATCGTTCTCGCACTCACATTTGTTTTCGCATTTGTTGCTTGCGGCAAAAAGGAAGAGTTCAAGGATACTAAGTCCGAGGGCGTTATGACATACGATGAGTTTGCGGCAGCAGCTCTTGCGTCCAAGGTTACAATCGAGGGCTATGTTCAGGCTAAGCAGGTTTATTCCGAGCAGTACGGCAATACCTCACTTTACCTCCAGGACACAGAGGGCGCTTACTTTGTATATCGTCTTGCATGCACAGCTGAAGAATATGCAAAGTTCACAGATGGCGTAAAGGTCAAGATTGTCGGCTACAAGGCTGAATGGTCCGGCGAAGTCGAGATAATCGATGTGGAGTCTTTCTCTGTTGACGCAAGCGTGAAGTACACAGCTCCCTTTTTCGATGCAACATCTCTTCTCGGCACAGATGAGCTCATCAAGCATCAGAATGAAAAGGTTTCCTTCAAGGGGCTGACCGTAAAGGCTTCCACCGACGCTGACGGCAACGAAGTTGCTTACCTTTACAAGTGGAACGGCACAGGTGCTGAAGGTGATGACCTCTACTTCAATGTGGCTCTCGGCGATAAGGAATTCCAGTTCCTCGTTGAATCCGATCTTTGCGGTGCCGATACAGAGGTTTACAAGGCTGTAAAGAATCTCAAGGTAGGCGATACTATTGACCTTGAGGGCTTCCTCTACTGGTACGACGGCGTTAACCCGCACATAACATCCGTAAAGGTAGTTAAATAATCAGGAAATATTATTTCGGAATACAACAAAAGGAATCCGCTCGCGGATTCCTTTTGTGCTGTTCTAATTCCTTTTCAATGTGCTTACTTATTCCCGCTGAGGACATGGTTTTTCATTGCCTCAAAGGATTTTTCGCTTATCACATGCTCTATCTTGCATGCGTCCTCGGTTGCTGTTTCGCGGTCTACTCCGAGACGGACAAAAAAGTCCGTGAGCATAGTATGGCGCTCGTACATCTTCTCGGCGACTTCACGCCCTATATCCGTCAGCGTGATATAGCCCTCCTTATCGACTATGATATATTCACCGCTTTTCAGCAGACCTACGGCGCGGCAGACGCTCGGCTTCGAAAATCCCATATATCTTGCTATATCGAGAGAGCGCACTGCTCCTGTTTTATTATGGAGTATATAAATTGTTTCGAGATACATTTCTCCCGATTCCTGTAAATTCATTACGAACACCTCTTTGCGAACTTTTGCAATTTAATATATCATATCACGAAAAAGAAAAAAATGCAAGTTACTTTTCGCTAACTTATGCAAAAAAATAAAATTTTACAATTTGTTTGGACAAATTTAATAATTTTTGCAGATAAAACGGCAAAATAAAACGCAAAAATGACGAAAATTCAAAAAAGCCTTATTTTTTCAAAAAAACTATTGACACAAGGGTAATATTTGAGTATTATATATGGTGGTTAGCAAAGGCTAATTATTTTTAAGACTCGCAGTTAGCTATAGCTAATTTGCTTTGAAAGGTAAGGTAACATATATGATGCCACTGGTACTTGCTGGTGTCGGAGAAGAGAACATCATAAAGAAGATAGGCGGCACGCCCGAAGTAAAAAAGCATCTTGAAAATCTTGGCTTTGTCGTTGGCGGAAGCGTGACGATAGTTAATGCGCTCGGCGGCAACCTTATAGTCAATGTCAAAGAGGCGAGAGTCGCCATAAGTGAAGAGATGGCACGCAAAATAATGATATAAAAGCGCTTGCGCTATTATATACAATAAGGCATAAGAATATAATCTTAAGGAGGAGAACGCGAATGAAAACTTTGAAGCAGATTGGTATCGGCAAGACCGTAAAGGTTGTAAAGCTTCATGGCGAGGGTGCCGTAAAGCGCCGTATCATGGATATGGGCATTACAAAAGGCGTAGAGGTTTATGTTCGTAAGGTTGCGCCGCTCGGCGACCCTATCGAAGTAACCGTGCGCGGATACGAGCTTTCGCTCCGCAAAGCCGACGCAGACATGATCGAAGTGGAATGAGATTTGAAAAGGGAAGAGATTCCCATTATTCAATGATTGCAGTTAGCAATGTCTAATCAAAGAAAGAGAGGATTTCAGCAATGGATCTAAGAATTGCACTTGCGGGCAACCCGAACTGCGGCAAAACAACGCTCTTCAATGCCCTGACGGGTTCAAACCAGTTTGTAGGAAACTGGCCCGGCGTTACTGTTGAAAAGAAGGAAGGCAAGCTCAAGAAGCATGACGGCGTTATCATCACCGACCTTCCCGGTATTTATTCACTTTCCCCTTACACACTTGAGGAAGTCGTAGCGAGAAACTACCTTATAGGCGAGCGTCCCGATGCGATACTCAATATCATCGACGGTACAAACCTCGAGCGTAACCTTTATCTCACAACTCAGCTCACAGAGCTCGGTATTCCTGTGGTTATCGCCATCAACATGATGGATATCGTCAAGAAGAACGGCGATAAGATAAACACAGCGGAGCTTTCCCGCCAGCTCGGATGCAAGATAGTTGAGATATCCGCCCTCAAGGGTACAGGCATAATGGAAGCCGCAGAGGCAGCCATAGATGCCGCAAAGAATGTCAAGACCGTTCCGATGCACACATTCTCCGGCAGTGTAGAACACGCTATCGCTCATATCGAAGAGGCAGCTGTTCACGGCATGCCCGAAGAGCAGCAGAGATGGTATGCCATCAAGATATTCGAGCGCGATGACAAGGTTCTTTCAACCCTGAAAATCAACCCCGAGACGATGGCTCACATAGAGAAGGACATCGAGGCAGCTGAAAAAGAGCTGGACGATGACTCAGAATCTATTATCACAAATGAAAGATATGTTTACATAGCTTCCATAATCAAGGCTTGCTATAAGAAGAAAGACGCAGGCAAGCTCACAACATCCGATAAGATTGACCGTGTTGTAACAAACCGTTGGCTCGGTCTGCCGATATTCGCCGCTATCATGTTTATAGTTTACTATCTCTCGATGGTAACAGTCGGCAGCTTTGCTACAGACTGGATGAACGACGGCGTATTCGGCGATGGCTGGCATCTGCTCGGCATAGGATCAAAGGCTTATAACGAAGCAACCGATGAATTTACTGCCGCTTCAAACGCTATAGGCGCATTCGGATTTGAGTTTGATACCGAAGCTGATGATTTTGATGCCGCCGCTCTTCTCGATAAGCTGAAGAATTTCAAGACAGACGATAAAACAGCTACTATTACAGTTGAAGACGAAGAAACCCTCGAGCAAATCGACATGACAGCTTACTACGACAAGGTTCCCGAGTCCGAAAAGAAATTTGATAATGTTGTTCAGATGTCTTATCTCGAAGCTGTTGATTACTTCGCAAACAGCAACAGCGAATTTGCAGAACCCGATCCCGCAGATTTCGGCGTATGGGTTCCCGGTGTTCCGGTACTTATAGGCAACGGTCTTGAAAAGGCAGGCGCGGCTGACTGGCTGAACGGTCTTATTCTTGACGGTATCGTAGCCGGTGTCGGCGCGGTTCTCGGATTTGTTCCGCAGATGCTCGTGCTCTTCCTGCTCCTTGCATTCCTTGAGGCTTGCGGTTATATGGCTCGCATAGCATTCGTGCTCGACCGTATCTTCCGTAAATTCGGTCTCTCCGGTAAATCCTTTATTCCTATGCTTATAGGCACAGGTTGCGGTATCCCGGGTGTTATGGCATCGCGTACAATCGAAAACGAGCGCGACCGCCGTATGACAATCATGACAACAACATTTATTCCTTGCGGCGCTAAGGTTCCGTTTATAGGAATGATTGCAGGTGCGCTCTTCGGCGGCTCTGCACTCGTAGCTACAAGCGCATACTTCATAGGCATGGCGGCTATAATAGTATCCGGTATCATGCTTAAGAAGACAAAAATGTTTGCAGGCGATCCCGCACCTTTCGTTATGGAGCTTCCTGCATACCATATGCCTACACTCGGCAATGTTCTCCGCTCCATGTGGGAGCGCGGCTGGTCATTCATCAAGAAAGCCGGTACAGTCATACTTCTTTCCACAATATTTGTATGGTTCACATCTTACTTCGGCGTTGTAGACGGCACATTCCGTATGCTTGCCGAGGATGAACTTGACAAGTCTATACTCGCTGTTATCGGCGGCGCTATTTGCTGGATATTCAAGCCTCTTGGCTGGGGTACATGGCAGGCAACTGTTGCTTCCATCACAGGTCTCGTTGCCAAGGAAAATATCGTTGGTACAATGGGTATCCTCTATGGTGCGGCAGGCAATGTATGGGCTACACTCGCAGAGAACTTCACA
Source organism: Acutalibacteraceae bacterium (assembly GCA_963618495.1). GTDB lineage: Bacteria > Bacillota > Clostridia > Oscillospirales > CAG-272 > Apopatosoma. The sequence goes on from CAVESF010000018.1 coordinate 8,799, forward strand.
GGAATCACAGGTTATTCTTTCCTCGTATTCAACCTCCTTTGCGCTCCTTGCTTCGCGGCAATCGGTGCTATCAAGCGTGAAATGAACAGCGCTAAGTGGACATGGTTCGCTATCGGTTATCAGTGCGGCTTCGCTTATGTAGTAGCTCTTATGATTAACTCTTTCGGCAACCTCTTCACAGGCAAGCTTCTCGATGGCTCTGCAGTGCTCAACATAGTAAGCCTTGTATTTGCCGTTGCATTCCTTGGTCTGATAATCTACATGCTTGTTCGTCCTTACAAGGAGGCTACAAAGCTTACAACCAAGGTTGAAGTAAAATAAGTCGGATTTTTGAAAGGAGTCGGTCTTTATGCTTAACTGGATAGCGAATAATATAGCTACTGTCCTTATTTCACTCGGACTTTTGCTTGTCGTTGCGGCGATAATAGTAAAGCTTGTGAAGGATAAGAAAAAAGGCAAGTCATCTTGCGGTTGCAACTGCGCACACTGCGCCATGGCAGGCTCCTGCCACAATGGAAAGACAAAGGAAAACAAATAAATCACAAAAGCAGCGCCGCCCACTCGGGCGGCGCTGTGTTGCTTATTTTTGCTTTTTGAAAAGCGTTTTCTTGACCTTTTGCTTTACCGTGACTTTTCTTGCGGCTTTTTCCTTTTCATATGCGGCTATGCGCGCGGCGAGCCCCGAAACGGAACGCTTGAGCTCGCGTTCGCGCTCGAGCGCGGCATAAAGCTCGGTCGCAAGCTCTTCCGCCTTGGCTTCGGAGATTTTCGCCGCTTCCTTTTCCGCTTCCGCTTCGCGGCGTGCTCTCGCAAGCCCTGTCTCATACTGCGCGCGGGCTTCGTCATGCTCCGCGGAAAGCTCCGCCATGTATTCTATAACATCCTGCTTATTATAACCCTTGACGGAATTTCTGAATTTCACTGAATCGTTCATTATAAACCGTACCTCCGATGCCTTTTTTATTATTTTAGCACATATCGCGCAAAAAGTCCATAGCCGGAGACAAAAAAATACCGATGAAAAATCATCGGTATCTTTTATTATAGAACCAAAATTACTTAAGGAGCGAACGATAGAGCTCTGCAATATCGGCTACGCTTGTTTCCTTCGGGTTGCCGGGACGGCATGCATCGTCATAGGCGGACTGAGCAAGGAAGGGGATATCCTCTTCTTTTACTATGCCTACGAGGTTTGCGGGGATGCCGACATCCTTGGAGAGCTGCTTGACAGCGTCTACAGCGGCTTTTCTGTATTCAGCCTGAGTCATCTTTTCTGTTCCTTCAACGCCCATAGCCTTTGCGATATCGCGATACTTCTCGCCTGTGCAATCTGCATTGTATTCCATAACAGTAGGAAGAATGATAGCGTTTGCAACGCCGTGAGGAGTATCATAGAGTGCGCCGAGAGGATGCGCCATAGAATGAACTATGCCGAGACCTACATTGGAGAAGCCCATGCCTGCAACATACTGACCGAGAGCCATGCCTTCGCGACCTTCGATAGTGTTGGCGACGGCACCGCGGAGAGAACGGGAAATAATCTCGATAGCCTTGAGATGGAACATATCGGAAAGCTCCCATGCGCCTGCTGTGATGTAGCCCTCGATAGCGTGTGTGAGCGCGTCCATACCTGTAGCGGCTGTCAGACCCTTGGGCATAGAGGACATCATGTCGGGGTCGATAACGGCTACTACAGGGATATCATGCGGGTCAACGCAGACGAACTTTCTGTTCTTCTCAACATCCGTGATAACATAGTTTATAGTAACCTCAGCGGCTGTACCTGCTGTGGTAGGAACTGCGATTATCGGAACGCACTTGTTCTTTGTGATAACGGCGCCCTCGAGGCTTCTTACATCCTCGTGCTCGGGGTTGGCAATGATTATGCCGATAGCCTTTGCGGTATCCATGGAAGAACCGCCGCCGATGGCGATAAGATAATCAGCGCCGGATTTCTTGAATGCAGCAACGCCGTGCTGAACATTTTCGATTGTGGGGTTCGGCTTGATTTCGGAATAGATTTCAAAATCGAGACCTTCGCGTGTGAGAATATCGGTAACTTTCTGAGTTACGCCGAATCTGATAAGGTCGGGGTCGGAGCAAACGAATGCTTTCTTGAAGCCGCGACCGCGAGCCTCTGTAACTATGCTTTCGATAGCGCCTTTTCCGTGGTAAGATGTTTCATTGAGTACAAAACGATTCATTTATTATACCTCCTGTACAGCCGCTTTGCGCGGCTTGTTATCGTCTTTATTGTAATACTTTTTTGCTCTCATGTCAATATTATTTTGCCGTTTTATTTTAAGATAATGTAAAAATTTCCGCATAGTATCGTTACAAAAAATCGCTATGGACATTTTTGCCCGTTTGTGGTAAAATATCAGCAGAAAAGGAGGCATACCTATGCATTCACGCTATTTTATAAACAGAAAAAATCCCCTCGCTTTGCTTTCCGTCGCGCTCATGCTCGCATGCGCCGTGATAAGAATCGTTTATTACACCTCGCGCCAGATGACGCCGCAAATCCTCTGGATTTACCTCGTAAATACCGTCGCGGCGGCGGTGATATTCTTTGTCGCTGTCGTGTTCTTCGGCAGGAAGCTCCCGCAGCTCACGGCACTTCCCGTGGCGATGGGCGTGGCATTCTTCGCCTATAAAGCCATCGGCTTCCCGAGCAGGGTGCATACCGCGCTGTGTCTCATTCTTTATACGGGCGTGTTCGCGCTTTATACGCTCACGGTTTTCGGCGTGATAAGGACAAAATACCTGCTTTATCCGCTTTTCGGCTTGCCTTTCCTCTATCATCTCTTCGTCGAGGATACGCGGAAATATTTCTTTGCCGAGCCGCCGGTGCCTGTTTTCGAGTGGTTGCCCGAAATTTCTGTTCTTTGCATCATGGCATCGCTTTTCTTCATATCAGTTTCGCTCGAAAAAAGAAAGTAAACGCATAATCCGCCCGCCGCGCGAATAAATATATACAAACAAAAAGCAAAAAAGCCGCTTTTGCGGCGGGAGGATATGATGTTTGTATATTCGTTTCGTATGTCCACGGTGAAATTCATCTGCGTGGCGGCGCTTTCCGTGGCGGTTCTGCTTGCCCTTGTCGCTTTTGTGCCTACATATGACGCAGATGAATCGGCATCCACTATCTCATATGCCAAAATTTATTCAAGTGCCGATAGGGTGGCATTCATTTCGCAATTCGGCTGGAGCGTTGAAGAAACGCCGATTGATGAAAAGGACGTGACTATCCCCGCGTCGTTTGATAAGATTTATGAAAACTATAATCAGCTTCAGAAAAATCAGGGACTCAGCCTGAATAAATACAAAGGAAAAGAGGTAACCCGCTATACCTACAAAATAACGAATTACCCCGAATATGATGGCGATGTATATATAAATCTGCTTGTTTTTAAAAATAAAGTGATAGGCGGCGATGTATGCAGCGCCGATTCCTTGGGCTTTGTGCACGGCTTTTCACGCGATGTGACTCTGCCGTAATTACTTCTCCGAGTGATAACGGCGAAATTCACTGCGGCGTTCTTTTACCCATTTCACAAAGGCATCGAGAGTCTCATCCGAGACCATGCGCAGGTCGTAATATGTAGAGAAGAATCGCGCAAATGAATCATCAAAATATTTGCTCATAAACTCTTTTGTTATAAACTCGAGATAATCATTGTATTTTATGAGCGGATAATAAAATCTCATTTTGCCTTTCTTTTCCGAATAGATAAAACCTTTTTCATTGAGTCTGTTCAGCATGGTGATGAGGGCAGGGACAGCCCAACCGCGCTCCTTGCCTATTTTCTCCATGATCTGCGTTGTCGTAACTGGCGGTGTGCTTTCCCATATGGCAGACATGACATCAAATTCGGTTTCGGGAAGCTTTTTCATTGCGTTTCTCCTTATAATATACAAATGTATTTAATGCTTTTTTATAATTATACATGAGTATAAAACAAAAGTCAAGCGAAAAACGCAATTTTTTCTAAAATTTACCTGTTTTTTGCAAAAATTGCCTGGTGAATTATACTATCAAGTGCAACAGTATTAAAGCATGAATTGGTTTTATGTACTTTTTTTCTTTTCAAACAGTTTGCCTATCGGGAGCTGGACGATTATAACCGATGCGAACATCATGGCACTGCCTATCCATTCGCTGGTGCTCGGCATATCGTGCAGGACAATCATTCCCGTCAGCACTGCGAAAACCGATTCGAGGCTCATCAGCATGGAAGCGACGGTCGGGTCGGTGTATTTCTGTCCGACTATTTCGAGCGTATATGCGATTCCGCTTGAGAAAATGCCCGCATAGAGGATGGATGGAAGCGCGGCGAGGAGCGCCTTTGAGTCGAAGTCTTCAAATACTATCGCGAGTACGAGCGAGACTGTACCGCATATCAGAAACTGAGCGCGGGCAAGCCTGATATTATCGACGCGCGTGGCATATTTGGCTGTTGCCATAATGCGCACGGCGAAGAAAACCGAGCAGGCAAGCACAAGCAGATCGCCGAGAGACACGCCGCTTTCGCCCTTCATGCAGAGCATGTATAGCCCTCCTAGCGCAAGCACTACGCATGGAAAAACAAGAGGGTTTATTTTTCTTCCCATGATGATGCCGAATATCGGAACGAGCAACATATAGAAGGCTGTAATAAAGCCTGCCTTGCCGCCCGATGTGCCTTTTTCAATGCCTAGCTGCTGGAGATTTGCCGCGATACAGAGAAGCAATCCGCAGACAAGTGCGGCGCGTATAAACGTTTTTTTGTCCTCCGGTCCCGACGGTTTATATTCCGGCGATTTTTTCTTTTTTACATCAAGTATCATGATGACAGGCGTGAGGAATATACATCCTACGAAGTTTCGCGCCGCCTGAAAGGTGAATGAACCGATGCTGTCCATCGCCACCTCCTGCGCTATGAATGTACTGCCCCAGAGGATGGCTGTTATAAGCAATACTATATTGCCGTAGAGTTTTTTGTTTTTCATTTGCTTTGTCTTGATTTTCCTTTTTATTTTGTGATTTCTCCGAGCATGCTTTTGCCGTAGAGCGTGTATTTCAGACCGAATGCATCGGCTATAGTCGCCGCGATATCGGCAAATGTATTTCTCTCTCCGAGATCGCGCGGGTTTATCATATTTCCGCATATAACGAGCGGTGTACGCTCTCTTGTATGGTCTGTGCCGCTGTAGCAGGGATCACAACCGTGATCTGCCGTTATCATGAGTATATCATCATCGCGCAGGAGCGGGAGAAGCTCGCCGAGTCTGCGGTCAAAAGCCATGACGGCATCGGCATATCCGCGTGCATTGCGCCTGTGACCGTATGTCATATCAAATTCCACGAGGTTGACAAAGCAAAGCCCGCGGAAGTCCTCCTTTGCCGCCGCGACTGTCTTATCCATGCCGTCCTCATTTGATGCTGTATGTACATCGCTTGCGACACCTCTGCCGGCAAATATATCGCCTATCTTGCCTATGCAACGCGTCTCAAATCCGTTTTCCGAAAGCAGGTCGAGAATCGTTTCTTTAGGCGGCTCTGCCGAGAAGTCGCGTCTGCGGCTCGTGCGCTCAAAGGGATATTCGCCTGTGAACGGGCGGGCGATGACTCTGCCGACGCAGTGTTCTCCGCAGAGAATTTTTCTCGCTATGAGGCAATATTCATAGAGCTGTTCAGGCGGAACTATGTTCTCGTGTGCCGCTATCTGAAAAACGCTGTCCGCCGATGTGTAGACGATGAGCGCGCCTGTTTTCAGATGCTCCTTGCCGTAGTCCTTTATAACCTCTGTTCCCGAATACGGCTTATTGCAGAGAACACCTCTGCCTGTTGCCGCTGAGAAAGCATCGAGAATCTCTTTCGGGAAGCCACGCGGATAAGTCGGGAGCGGGGAAGGGCTGTAAACTCCTGCCATCTCCCAATGACCTATCGTAGTGTCCTTTCCCGCCGAGGCTTCGCACATGGCGGCATATGCGCCGCAAGGGTCTTTTATCGCGCGGGCAGATTCGCCGCCCTGCTCGGTATTTTTTATATTGAAAAAACCGAGCCTTTGCAGATTGGGCGCGGCAAAGCCCTCCTGCATGATGACAGAGTGCAGGGTATCGCTTCCCTCATCGCCGAAAGCGGCGGCGTCGGGCGCCTTTCCTATTCCGAAGCTGTCGAGAACTATTAGAAATACTCGTTTTATCATAACCAAATCCTCCGTTATATCCAGAGTAATTATTCCGTCTTTTATATAATATATCACAGATTTACTGTATAATCAATATTTTATCAAAAATTCTTAAAAGTATTGACAAGAGATTAAAATAATAGTAAACTGTTAGCAGATAAAAATTCAGAAAGCAGAGGTGAAAATAGGTGGATACCGCAGGCGGACGAAGTAGTTTATGTGAAAAAGATATTTTCCTTTTTGTCGGGTGCGTTTCACTTGTTTTCATCTGCGCACCCGCATAAACCGTATCTTTTTCGCAAAGGCTGCTTCTTACCTAAATCTTTAGGGCAGAGCGAATTTGCGATATTTTTGTTTTGCCCGCAATATTTTTGTGAGGAGGCAAATAAAAATGGAAGAAAATATTTGCGAAAAGATTACAGAGCTTTGCGAGACGAGGGATATGCGCGCGCTCGCAGGGCTGCTCGAAGAGCTGAATCCCGTCGATATAGCGGAGGCTCTCGATGGGCTTTCCATGCGCGACACGGCACTTGTCTACCGCATACTGCCGAAAGAAAAGGCGGCGGAGGTTTTTGTCGAGCTGGACAGCGAAAAACAGCAGAAGCTGATAGAGATTTTCTCTGATAAGGAGCTTCGCGAGACGGTAAACGAACTATATGTTGACGATACCGTAGATATCATAGGCGAAATGCCGGCGACGGTGGTGGCGAAGATACTGAAAAACGCCTCTCCCGATATGCGCCGCATGATAAACGAAATCCTGCTCTATCCCGAGGACAGCGCAGGCGGCATCATGACGCCGGAATATGTCAGCCTGAAGCGGAATTTTACCGTTGCCGAGGCTTTTGACAAGATACGCCGCGAGGGCGTTGACAAGGAGACGGTCTACACCTGCTATGTCACGGAAAACAGAAAGCTTGTCGGTATAGTGACGGTGAAGAGCATGCTCCTTTCCACAATGGACACCAAAATAGAGGACATAATGATACAGCATGTCATCTCCGTATACACGCATGACGACAAGGAAAAGGCGGCGGAGATGATAGGCAAATACGGACTTCTTGCGCTCCCCGTAGTCGATACGGAAAACCGCCTTGTCGGCATAGTCACCGTAGACGACGCTATCGGGGTCATGCAGGAGGAAGCCGCAGAGGATATGGAAATCATGGCGGCTATCTCTCCCTCCGAGAAGCCTTACATGAAAACGAGTGTTTTTCAGATATGGAAGAAGAGAATACCATGGCTTCTGCTGCTCATGATTTCCGCCACGCTCACATCAAAGATAATCAGCTCATTTGAATCTGCGCTTTCTGCCTGCGTTGCGCTGACGGCATTCATACCGATGCTCATGGATACGGGCGGCAATGCGGGAAGTCAGTCCTCCGTCAGCGTCATCCGCGGTCTTTCCATGGACGAGATAGCTCCGAGGGACGCTTTCCGCGTACTCTTCAAAGAGGTGCGCGTTTCGCTCCTCTGCGCGGCAACGCTTGCGCCCGTCGCTTTCCTGAAAGTGCTCTTCATCGACCGCGAAACGATGGCTGTTTCGATAACGGTGGCGCTGACGCTCTTCTTTACGGTATGCCTTGCAAAGGTGATAGGCTGTCTGCTCCCGCTTCTCGCAAAGAAGCTGAAGCTTGACCCTGCCGTTATGGCAAGCCCGCTTATCACGACAGTGGTGGACGCGCTTTCGCTTTCGGTCTACTTTGCCTTTGCTTCGCGCATACTCAGGCTGTAATACTGTAATAATTAAGGAAAAAGGCACATGATATTTGTCAGAAACACCAATACCGAGCCTTATAAGAATATGGCTTTTGAGGAATATCTGCTCCGCACCTGCGATGAACCTGCCGTCATGCTCTGGCGAAACGAACCTGCCGTTATAATCGGCAAGAATCAGAACGCCTTCGAGCAGGTGAATTTTGATTTCACACTGGCACATGGCGTGAAAACCGTGCGCAGGCTGACGGGCGGCGGCGCTGTTTTCCACGACCTCGGCAATGTGAACTATACATTCATAACGCCCGCGACGGCGGATGACAGGATAAACTTCGCATATTTCTGCCGTCCGATTATAGAGGCACTCTCGGGACTCGGGATAGAAGCCGTGCTCTCGGGCAGAAACGACCTTACCGTTTCCGACGGCAGAAAATTTTCGGGAACAGCCGCCTGCGCTTTCGAATACGGCGGGAAAACAAAGCTGATGCATCATGGGACGCTGCTTTTTTCGGCTGATATGACTTATCTTGCGGACGCGCTTAAGGTAGATCCCGAGAAGATTCGGTCCAAGGGAATAAAGAGTGTGAAAAGCCGCGTGACTAACCTATGCGAGCATATATCGCCCGAATTTGCCGATATGACGGCGGAGAGCTTCAAGGAATATCTCGAAAATTACTTTATCGGAAACGGCGCAAGGCTTGTCGTTCCCGATGGTGCCGCGCTGTCCGAGATAGAAAAGCTTGCAGAAGAGAAGTATGCAAGCGAAGCGTGGCTCTTCGGTGCTAAGACGGAAAGTACCGCGCAGGTGAAATCAAAGCGGTTTGATTTCGGTAAGGTCGCCTGCGAGACGGAATATCTCTACGAGGTCGGAAAGTGCGCGAGGATAAAGCGTGTGAAGTTTTCGGGCGATTTCTTCGGCACAAAACCGATAGAAGAGCTCGAAAAAATGCTTTATTTGACAGAAGCGAAAAATAGTGATATAATGGATGTATTCGAAAAGGCGCCGCTTTCGGCTTATATCTACGGTGCCGAACCGGAGGAAATTTGCTCTCTCATCCTATGATGAGCGGGTTTTGATAAAAGGAGAAAACATACATATGGATATGGTAAAAAGAGAATATGCCGAGAAACTGCTCCGATATATCGATGCCGCTCCGATGCCCTATCAGTCCGTAGACGAGCTGGAGAAAATGCTCGTTTCGGCGGGCGCCGCAGAGTTGCGCGAGGACGAAAAGTGGACGCTTGAAAAAGGGAAGCTCTACTATCTCAAGAAGAACGGCACGCAGCTTGCCGCATTCCGCATTTCGGGAGAACCGAGCGAAGAGGGCTTTCGCATAGGCGCGGCGCATCACGATGCCCCGGGCTTCCGCATAAAGACGGTTCCCTCAAGCGTCGATTTCGGATATGAACGCCTCATACTCGAGGGCTACGGCGGGCTTATAGTCCACGGCTGGCTCGACAGACCGCTTTCTGTCGCCGGCAGAGTATATGTAAAGGCAGATGGCACTGAGGGCTCGCGTGCCGTTAATGTAAATATAAAGAAGCCTGTGGTTCAGATACCGAGTGCCGCCATACATGTGGTGAACGATGTGAACAACGGCGCGAAATTCAATATTCAGACGGAAATGTGTCCTTTCTTTGCCCAGAACGACGACGGAAAGACAAGATTTACGGAATTTCTCGCGGAATATATCGGCGTTTCCTCCGATGATATCCTCAGCTATGAACTGGGACTTTACGAGGCGGCACCGAGTTGCTTTGTGGGTCTCGACGATGAGTTTATTTCCGCTCCGAGACTTGACGACGCTTCGCTTGCATACTGCACGATAGCGGGTCTGTGCGAATCCGAGGACAGCGGCGCAAACGATATCGCGCTCATTTTCGACCATGAGGAAATAGGCTCGCGCTCCGACAGAGGCGCTATGTCCAATACGCTCCTCCAGCTTGTGGACAGAATCTGTGAAAAGCTCGGCTACAGTGCCGAGGACAAATACCGCGCATTCGCGAAATCCACGGTATTTTCGGCGGATATGGCGCATGCTTCGCATCCGTCGTATCTTTCCAAGGCGGAGCCGAACCTCCCTGTGAAGCTCAACAAAGGTCCGGTACTCAAGATGGCGACGGGACAGAGCTATGCCACATCTCCGCGCGGAACGGCTTTCTTCAAGACGCTTTGCAAGAGAGCGGATATCCCTTATCAGCAGTTCAATAACCGCAGCGACGCACGCGGCGGCGGAACTATCGGACCTATCATATCATATGAATACGGGCTTAGCGTAGTCGATATAGGAAACCCGATGCTTGCCATGCATTCCGTTCGCGAATTCGGCGGCAGTGAGGATGTTTACTATATGGTAAAGCTTTTCCGTGCATTTTTCGAATCTTTTGAATCCAAGGGAGAAACAAAATGAAAAAATGCAGCAAATGCGGCGCTGAAATAGAGGACAGCGCATTGAAATGTCCTGTCTGCGGCGCTACGCAGATTACAGATCAGGGCGAGGACCTCGGCAAAAAGATAACAGAGGGCTTCGGCAAATTCAACGATACAAAGGAAACAACATCGGAGTACGACGCGCATGATATAGAAAACAACAAGGTTTTCGCCATACTCTCATATATAAGCATTCTTTTTGTTGTCGGACTCATCGCCGCGCCGAAATCAAAATTTGCGAGATTTCATGCAAATCAGGGGCTTGTGCTTTTCATAATTGAAACCGCACTCGGAATCGTCTCCGGAATAGTGGTTTTCATTCCGGTTGTATCCGGCATAGTGAGCGCCGTTGTTGGGCTTATTTCGCTTGTATACATGGTGATAGGCATATGCAATTCTGCATCCGGCAAGGCAAAGGAGCTTCCCGTAATCGGCGGTATCTCAATATTAAAATGAAAAAGCAATATTATCGCGGCGAAAGTTTTATCGGCTTTCGCCCGATGCTTGTTTACGATACTTTTTTCAAATAAAACAAACGGAGAGGGTAGTTATGCACGACGAATTAACAGCTGTAGATATCAAAAAAATGCGTGAGGAGATAGAATACCGAAAAACGGTTCTCACGCCGAAGTTCAAGGAGGCGCTTCGCCATGCGCGCGAGCTGGGCGACCTCAGCGAAAATTTCGAATACCGCGCGGCAAAAAGGGATCTCTCCCGAAACAACAGCAGAATCCACTATCTCGAGCAGATGATAAGCACGGCGGTCATTGTTTCCACAGGCTCGAAAAGCGCGGACACCGTCGGACTTTTTGACAAGGTGCGCCTCTATATAGAGGAGGACGACGAGGAGATGGAGATTGTCCTTGTTACGACTCTGCGTCAGGATTCGCTCAATAATTTCATCAGCAAGGAGTCTCCGCTCGGCAAGGCTGTGATGGGTAAAAAGGTCGGAGACAGGGTGCTTATCACGGTAAATCCTTCTTATTCTTATTATATAGTAATACGAAATATAGAAAAAGGACAGGACGATGAATCGCTCAATATAAGTGCTTTTTGAAAATTCTTTGAAATTTTTGTATTTTTATCGAAAAATGGTATTGATTTTATGCTGATTTTGTGATATCATACATATATAAGTTTACTTATCTATATTTGGAGGCAGAAATTTATGAAAAAGTTTTTCAGAAATACGCTTGCGACTTTTATCGCTTTTCTTTTCGTACTCTCATCATGCGTGATTCCCACCGGAATGCTCGCCGCTGAGGACGCAGATGCGACAAAGGGTGATTTTGTCTCTTGCTCGATATCCCTCGGAACGGATATAACCGTGAACTACAAGGTTCACATTTCCGATTCGGATGTGCGGCTTGATGCCGACGGCAATACGGAAAATGTGAGCGTCAAGTTTACCTTTACCGGCGTCAATACAAGAGAATCAGAGGTAAAGGGAACAAAACTCAAGGATGCCAAGGGCAATGCGGTAGCCGATATGTATCTCTTCCGCTTTACCGGCGTCAATCCGCAGTGCATGGGCGATACGCTTTCGGCACAGCTCGTTATTGACGGTACAGCCGACGCCAAGGCAAAGGATATGACTGTCAAGGATTACTGCACTGAGCTGATGGGAAGCACTACCGATGCCAATCTCATAAATCTTGTAAAAGATCTGCTTGTTTACGGCAGAGAAGCTCAGAAGTATGTCGGCTACAGAACCGATAAGCTTGTTGTTGCCGATGACTTCACGGGCACAACATTTGACGCGCTGAAATCCGACAGCAAATATCATGCGAAGAACACTCTTGAAACGACAAAATTCAAGAGCGGCGCACTTTATTTCGACAATACAAACAAGCTTGTGTTCAGATTTATCACAGACAGCATTGATAATCTGAAAGTTACCATAAACGACAAAGAAGTAACTCCCGTCTCTGACGGAGATACCTATGTCGTTATGACAGACAGCATAGCCGCTACAGGCTTTGACGATATTTATACCGTCAAGCTCATACTGAATAATGAGACTGTTTCCACGCTCGAATGCAGTGTAAAGGCATATGTTTACCAGATGCAGAGCAGCAGCAAAATGAGTGCTTTCGCAAATGCTACATATGCATACGGTCTTTCCGCAAAGAGATATGTAAGCGGCACATTCGATGAGGACAGTATCGTTCTTTCATTCGGCGCACTTTCCGATGTTCACATAGATAAGAGTGATTTGGATGATGGTATTGACAAACTCAAAAGCGCCGTAAACCAGCTTACGAAGAAAGCTTCTCAAAGCGGCGACAATCTTGACGCTATTGCTTTTATCGGAGATCTTACCAATATCAGTGGTTCAACTGAACTTAAATACTTTAAAGATGCTTATGAGAGTGTTGTTCCCGCAGGCGTAACGACTATGCTTGTCACGGGTAACCATGAAACCCTCTATAGCAGTGACGCCCAGACCCTTAATGATTTCAAGAGAATATTCGGCGACAAATATTTCGGCACAGGCATTGATACGGCTGATTCAAACCTTGATATCGGTGTTCGCGATATTGTCGTAAACGGATATCACTTCCTCATGCTTGAACCTACGACATACAGTGCCAGCATTGGCTGTCCTTATAAAAAGGAAGCTGTGGAATGGCTTGACAATATGCTCAAGAAACTGACGGCAGAGAATCCTGAGCAGTATGTATTCGTATGTACACACCCGATGATATACGATACTTGCTACGGAAGCGATCTTAACGGAACACCCTCTTACTGGTCTACAACTGAACTTACACCTGTTCTTGATAAGTATTCTCAGGCTGTTACATTCAGCGGTCACCTGCATTTCCCGATAAACGATAACCGTTCTATCATGCAGGGCAATTTCACATCGCTTGGTTGCGGCTCCGTTCGCTATATGGCTATAGAGGCGGGCGGCTATGAGGATATGTATTCTGCAACACAGATGAATGACAGATACGATATTTCTTCCGGTCTGCTTGTTCAGGTTGATAAGAACGGCAATACGAGAATCACAAGAATGTTCTTCTCCGAGGATGATACATTTGATTCTCCTTGGGAAATCTCCTATCCGAACGCACAGAAGACTCATCTCGAGAAATACAGCCTCGAAGCAAGAACAAATGCAAATACAGCTCCCGAACTTGGTGAGATAAAGCTGACTTTCGGCGATGTCAAGAATTACGGTGCAGCTGCTACAGTTGTCTTTGATGCCGCTACTGATGATGAATTTGCTCATCATTACAACGTTATGGTAAAGAACAAAGATACAGGCGCTACCGTTTCCAATAAGAATATCCTTTCCGACTTCTATCGTCACGCAAAGAGAAGCGATATGAAGAAAGAATATACGCTTTCCATAGGCACGCTCAAGAGCGGTACATATTCCGTTACCGTGACAGCATACGATTCATGGGGCGCAAAGACGGAAAAGACTGTTGACTATAAGGTAACGATAAACTCTGATGCGGCTGGTCTTCCCACACCTTATGTAAATTTCGAGTTTACCGATGGCAAGATTACCGATAAGATGGGCAATGTCGATATCACGAACAGCGGCGCTACAGTAGGCACGGCAAATGTAAAGTTCGGCGGTAAGACGAACACACTCGGCGCACTGACAGTTCCTGCCGGCAAATATGTTGTATGTAAATTCAATAAGCTGAATACATCCGATGAATTCAAGAGTTGGGCTGAGGGAAGCTTCACGGTAGAAGCATTCTATGTAAACAGCAAGAACAGCGGCATTCAGGGCGTTGTATGCGGCACGCAGGATGGCGGCTGGGGTCTTGCCGAAAATGCAGGTAAGCCTTACTTCATCACAGGCGGCGGTTCCAAGTATAATTCGGGCGCTTATGCTGGCGCTGTATCATCGACAACCGAGCTTGTTCATGTCGTCGGTATATATGATACGGCTAATAAGAAGTGCACAATTTATATCAACGGCAAAAAGAACGGTGAAGTAAGCATAGCAAGCAACTTCGTAGTCGGAGTAAGCGGAACACACAACTATTTCTGCCTTGGTGACGACATAACAACAAAACTTGAAGGCGGCGACTTCAAGACTCAGGGCATGACGATGGTAGATGCAAAGATTTATGACGATGCACTTACAGCCGAGCAGATAGCTAAGGCATATGCCATCGCAGAGAATCTTTTCGCAACAGGTAAGGATTCCGGCGAATACAGTACGGGAGCAGGTACGGTTACTTGCGAGAAGGTCGGCGGCGACACTCCTGATACTCCTGACACGCCTGACACACCCGAGACACCCGAAGCGCCCGAGGGACTCTATGCAGATATCGACATCGTAGACGGCAAGGTTGTTGATAAGTACGGCAAGCTTAAGCTTACGGTTGACGGTGTAGGCGAAGGCAACCGTCCCACAATCGGCACGGAAGAAATCACATACGGCGACAAGACAAAGACACTGTCTACAATCAAGATAACAGGCAAAAATCAGTTTGTAGCGGCAGAATTTGACGAATTTGCAAGTGCTGCAGACTTCCAGAACTTCGTAAAAGAAAATAAGGGTCTCAGCTTTGAGGTACTTTATCAGAACAATACGAAAACGACTAATATAATTGCGCTCTTCTGCTCGACAAACACTGTTTCAAGCGCAAATAAGGGCGGCTTCGGACTTGCGCTTCAGGCAGATGGCAGACCGTATGCTTTGACAAGCGTAAACAAAACAGGATATCAGTCGGCAACTGCAACGACAGCCACAACCGGTGTAACGCACCTTGTCGGCACAATAACCGACGAGGGAATAGTTACTCTGTACGTAAACGGCGTTCAGGCGGCTCAGACTACGACAAAGGGTTCATTCATCTGCACACCCGGAACAACATCAAATCAGGGCTATGAATTCTTCAAGACATTCTTCATAGGAGGCGACCCGTCCGGAAATGCTGATATTGATTTCCCGATGGTAGACGGCTCATTTATGGATGTCAAGGTTTATTCCAAGGCACTCACGGGCGAAGAGGCAAAGACAGCATATGAAGATGCACAGAAGCTTTTTAACTGATAACAGGTAAAAAAATAAGAAGAGCCGACCGTGGTTGGCTCTTCTGTTTTTGTATACGCGATTATTTCAGTACTTTTTCTATGATTTTTCCGAAGGCATCTGCCATGATGCGGAAGCCGTAATCTGTCGGATGGCAGCCGTCAACGGTGCCACCGTCCTCATATATACCTGCAAAATCGGTCTTGCCGTCTACAAAGTATATATTTTTATCTCCCTCGGCGAGTGCACGGGCATATGTTTCGGCAATAACTGCACGGCGCGCCTCGGAATCGTTCATGGGATTTCCGTAATTCGGGCGGGAAGCCATGATTATCGGGATATCCGGATGCTTTTCGCGCACCGCTTTATATCCGGCATAATGAGTATTTCGCAGATATTCTGCTGACGGCGCATTGTAGTCGTAATCGTATACGAAAAGGCTCATTTCCAGTCCTGCGATATATTCCATCATGGCAGGTTCGCCCTTGCCGTTACCGGAGAATCCGAGATTTATATAGTCGCTGTCAAAGCGGCGGGAAAGCAGATTTGCGTAGCAGGTTCCCGGGGAATTTGCGCAGGCGCCCTGCGTTATGGAGGAGCCATAGAAAACCATCGGCACGCTATGGGAATATCCGCTCCATTTCGCCATGCGTGAGCCCTGCAAAACGCCTATGGAAAGCTCGGCAACGCCGCAATAAAGAGGAAAGTTTATTATTATTTCGCGCATTTTGCGGGAGGGAAGCCTTATGATGCGCTGGAGCGGCGGCTTCTTGGAAAGGTCAGGCATGAAAGCACCGAAATATGTCTGCTTTCCATCCTCTCTTATATAAATATCAAAGCCGCTCGAGCCGAGATAAGCCATATGCGGCATGATATAAACGCCCGCCATGACGGCATCTATGGCGACGAAATCGGAATCTGTCTTAAAGCATGCTCTGCCGCCCGAGGTATGTCCGGAGAGCTGCGCCACTCCGTCGCTTATGCTCTCGGCGACAGCCTTCGGCATGCGGCGGAAGCGCCCGTCCTCATGAAATACTCCATAGAGCGTAACAGGCTCTTCAAGTACATTATAAAAGTCGATATCGCTTCTTCCGAATGACTCCTGAAATGCAAAATTTTTGTCGATTTTTGAAATATCAGCCATAATAAAAACCTCTTGCTTCCGCAAATTTCTCATTTATTTTACCATGTTATCGCTGTTTTGTCTATATGAAAATGGCAAAAAGTCAAACAAATTATTTTGCGGATTCGGAAAAATTCAAAGAAAATTTGCTTTTACACACCGAAAAACAAATAAAAATTTCGGAAGCAAACGAAAAATTCAGAAAAAATTATCAAATTACGCTTTCAAAACAGTAAAAATCACACATTTTGTATAAAAGCACGAAAAATCATGGCAAATTTTATTTAATATTTGTAATAAATATGTATTTACAAATCCGTTTTCGCATGATACAATAGAGAAAAAATTTCGGAGGAACATGTGATGAAAACTTTATTCCGGTCAGAACAGAATAAAGCGAACTGCACTTTCGGTGCGGCTTCTTCTTCATGCGCTTTCTCCATCACACGCGTTCTCGGCACTGTTCTTGCAGTGTCGATTATTATTTTTGCGATTATTTCTCGTTCTGTTATTTGCATTTCCATTATTTCCATTATATGGCTCATGCTATCTGCCATTATTAATGAAAAAAATATGATAAAGAACGAAATAGGATATTCGCAGAAAAATTCTTATGCGGCGGCATAAGGATTCCGGATAAGGTAAACGAGCGGATTGAACATTTTGTTCGGTTCGCTTTTTTATATTTTATTACATCTCAAAGGAGAAAACAAAAATGAAAAACTTTTTCAAGAAAACACTCGCATTTGTAATGCTCTTTGCAATGGCGGCAATGTGCTTTGTCGGTTGCGGCGAAAAGAAAAGCGATAATGAGTTTGTGATCGGTGTTTCCGGTCCTCTCACGGGCGGCGCATCTCTCTACGGCAATGCCGTAAAGAACGGTATGCAGATAGCTGTAGATGAGATTAATGCGGCGGGCGGAGTAAACGGCTTCACGCTCAAACTGGTTTTCGAGGACGATGAAAACACGGCAGAGAAGGCTGTTTCCGCTTACAGAACGCTCAAGGATGCAGGAATGGACGTATTTCTCGGTGCTGTAACCTCAGGTTGCACAACGGCTATTCTTCCCGAGACAATTGCCGACAATATGTTCCTGCTCACGCCTTCCGGCAGCGATGTTGACTGCATAAACGGCGCAAACGCATTCCGTATATGCTTCAACGACCTCGCGCAGGGTTCTGCTTCCGCTCAGTACATAGCAGACCACAACCTCGCAAAGAAAGTTGCCGTTATCTACGACAGCTCCACAACGTATTCCACAGGTATCTACCAGAGCTTCAAGGCAAAGGCAAAGGAACTCGGAAAATTTGAGGTATTCGATACAAAAACTTCCTTTGTGGACGGCGCTTCCAACTTTGATGCACAGCTTCAGTCCGTAAAGGCGTCGGGCGCCGACCTCGTATTCCTGCCTATCTACTATGAAAATGCCGCGCTCATCATCAGAGCCGCGCAGAATATACTCGGCGACGATGTCAAGTTCTTCGGTTGCGACGGTCTTGACGGTATAGTTGCACAGTTCTCCGACAAAAACGGCGTGACAGCAGATGCCGAGATGATAAACGGCGTTATGCTTCTGACGCCTTATGTAGCAGACGCAAAGGACAGCATCTCTCAGAAGTTCACGGCGAAGTACGAAGAGAAATATGGCGAAACACCCATACAGTTTGCCGCTGACGGCTACGACGCCGTATATGCCGTAGTTGCCGCTGTAAAGCAGGCAGGAGTAAAGCCCGAGGACGGACTCAATGCAAGCCAGCTCTGCGAAAAGCTCAAGGTAGCAATGACACAGATAAAGGTAGACGGCGCTACAGGTCTCGGCATGACATGGAATGACAAGGGAGAGCCCGAAAAGGCGCCGAAAGCTATGTATATCGATGTCACAAAGGACGAAAACGGCGTTTACAGCGCTCCCTACAAGGCAGCTGAATAATTTTTGTAAAAACCAACTAAGAGGAACGGAATCGCGGCAAGAGCCGCCTTTCCGTGCCTTTCGGCGCAGGTGCGCTATCTTCTTCTGAAAGGACAAACAAATGAATTTCTTGGCATATTTACTCGGCGGTATAAGCCTCGGCAGCATATATGCGCTCATAGCTATCGGCTATACGATGGTATATGGTATCGCAAAAATGCTGAATTTCGCGCATGGTGATATCATCATGGTCGGCGGATATGTGGTTTTCTTCGCCATGAGCTCCTCTTGGTGCCCGACATGGCTTGCGATAATATTCGGAATAGCCGCGTGCACGGTGCTCGGCATCGTTATAGAAAAAATCGCATACAAGCCGCTTCGCGCCATGCCCTCGCTTACCGTGCTGATAACGGCGATAGGCGTCAGCTATTTTCTCCAGAATGCGGCACTGCTTCTTTTTAAATCGAATACGAGAACATTCAAATCCGTCACCGAAAATCTGCCGGATCTGAATCTTGGAGGTCTTGTGGTAACAAGCGAAACCATTGTCACCATATCCGTGACGGTAGTGCTGATGATAGCACTGACGCTCTTTGTAGGCAAAACAAAGCTCGGCAAGGCGATGCGCGCCGTTTCCGAGGATAAAGAGGCGGCGGAGCTGATGGGCATCAGCGTAAACAAGACGATAACGCTTACCTTTGCCATAGGCTCGGCACTTGCTGCTGTGGCAGGCGTGCTCCTGTGTTCGAATTTCCATGCGCTCAGCCCGTATACAGGTTCAATGCCCGGTATAAAAGCATTTGTGGCGGCTGTTTTCGGTGGAATCGGAAGTATCCCGGGCGCCATGGTCGGCGGCATACTGCTCGGAGTAATCGAGAACCTTTCAAAGGGATATATCTCCACTCAGCTTTCCGACGCGATAGTCTTTCTTGTGCTGATACTCGTGCTTCTCGTGAAGCCGACGGGTATTTTCGGCAAGAAAGTAAACAAAAAGGTTTAAGGAGGGCTGTAGAATGGACAAACTCAAACGCTCAACAAGGCGAAATATCCAGACTATTACCGGTGTGATAATATTCTTCACGCTTTTCGGCATTCTCGGCAAAGCGGGAATCATCGGATATAAGCTCTCGGGACTCCTTGTGCCGCTCGGCATATATATGATGCTCGCGGTTTCACTGAACCTTGTCGTAGGCGTGCTCGGAGAGCTCAGCCTCGGTCATGCGGGATTTATGTGCATAGGCGCATATGTCGGAGGACTTTTCTCGCTCTTTGTTCAGGATGTGATAACCTCATCCGTACTCCGCCTTGTCCTCGCTATGCTCATCGGGGCGATAGCGGCGGCGGCAGCGGGACTGCTCGTCGGCATACCGATACTGCGCCTTCGCGGCGACTACCTTGCCATAGTCACGCTGGGCTTCGGCGAGATAATACGCAGTATCTTCGGCAATGTATATATAGTAAAGGACGCGGCGGGATATCATTTTTCATTTGCCACGCCTGTGCCGCTCGAAAATCTTGAGGTTGGCTGGAAGAATGTTTTCTACGGTGCGCAGGGCATAACGGCACCGCGCGATACGACGCTGACCATCGTTGTGATAATGCTCGTGCTCAGCCTTATTGTGATAATGAATTTTGTTGATTCCAAGTCCGGCAGAGCCTGCAAGGCTATACGAAACAATATGATAGCGGCAGACGCAAGCGGCGTCAATGTCACGAAATACCGCCTGATGGCGTTCACGCTTTCCTCCACGATTGCGGGCGTCGCGGGTGTGCTCTATGTTCACTCCATGGCGGGCGTAGCACCGAAAACCTTTGACTACAACCTCTCGATACTTGTGCTTGTATTTGTCGTTCTCGGTGGACTCAAGAGCATGCGCGGCTCGCTTATCGCAACGCTCATCCTCTACAGTCTGCCCGAGCTGCTTCGTCCGATACAGAACTACCGTATGCTCATCTATGCAGTGGCGCTCATCGCGATAATGGTGCTCGGGAAATCGCCTGCATTTGCCGGTATGCGCGATTCGATAAGAGGATTTTTCGGAAAGATATTCGGCAAAATAAAGGGCTTTTTTGCGGGAATATTCCCGCGCGGCGGAAAGGAGAAAGGAAATGACAGATAAAGTCAGACTTGTGCCTGTCCCCAGCAAATCGATGATTCCCGAGAGAGATATAGACAAGAAGCCTGTGCTCGAGGTCTATAATCTCGGCATAGAATTCGGCGGACTTCATGCCGTAGAGGATTTCAGCATAGCCCTCGGCAAGACGGAGATTTCGGGACTTATCGGACCAAACGGCGCGGGAAAAACCACTGTTTTCAACCTGCTGACGAATGTTTATACGCCGACAAACGGCGCGATAATTCTCGACGGCAAAAGCACGGCGGGCAAAAGCACGCATGATGTAAACAAAATGGGGCTTGCGCGCACATTCCAGAATATATGCCTCTTTTCCGACATGTCGGTTCTCGACAATGTGA
The DNA here is from genome assembly GCA_963618495.1 of Acutalibacteraceae bacterium. Classification (GTDB taxonomy): domain Bacteria; phylum Bacillota; class Clostridia; order Oscillospirales; family CAG-272; genus Apopatosoma. The sequence goes on from CAVESF010000018.1 coordinate 29,635, forward strand.
AAGTCGGACTTCACAATTCGATAAAATACAGCGGTTTTGAGGCGGTATTCCGTATGCCGCGGTATTTCAGGGCGGAAAAGGAAGCAAACGAGAAAGCGATGGAATTTCTCTCGCTCTTCGGGCTTCAGGATATGGCAAAGGTAAAGGCGGGCAATCTGCCTTACGGAGCACAGCGAAAGCTCGAAATCGCCCGCGCTCTCGCGACAGACCCGAAAGTCCTGCTCCTTGACGAGCCTGCGGCGGGAATGAATCCCTCAGAGACGGCAGACCTCATGCATAATATACTGAATATCCGCGATAAATTCGGCATTGCCGTGCTTCTCATCGAACACGATATGAATTTTGTCATGGGCATATGCGAGGGCATCGCCGTACTCAATTTCGGCAGGATAATAGCAAAGGGAACACCCGATGAGATAAAGAACAACGAAGCCGTTATAGAAGCATATCTCGGCAGAAAGGACAAAAAACGATGCTGAAAGCCGAAAATCTGAATGTTTACTATAAGAAAATACACGCGATAAAGGATGTTTCCTTTGAGGTGAACGAGGGTGAAATCGTCTCTCTCATCGGCGCAAACGGCGCGGGAAAAACCACCACGCTTCATACCGTTTCGGGGCTTCTGCGCTCGACGACGGGAAGCATCACTTTCTGCGGGCAGGATATAACGAAAACCGAGCCGCACAAGCTCATTTCGCTCGGACTTGCTCATGTTCCCGAGGGGCGGCATGTCTTTCTCCAGATGACAGTAATGGAAAATCTGGAGATGGGCGCATATTCGCGCGGAAAGGTGCCGCAGGCGGAATATGACCGCGTTTTTGAGCTTTTTCCCCGCCTGAAAGAGAGAAAAAACCAGATAGCGGGTACACTCTCGGGCGGCGAACAACAGATGCTTGCCATGGGCAGAGCCATACTCGGAAAGCCGAAGCTGCTCATGCTCGATGAGCCTTCCATGGGTCTTTCGCCTATCCTTGTCGATCTCGTTTTCGATATAATCAAGGAATTTCACAGGAACGGAACAACTATTCTGCTTGTGGAGCAGAACGCCGGCAAGGCGCTTGAAATTTCCGACAGAGCCTATGTTCTCGAATCGGGAAGAATCGTTCTTACGGGAACGGGAAGCGAGCTTGCAAACAGCGACGAAGTAAAGAAAGCATATCTCGGCGGCTGAGTCTGAACGGCTTCGGGTATGATATAAAAAATCTCCGATATATGATAATAAAAATCATGTATCGGATTTTTTTGCGAAAAGCTATTGTATTTTCCCGCAAAAAGTGCTATTATATCTCTATCAAAGATAACAGAGTAGATTAGGACGAGTATAGAGTTGTAAAATACGGCTCTCAGTGCCGCAGTTACGGGGAGTTGAACTGCGGACGAATACGAAAGTTGCTGTGTCCGTTTCGCATCCCGCTGTTACATATATACCCGCGTAAAAAGGTAAAATATGCGGGAATTATGTATTGCGCGTCTGTTTTCATACGGAGGTGCTTTTTTATGCAAAAAAATAAAAAAACAAAAGGAGGTGCGCGTCTTATGCGCACCACACTCATGAGAATTTCCGTCTGCGCCATGATGATAGCGCTCGCGATAATTCTTTGCCGTCAGCTTGGCTTCCCGCAAACAGGGGCATACCGTGTCGAGATAAGCTTTCTGCCGATTGCTGTCGTCGCCATGATGATGGGACCGATATGGGCGGGCGTTTCATATGGTCTTGCCGACTTGATAGGCGCGGCGGTAACAACAGGGATAAATCCATTTATCACGCTTTGTAAGGTTGCTTTCGGTGCGGCTATGGGCTTGGCTTTCTATAAGAAAAAGCCCGGTATTCTCCGCACAGCAGTGTTTTACATCGCCGCGGGACTTGTGATTGATATCGGCATGATGTCGCTCATATTTATTTACGGCTTCGGCTACAGCGTCAAGGCGGCTCTCGGCTACAGGCTTATAGGTTTTGCCGTGAATACTCCTGTGCGCATACTGCTCATGATTCTCACGTGCAAGTATCTTATGCCGCTTGTCTCGCGGTATGGGAAAAAGCTGGAGGGCGGCACCGGCTTTGCCTCGTATGCAAACGGTTTTCAGGCTGTTCCGAGGCTCGGGCTTGACCGCATAAGAATGCTTATGGCTATGCTCGGAAATCCGCAGGATAAGCTCCACTGCATCCATGTCGCGGGGACAAACGGGAAAGGATCTGTCTGCGCCTTTACAGAGGCGATTCTCATGGCGGCTGGCTACAGAGTAGGCAAATATATATCGCCGAATCTCGTGCGCGTAAACGAGCGCATAACGCTCTGCGGCGAGGAGATTTCGGACGATGAGCTGAACGGGTTTTTCCGTAAGATAGAAAAATGCTCGCGAAAAATCGAAAAGAAAACGGGCGAGCAGGTTTCGCAGTTTGAGATATGGACAGCGGCGGCGTTCATGTTTTTTGCCGGACACGGTTGCGACTATGTTGTACTCGAGACAGGACTCGGCGGCGAATTTGATGCAACGAATGTCATCTCCCGCAATACTATGGCGGTGCTCACGCAGATTGACCTCGACCATATGAAGCTTCTCGGCGATACTGTCGAGAAGATAGCGGAGACGAAGAGCAAGATAATCAAATCAGATTGCGAAAGCGGCGTTACGGTTGTAACAGGGCAGAAGCAGAGTGTAATCGATGTCATAGCGGCGCAGGCGCAGGCTTGCGGCACGCGGCTTGCCGTCAGCGGGAAAGCTGAAAGCGAGGGCTTTGCGGGTATTTATGAGCGCTTCTCATATCGCGGCATGAAGCATCTGCAAAGCGGACTCGGCGGCATCTATCAGGTGGCAAATGCATGCACGGCTATAGAAATTGCACTTGCGCTGAATATAGATGAAAAATACATCCGCGAGGGACTTTCAAATGCGAAAAATCCCGCGAGATTTGAGATAATCGGCGAAAATCCCACTGAAATCTACGACGGAGCGCACAATCCGAACGGTATGCACGCGCTCGTGGCATCCATGGAGAGATACTTTCCGAATGCGGAGAGAACCGTTATTTTCGCCTGCATGAGAGATAAAGATTTCATGCCGTCGCTCCATATGCTCGATGACGGCAGGACAAAGTTCATCTTCACGACGGTGCAGGATAATGCGCGCGCCATGGGCGCCGCTGAACTTTGCGAAGCGGCAAAGGCGGGCGGTATCGCGGGCGAATACCGCGACGACCTTAAATCGGCAATCGCCGCGGCAGAGAAAAATAGCTCACTTATTCTCATCTGCGGCTCACTGTATCTCTATAAGGACAGATTTTAAAAAATACATGCATAAAAAACGGAAGCGGCAGAGCCGTTTCCGCTTTTGATTTTTATTTTACTTTTTTTCTTCTGAAAATGCGATGATATATAGCCCGCGGAATGCTTTTCAGGTATCTGAAAAACCATGTGATGGGCTGTTTTTTTGCATATTTTATGAGTTTTTTGTCATCGCAGGGGATATATCTTCCGTTTTTGTAGACGGCATCGGCGATGGCGATGATATTTTCGCGCGGAACAAGCTCCGAGCCGATGCAGTTATCTCCGCGGATGACATATCCGTCCTCGCGTATTTTGATTATCCTGTGCAGTACGAGAGCGCCGTTTGCCCGCTTGAAAAGAACGATATCATTCTTTTGCAGTTCGCGATTTACGGGGACGAGATGCACTGCGTCTTTATTCTGGTCGAGCAGTGGCATCATGGAAACACCCTTTATCGTATGCACGAGCGAGCCTTGTTCGCGGAGAATCCTCTCTGTTGAATATTCCTCGCTCATTCTTCCACCAAGCCTTGCTTTCTCAGCGTGTCGATGACCTTAAGAACATTTTCGAGAGCTACATCGCGCTCGACCTCGTAATTCTTGCATACGGCATCCGTCATCTTTTCGGCGGTTGTGTCGCTTTCGGCGAGAAGCGTGGCTATGTAGCCTGCCGTGCCGTTCATTTTTATCATGCCGCTGAATGCTTTGCCCGCTTCTCCCGCGGCAACGGCGATATAATCATTTCCGTTTTTGGTGATGATAAATCCTTCTTTGAGCTTCATTGTTTTTCTCCTTTACTCATTGTACTGTATGAAAGCTCTGCGGCTTCATGAGATATATTGCATTCAAGTTGCCAGAGCGGTATGCGCCGTGCTATTTCGGCGAGGCTTCTCATTACATGTGAAAGCCCCTCGGCTGTTGCCGTTCTGTATGTCGGCGGGTAGAGAAGCAGCATTGCGTTACTGCCGGAGACAGGCGCGATCTTATTTTCCGTGCCGCGTGAGAGGAAACATATGCCTGCGATATCCGCATGCGAATTTTCTCCCCAGCGCTCCTTGCCGTTCCACGGAGTGCCGTATACCGTTATATGTTCAGGCGTTACCTTGATAAGCGGCTTGTCGCCGTTTATGATGCGCACGCGTTCGCCGAGAACCTCTTTCCATAGGGAAGCGTGCGTGCTTTTTCCTGTGCCGGACGGCGCTGCGAAAAGATATGCCTTTTTGTCTACAGCCACGGCGCAACTATGGAAGAGAATTATGCCTCTGTTCGCAAGCCTGTCGCATAGCTTTCTGTAAAAGGCGATGGATTCATAATATCCGTCGGAGTAGCTTTTTTCATCCGAGCGCTCTTTTTCTGCCACGATATCGTCAGCTGTCATTTCTATGGAAAATTCGGGCGCTTTGTCCGTTACATAATCGCGGCACTGGCGCACGAGATATTCGCCCGTGCATATCATTTCCACGGGGATATCGGCGAGAAGATATGTGCTTTTGTATTTCATCGGCTTACCTTACTGTTTCGTTTTTTATAACACGCTCCGTATTAATAATCATAAATATTATACATCAAAAAGAGCGATAAGTCAATAATTACGCGATATAAAATCGGATTTGTGGCATATTTCGCCTATAGCGAATAGTATTATTTAGAAATATCACCGTATTTTAGCGGAAAGGCGGTTTTTATGGAGATAATACTTGTCGGTGCTTGCGGCAGAATGGGAAGAGAAGTGGCAAGGGGGCTTTTTGACGGTATGCATATTGCCGCCTCCGTGGACTTGCGTTCGCATTACAAAAACATATCCGACTACAGGGACGAAGCGGATGTCATAATAGATTTTTCTTCGCATACGGCAACGGAGGAAACGCTTGCATATGCCGTGCGCCGCAGACTTCCGTGTGTTATCGCATCCACAGGACAAAACAGCCGCGAGAGAGCGGCACTGACACGGGCGGCGGTGCATATTCCCGTTTTTTATTCCGAAAATATGTCGCTCGGAATAGCCGTGCTGCTCGAATCGGCAAAGGCGGCGACAGCGATAATGCGCGATGCCGAAGTGGAGATAATAGAAAAGCACCACTCGGCAAAGATGGATTCACCGAGCGGCACGGCACTCATGCTCGCACGAGAACTGCTTTCCGAAGGCGGGCGGATAGTGACGGCAAGAAACGGCGATGCGCCGCGCGCCGTGCATGATATCGGCATTTCCAGCGTGCGCATAGGGAATACCAGAGGTTACCACGAGATAATCATTTCAAACGGAAAGGAAACGCTGTCTTTTTCCCATGAGGTGGAGGACAGGAGCGTTTTCGCGAGAGGAGCGCTGAGCGCGGCATGCTTTATCGTGAAAAAAGAAAAAGGTCTCTACGGAATGTATGACCTGATACATCTGAAATAGCGATTTTTTAAAAATAAAAATTGCATAGCATAAAAATCAGTTTCTTTTCGCAAAATATATCCGGAGGTGAAAAAAATCATGACGGAAAAAGAACTTTTATATATTGAGGACGCACTCGGACACGAAAAATACTTCAAGGACAAATGCAACGAGACGATAGCAAATCTGCAGGATGCGGAGCTTAAAAATCTCGTTTCGACAATGCTCGAAAAGCACGGTAAAATTTATCAGAGCTTCTATAATCTGCTCTGATGGGAGGGAGAACAAAATGGACGACAGAAATCTTATGGAAACGCTTCTTCTGCTTGAAAAGGGCGTTTGCAGTCTCTATATGCACGGCACGATAGAATCCTCTACCACAAATGTCAATAAGGCATTCGGCGACGCTCTCGGAGAATCGCTCGGTATGCAGGGTACGGTTTATGACAAGATGGCGGCAAAGGGCTGGTATCAGACAACGGCTACCGAGCAGAACAAAATTCAGACGGTAAAGCAGAAATTCACGATGTAAATATGAAAAAGCAGATCTATTCGGCTTCTTACCCGAAAAGGTCTGCTTTGATATTTATAATTTTATTGCCAGCCGTATTACCTTTGCGGCATAGACCGCAAGTCCCGCAAGCACTATGCAGAAGATAAGCCACATGAGGCGGTTTTTCGATTTCTGCGATGATGAAAGCTTGCCGATCACGGCTATTATGCTGTCGGATGGTTTATGCAGAAGCGCCGCCATTTTCAGTCTGCGCAGGAGCACGAGCGAAACCGCAATATATGGCAGTGCCGAAATGAGCTGTATCGGTTTGTACTCGCTGATGGTACTCGATATGCTTCCTTCGCCGAATACACCCGAGGAAAAGAGCGTGCAGAAATCCATAAAGGCATGGAGCGCGGCGACTACATATATATTTCCGGTTCTGCAATAAAGCGCGGTGAGACATACGCCCATCGCGGCGGCGCATGCCGCCTGAATCGCAACGCCTGATATATCGGCATGGAACGCATTGATGAAATGAACGGAGCCGAATATCAGACCAGAAACTATAGCCGAAAACCACACGCCGCAGGCATCTTCTCCGTATTTTTCAAAAACCATGCGCGATAGAATCCCACGGAAGAATATTTCCTCGGCAAAGCCGACCGCTGTCATCGCGAGCACGAAAACCGCTATTTCAACCGAGGAGAGCGGAGCGCCGTGCTTTGCTGAGCTGATAGTGACGACGAGCGTAAAAACCGATACGAATATGAAATATCCGCCTGTGCCGAGTCCTCGAAGAAAGCCCTCGCGGGAAGAGCGGAAAATATCTTTCAGCCCGAGAGCAAAGGCGAGAGCAACTCCGACGGTAATGCAGACGGCATCCGCAAGGAGCATAGGCAGGTACTTCGGATATGTCATATTCTTGGTGAGCAGGGCAAAGCACGCCTGCACGAATGCCTGTACGGCGAACATCAGCAAAACGCAGAGAACTCCCGCGATAATTGGATATTTTTTTCTGAAATTTATCATTTAAAAACTCCGAAACAAAAAATCAGAAGCGGCAAAGGCACGATGATACCTCTGCCGCCTTTAATCTGCAAACAGTATTGTGAAAATGTTTTGCGAAAAATCAGTTTTCCGCTGTTGTAGCCGTGGTGGATTCGCTTTCGCTTGTCTGCCAGTCTACATCTGTTTTATTGAAAACGACGCCGTATTTTTCTATCATTTCTTCGCGGTAGCTTTCAATTGCTTCATTGAGCTTTTCTCCGAAGAGTATATCTTTGATTTCTTCTTTGACATCGCTGAAATTTGTGAAGGATATTGTGCTGTTATATTTAACATTTTTCACAACGACATAGCCTATTGTGGAAAGAATCGGCTTACTGTATATCTCGCCGCTTTTTGTTGCCGTGGTGAGCGCATACATCAGCTCTGCACGATAGAGCGAATTGATATAGGATTCATAATTCTTATATTCATCAGAATCCTTATCGGCATTCTTGTCCATTTTTATATTATTCTCTGCCATAGCATCTTCAATTATCTTTTTCTCGGCATCGAGGTCATCTACTTTTATATACTCGCCCTCGGCAAGGGTAGCCTCACCGGAAGCAAAGCCTGTGTAGAAATACTTATCGTCGCTGTATTTCTTCTTGACCTCTTCGCGCGCAGTATCAAAATCCATTCCACTTGTTATCTTTTTGATATATTCTGCGGCTTCGGATTTCTTTGCCTCGACTTCGGAAGAATCCTGCATATCGAGAATTTCGAGCAGAATGGCGTCATACACAATGCCGGGAGCTTGTGTATATTCACTTATATTCTCATTGAAATAAGCGAGAGCTTCTTCATCGGAAACATCGCATTTTTCAGAAAGAAGAGATATTATTTCACTTGATATGGCATTGTATTTTACAATATTATAGACAAAATTTTTCGACAAGCCAAGACTCTTGCGAAATTTTTCGTATCCGCCGTCCTGGTCGGCAAATGTTGCCTTTGCTTCCTCTATTTTGTCTTTAAGCTTTTTTTCACTGAATGTGATGCCTTGGGAGGCAAGCTCTTTTTCATAGATTCTGTACCAGATTACGGAATCAGTACAGTATGTTACTGCCATCGTGTAATCGTACGAAATTATATCGCCGGTAGGGATTTCGATATCATTCATCCATACATAGTATGCGAGATAATCGAGAATTTCCTGGTCGTTTCCGTAGATTATTTCTCCGTCAACCATGGCGACAGGGGTGCCTTCGTTTTTCTGCGGCTTCTTTCCGCATGATGCAAAGGCAAGGCAAATCATCGTCAGCGCAAGGAAAAGCGCTGCTATCTTCTTCAAATTATTCATTTCAATTTCCTTTCGGTATTTTCGGAATAATTACCAAAGAAGCCGCTCATTTGGCAAAGCGGCTCCGATGATGTTCTTTTATACCATGAATCAGTGCTCGCAACCGCAGCCGCAGTTGTCATCATCACAGCAGTCGCAATCGTCGTCGCAGACACAGCTGAATGTTTCGCCGCAGGCAGGGCACTTTACATTGTCAAAATCAACGGTATCGTCGAGGCATACCGTCTCGCCGCAGTAGGGGCATTCTACCTCTATGCAGTCGCAGTCGTCGTCACAGCAGTCGCAATCGTCATCGTCGTCGAGACAATCGTCGCAACGGCAGTCGCAATCCTCTTCTGCACAATCTCTGCATTCGCAATCATCGCATTCGTCACCGTAGAATTCATCTTCGAGAGCTCCGAGATCCTCGTCAACTTCTTCGATGTACTTCTCAAGATACTCGGACTTGTCGTCAAGGTCGGAAACCGTAGCGGCAAGGTCGGAGAGAAGATCGAGTACAGCAGAGAAAACCTTATCGTTCTTGTCTGTTTCAAGAGCTGCTACGAGACCCTTTATATAAGCAACTTTTTCGGTAAGTGTCATAATAAATACTCCTTTATTTAAATATTGTTTGCAATTATTTTGTTTTTACTCTTTCGAGATATTCGCCTGTTCTTGTGTCGATGCGGAGAATTTCGCCGTTCTCGATGAAGAGCGGAACCTGAATTGTAGCGCCTGTTTCGAGAGTGGCGGGTTTCTTTGCGCCCTGAGCCGTATCACCCTTGAAGCCGGGTTCAACCTCGGTAACCTGAAGCTCTACAAACATAGGAGGCTCAACGCTGAATACATTTCCCTTATAGGAAACGATTTTGCACATCATTTCTTCCTTTACAAACTTGAAATTGTCGGGAAGAAGATTCTTGGAAACGGGAATCATATCGTAAGATTCCATATCCATGAAGTAGTAGAGATCGCCGTCATTGTAGGAATACTGCATATCTCTTCTGTCAACGATAGCGGGCGGGAACTTGTCTGTAGGGCTGAATGTCTTTTCGACAACAGCACCGGAAATGACGTTTCTCAGCTTTGTGCGGACGAAAGCCGCGCCCTTGCCGGGCTTTACATGCTGAAACTCGATAACCTGCATTACATTCCCGTCCATTTCAAATGTAATGCCGTTTTTAAAATCGCCTGCGATAACCATTTTTGTTTACCTCCGAATGATATCTGAATACTAAAAAATTTTCTTTACGCTCTATTGTACCTTAAAAATATGAAAATATCAAGTCTTTTTTAATAATTTTATTTGAAATAGCGCTTATTTTTTATATTTCTATAAGATTTTTCGGGCTTTTTGTGATGTCAATGGATCCGGAAGCCGTAATCTGCATCATATCTTCGATTCTTACGCCGTATTTTCCGGGGATATAAATGCCCGGCTCGACCGTGACGACATGACCGACTTTCAGCACCTTGGTGCATCGGGCGGAGAGACGCGGCTCCTCATGGATATACATTCCGACGCCGTGACCGAGAGAATGACCGAAGAACCCCTTGTAATCGGCATCTATGATATCGCGGGCAACCTTGTCCGCATCGCAGCAGAGAACACCCTCACGGACGAAATCTATAGCCGCAGTCTGTGCGCGCAGAACCGTATTGTAAACTTTCTTCATCTCATCGTCAGCTTTGCCGACGGAAACGGTGCGCGTCATATCGGAACAGTAGCCGTTCAGAATGCAACCGAAGTCCATCGTGAGAAATCCGCGCTCAAGCTTTACATTTCTCGGAACGCCGTGAGGACGGCTGGACTGCGTACCCGAAACGGCGATGGTCTCAAAGCTGGGTGCCTGTGCACCGAGGCGCTTCATGCGGTATTCTATCTCCGCCGCAACTTCCTGCTCGGTCATATTGTAATTCAGAAGAGGGAGAACCTCGGCGAAGGCTCTGTCTGTCAGGTCCTGCGCCGCGCGTATGGCGGCAAGCTCCTCCTCCGTCTTATATTCGCACAGACTCTCGATGAGGTCGCCTGCGGGAACGAATTTCACGCCCTCAAAAAGGCTCTCGTATCTTGCAAGTGCGGAAACGGTGAGCTTTTTGTCCTCAAAGGCAACCGTCTTTATGCCCTCGTCGGCAATTATCTTTTTGATATCGGCGACAGCGGAAACTTCGGGAAGCTTTGCCGTGCATCCGCGAACCTCTTTTTCAGCCGCCTCGATATATCTCGGGTCGGTGAAAAGAGTAGCGCTGTTTCTCGTTACGAAAACGGTGCTGTCGGAAGCGGGAAATCCGCAGAGATACATTCCCGTTTTCTCATCTGCTACAATCAGAGCGTCGGCTATATTAAAAAGGCGCTCTCTTACTCTTTCAATATTATTCATAATAAACCTCCGTAAAAATATTATCAGAAATCAACTATATCGTCGCCCGAGAGAGCGGCGAGCCCGTAATGCAGAGCCTTTGAGGCTCTGGCGCGGACGTCATCGCTCTCGCTTTCAAGCAGTGGCAGAAGCTCGCGGAAAAATGCGCCGCGTATAGAAATGTCGTTTTTCAGCTCCTCGTAATCAAGGAGCGGCGCACTGCAATCGCGCACCTCGAGGTAATAGACCCCGATATCCTCCGCCGTTATTTTATCCGCTCTTATGTCTGCGGAAACGGGAATGTTTCCGAGCAGGCGCACGCGGAGCAGGGTATCATTCCCGTAGCCGTTTTCCGTTGCGGCGCGGTGGATTTTCGCCGTAACCTCCTTGCCGGAGACGGCGCCGGAAATATCGACATCGAGCTTTTCATATCTGCGCGTGCAGAATCTTCTCGCCTTGAATTTCAGCTGTTTCTTTCCGCCGACCCATGTGGCATCGCAGATTATTGCGCCTTTGAGTCCGCATTCGCCGAAAGAACCGCCCTCGAGAGAGCCGCTGTAGGCATAATATGTATTTCCCGATTTCTGTATATCGCCGCCGTTGTGTATATGACCGAGCGCCGCATAATCGTACGCTCCTCGGACGATATCCTCTACTCCGACGGGGCAATATGCCTTGGAATATATATCGGCGTGCGCCGCGAGGATATTTATCCTCTCGCGGTCAACATAGATCGCTGCGGCGAGCGGATTTTTCTCCATTTTTTCGCCTGTGAATGCATAGCCGTAAACATCGACTCCGATATCGTCGAAGCGGAAGCAGGTCAGAGTTTCGGAAGTGAAGATATATACATTTTCGGGAAACTTTGTTTTTGAATAAGGAGATGTGGAGGAATAGAAATCATGGTTTCCAGGGGCTATCACAAATTTGCAGCAGGGATTTGCCGCGAACTGCGAGGTGATGAGCTCCATAGTCTCCTTTGTTACAAATTCGCAGTCAAAAAGGTCGCCCGCGATGATGACTATATCATATTTTTCTATCTTTGCATACATCATGGCGGAGGTGAATGTTCCGCGGAGCTCGTTTCTTCGCGCCTGCGATTTCTGCGGATCGAGAAGCGAGAACGGGGAATCGAGATGCACATCCGCTATGTGAAGTATTTTTGCCATTTAAGCGCTCCTTTCACATTGTTTTACCCGGTATCTCTCATGCCGTGAAGCTGTATTCTCCGCCGCAGAGTTCGAAGCCGACTTCGTTTCCGATGACCGTGCAGGGAAGCATATCCCTCGCCTTTACACCGCTCTCCGTGAGCGCATCGAAATATTTCGAGGGCAGGTAGAGCGTTCCGCTGCAGCCGAAAGGAACCGTCAGATTTACTGTGAGCTTGCCGTCACGGTTTGCCCAGTAGCACTTGACTTCGCCGTACATGCTCTCATGCGATGCGGCGGCACTCTCCATGCCGCAGTCCACTGCGGGACGGAATATCGTATGGCGGAAGCCAGGGTCATTTTCGTCGGGTGAGATACCGCCTACATATTTATACATAAATGATGAAAGGTCGGAGAACATATGATGGTTATGCGAGCCGCCGCCGTTCCAGCATTCCCAGAGAGTGGTGGCGCCGAGTTCTATCCATCTGCGGCACCCCGGGAATGTTCTCTGAGCGAGCATACGGTGACCGACATTGCCCTCGCCGGCTCTGCCGAGCGAGTGCATGACGAATTTACAGCCGAGAACGCCGAAATCGAGATGCCAGTCATTGCGTTCTATCTGCGAAATGAGCGTATCCACGAGCGGACGGCGCTCCTCCTCCGTGCAGAGGTCGAAATAGAGCATTGCCGCCGTTGCCGTCTGACAATCGCCCATGACCGTATGATGCTCGGCATCGTAGAATTTCACGCGGAAAACCGCACGTATCTTCTCGGCGAGGTTTCTGTAGTATTCCGCATCGTCGCCATAGCCGAGAATGTCTGCCATTTTGACAACTGTCATTGCGGCGTTATAGAAGAATGCCGTATCCGAAACTCTTGTCGGGCATTTGTATGCGCCCATATTCTTGGAGACAGCGGGACCCTCAAAGGGCGGGCACCAGTCGCCCGTGCCGTAATCTAGGGTATAATCCGTTGTCATGCTCTCCATGAAATCGCAGTTTTTCTTTATAGCCTCGTAGCTTTTTGTGAGGATATCCTTATCGCCGTTATAGATATAGATATTGTAGGGGACATTTATCAGTGCGCTCGACCAGTCGGGTCCCATCAGCCCGTAGTAGCCCCATCCCGTGGAGGGGACAACGCAGGGAATCTGACCTGCGGGACGCTGTGAGGTTATCATATCGTCATTCCACTTGGAGAGGAAAGCGCGCGTGCCGAAGTTTGTCAGCATCTGCTCGCAGGAGAGGCTCACATCGCCTGTCCAGCCGTTTTTCTCTCTGTGGGGGCAGTCTGTCGGTATGGAATGCATATTCGAGATGGTAGACCAGCGGCACATATGCTGAACCTTATTGAGAAGCTCATCCGAGCAGGAGAATCTGCCTATATCATCGACGGCGGTGCAGAGCGTCATCGCCTTGACCTCGGAAAGCTCGGGTTCATAGTCTATGCCTGTAATCTCGATATACTGGAAGCCGTGATAAACGAATATCGGATGCCAGCATTCGGGTTCGTCGCTCTTTTTGATATACTTGTCCGTCTGGAAGCCGTGACTGCGGACAAATCCGCCTATCGCGCTTGTATCTATCTCGCCGTCATCTTTCAGCACATCGGAATATCTTATTGTTATTTCCGTTCCCGCCTTGCCGCGGAAAACGAATTTGCCTATGCCCGCCTGATTCTGACCGATATCGAAAACATAGGTGCCGCTCGGCGTTTTCCACATTTTCTTAGCGTCGATGACGGTGCGCACGCGGATAGGCTCCATCTCCATGGCGCGGAGAAGTCCGCCGGGGCTTTTCATTATCTTTGTGCCTTCCCATGCGCTGTCGTCATAGTCGGCTTCAGTCCATCCGTCAAGCTCAAGGCGCGCATCGTAATGCTCGCCGTTTCGGATTCCGTTGAAGATGATGGGACCATGGGAGCTTTTCCATGATGTATCGGAGGGAATGACTTCGGTTTCGCCGTTTTCGTATGTTATTTTCAGTTCGCAGATGAGCTTCGGCCAATGGCGCCATGAAGCGGCGCGGGTATTCCACGGGTCATCGGCAAAGCAGTTGTACCAGCCGTTTCCGAGAACGGCGGAGAGCGCGTTTTTGCCGATCGTGAGCAGGCGCTTCACATCGTATACCATATATATATCCGTCGCATCGTAGCGCGTGAAAGCAGGGGAGAGCATATCGTCGCCGGTCTTTTCGCCGTTGATGTAGCTCTCGAAATATCCGAGTCCGCATATCGTGAGATAAGCTTCCTTTACGGGCGCGGAAATATCAAATGTTTTGCGCAGATAAGGTGCGGCAAAAGCCGAATCTTCCTTTCGGATGAAGTTTGCCGTTATCCATTTTCCGCTCCAGCGCCCGGAGAGCTTGCCTGTGACGAATGTACCGCTTTCGTTTTTGCCTTCGGCTCCTGCCGCGCTCTTTGCCTCAACGGAAAAATAGTACCGCGTGACGGGGGAGAGTGCTTTTCCCTCATATCTGATGAGAACGTTATCATTCTCTGAGCCGAAATGTCTCTGCCATACGGGCGAAGAAAAATCGGGATTTGCACTGACCGTGACGGTAAATTCCACGAGCTTGTCGCCGCGTATGCCGCTTTGCGCCTTGAAAGAAAAGCGCGGCACGGTGTCTATCCCGCAGGGACTTTTCAGATAATTTACGGTGAGGTCATAGATTTTCAGATTTTCCATGTTTTCTCCTTAGAAAAAAACTAATATTTCAGGTTAATTATATCATAAACCTTTCTCATTTACAATAACAAATAAAAATATTTTTCTGCATGTCTCCTCGGTTGACAGAAACGGAAATTTAATGTATAATTATCCTATCAAATAAGGAGAATCAAAATTATGCCTTTTCTTCCGTTAAGTAAAAAAGAAATGCTTGAACGCGGCTGGGATGCGCCCGATATAGTCTGTGTCACGGGCGACGCCTATGTAGACCATCCGAGTTTCGGCATAGCTATAATTTCCCGCGTGCTTGAAGCTGCGGGCTTTAAAATATGCATATGCTCGCAGCCGCAGTGCGATGCCGACTATATGCAGTTCGGTCGTCCGCGCCTTGCTTTTTTCGTTTCTGGAGGAAATATAGACTCCATGGTGGCGCATTATACCGCCGCAAAGAGAAAGCGCAGTAACGATTATTATACGGCGGGCGGCAAGGCAGGGAAGCGCCCCGACCGCGCAACGGAGGTTTACTGTAAAAATATCCGTCGTCTCTACGGTGATATTCCGCTCTGCATAGGCGGACTTGAGGCTTCGCTTCGCCGATTTGCCCATTACGATTACTGGGATGACCGCGTGCGTCCCTCGATACTGCTCGAATGCGATGCGGATTTGCTCATGTTCGGCATGGGCGAGCATTCCTGCGTGGAAATAGCAAAGCGTCTCGATGAGGGCGAGCATATTTCCATGCTTACGGATATACGCGGCACATCGTATTCCGTTAAAACAAGCGAATATACATATCGCCACTGCGAGGAATGCCCCTCATTTGAGCAGGTAAAGGAAAATACACCTGCGGGAAAGGCGGCATATGCGAAATCATGCCGCATTCAGCAGGATGAGTCCGATGCTTTCCGCGGCAAAACCGTGATTCAGCGCCATGGCGACAGGATAGTTATTCAGAATCCGCCGGCGCTTCCGCTTTCGCAGGAGGAGCTTGACGCGGTATATGAGCTTCCGTATATGAGAAATTATCATCCCTCATACGAAGCGCAGGGAGGAGTTCCCGCGATAGAAGAGGTGAAATTTTCGATAACTCATGTGCGCGGTTGCTTCGGCGCTTGCAATTTCTGCTCAATAGCTTATCATCAGGGAAGATATATTACCTGCCGCAGCGAGGAATCTGTTATCCGCGAGGCAAAATTGCTTGCCGCGATGCCGGATTTCAAGGGATATATCCATGATGTCGGCGGACCTACGGCGAATTTCCGTCGCCCCTCCTGCAACGGGCAGGAAAAGCGCGGCATGTGCAAGGGCAAGAAATGTCTTGCGCCCACGCCATGTAAAAATCTTGTGGTGGATGAAAGCGAATATCTGCATCTTCTTCGCCGCCTGCGCGAAATAAAGGGAATAAAGAAAATTTTTATACGCTCGGGCATCAGATTTGACTATATGCTTCTTGATAAAAACGATGATTTCTTCAAGGACCTCGTGCGTTATCATGTCAGCGGACAGCTTAAGGTTGCACCAGAGCATTGCTCAGCAGGCGTGCTGAACGCTATGGGCAAGCCTGATATTTCCGTTTATAAGAAATTCCGTGCGCGTTTTTATGAGCTGACAAAAAGCATGGATAAGAAGCAGTATCTCGTGCCGTATCTCATGTCGAGCCATCCCGGAAGCACCATGAAAGATGCGATAATACTGGCGCAGTTTCTCAAGGAAGAGGGGATACATCCCGAACAGGTGCAGGATTTCTATCCGACTCCCGGGACCGTATCGACCTGTATGTTCTATACCGGACTTGACCCATATACGATGAAGCCGATTTATGTGCCGAAAACGCCTGCGGAAAAGGCAGAGCAGAGAGCTCTCCTGCAATATTTCCGTCCCGAAAACCGCGCGATAGTGCTCCGCGCGCTCCGCGAGGCAGGAAGAGGCGACCTTATCGGTTATGGTGAAAAATGTCTTGTTCGTCCCGACAGCGCAGGCACGCGCGGCTATAAACAGGGCGGCACAAATCAGGGAAGTATGAAGCGCGGAAATCCGGCAGACAGCAGTAAGACGACTCCCAGCAAGAAAGACAAAAGCGCAAAATCTCCGGTAAAAGGTTATTCTGATAAAAACGATGCGAAAAAACCGCAAAACCGAAACTCAAAACTGCACGGAAAAAGATAAAAGAAAAATGCAAGTCAGAATAATGCTCTGCGAGGAGAATGAATGAGTGGTGGAGCGAAGCGGAATCCCGAATGAATGAGCGTCAGCCACAGAACCCATCTTGCTTCTGAATGGGAGATTGCCACCATAAAGCTGCCATTGGAATACGGTTGGAACGGTATACAGGTAGAAATTGTAAAATAAAGTGTGCAAGCATTTTTTCTGACTTACACACTTTATTTTACAATCTCAAAACTATTCTGACACGACTCAATCGCTTTTTCTATATATTTTTCTGTTTTGGTCTCACATCTATTGTAACTCTGCAAAATTTTCAAAAAATATGCGAAAATATATTGACAAAATCACCGCCTGAATATAAAATATTATCTGTAAATATTCGACAGAAGGCGACAGTTTTGGACAAAAGTTTCACAGAAAAAGTAATCGAAAAGGAGCAGTATTTTCCGCAGAAACTGGAAATGTTGGTCATCGCTTCTAAAGATATTATTACTATAAGTCCGACTAAAGCTGACGACCTGACAGAAAGGCCGGCAGATAAATGCTTCGGCGGCAAGATTTATTGGGATGATTGATTTTTAAGCACAGAAAATGCATAAAATAAGGGCTGACCGCCATGGTTAGCCCTTTATATTTTCTGTGAAACCAAGCGTTTATTTCAGCTCTTCGATTTTTCTTGTCAGTGCCTGCGCGAAGAGTCCGATATGCAGACCGTCAATCAGGCGATGATTGACTTCAACTGAAATGCCGAGATAAATACGGTCATTTTCCTGTATATATTTGCCCCAACAAATCCTCGGGATAGAATCATCTTTTGCTGTGGGAGAAGCCAAATCCCTTTCGTTTGTGATAGCGGTCGTTTCTATCCATGGCAGGCATGAAAAATAGACAAGATTATCTGCCTGACTTGCCATATCCATGAAATAATTCTGTTTGCCGCTTTTTTCCCGCGCTTTCTTACAAAAATCTGTTATTGAGCCTTCGCATGGCATAGTCACGATATGAAAAAGCGAGCTGTTTTTCTTCATATCCGTGAAACTGGGAATCTGTTTTTCAAGCTCCACAACGGTATTACCGCGAATACGATAAGAAAATTCAGGCACTTCCAAAAGAGCTTTACAGCAAAGATAAACCAATCCGTAATAAAACGAAATCTGATTTGTTTTACAGAAATTTTTGAGCGCAGTCACATCCTGACGGAATGTAACCGCATAAAACGGATTGGAAACTCCACTGAAAAAATCAAAGATTTCTTTTCTTTGCCATGTGTTTTTATTGATAATCTTATCCATATTTGCTCCTGTCAGTTCTTCTATCTTAAGGAACTGCTGAATAACTCGCCTCCAAATCTCCCGAACATTCAATCATGCAT
>CAVESF010000019.1:0-42274 GCA_963618495.1 Acutalibacteraceae bacterium
TCGCAAAACGAAAAGGACGAACAGCCGAAACTGTTCGTCCTTCCCGCCCGATTGCTTCTGTTTCTCATTATTCATCCTTATGAGAAGGAAGCAAACCATCCGTTTTTTTTTGTTTACTTTAATTTTATTCAATGATAAAATCCTTGAGAGCCGCGAAAATCTTATCGCAGTCGTCGGAATGAACGGTAAGAGTGATGGGATTGAGCAGGTCAAGGCTGAAAATACCCATGATAGACTTGGCATCTACAACATATCTGCCGCTGGAAAGGTCGATTTCCTCATTGAACTTGCGTACAACCTCTACAAAATTTCTTACTGCTTCTATGGAAGAAAGACTGATTTTTACAGATTTCATAATAATATCTCCTTACTTTAAAAATTTACTTTATTCACATATATAATATCAAAATTCCCTCTTAATGTCAATAGCCTGCAAGGAATTTTTCGCAATTTCTTGCAGAGAAGCGATTTTTATATGAGCTTTTTCCGATAATAATAAATTCCGCAGGATTTCCCGAATTTGATTGCGATATCATGCAGCCTGCCTTCGCGCACAAAACCGTGCTTCTCATGAAATTTTACCGACGCGGCATTTACATCGGTGATGATGGAGACGATATTCGTTATTCCGTAATCCGCGGCAAGTTTTTCCAGAGCCGCGAGCAGAATTTCGCCGATGCGCTCATGCGTGTGGCATCTGTCCACAAAAATCGAGAGATCCGCCGTATGACGATAGGCGCTTCTCTCGTTGAAAACATTCAGATAAGCAAAACCGACCGCTTCACCGCTCTCGCCATGGGCAACGATAAATGGATATTTCTCCGTTATTCCCGCGACCCGCGCGATAGGCTTCGGGCGAAAGTTCCTCCTCTTCAAGCGAAAAACTTGTATTTTTAATATAATAATTGTATATTTCAAGACACTTCTCAATATCTTTTTCAGAAAGAAAAGCTGTTGTTATCATGATAAATCCTCCTCTGCCGTGTTCGGCGTTTTCTTCATGAACATTACAATGAAAGGCACACTGATGAGCGCCGTCAGCACATCGGAAATCGGCTGTGCGACGATGATTCCGTCAAGTCCCGCGACAGCGGAAGCGATGACAAGAACCGGAATAAACACCGCGCCCGAGCGCAGAAACGCAAGGAATGATGCGATGCCGGATTTGCGGATGCTCTGATAGAGCATATTCACAGGCACGAAAACCGCCTGAAAAACAACGCCTGCCGAAGCTATGCGAAGTGCCGGCACACCTATGGCGATTACCTCCGGCGCATTCTGGAAAAATCGGATTATCGGCTCGGCAAAAGCAAAACCGACGCAGGCAAGGATTCCCTCCATGCAGAAGCCCATGCCCATTGTGAAGAGCAGACCTTTTTTCACGCGGTCATATTTTTTCGCCTGATAATTGAATGATGAAACGGGCTGAAAACCTTGTCCTACACCGAGCCCGACGCACATTACAAAGGAAGAATATCTGCCGACGACGCTCATCGCCGCTATAGCCGCGTCGCCATATGGCTTCATGAAATTATTGAGCATGCCGTTTGATACGGAGCTGAGTCCCTGACGGATGAGCGAGGGAAGTCCGCCTTTTATTATGTTGAGATGAACCGCGCCGCTCCATGAAAAAGATTTCAGCGAAACGGTACTCTGCGCGTCGCGCAGATAGAGCACGAGCAGTATGACAAAACTTATTATCTGCGAAACGGCGGTTGACAGTCCCGCGCCCCATACGCCGAAATCATAGACGCGCACGAGGATATAGTCGCCGAAAATATTGAGCAGACCGCCTGTAGTAAGCCCTATCATGGCATAGAAGGCTTTGCCCTCATAGCGGAGATTATTATTGAGTATCAGCGAGCAGACCATAAAAGGGCAGGAGATAAGCACCCAGAAGCCGTAGTCCTTTGCATAGGGAAGTATAGTTTCCGTGCTGCCGAGCAGGCGCATGAAAGGCGTAAGGAATATAAGTCCCAGCAAGGTCAGCAGTGTTCCTGCCGCCGCGCCCGTAAAAAACGCTGTGGAAACATATTTTGTCGCTTCTTTGGTATCTTTATCTGCAAGAGCCTTTGAAACATAAGTACCCGAGCCATGTCCGAGCATGAAAGCAAGCGCCTGAATTATCGCTTGCAGGGTAAAAAGTATACCTGTCGCCGCCTGCGGACTTTCGCCCAGTGTGCCGACGAAGTACGTATCTGCCATATTGTATATATTTGTTATCAGCATAGAGACAGTCGTCGGTATGCCGAGCGTGAAAACCAGCTTGGAGACGGGCGTTTCCGTCATTTTCTTGTAATGTGCTTCCGGGGTGGTGTGCAAAATATTTTTGCCTCCTTTTCTTTGAGCCGCTTGCAAAATGCGAGGATTTTTTATAAATACTTCAACATCAAAAGACCTTTTACAGGCGAATATCGGTTTCTCAAAAAGAAACTTAAAGCAACTTCCCATTAAGTATATCACTTTCTGTCAAAAAAGTAAACCGCAATATTTACAAAAATTCATTTACTTTTGCGCCGTTCCGTGATATCATTATAGAAAATACAAAGGCAAAGCGGAGACGGATATTATGGCAAAAACGGTTATTTTCGGAGACGGAAGCGCAGAAAAGGAGTTATGGAGTCACCTTTCCGAGAGCGGCAAACCGATAGTTATATACGGGATGGGCAACGGCGCGGACAAGATAATCGCCACTCTTGAGGAGCGGGGAATAAGCGTTGCCGATTTCTTTGCTTCGGATGGATTTGTGCGCGGTCAGTTTTTCCATGGCAAGCGCGTGCTTTCATTTTCCGAGGTGAAAGAAAAATATGCGGATTTCATCATACTTGTGGCTTTCGGCTCGCATCTGCCGGAGGTTTGCGGGGTTATCCGCCGCCTTGATGAGCAATATGAACTCTATGCGCCGGATGTGCCTGTCGCGGGAGAAGAACTTTTCGATGCTGATTATTATGTGGCTAACAGGGCGCGTTTTGAGGGCGCAAGGGCACTCTTTGCCGATGAGCGTTCTCGTTTTGTTTTCGACTGCGTGATAAAATACAAAATAAGCGGAAAAATAAGCTGTCTTGCCGCATGCGAAAGTAGGCAGGAGGAAGATATGCGGGCGATTTTTCCCGATGATTTCACGGCATATTGCGACCTCGGCGCCTACAATGGCGACACGCTGAAAAGCACGCTTGCGCTCTATGGCGGCATAAAAAAAGCCGTGGCATTCGAGCCGTCGGCTAAGGTTTGTACCAGGCTTGCCGCATATGCGCAGACGCTTGAAATGGAAACGCGGATTTGCAATCTTGCCGCATGGGATAAGCGCGAGGAGCTTTCTTTTGCGGATGGCGCGGCAAGAAATTCCATCGTCACCGCCGTGAACGATAAGGCACTCTCCGGCGCGAAAATGCGTGCCGTAACAGGCGATATGCTCGATGCAAATTGTGATTTTCGCGGAGAAAAATTATATATCAAATATGATGTTGAAGGCGCGGAAGAACGCGCGCTTGCGGGTTCGTGCCGCGTTATCGCGGAGAATGAAACATCGCTTCTCGTCTCGGCATATCATAGGAGCAGTGACCTTTTCCGCCTTGTCGAAATCGCTCATGAAATGCTCCCGCAGCATAAAATTTATCTGCGCAAGCATCCCTATATCCCCGCATGGGATGTAAATCTTTATGTAAGTCAGAGGGGGGAATTGACACACACGCTTCGCATAATGCGTCAATTCCCTTGATGGCGTCGCTTTCCCAAAAAGGCGGGCGAAAACTTTATTGATGGAAAGACAGTATTAACAGAACCAGACAACCAAAAAATATCCGCCTGATTCAGGCGGACATTTTTTATGCTTCTTTTTTGATGTACTTTATTTTCTTTGTCTCTACGGTATCGAGATCTATTTTTACGCCCGAAATATTCTGCATAGAGGGCGCTTCATACATTGCGGGAAGCATTATTTCTTCCATTATGGAGCGCAGACCGCGCGCGCCGGCATTGCGCTCTATGGCAAGCTCGGCTATCTTCTTGACGGCACCGTCTGTTATCTCCAATTTCAGGTCATCCATTTTGAAAAGCTTCACATACTGCTTGATAAGCGAATTTTTCGGTTCGCGGAGTATGCGTGTCAGCGCGCCGGCATCGAGCTTTTCCAGTCCGACGATGACGGGCAGTCTGCCCACCATCTCGGGTATGAGACCGTATTTCACGATATCATGCGGCGTGACATCGATGAATGTCGCATTTTTGTTTTCCTGTTTCTTTTCTTCGCCGCGGAAACCTATAGACTGTTTGCCGTTTCTCTGCTCTATTATCTGCTCCAGCCCATCAAAAGCGCCGCCGCAGATAAAGAGGATATTTTCCGTATTTATCTGAATGAAATCCTGCCCAGGGTGCTTTCTGCCGCCCTGCGGAGGCACATTTGCCACAGTACCCTCGAGAATCTTCAGCAGTGCCTGCTGAACGCCCTCGCCCGAAACATCGCGTGTGATTGAGCGGTTTTCGCTCTTGCGCGAGATTTTATCTATTTCATCGATATAAATAATGCCTTTTTGCGCAAGCTCCACATCATAATCCGCCGCCTGAATGAGACGGAGCAATATGTTTTCCACATCCTCGCCGACATAGCCCGCTTCCGTGAGCGTCGTGGCATCGGCTATGGCAAAGGGAACTTTCAGGAGCTTTGCCAGCGTCTGCGCAAGAAAAGTCTTGCCCACGCCCGTGGGTCCGATGAGCAGTACATTGCTCTTCTGAATCTCCACGCCGTCATCTTTTTTCTTGCCTTTCAGCGCGGAAATACGCTTGTAATGATTGTATACGGCGACGCAGAGCGCCTTTTTTGCCGCGTCCTGCCCGATGACATATTCATCAAGCTTGGCTTTCAGCTCGGCAGGCTTGGGAAGCTCGGCAAGCGGCGGTATTTCGCCGTCCGGTTCTCCCTCCATATAGTCGTCTATCATTCGCTTTGCGCGGACTACGCAGTCGTCGCATATATAAATCCCGGGTATCAGCGAGGGAACAAGCCCTGTCGCCTGACTTTCAGGTATTCCGCAAAATGCGCAGCGGTTTTCCGGTTCATTTGTCTTTTTCTTCTTATCCGCCACTTTTTCCTCCGTTCACCGGCATTCTGCCGGTTTTATTTTAAAGTCTTTTGTCGATAACCTTGTCGATAAGTCCGTATTCCGCGGCTTCTGCGGCGGAGAGGAAATTATCGCGCTCGGTATCGCGTGTTATCTCTTCTATGCTCTTGCCCGTGCGCTCGGAAAGAATGGCATTCAGACGCTCGCGCGTTTTTATGATATGGTCGGCATGGATTTTCATATCGCTTGCCTGACCCTGCATGCCGCCCAGCGGCTGATGAATCATTATTTCGCTGTTCGGCAGAGCATATCTCTTGCCCTTGGCGCCTGCGGCGAGAAGGAATGCGCCCATGCTTGCCGCCATGCCTACGC
Source organism: Acutalibacteraceae bacterium (assembly GCA_963618495.1). Taxonomy (GTDB): domain Bacteria; phylum Bacillota; class Clostridia; order Oscillospirales; family CAG-272; genus Apopatosoma. Next base: position 5,430 of record CAVESF010000019.1, read on the forward strand.
AGATGGTGGAAACATCGCACTTGATGAAGTTCATCGTATCGAATATCGCAAAGCCTGCGGAAACGGAACCGCCGGGGCTGTTGATATAGAGGCTGATATCCTTTGTATTGTCCTGCGCCTCGAGATAGAGAAGCTGGGCTACTACGAGCGACGCCGTAGCATCGTTTACTTCATCGGAAAGAAATATTATTCTGTCATTGAGAAGGCGGGAATAGATATCGTATGAACGCTCGCCCCTGCCTGTCTGCTCCACAACATATGGTACCAACATTATAAAAAACCTCCGTATTTTCGTATTTTTCGCCCGAAAACGCACTTTTTCGTGCTTTTCGGCATTTAATCAAATTCGCAGGACAAAAATGCCTGCGAATTTCCAAATTTATTATTTGTCTTCGCTCTCGGAAGCTACTTCTGTCGCAGCGGTTTCCTTTGCGGCAACCGTCTCCTCTGCGGGAGCTTCTTTCTTTGCGGTTTTCTTTGCTGTGCTCTTCTTGCGCTGCTTTGTGATTACTGCATTGTCACGGACGAGAAGCGCCGCCTTGCCTACGAGAACATCCTCGCGGACAGATTCTGCGGGAATATTTTCCTTTATCTTTTCAATTTCCATGCCGTATGCTTCGGCAATCTTTTTAAACTCTGTCTCAATATCTTCATCCGTAGCCTCAAGATTTTCTGCTCTTGCTATAGCTTCGAGAGCGAGTCTGGATTTAACCTGCTTTACAGCCTGCGGACGGAAATCTTCGCGGAGCTGCTCCATGGTCTTGCCTGTATAGCCGAGGAAAGTATTGAGATCGAGACCGCTGTAGCGCAGGCGCATCTCATAGTCGCGCAGAGCCGCGTCTATTTCGTTTTCAAACATAACCTCGGGGATATCTCCCTCGGTCTTTGCGATAAGCTCAGCCATGAGCTGCTCATCGACTGCGGCATCCGCTGTCTTGTTTGCGCTCTCTTCCATTTTTGCCTTTACGCTTGCCTTATATTCAGCAAGTGTATCGAATTCGGAAACATCCTTTGCAAATTCGTCGTCAAGCTCGGGAAGCCTGCTTTCCTTTATCTCATGAATCCTGCACTTGAATACTGCGGGCTTGCCTGCAAGCTCGGATGCGTGGTATTCATTCGGGAATGTAACATTTACATCGAAATCTTCACCGATGCTCTTGCCTATAATCTGCTCTTCAAAGCCGGGGATAAACTGACCGGAGCCGAGCCTGAGAGAATATTTCTCTGCCTTGCCGCCCTCGAATGCCTTGCCGTCGGTGTAGCCGTCGAAATCAAATACTACTTCGTCGCCGTTCTGCGCGGGTCTGTCGGAGATTTCGAGCACGCGCGCATTTCTCTCGCGAACCTTTTCTATCTCGGCGTCAACTGCCTCGTCGCTAACGGCAACATTCTCTCTTGTAGCCTTGAGACCCTTATATTCCGTTACCGTGAGGAGAGGACGGACGAAAACTTTTGCCGTGATGACAACGCCGCTTTCGTCGATGGACTTGATGTCTATCTCGGGACGGCTGACGGTATCGAGCTTTGTTTCTGCGAGAACAGCATCATATTCCTTCGGGAGAAGATTATTGAGCGCATCCTCATAGAAAACGCCTTCGCCGTATACTTTCTCGATGAAAGCCTTGGGTGCTTTGCCGCGGCGGAAGCCGGGAACATTGAATTTGGAAGCGTTTTTCTTATAAACATTATTTACTTCCGCATCAAATGCGGCACGGTCGATGGAAAATTCGATTTCCTTTTCGTTTGTTGCAATGTCTTTTACATTGAGAAGATTCATTTTTTGAAATTCCTTTCCCGGGTTCGGACGCTGAAAAAACGCCTCCGAAACCTTACAAATTGTCATTTATACATACATTGTATATTATATCATTTTTTCGTCGTAAAGTCAACTGTTATTTTTTCTTTTTCGGTTCTATTTTCATGGGAATAAAGCTAAGATAATCGGAAGAAATGAGTGTGAAGTCGATATCGGCATAATTTATCACTGGACGCGCCTCGTAATTTCCGTGGATATGCCCGTAATAACAGCGTTCAATGCCGTATTTATAGAGCGTGGCGATTATCTCATCGCACATATAGCCCTTGAATATGGCGGGAAAATGGAGAAACATGATTTTCTCCCGCGGATGCGCCGCGTCCTCAAGCGCACAGCCCGCATCGAGACTGAGCTTTATGCGCTGAACCTCGCGTGCGATGATTTTGGTATTGCTGGCATTTTTCACGAGATTGTCCTTGCTCTCGTCATACCAGCCGCGCGAACCGCAGAGGATAAAATCCTCGCAGATATATGCATTGTTATGGAGGAATGAGATGGTTTTATATTCGTTTGAAATAAGAAATTTATCAAGCTTTGACTGCGTCTGCCACCAGTAGTCATGATTGCCTTTGAGCAGGATTTTTTTGCCCGGGAGCGCCTCTATGAAATCAAAATCGGGTTTCAGCTCTTCCGCAGTCATCGCCCACGAGATATCGCCCGCTATAAGAACGGTATCGTTTTCGCCGACGGTCTTTTCCCAGCCCGTCTTGATTTTTTCCGTATAATTTTCCCATCGCGAACCGAAAACATCCATCGGTTTTGCAACAGAAAGGGAAAGATGCAAATCGCCTATAGTAAACAGTGCCAAATTTGCTCTCCTTTCATAATATTTAAAAAGTACTGAGTGTAAAGTATAATAAAAAAATAACTGCACAAAATATTTTTACCCAAAAGAAAGGGGTAAAAAATTATTATGGATAATACAAGAAAAGATACCTGCACCTGCAAGACATGCAAGGAAAACAAGGGCGTTGCCTGCGATGTGACAAACTGCTATTATCATGATGGCGAGTGCCACTGCACGGCAGAGAAAATCAGCGTAGGACCGAGCTATGCAACCTCCTGCACAGATACAGTCTGCGCAACATTCAGACAGAAGAACATTTGAGCAGGGATTATTTAATAATGAAAAACAGTCCGCGACATTTTGCCGCGGCTTGTTTTTTGCGGCAAGTTTAATATTCAAATCAAAGTTTTCGCCCGCCTTTTTCAAAAGGCGGCACGAGCCGACGGTGGCGTCGGTCGCGCTCCGCAGAGCGCGAAAGCTCTTTTTACGGCGTTTTCTTTTTTATAGCTTTTTCTTTTGCGCCTGCATATGCAAAAGAAAAAGCGGATAGAAAGCCTTCTCCAGAGAGAGAAGGTGGCGCGCGTAGCGTGACGGATGAGGTGTTATTTCTAAAAAGAAGTAACTTTTTCCTTTGTCGTACTTTTCAATGACGAAAAGTACCAAAAGTCATATAAGAGGCGTTCCACCTCTTATATATCTCCCCCTGTCGCCTCGCGGTGACCAGTGCGAACAAAGTGCCTCGCCCGTCCCGCTAAAGCATAGTTATAGCTACAGGTTCGAAACGCTTAAGCGCCGACTCGGATTCACTGCTGTGCCATGTCAGGCTACGGCGAACCTCGCGGTTCAAGTTTGGGTGCTGATATGGGGAAGTTCATGCGCTGACGGGATGGAGTGAAAATTTTCAATTTTTGGTAGATGTGGCAATCACTGATACTTCTTCAGCAGCATCTCTGCCGAAAGGCGTATTATCGAATCGCCCGAAGCTTCGGCTACATTTTTCAATGTCTGCACGCATTGACCGCCCAAAACGCCACATTGCAGGCAGAAAGAAGCCGCGTTGACTTTTACCCTGTCATCCTCGTGATTAAGTAACATAAGCCATTCATCTTCGCTCATATTTCGCTTCATTTCATCCTGCAGCTTATAAAGCTTTTTGTAAGCCGCATTGTGCCGTCTGACTTTTGCTTTGTCCGCATAGTCGCTTTCGGCGCACTGCTGTAACGATAATTCTACAAATAAATTATAATAATTTTTCATGTGTACAATCCCGATAATGTCAATTTATTACAGCACATCGCGCAGAAACTTTTCCGCGTTGCGGAAGAATATCTTCTGCACCGTATCCGCGGAAAATTCTTTTTCCACAGTCGCGGCGAGCTTTTCTATATCGCCGATGCCGGATATGCCCGCGGGGAGAGACGAAACCCCGTCGAAATCACAGCCCATGCAGATGTTGTCCGCCAAGCCTATCTCAAGATAATGCCCGATATGCGCGATTATATCCGAAATATCCGCCGTGCCGCTTTTATTCAGGTGCGGCGGCGCCATGCTGATGCCGACGATTCCGCCCGTAGCGGCAATCCTTTTTGCGCGCTCATCCGTGAGATTACGCGGATGCTCGCATACGGCAAATGAATTTGAATGCGTGGCGATTATCGGTTTGCCCGCGCTCCCGGCTATATCGAGACATTCATCCGTGAGCTTGCCCGAGCCATGCGAAACATCGATGACAATGCCTTTTTCCATCGCCGTTTTCACAACGCGCCTGCCGAAAGCGGTCAGCCCCGCTTCTGTATCGTATGCGCCGCCGATACAGCCCTCGCCTTTCCATACAAGCGTAAGAAAACGCACGCCCGCATCGTAAAGCTCATCTATTCGCCATATCTTCGCATCCAGTATGTTCCCGCCCTCTACGGCGAGAAGAAACGCTCTTTTTCCCTCGGCAAAAGCCGCTTCGCACTGTGCAAAGCTTGTGCAGAGCACGGCTTTTTCGTTCTTTTCAATTTCGATCCTCAGATTTTCGAGAACGGAGGAAAACTGGCTCCATCCCTCTCCGTTTGACAGGTCACTCTGCGACCATATTGCCATAATCTGAGCGTATTTTTCAAAATTCTGCGCCGCATCCAGAGATATATGAAGCGAATTCTGAAAAAGCGGCTCTTTTTTCTTGAACATCTCAAAAGCGGTATCACAATGTGTATCAATATAATTCATGAATACCTCCTGCCGTCAGGTTATTTTTCGTATGTATCTGCCGTGACAGCGTTTTCTATATGCTTTATTTCTCCGCGGAAGCTGCCGTCCTGCTCAAAATATACCTCGATGACATCTATGCGCGGTTTTTTCTTCACCTCATGCCGCCGCAGATATTCCGCGGCGCAGGCGAGCAGATTCTGCGCCTTTTTCGGAGTTACCGCGGCGCATGGACGCCCGTATTTTGCAAGCGAAGGCAGCTTCCTGCGGCTTTTTACTTCCACAAAAAGTATATGCGTGCCGTTTTCGCATATGATGTCTGTTTCAAGATGACCCGAGCGGAAATTCCGTTCGCGGACGGTATATCCCTTTCCCGCGAGATACTCTGCGGCGATATTTTCGCCCATGCTTCCGCATACTCTTCTCTGCATAGTAATCACTTGGAAAGAAACGAGAGAAAACTGCGCCTGTGAACAGGGCAGGGACCTATTTCGCGCACTTTTGCCATATGCTCCGCCGTGGGATAACCCTTGTGTCTGGCGAAGCCGTATTCGGGATAGAGCGCGTCGAGCGCAAGACACTCGCGGTCACGCGTGACCTTGGCAAGGACGGAAGCCGCCGCTATCGACGGGCTTTTCGCATCGCCGCCGACTATCGTGACTACCGGCAGTGGGAAATCCTTTGCGCGGTTGCCGTCTATGAGCGCGAGCGAAGGCGTCTCGGGCAGTGCCTCTATGGCGCGGCGCATGGCTATCATCGTAGCGCCGAGGATATTATGTTCGTCTATCTCGGCGGGAGTCGCTTCTCCTATGCCGAAAAGACATTTTTCTTTTATTATATCAAAGAGAGCTTCGCGCTTCTTTTCCGAGAGCTTTTTGGAATCGTTGAGCCCGTCTATGTACAGTTCCTCCGGCATTATCACGGCGGCGGCAACGACATTTCCCGCGAGCGGACCTCTGCCCGCTTCATCCACGCCGCAAATCACGCGGCAGCCCTTTTTATGGTACATATTTTCAAATGTATATTCCAGCATATTTACCTCACTTTGCCGCAGGAAGCTCGAGCGTGATTCTGCCTATTTTACCCGAACGGAATTCATCGAGAAGCATATTTGCCGTGCGCTCGAAATTTATCTCTCCGCCCGAGATGAGAAAACCGCGCTTTTTGCCGATGAGCTCGGCTATTTCCCAGTCCTGCAGGTCGGCAATCGCCGAGAGGGTACCCAGCTTGTATCGCTCGCAGAGGAGCGCGGGACAAAGCTCGCGCAGGCGGCGGCAGAGAATGACGGCAAGCATTTCCGTATCCATTATTTCATCTTTGATGGCGCCGGTGAGCGCAAGATTTTCGCCGACTGTTTTGTCGTCGAATTTCGGCCAGAGTACGCCGGGAGTATCGAGCAGGTCTATGCCGAGCGAGGTTGTCACCCATTGCTTGTTCAGCGTAACGCCCGGGCGGTTTTCCACCTTGGCTTTTTTGTTTTCGGCAAGACGGTTGATGAGTGAGCTTTTGCCGACATTCGGAATGCCGACTATCATTGCGCGGAGCTTTCTGCCCTCCATGCCCTTTTCGCGCCAACGGTCAAGCCGCCCGGCACAGAGCCCGCGAACGGCAGGCGCTATCTCGTTTATACCCGCGCCTGTCCTGCAATCGTAGAAAATGGCGCTTTCGCCCGTTTTCTCAAAATATTCGCGCCATTTTGCCGTGGCTTCCGGCGAGGCGAGCGACGCCTTGCTCAGCAGAACAAGCCTCGGTTTTGCCTCGGTGAGTCTTGCTATCTCGGGATTTCGCGAGCTTTGCGGTATGCGCGCGTCGAGAAGCTCCAGCGTGAGATCCACCTGCTTCATGTTTTCCGCTATCATGCGGCGCGTTTTCGCCATATGCCCCGGGAACCATTGTATTGTGGTTTTTATAGAGTCCATTTGAATCAACCTTTTGCAGTGTTATTTTTTTTATGTATAAAGTAAAGTATGTTTGTGCTTGTTCTGTATAGATACATGAATATACTTTTCTTCTATCGCGCTTTTGAGTGACCAAAAGCGCGGTAAAAGTCAGCAAGGCGGACTCGCGCCGTCCTCCTTGCAAACCTCTTGCGGCGTGCACGAGTTAGTCGCGCGAGCCATGCGTGGCAAGTGCGTGCGGCAAGGGACAAAGTGAAAATCGGTAGTTTTGCCGCTCTCCACATCTTCAGCCATACCACGCGTGCGAACATATCACACGAGATAGCCGAGCAGATTCGTGCACGCACTGTCTGCACGCCCGCATATATGAGGATGGGCGGGCGTGACTCTAATAAGTACGATGACGGGATTATCCAAATAAACCCTACCTCGCTATGTTCGTACCAGACACGCATCATTACTTCAACCGCGAGGTTCGCCATAGCCTGACATGGCACAGCAGCGAATCCGAGTCGGCGCTTAAGCGTTTCGAACCTGTAGCTGTGGTTTGCTGTAGCAGGACGGTCGGCGCACTATGTTCGCACTGGTCGCCGCGAGGCGACAGGGTGAGTTTTCAAAGAGAGAGGAACGCTCTCTTTGATGACTTTTGGTACTTTTCGTCACTGAAAAGTACGATAAGAAACCCCCCTCATATCCTCACAAAATCCGGCTTTCGCGCATGGTAAACCGCAATCCGGCGAAAACCCGCGCATTTCAGCATCTCCTCTGCCGTGCCGAAATCGGCGGCAAGGTCGCGGGTGCTGTGCGCATCGGAGCCGAGAGTTATTACCTCTCCGCCGAGCTTACGGTAGCGCCGCAGTATTTCCATATTCGGATGCGCGGACGGGAGACCTTTCCGCAGTCCCGAGGTATTGAGCTCAAGTCCCTTGCCGCGGCATATCAGCGCGCCGAGAATCTCATCGAGTATATCGGAAAATTCCGCATAGCGCACTTCCTTTTCGGCATATCCGCCGTATCGCGCCACATAATCGAGATGCCCGTATACATCGAAATCCTCATGCACGCGGATGTTTTCCAGCACCTCACGAAAATATATCATATAAGCTTCATGCCTTGTGCGTCCCGCGAAAAAATCGCTGTCCATCGCCATGTCTTTTCCCGCCGTGATATGAGAGGAGCCTATCACAAAATCAAAGGGATATGACGAAACCACCGCATGAACCTTTTCCGCAATATGCGGCTGAAGCCCCATTTCTATGCCGAAATTTATGCGGGGGACGGCATATTTTGCCTTCATGCGCAGATATTCCGCATAATATGCGGGAATATCAACCGCCGAGAGACACGAAGCCATGCCTGTATAGTCGTCCCAATGCTCCGTAAATGTCATTTCGTCTGCGCCTTTCCCGCGTGCGGCGAGCATATATTCCTCCATATCGGAGATACCGTCATGCGAGAGAGTGGTATGAACATGTGCGTCTGTCATTTTTTTAAAGCGAGACTGCCGATATCCGAAAGCGGGAAAATGCGGAAAATGGCTTTTCCCATTACCTCATGAACGGAAATAAGTCCTATCATCGAGTTTCGGCTGTCCGCTGAGCCGTTGCGGTTGTCGCCCATGACGAAAAGATATCCCTCGGGAACATATACCTCGTCTGACATTGGCACATCCTCGCGGTGCATCGCGCCTGAAACGCGGTTGACATAATATTCGTCAAGCTCGCGGATGTTGCCGTCTTTGTCCTTTATGCTGACCTTCCAGTCTGTAAAATCAAATATAACCGTTTCTCCGCCTGTTGCGATAACGCGCTTTACAAGCGGCAGTGAATATCCTTCGGCTTTCTGGATGGCAACGATATCGCCGTGTTCAAGCTCACCGACCACGGCGGAAACTATCAGTTTGTCGCCATTCTGAAGCGTATTTGTCATCGAGGTGCCTTCTACGCTCGCAAGGCGGAAGAGAAGCGTGAATATCAGTATCACGGCGGCGACAGAGCCTGTCAGCATCTCCACGAAATCATAAATTCCGCGGCGGCACTTCATTGTTTCGTCTTCGGGCGTGCTTTCGGGTGCGGAAGAAACGGGAGCTTCGCCCGCATTGCCGCCCGCAAGAGCTTTGTTCTCGCCGGGCGTTTCGTTTTTTTCGTTTTCTGTCATTTTTTCCTCCTGTATTGCTTATATTGCCATTTCCGTTTCGGCGGCAAGCATATGAGTCACTATATAATTTACCGTCAGCAGAGCGATGCAGAGCACAAACTGCGCCACCCATGCAAGCTCAAGCCATGGGGATGCGATATATGCCGCGGCTGATACGAGCGCGAATATCGCCTCAAGCGCGAAAAGCCATTTGCCGCGCTTCTGCAGATTCCGCTTTATCGTGCTGTCATAGTCCTTGCGCGTGTCGGTTTTCGCCTTGCCGCGAAGCCCGACGGAAGCTCCCGTGAAATCGCGGAAAGCCTTGTATTTTTCATGGCATACAAGGACAAAAAGCACGCATGAGACAAGGCGCAGAGCCGCGCATGGGATAAAATATGCGGCAAAGCCCTCGCGCGTCTGCGGCTGATAAAGTCCGCCGACCTGCGACGCATAGAGCAAGGACGCGCCGTAAAATGCCGCCGCGGCGACTGTGTATGCCGCGCAGAGCCGAACGGCTTTTTTCTCGTTTATATACGAGCGGAAATCGAAGAGCGCCCAGAGGATTATCACGCCGAAAAGAAATTCCGGCAGGATATAATATGCGCTCCTGCTCTGCATATATGAGGAGAACGGAACTCCAAAAAGCAGAAGAATCGCTCCGCAGGTTTTGGAAGAGAAGCGCGAGGAATATATCTTATTCCAGAGATAGGTGTCTGGTATAATCTCGTTTTCATATCGCGTGAGGATATTTTCCGTGAAAGCCGCATCCAAGCGGTAAAAGGAGAGATATTTCTTCATTCCCGCGAGCCATGCCGCGCCGAGTACGAGCGAAACGAGCGCACACATCACGGTGAGCAGCGTATGCAGGGTTTCAAATGAAGTTGCCGACTGCGCCCCGAGTACGCTGAGCATGGGAAGTACGGGAGCGGCGGCACGCACGATGACAAAAACCACCGCGAGCACATGGATATTTTTATTCTGCGTATCGCGCTCATCGCCGAGGTCGCTTCCGTCGCCGCGGACATAGACATATTCCATGCCCTCAAAAAAGGCGAGAAACGCGGGGATGAGCAGGATGCAGTCGAGCACGCCGAAAACGAAGGCAAAGGTCAGCAGCATCGTGGAGTCGAATATCGAATCTTTCATCGAGGAGAGTATCTCGACGGCGATGCGTGCGACGCAGACCCATATATATACCTTGAAGCGTGCGGCGCTCTCCATGAGTTTTTTCTCGAAGAAAGCGAGTTTTCGCAGTCCCATGCAGATGAGCAGAGCGCCGATGATATCCGGCAGTATATCGTATACACTGAAAAACGGTTCAAAGAGAAATACGCAACCGGCAAGGAAAAGTCCCAAGCCGAGAGAGTCTTTTTTTGCTTTTTTCTTTTTGCCTTTCATAAAATCACCTGCGCTTTTTCCACTTTTTCTTTTTGCCGCTGCCATAGGGCGCGCTTTCTTTATCGGAAACATAATCGCGCGCACCTTTTTCAAATAAGTCAAAAGGCGTTTTCAGCCTGTGATTTTTCGTATCTTCCATATCCTCGTCGCCCTCGAGACATATGCGGGCATAGCAATTGAAGAGATTTATCTCCACGAGGATAACCCAGAGAACAGAAAGAAGCTGAGCTATAAGAGGGAGCTTCAGCGAAGCTTCAAAGGAAAACCAGCCGAGCTTTTCATTGAGATTGAGGAAGAGCGCCACCGCCCAGAAAAGCGGCATGAGAATGCAGTTTCGCAGGGCTTTGCTCTGAAGCTTCGGCAGGTCGGTTTCTTTTGCTATATTGTAGAGCGAAATGAGAAGCGATACAGTGAATGCCGCCGTGAAAATTTCATAAAAAGCACCGAAATAAAGGTCAAAGGCGTCGCTCATGCCGCCGCCGAAAGCGAAGCTTATTTCCGCGCAGAGACGGACGGCGGAGATGACAAGTCCGCATATGGAGAGAAGCCGCGTGAAATCAAAGCAACGGCAATGATTTTTCGCTATATTCAGACCCGTGAAGAGCAGACAGTAGCCGACGAAATCGGGCAGAAAGTCTATTCCGTAGTAGGAGGCTTTTGCCATGAAGGCAAAGCCGATGAGCATATATCCGAATCCCATTTTGTTTTTGTCGGGAGTTTCACCCGCTCCTTGTAGTTTTTTCGGGCATATCGCCCTTGGTGTTTGTTTTTTCGCCCGCGATCAGGCTTTCGCTTTTGTCGGAATTTTGCCCTCTATAATAAAGCTTTTGCCTGCGACGACACATAAAGAAACTTTTCTTTTGTCGTACTTTTCATCACTGAAAAGTACTGCAAGGCAAATCCATCTCAATCCTGCGCGTTCATGCCGCAGCACTTCTTGTATTTCTTGCCGCTGCCGCAGGGGCATGGGTCGTTTCTGCCTATCTTCTCGGATTTAGCCTTGACGACGGGCTTTTTCGGCGTATCCGTCGCACCTGCTACAGCCGCCGCGGCACGCTTTTTCGAAGCCTCGGCTCTCGTCTGTTCCGTTTCTATGCGGGAGAACATGATTCTCTTCACGGTCTCTTCGCGGATATCCTTTATCATCTCGTCAAACATGATGCTGCCGTTTATTCTGTATTCGTTGAGCGGATTGCGCTGTGCATAACTGCTCAGCCCAACGCCGCCGCGCAAATCATCCATCGCATCGAGATGCTCCATCCATTTCGAGTCAACGGAAGAGAGCAGACAGAATCTCTCAAAATCGCCCATGCGGTCGCCGAGAATCTGCTTCTGACGGTTGTAAAGCGCTTCATAATTTTCCATCGCACGCGCATGAAGAGCTTCAACAGTCGTTGCCTCCGCAAAATCGGTCTCTCTGCATATCCAGAGGAGATTTTCATGCTCTGCTGCCGGCATGAGATTTCCATGCTCGTCAAGACAAAGCGAAATCTTTTCGTCTATTGCCTTTTCAGCCATATCGCGTATCGTGTCGCTGACATCTTCGCCGTCGATAACGGCACGGCGCTGTGCATATATTATGTTTCTCTGCTGATTCATTACATCGTCATAGTCAAGGACATTCTTTCTGCGCGAGAAGTTTTCGCCCTCGAGACGCTTCTGTGCATTCTCTATGGAGTTGGAGAGAATAGATGCATTTATCGGCTGGTCATCGGGAAGTCCTAATCTGTCTACCAAGCCCGCAACCCTGTCGCTTCCGAAGAGACGCATGAGGTCATCTTCAAGCGAGAGATAAAATCTGCTCTCGCCGGGGTCGCCCTGTCTGCCGGAACGACCGCGGAGCTGATTGTCTATGCGTCGGCTCTCGTGGCGTTCCGTGCCGATGATGAAAAGACCGCCTGCCGCCTTGACTTTTTCCGCCTCGGGCGCAATCTCCGCCCTGAACTCCGCAAGCTTGTCGCGATAGAGCGCGCGACCCTCGTCAAGCCCCTCGCGGCTTGTACCCGCCGTTATATCAAAAATATCTTCTTCGGAATATCCCGCTTTTTTCAGCTCCTGCTTGGCAAGAAATTCCGCATTGCCGCCGAGCATGATATCCGTACCGCGACCTGCCATGTTCGTAGAAATGGTGACCGCGCCGAATTTACCCGCCTGCGCGATTATCTCGGCTTCTTTTTCATGGTACTTCGCATTGAGCACATTGTGACGGATGCCGCGCGATTTCAGTATCTTAGAGAGCGTTTCGGACTTTTCGACGGAAACAGTGCCGACCAGCACAGGCTGACCCTTGGCATGGCATTCCTCTAGCTGCTTTATTATCGCTTCGTATTTACCCGCGGTATTCTTGTAAACAACATCGTTGTAATCTTTTCTTATCATCGGGCGGTTTGTCGGCACTTCGACAACATCAAGCTCATATATCTCGCGGAATTCATCTTCTTCCGTCAGCGCCGTACCGGTCATGCCCGAGAGCTTGCCGTAGAGACGGAAGAAATTTTGGAATGTTATCGTCGCCAGCGTCTGGTTTTCATTCTGAATGTCAACGCCCTCTTTTGCTTCTATTGCCTGATGAAGTCCGTTTGAAAAACGCCTGCCGGGCATTTTGCGTCCCGTGAAGGAATCGACTATCATTATCTTGCCGTTGTCAATGACATAGTCCTCATCGCGTTTCATGACGCCCCATGCCTGCATAGCCTGATTTATGTGATGATTTATCGTGGAATTTTCGGGATCGGAGAGATTTTCCAGCCCGAAGAATTTCTCCGCCTTGGCAACGCCCTTGGGACTGAGAACGGCGCGGCGCGCTTTTTCATCCACGATATAATCCTCGGCAACATCCTCGTTGTCGGATTTTTTGTCCATTTCTTTCAGGCGCAGACATTTCAGCGTGCGCAGAAACCTGTCCGCCTGAAGGTAGAGGTCATTTGACTTTTCGCCTCTGCCTGAAATGATAAGCGGCGTTCTCGCTTCATCTATGAGAATGGAGTCCACCTCGTCGACTATCGCGAAATTGTATCCGCGCTGAACAAGGTCATTTTTGCTCATCGCCATGTTGTCACGCAGATAATCGAAGCCTATCTCATTGTTTGTGCCATAGGTGATATCGCAGGCATAAGCCGCTTTCTTTTCGGCGCCCTTCTGTCCGTTTACGATAAGACCCGTGGTCAGCCCGAGGAAGCCGTAAACTCTGCCCATTTCCTCGCTGTCGCGGCGGGCAAGATAATCGTTTACGGTAACTATATGCACGCCTTTTCCGGCGAGCGCATTGAGATATGCGGGCATTGTGGCAACGAGCGTTTTGCCTTCGCCTGTTTTCATTTCGGCAATTCTTCCCTGATGCAGAATGATACCGCCGAGAATCTGAACATGGAATGGACGTTTGCCGAGAACTCTGTCTGCCGCTTCGCGAACGGCGGCAAAGGCATCGGGGAGAACGTCATCGAGCGTTTCTCCCGCGGCAAGACGCTCTTTGAGAGCGGGTGTTACGGCTTTCAGCTCCGCATCGCTCATGCTTTTGTATTTATCGGCAAGAGCTTCAACCTTTTGCGCGGTCGGCTCTATTTTCTTTATCTGCTTTTCACTGTATGTTCCGAAAATTTTGCTTATAAGTCCCATGCTGTTTGTCCTTTCAGGTAAATGACGATATTTTTCGATTTTACAAATGTATTATATAATATTTTCCTTTTAATTACTATACCATTTTCAAAATATTTTAAAAAAATTTGTATATTATTCATTTTCATAGAGCGGAAAAACGCGGGATTTTGAGAAAATCGCAGAAAAACGGGGAATTGCGGATTTTTTTTGAGTTTGGTGCGCATCACAAAGTTTTCGTCCTCCTTGCGAACCACTGGCGGCATGCGCGAGTTAGTCGCAGGAAGCAGTGCGTGGCAAGCCCTTGCGCCAACGGACGGCGAGGGATGCTTTTACACAGCTTCAGCTGAAGATTGCAAAGCAAAAACGGCGACGCATAGCACCGCCGTTCCTTATTTCGACCTGTCGAAGTCTTTGCCTGTGATAAGATAATCTATCGAAACATTAAAATATTTTGACATTGAAATAAGCATGGAAACATCGGGATTTCTTTTTCCGTTTTCGTAATAGGAGAGCGCCTCTCGACTGATGTTCAAATCCATCGCCACTTTTTGCTGGCTTAAACCTTTCTTTTTCCGAATTTCGCGAAGCCCTACCATATATATCAACACCTCTTTTCCGTTTTTCGATAAATAACGACATATTTTATATTATTTTACCATTATAAACAAGCCAATATGTAACTAATTGTTACTCGATTTTTGCCGAAAAGTAAATACCGCAGGGACTGCTCCGTTATCTGTGAATTAGTAACAAAATGTTACCTTGCAATTTGTTGAACCATACAAAAATGCCCGCCGAATCAAAAAATACGCTTATTTCTATTGACATTTTGCGACATAAGCCTTATAATATCGATGTAACAATTTGTTACTAAATAATTTACGGGAGGAGCTTATGAAGAAGATTTTTATAGCTGTTGCCTGTGTGGTGGTGACAGGAGTTTTGGGGCTGGCAATTCTTTTAAGCAAGAAAAAAGCGTCCCATAAAAACGATAAAAAGCAGGACATGCTTTTTATATAAAAAAAGAAGGAGGACTTTCAAAAATGTCAAAAGCAAAAGGCGGTCTTATTCTTGATATCGTCGCACTTGTCAGCGCGATACTCGGCTGTGTCGGACCTTTTGGATTCACGGTTTCGTTGATTCTTATACTGGCGTCACTTCCGCTTGCTATCGCAGGTCTCGTGCTTTCCGTCATGGGCGGCAAGGAGCTGAAGGCTCAGGGTACATCAAGCGGCATTGCTACGTTAGGACTTATCCTCGGAATAGTGTCTACGGCTATCTGCGGAATACTTTTCTTTTCCTGCGGTCTTTGCGGAATCTGTGCTAGTTCCGCGACTGATTCACTCAAAAATTCGTTTTCCTGATTAGCATATCATGAAAATGCAAACGGGCTTGCAATATTCCGCGCAAGCCCGTTTAAGCTCTCAAAGCGGAAAGGATGGTAGTGAGCTATGCCAAAAGGCAATCTGTCAATGAATTTTTCGGTTTACGGATTATTTTTTGCTCTCGGAATAGCAGTTTCCGCCATTGTCGCAGTACTTATCTGCAAAAAAAGAAAAATCGAGCGATATGAAATCGTTTATTCCGGCGTTTTTACGATGATTGGCGGCGTGGTCGGTGCAAAGCTGTTTTTTCTGCTTGTCTCAATAAGACTGATAATTGAAACAAAACCGAGCGTTCTTGATCTGACACGAAGCGGGTTTGTTTTCTACGGCGGACTTGTCGGCGGGATAGCGGGACTTTTTATCTATGTGAAAAAATACAGGCTTGACGTGAAAGACTTTTTTGATGTTTTCGCCACCGTCACGCCGCTCGGTCATGCGCTCGGCAGAGTCGGCTGCTTTTTCGGCGGCTGTTGCTATGGTATACCGCATGAGGGCTTTCCGAGCCATACATACACCTCCGTCGCCGGAAATGCACCTGTCGGCATACCGCTTTTGCCGATTCAGCTTATAGAGGCGGGATGCCTGCTTCTCTTATCTGCAACGGAATTACTTGTTTTTATCGGAAATAAAGGCAAAAAAGGGACGGAAAGTCTCATATATATCATAGCGTATCCGACGATACGGTTTGTGACGGAATTTTTCCGCGGTGATATCGAAAGAGGAGTTTTCGGCTTGCTTTCGACTTCGCAATGGATCAGTCTGCTTTTGATTTTCTGCGTTATCATATACGAAACAATCTCGCGGAGCAGAAAAAGAATCCCGTCACGAAATTAAATCAGCGTTCTCCACCAAATAAATTGTTTTTTCGATTAGCATCCGAAAAAAGGCAAATCCTCCTGCAAAACGGATTGCCGCAAATCGCGCGGCAACTTCAAAAGGCAGGGGGTTTTGCTTTTTGGCGGACGGTGTATGCCTGTGAAATACACGCTTTGCATCGTGCATAAAATTTTACAAAATATCCGCGCATAAAATATTGAAAAACGCAGGATTCTATAGTATAATGGTTATATACGGGAAACAGGAGGCGGAAATATTGGCAGAAAATTTCAATGATTACGGCGATTATATGAAAGAAGAGCGGTATCAGGCGAAATCGAAAATCGGCAAAATATTCAGCTTCCGAACGCTGAAAAAAGTTTTCCGCTGGCTTATAGTCGGGCTGATAATCTTCATTTATGTGTTTTTTACCTACAGAATAATCGAGAGTAAAATGGTTTTCCGCCATACCGATATGGTCTGGACAAACGAAGCTTACGCTTCATACAGTGCGCTCGGCGATGATTTCCGCATTTATACTTATGATGCCGAATCGGAATTCGGTATAGATTATTCCAAAAAAGGCGGCAGTTATGACGGTAGATTTTCCGTTTACGGCATGCGATATATCCCATCCGTGAACGAATTGCAGTTCACTGTCCGTTATAACAGCAGTACGCTTGACGCGCTCCGCGAGCAGTATTCGCTTGAAAATGTCGGGGAAATGCCTTTTCGCTTCATCCTGCGTGATGAGAAGGGTAATATCTATGAAAAAGCTTCGTATAAATACAATCGCGTCGGAAGATACACATATGTCAATATCGTTTTCTCGGATATAGACCTTTTCGACAGCGTGAAAAAAGCACCCGCAGAATCTTATCCGACAGCTACGGCGCCGAAGGCGGGATATATTTACAAGGGCGCTTCAAAATACGGATATGAGAAGAGCGGTATCTCCGCACTTTATCTGAATATGTATTATTCCGAGGATTATGACCCGACGGAGGAATCGTTTGGCGTGCATATCGCCATATACAGAAACAGTTATGATTTAGAGCTGTTTAATTATAAAAAAGAGCTGAAAAATGCTTCGAGCGATGGCTTGATAACCATCGGAAAATAACAGAATAAATTTCCGACCGGACTGAGCGACCGCGTGATATGTTGCCGAAAGGTATTATCATGAGGAAAGTCCGGGCTTCATAGGGCAGGATAACGGATAACATCCGCCGAAGGTGACTTCCGGGATAGTGCAACAGAAATAGACCGCCGCAGAAATGCGGTAAGGATGGAAAGGCGAGGTAAGAGCTCACCGTCGCTGCGGTAACGCGGCGAGCCATGTAAACCCTATCCGAAGCAACGCCCCGCGAGAAAGCGGTTTGCCCGACCCGAGCGCAAGCTCATCGCGAGGAGGCAGTACCCGAAAGGGTATAAGCTATGTGGTGACATATAGCGAAGATAGATGGTCGCTCCAGACAGAACCCGGCTTACAGGTCCGGTCGGAATTTATTATAAATCCGTGATGCTTTTAAGGCAAAAAGATATTTTTACAGTGCAAAAAAGCGGCGGGAGCAGATGCTCACGCCGGCTTTGACAGAATGAAAGCGGACATCCGTCGGGATGTCCGCTTTTCTCATTAAAGCAGTTTGAAATTGGTGTCGAGCTCTTCGCCCTCTCTCTTGCACTGCAGATAGAGGAAAAGCTTCTCGCTGAACATTTTGCTTTTCGTGATAGCATGGTTTGTGCTTCTGTTTGTAAGGAAAATAAGAAGAATGGAAGTAAACTGCGACCATGTCATCTCATATTTTCCGCACTCAATCATGCTGAGTCTGATTCGCGAAATGCCGGTACGATTGCCGAATTCCGTCTGCGAAAGGAAAAGGTTTTTGCGCAGAGTTACGAGATTTTTGCAAAGAGCCGCTTTTGCTTCCTTGCGCTCTTCTTCCGTAAGCTCTATTCTGTTCTGCCCATATCTCATAAATATACCCCCCATGAATACTGCGCTGTTTTTATCGCGTCAGCAATTTATGTTATAAGCTTTCATAGCAATTATACCATGAAATTATTGGCTTGTCAACTGTTTTTGACAATATTTCACGTTATTTGGGTATACTTTTTTGCATATTTTTAGATTTTTTTAAATAAAGTTCAATCTTTTTTCGCAAATATCGCCGTATGCCGCATCAAAAAGCTCATGAATGCGTTCCGTTTCACCGGAAAAATGCAGATATCCGAAGACGGCTTCCATCCCCGTTGCCCGATGATATTCCGCCGCCGTCGCCTTTTTCGGCTTGGAATTTGTATGATGATTGCGCCCGAGGCGATAGACTGCTTCCTCCTCTTCCGTCAGCAGAGGAAAAAGATTTTCCATCCTTGCGCTCTGCGCAGGCGCGCATATCAGGCTCTGCGCCACGCGGCTCATCTCTCCCGTATCCGTCATGCCGAGTGAAACGAGTCTTTCCCTTATCAGTATTTCAAGCACAGCGTCACCTATATAGGCGAGCACTATGCCACCGTGCGAAGCGGCTTCATTCATCCGTCTTATCCTCCGTGTCCGCGCCCCCGGTCTTTTCTTCCGGCTTTTTCTTTGCGAAAACAAGCAGTTTGCTCGTTATATAATTGAGTATGACGACGACAACGGCAATTATCAGCTTGGCAAGATATTTATTCATATCGAGCACGCCGCAGAGAAGCGCGTCGCCCGCTATGGAAACAATCAGCGTGAATACGCGCGATAGCACGAACCTGCAGAACTCCGCAAATGAGCGCCCCTGCGCCTCGAAAACGAGATATTTATTGGTAAAATATGCAAATATGACAGCCGCCGCCCATGCCACGGAATATTCTATCGCATTCGGGAAGCGCTCGAAGAAAGCGCCGCCGAACTGCGGAAGCATCAGATCCATCAGCGCGAAAACGAGCCAGTCGACAACCGTCGTCAGCCCGCCTATCACTATGTAAACTATCAGCTCCTTGAATCTCTCCAGATGGAGAAATTTAAGCACGGCATCAATCATTTTATTCAGGAATTTCATCTTCTTGACCTTCTTTTACGGAAATTTTTGATATGGCTTCCTTCCATTTTTCGGGAGAAACAGTAAGACTCACCGCCTCAAGCATCGCGTTTGCCGAGAGCGTCTGCGGAAGCGCAAGCTCGCGTAAGAGCTCCTTTCGCCGCCCGGCGGAATTTTCCCCGCCGCATAGCCCCAGCTCGTAAAGCTCGGCTTTTGTCACGTGCGCTCCCCCTGTCGGCACACCCTCATCGGAATACGGGCGCAGAACCTCGCGGAGCTTTTCGGTATCCGTGCCCTCAACGCCGAGAAGTCCCGCCTTGGAGGGCGCTTTCTTGCGCTTCTCCTTGCCGTAGACTTCGGGAGTATAGAGATTTATTATCTTGTCGGCGGGGAGAATATTTTTGATATAATTGCGTATCGTCATGCCCGCCGCATCGCTGTCTGTCAGTACAATCACGCCGTTCTTCTCGGCAAGTCTGCGGATGAGCGCCGCGCGCTCGTCGTTTTTGAAAATGCCGAAGCCGTCGGTCTGCACGATAACCGCGTGCGCGACGGAAGCGACCTTTATTTTATCGTATTTGCCCTCCACTATGATGGGTCTTGATATCGTCAGCATAAAAGCGACCTCGGCGTATATATTCTGGCAATAAGCATATCGAGCAGAACATAACCGTCGGTCTGCGTGCTTTTGAGCGCCGCGTCCGTTTCGCAGGCGAGTCGCACGGATTCCTCCAGCTTCGATATGGGCGCTTTTGCGACAGCCGCCGCATATTTCGATACGCTGTATTCTTTCAGCTTCGTTTCTTTTGCTATCTGCGCATTTGTCAGTCCCGCTTCCAGTCCCGCCTTTACGCGGAGCATATCGGATAGGATTTTTCCCAGCTTGGCAACGAGCGCGACAGGCTCTTCACGCAGGTCACGTGCCGTCGCCGCCACGGCATACATATCGGCTATATTCCATTTCTGCGCCGCCTCAAGCATGGCAAATGGCGGCGCTTCCGTTGTTACCGCCTGCGAAACGACGGAGCGCACATCGCTCTCCGTTATCTCGGTTTTTCCGATTCCGTGCGCATAGAAGCATAGCTTTGCCGTTTCTTCGGCAATGACGGACATATCAAGCGAACACATATCGGCAAGGATATCGAGCGCCGCGTCGGAGGCTCTGACTCCCTCGCGGGAGAGGTGACGCGCCGCCCATGTCTTCAGCTTAGGCTTGCTCTGGATATCGAAGCGCACGAGCTTCGCCACAGCGGAAAGCTTCCTGAATTCCTGCGAATTTTCGGTTTTGTAGTCAAAGGTCCATTCGTTTTTGCGCAGGCAGAGGATGGCGATGTTCGTCTCATCCGCCGCCCTGAGGTTTTCGCAGAGCATATCGAGTGCCGAGGCGGGAAGACCGTCTACCGCGAGGTCATGGATTTCCGTCAGCCGCCGCTCCTGCCCCATCGGGAAAGAGGAAAGCGACGAGGCGAGCGCGGTAAAACCTGCGTCCCTGCCGCCCGAGACAGCCGAAAAGGAGATTTTCCCATAATTGAAAAGCTCCAGTCCCTCTGCGCTCATGATGCTTTTGTATACCTCCGAGAGGTAATGGCGCTTGAGATAGTCCTCATCTCCGAGGAAAACATATGCGCCGCGAAGCCCGCCGCTCTTTATCTCGGCGGAAAGCTCCTCAGGCTTCATATATCTGAATTTTTCAGCCAACTCCAATTCCTCCCAGTTTTTTCCAAGTTTTCCACATTGTCCACAGGTTTTTCCACAAAAAGTCGGCTTTGCCGCCTTGCTCAGCATGGCAAAAATGCCGTATTCATGCGGATTTTGCCGATTTTTGCGCTTTTATGCCGCGATGGGAAATAATCGCCGCAAAAAAATCAATAAAGCGGATGTTTTTCGCAGAGTGCTGTCACACGGCTGCGGATTTCGTCGGCGCTCGCCTCGAAATCTGTCGCCGCGAGTTTTATCAGATGCGCCGTTTCGCGCATGTCATCTTCGGTGAAGCCGCGGGTTGTCACGGCGGGCGTGCCGAGACGGATGCCGCTCGTTATAAAGGGACTCTGCGGGTCGTTCGGTATCGCATTTTTGTTCGCCGTGATGTAAACCTCGTCGAGACGATGTTCGAGTTCTTTGCCCGTGATGTTCATCGGGCGCAGGTCAACGAGCATGAGATGGTTGTCCGTGCCGCCGGAAACGAGGTCAAAGCCCTCGGAAAGCAGTTCGTCCGCGAGCGCGGCGGCATTGCTTACGATTTGCTTCTGATATTCGACAAACTCGGGCTTGAGCGCTTCGCCGAAGCAGACTGCTTTTGCCGCGATGATGTGCATGAGAGGACCGCCCTGCGTGCCGGGGAAGATAGCTTTGTTTATCTTCTGCGCAAGCTCGGCGCGACAGAGAATCATACCGCCGCGAGGGCCGCGGAGCGTTTTGTGCGTTGTGGTGGTGACGACATCCGCATAGGGGACGGGATTCTGATGAAGTCCCGCCGCCACGAGACCTGCGATGTGCGCCATATCGACCATGAAATATGCGCCTGCTTCGTGCGCTATTTCTGAAATGAACTTGAAATCTATTGCGCGTGGATAAGCCGATGCGCCCGCAACGATAAGCTTCGGACGCTCGGCAAGCGCCTTTTCGCGAAGCTTGTCATAATCTATGCGGTGTGTCGTTGCGTCCACTCCGTAGGAGATGAAATTGTAATATGAACCGGAAAGATTGACGGGGCTTCCGTGCGTGAGATGACCGCCGTCGGCAAGGCTCATACCGAGAACCTTGTCACCGGGAGAGAGCAGGGCAAAATAAACGGCAAGATTTGCCTGTGCGCCGCTGTGCGGCTGAACATTTGCATGTTCCGCGCCGAAAAGCTTCTTTGCACGCTCGATAGCGACGTTTTCAACGATATCAACACATTCGCAGCCGCCGTAATAACGCTTGCCGGGATAGCCTTCGGCATATTTGTTTGTCAACGGAGAACCCATCGCCGCAAGCACAGCGGGAGAGACAAAGTTTTCGCTCGCTATAAGCTCGATGCCTCTGCGCTGGCGGGCAAGCTCCATGCCTATCGCATCGCCTATTTCGGGGTCGTAATTCTTCAGAAATTCAATATTTTCGTTTATCATCGTGTTTTACCGTCCCTTGATATTATTTTATTATTATGATACCATAATCGCGGGCATTTTTCAAGCGTTTTGCATGAATTTGAGAGAGAATAAAGTTTCGCACCGCACGCGAAAGACTTCGCACGCTTTTGGTAAAGTTTTCGCCCGCCTTTTGGGGAAGGCGGCGCTGTCAAAAGCGCGGAGCTTTTGTCGCGCTCAGCAGAGTGCGAAATCTCCACATCGGCGTTTTCTTTTTGAAAGCTGTTTCTTTTGCGCCTGCTTCGTCAGTGAAAAGCGCGATATAAAGAAAAGTTGCCTTATATTTCTTTTTAGTCGTAAGTGAATGAAGCAACGCGAAACGACATCGGCATACTTCCCCCATACACAAAGAAAAACCGCACGGAGCGCGGTTTTTCCATTCCATAATCTTATTTTATCAGCGAGCAGACGGCTTTTGCGTATTCCACAGGGTCGTCTATCGGCAGTCCTTCGATGAGAAGCGCCTGGTCATAGAGTATCTTTGCATAAAGCGCAAGCTTTTCGCTGTCGGCGGCTGCCGCCTTGAGCGCCTCGAAAACAGGATGATTTTCATTTATCTCGAGAATCTTTTCGCTCTTTATCGCGCCGCCCTCGGGCATATTGCGGAGCACCTTTTCCATCTCGATGGAGAGAGCGCCGTCCGAAGAAAGAGCCACGGGATGCTCACGCAGAACCTTGGAGAGACGAACGGCTTTTACCTTGTCGCCGAGCGCGTTTTTCATCGCTTCGAGAAGCTCCTTGTTCTCCTCGGCGCTTGCTTTTGCGGCTTCCTTTTCCTCTTCGCTTTCGAGTCCGAGGTCGCCTGTGCCTACATTTTTGAATTCCTTTTCCTTGTAACTTTGCAGCGTCTGGAGACAGAATTCATCAACATCCTCCGTGCAGAGCAGAACATCAAAATCATGCGCGAGCACGGCTTCCGTATTCGGGAGCTTTGCGGCTCTGTCCGTCGTTTCGGCGGCGGCAAAATAAATGCACTTCTGTGCCTCGGGCATAGCGGAAACATATTCGTCAAGCGTTATGAACTTCTTTTCCTTTGCCGAGAAGAATATCAGCAGATCCGAGAGAGTATCCTTGTTTGCGCCGTAGTCGCTGTAAACGCCGAATTTTATCACTCTGCCGAAAGATTTCCAGAATGTTTCGTATTTTTCTCTGTTGTTATCGCGCAGATTCGCAAGCTCGTTTTTAATCTTTTTTTCGATATTTTTGCGGATGAGACGGAGCTGATGATTCTGCTGGAGAAGCTCACGGCTTATATTCAGACTCAGGTCTGCGGAATCCACTATACCGCGCACGAAACAGAAATAATCCGGGAGCAAATCCTCGCATTTTTCCATGATCATAACGCCCGAGGAATAGAGGGCAAGACCTTTCTTGAATTCCTTTGTATAGAAATCATACGGCGTCTGCGCGGGGATAAACATTACCGCATTATATGAAACCATACCTTCGCCGCCTGCCGTGAAAACAAGCGCGGGATCATTGTAATCATAAAATGTATTCTTGTAAAATTCGTTGTATTCCTCGTCGGTCACTTCGCCTTTTTTGCGCTTCCAGATGGGAACCATGCTGTTGAGCGTTTCCATTTCCTTATGCTCTTCATATTCGGGCTTCCAGTCGTCGCCCGCATCCTCGGGCTTCGGAAGCATATGCGAATGTGTGACGAGCATTTTTATCGGATAGCGGATGTAATCGCTGTATTTCTTTACGAGCGTGCGGAGCTGATATTCACTCAGATATCCGTCGTAGATTTCATTCTCCGTATTTTCCTTGATATGCAGGGTGATGTCCGTGCCGACGCAGGCTTTTTCGGATTCTTCTATCGTATAGCCCTCGGCGCCGGAGGATTCCCATTTCCATGCCTTGTCCTCGCCGTATGCGCGGGAGATGACGGTCACCTTGTCGGCAACCATGAAGGCGGAATAGAAACCAACGCCGAACTGACCTATGATATCGAGCGTGTCGCTTTTGTTTTCCGTTTTGAAATCGAGCGAACCGCTTTTGGCGATAGTGCCGAGATTGTTTTCAAGCTCGTCGCGCGTCATGCCGATACCGTTATCGGAAACGGTGAGCGTTCTTGCCGCGCTGTCCGGTGTGAGAGTTATCGCAAAATCGCCCTCGGCTATGCCGACGCCCTCATCGGTCAGCGACCTGAAATGAAGCTTGTCTATAGCGTCGGAAGCATTGCTGATAAGCTCGCGCAGGAAAATCTCCTTATTTGTATAGATGGAATTTATCATCAGCTCGAGAAGCTTTTTGCTCTCGGCTTTGAATTCTTTTACTGCCATGATTATGTTACTTCCTTTCAAAAGAAATTTTTACATATATATTATAATGCAAAAGAAAGCCTTTTTCAAGCATTCGCCGACATTTTTTACAAATGATGTGAGACTTGTTAACACCTTATGCGATTTTTGGAGGGATATCATATTTTTGCCTTGTTTATTTTGCCGCCGAATGCAGAAATTATATGTATGAAAATATATGAAAGAAGGCAAATCTTTTGAAAAAAACAATATTTAAAATCTCATCATGCGTGCTTGCCGCCGCGCTCTTTGCAAACAGTGCGTTTGCCGCAGGGTACAGCTGGTACTGCATGAGAAAAAAGAATCACGAGCGCCCGCAGGCGGAATCGAATATGCGCTTCATCGAGAAATACGACGCGGCTTTTCTCGGCAGAAATCCCGATGAAAAGGTGATATATCTCACATTTGACGCCGGCTATGAAAACGGCAATGTCGAGCGCGTGCTCGATACGCTCAAAAAGCATAATGCGCCCGGCGCTTTCTTTGTGCTGGACAACCTGATAAGAAGAAATACCGGGCTTGTGCGCCGCATGGCGGAGGAGGGGCATCTCATCTGCAATCATACCGTGCGCCATCGCGATATGTCGGGTTTTTCGCGCGAGGAATTTGAAAAGGAGCTTCATGCGCTCGAGGATGTTCTGCGGGAACATACGGGGCTTGAAATGGCAAAATATTACCGTCCGCCCGAGGGACGTTTCAGCGAAGAAAATCTGAAATATGCGCAGGATATGGGTTATAAAACGGTTTTCTGGAGTCTTGCCTATGCCGACTGGGACAATGCGAAGCAACCCGCGCCCGACAAGGCGATGGCACTGCTTGATGCGAATATCCATAACGGCGCGATAGTCCTGCTCCATCCCACATCAAAAACGAACGCCGATATTCTCGATACGCTCATGACGAAATGGGAAAAGGAAGGCTATCGTTTCGCCTCGCTTGACGAGCTTTTCGCAAAATGAAAAGATATCGTTTTGTCATTGCCGCGCTGTGCCTTGCGATGATGCTCCGCACATGTACCTTTGCCGAGCGGGACAGCAGAGTCATCTTTTCCGGCACAGGCGAGGGAAAGAGAATAGCGCTCACCTTTGATGACGGACCGCATCGCACAAAAACGGCGCAGATACTGGAGCTTCTGGAAAAATATGATGTGAAAGCGACATTTTTTGTCGTCGGGAGCAACGCGAGAAGCTATCCCGATATCATCCGTGCGGAGATAAACGGCGGACACGAGCTGGGAAATCATACCTTTTATCATTCGTGCCTTTCGAAATGCAACGGAGAGAGGATAAGAGCCGAGATTTCGCAGACAGAGGATTCGCTCATGGAAATAGCCGGATATCAGCCGAAGCTTTTTCGCCCGCCCGAGGGGGCGTATTCACGTCAGGTTGTCGAAATAGCGGCAAGCATGGATTACAGCATTATACTGTGGACAGTCGATACGCGCGACTGGGCAAAGGTTTCCACTTCGCAGATAGTTGCAAATGTCAGCGCGAATGTGCGCGAGGGGAGCATAATTCTTTTTCATGACTTCACCGTGAGCGGGACGCATACGGTAGATGCGCTGAAGATTCTGATACCGAAGCTTCTTTCCGAGGGATATGAATTTGTCACTGTATCGGAGCTTATTTCCGATGCGGGATAAAAATGAAAAAAATCGGCTTTCTTCTTGAAAAATTCATATCTTCGTGATAGAATATACGCGAAAAACGAAAAATCCAACGAGGCAAGATATGAAAACACAGGAAGAAAAGACAAACGCAGTCCGACTGCTGTCATCAAAAAAGATAAATTTCACAACGCACACCTATCAGACAGAGCCCGTGCTCAGCGGCGCGGAGATAGCGAAAATTCTCGGAGAAAATCCCGACAAGGTTTTCAAAACGCTCGTCACCGCAGGAAAATCGAATGCAAATTATGTTTTTGTCGTTCCTGTGGAGAAAGAACTGGATTTGAAAGCGGCGGCGGCTGTCGTCGGTGAAAAAAGCATCAGTATGATAAAATCAAAGGAGCTTTTGCCGCTGACGGGATATATCCACGGCGGTTGCTCTCCGATAGGAATGAAGAAATTTTTCCCTACGGTGATAGATGAGAGCGCAAAAAATCAGGAAACTATCCTTTTCAGCGGCGGCAGAATCGGATTGCAGGTGGAAACCAGCACGGATGAACTCGCAAAGGTGATAAAATTCCGCTTTGCGCCCATAAGTAAGGATATGTGAAAAAATCGGCTGTCCCGCACAAGACAGCCGATTTTTTGCTCCGCACTTGGTAAAGATTTTGCCAGCCATAATTTCCACCACAATTAAAAAGTGCATGAAAACCTTAAAACAGGTGCGGCGAAAGCAAAAAACCGACCGTCTCGCGAGAGACCGTCGGTTCTTTTAGAGTGCTGTCCGAAATTACTCGGCTGCTGTTTCTTCTGCAGCTTCTGCGGCAGGAGCTTCCTCTGCGATATCTTCATCCTTTTCGAGAAGAGCGCGGATGGAAAGGCTTACATTATGAGCCTCTTCGTTGATATCGATAATCTTTGCCTCAACCTCTTCGCCCTTCTTGAGAACATCGGAGGGATGAGCCAGCTTCTTATCTGCTATCTGCGAAATGTGAATAAGTCCGTCAACGCCGGGGATGATCTGCGCGAAAGCGCCGAAAGGCGTCATGGAAACGACTGTAACCTTGACAACATCGCCGACCTTGTAGCTATTCATAAAGATTGTCCAGGGGTTGGATTCCTCTGTCTTGTAGCCGAGGGAAACTCTGCCCTTTTCGGCATCAAAGGACTTGACATAAACATCGATTTCCTGACCGATGGAAACAACGTCCTTCGGATTTGAAATTCTCGTCCATGAAAGCTCGGAATTATGTACCATTCCGTCTACACCGCCGAGATCTACGAATGCACCGTAGCTTGTGAGGCTTTTTACTACGCCCTTGTAGTGCTTGCCCTCTTCAACATTTGCCCAGAAAGCTTCCTTTGCGGCTTTGCGCTCTTCTCTCTGAACAGCCTTGATGGAGCCGACTGCACGGCGGCGATCCTCTTTGACTTCGATTACCTTGAATTTCTGTGTTGTGCCGACGAGTGCGGAAAGGTCGCCGTCGCGTGCTACGCCTGTCTGGGACGCGGGAACGAATATCTTCTGAGAAAGTGCGGAAATGACAACGCCGCCCTTTACTGCCTCGATAACCTTTCCTGTAAGAATCTCACCGTCCTCAAGTGCTTTTGCTACGAGATTCCAGTTGTTCTTTGCATCTACTTTCTTCTTGGAAAGAGTAGCGATGCCTTCCACATCGTTTACTCTTACTGCGACAGCTTCTACAGTGTCACCGACTTTGAAAAGGTCAGCAAGCTTTGCCTGGGGATCGTCTGTAACATTTGCAAGCGTCAGAATGCCTGTAACCTTACAGCCGAGATCCAGCTGTACTTCGGTAGCCGATACCGAAGTTACTATACCCGTAACGGTGTCTCCTGTATTTAATGATTTGAAAGATTCTTCAAGAAGCTGCGCGAAATTTGTCTGTTCGCTCATGGTTTTTTGTACCTCCTCTATTATATAACCGGGCGTACTCGCTCCGGCTGCAATCCCGACCCTGTCGGAATCATGCACATAGTCAGGCGGAATATCACCTGCGCCGCCGATGAGAAGCGTGCGCGGGCAGTTTTTTTTGCTTATTTCATAAAGCTTTCGCGTATTGGCGCTGTTCATGCTTCCGCAGACAAGAACAACATCGCATTCCCGCGATAAAATCTCGGCTTCTTTCTGCCGATTTTCGGTAACACTACATATTGTATCAAAAATAATCGGATTTGTACAGAGGTTTTTGATAAATTTTTGACATTTTTTATATTCCGAGAAGTTTTGAGTGGTCTGAGCCATCATTATCAGGCGAAAATTGCGGTGTTTTCCGAGAAAATCCGCATTTTCCGGCAAGGCAAGCTCCTCGCAGGAGGAAAAAATAATATGCGGACATCCGATATGGCTCGCTATCCCCTGAACCTCGGGATGATTTTTATCGCCGAAAAGAAGCGCCGCCATGTTTTCTCCCGCGGTATTTTCATCGGCTATATCGTGAATTTTGCGTACATACGGGCAGGTGCAGTCATAGACGGAGATATTTTCGTTTTCCGTCTCCGCCGCCCGCAGCTTTTCCAGGAGCGGGAGCGTTATCCCGTGCGCACGGATGATGAAAACGGTTTTCTTCTCCGGTTTTGCGGCGATTATTTCCTCTGCCTGCGCCGCGCTGACGGCATGAACGCCGCGCTCCGCAAGCCTGCCGAGCACATCGGCATTATGGATAAGTTCGCCTACGGTATATATATCGGCTTCTTTTTCGCTCCCGGCAAGGGAAAAGACGAAATCGACCGCTCTTTTCACGCCGAAGCAGAAGCCCGCGTATTTTGCCACAGCGGTTTTCATGCGTCTGCCACACCGCCTTTGTCAAGCGAGCAGATTCTCTCGAAAACGAATTTCGATACTCTGTCCATTTCAGCCGAGCCGCCGTGCTCGAAGCACAGCTCCTCATACGGCATTATATCGCCGATATAAACATCTATGCGGCGAAAAAGCTTTATCCTGTATTCCTTTGTCTTTATCAGAACGGGAATGATGTTTGCCTTTGTGCGCCACGCGATAAGTCCGATGCCGCCTTTTACATCCTCGGGTGAGGGAACGACGCCCGGCATTCTCGTTCCCTGCGGGAAAATGCCGAGAAGCTTCCCCTCGTTTACGGCGGAGACGGCGCTCTTTATAGCCGAAATATCGGAGGCGCCGCGGTGTATCGGTATCGTCATTTTCGAGAGGAGTCTGCCGATGAGCGGTATTTGGGTCACCTCGAATTTCGCGAGATAGAAAACCTGTCGGTTTATTCCCATCGCCGCGAGCAAGATATCATGCGCTGAGATATGGTTTGCGCAGAGTATGTATTTCCCATCGGGCAGCTTTTTCTTCTTTCCGTGAATCCTCACGCGGTAAAAAAGCCTGTAATGAATCTGCGCGAAAATAAAGGCAAGGCGATAAATAAAGCTCATTTTATCTTCTCCTCTATTATCGAAATAATCTTTGAAAGAGTATCCTCAAACGTACCGGAATTATCGACGAATACGGCATCCGCGGCGGGAACGGCGGGCGCTACCTTGCGTGTGCTGTCGTTTCTGTCGCGCTCGCGCACAGCCGCCGCCACCTCTTCGAGAGAGACGCTCTGCCCGCTTGCGATAAGCTCCTCATATCTTCTGCGTATGCGCGCCTCGGGCGAGGCTGTCATGAATATTTTCACATCGGCATCGGGAAGTATGACGGTGCCTATATCCCTGCCGTCCATGATGACATTGTTTTTTCTTGCCATATCGCGCTGGAGCTCAAGCAGAAATGTGCGCACCTCGGGTATCGCCGAAACCTTGGAGGCATAGGAGGAAATCTCGTTTGTGCGTATGAGCGGACCGACATCTTCTCCCGAGAGGAGAACTTTCTGCTCGCCGTTTTCATATGCCAGACGCACATCTGTCTCCGGCAGCAGAGCGATAACGCCCGCGCTGTCCTCGGGGAGAACGCCCGCGCGGCGCACATAAAGACCTATCGCACGGTATAGTGCGCCCGTATCCACATAGATATAACCGAGCTTCTTTGCCAGTGCTTTGGCAACGGTGGATTTTCCCGCGCCGGAGGGTCCGTCTATCGCTATATTTATCATACTTTTTACACCTCTTTTTCTTTTGATGCGGCTTTTGCCGCGGAATATGCCGTGGAAAACGCTATCTGCAGATTGAAGCCGCCCGTGTATGCGTCCACATCTATCACCTCGCCTGCAAAATACAGGTTCGGGCAGAGGCGCGAGCGCATGGTGGCAGGCTCTATTTCAGCTGTGGAAACGCCGCCGCTTGTCACTATAGCTTCCTCTATCGGGCGGAAACCCGATATCTCTATGCGAAAATGCCTGAGAGCGGAGAGCAGTGCGCGGCGCTGTTCCTTTGTCACGGAATTTACTTTCTGCGAAGGGGGAATGCCGCAGCGCGCGATGATAACGGGTATCATTTTCGCGGGGAGCAGATCGCAGAGCGCGTTTGCAAAATCCTTGTTTTTGTATTTTTCGAAATCGCTCATTATGCGGCGGTCGAGCGTCTGCTCGTCGAGAGCGGGCTTCATGTCTATCTCAACTGTGAAAGCCCCCGGAGTCATCGGCCGCATATGAGCCGAGGCGGAGAGAACCGTCGGTCCGCTTATGCCGAAATGAGTGAAGAGCAGTTCGCCGAAATCGCGGTAGATAACCTTGCCGTTTTCGTTTTTTATGACGGTGACGCCGACATTTTTCAGCGCCAGACCCTGCATCGCGGGACAGGCGCGGTCGCCGCTGCAAAGTCCGACGAGCGATGGCACAAGCGGCTTTATCGTATGTCCCGCTTTCGCCGAGAAGCGATATCCGTCGCCCGTAGAGCCTGTCACGGGATAGGACGCGCCGCCCGTGGCTATTATCACGCTGTCAAAATCCGTGAAAGTGCGTTTTTCCGTCACTACCGCACAAATGCGCTTTTCGCCGCCCTCATCGGAAAGCTCTATATCGGTCACTCTTTCCGTGAACACGGTGACGCCCAGTCGGCGCATTTCGTTTTTGAGAGCGAGGACAATATCCGTCGCCTTGTCGGAAACGGGAAAAACCCTGTTTCCGCGTTCCGTTTTCAGCGGCACGCCGAGCCGCTCGGAAAAGAAAGCCTTTGTGCTTTCGCTGTCAAAGCGGCGTATCGCGGAAAAGAGAAATTTTCCGTTTGCCGTGATGCTGCCCATGAATTCTTCGGGCGTGCAGTCGTTTGTCAGATTGCATCTGCCCTTGCCTGTGATGCCGAGCTTGCGCCCGAGAAGCGCGTTCCGCTCGAAAACAGTGACTTTCGCACCGTTGTCGACGGCAAAAACGGCGGCGCTCATGCCAGCCGCGCCTGCGCCTATTATGGCAATTTTCCGCATTTATTTTTCTCCGTTTTCTCTGTTCTGCGAGAGGAAATCCTCCGCTTCCGCCATTATGTCGAAGGCGGCGTTTATCTTTTCGTCTATTTCCTCTGTTTTTGCCGCTATCTCCGATAGCCGTATATAGTCGGAGGCGGCTGCTCCCGCGGCTTCGGCTTCAAGCGCCGCTTTTTCGGCTTCAAGCGCTTCTATTTCCGCTTCGGCGCGTTCTATCTGCTTTTCGCGCTTGCGTATCCCGGCTGTAAGACGCTTGTTTTCCATATATTTCGCCTTGCTCTCCGATTCGGGCTTCGCTTCGGCTAAGGGAGCCGCTTCCGCGCGTACCGAGGAATGCTTATATTCCATATATTCGTCATATCCGCCGCGGTAATCAAAGAAATCTCCGCCGCTCATATCAAAAATGCGCGTCGCTATCTTTTTGGCGAAATATCTGTCGTGCGAAACGGCAATCACCGTCCCGCGGAAGCGGAGTACGGCATCCTCCAGTATCTCGCGCGAATTTATATCGAGATGGTTTGTCGGCTCATCGAGGATGAGCAGATTTATCTTTGAGAGCATCATCTTGCAGAGCATAAGACGCGCCTTTTCGCCGCCCGAAAGCTCGCAGACGAGCTTGTTTATATCCTCCTCGAAGAAAAGGAAAGCGGCAAGCGCCGAGCGTATCTCCGCGGCGCCGAGTTTTTCGTGCGCGCGCACTACCTCGTCTATTACCGTGCTCTTTTCGTCGAGCGACTGCTGCTCCTGGTCGTAGTAACCGTAGATGACATTCGAGCCGAATTCCAACGTGCCGACGTCCTGCATGAGCATGCCGCCGATTATCTTTGCCAGCGTCGATTTGCCGCAGCCGTTGGGACCGAGAATGAGAATCCTGTCGTTCTTTTTCACGGTGAAGCTTATATCCGAGAAGATGCGCTTCTCCCCATAGCTTTTTGAGAGATGCTCCGCGTAGAGCACATCGTTTCCGCTTTCGCCCGCTTCGCCGAAAGTTAATTTTATATCTTTCGGAGCGGCTTGCGGCGCATCTGTCTTTTTCATGCGGGCAAGAGCCTTTTCGCGGCTTTCCGCGGCGATGATATTGCGTTCGCGGTTCCAGCGGCGCTGCTGCTCGATGAAAGCTTCTATGCGCGCTATCTCGCGCTGTTGATTTTTGTAGTGATGCTCGAGAATCTCGGCATTTTTTGCCTTTTTCTCAGTAAAGGAGGCATAATTTCCGTTATATACAGTGGCTTTTGTGTGCTCTATATCGAGAATCTTCGTTGCCACGCGGTCAAGAAAATATCTGTCATGCGAAATGACGGCGACCGTATGCGGATATGCGCGCAGATGCTCCTCAAGCCAGTAGAGCGTATCGGAATCGAGGTGGTTTGTCGGCTCGTCAAGCAGGAGAATATCGGGTTCCGAGAGGAGCAGACGGACGAGCGCCAGTCTCGTGCGTTCGCCGCCCGAGAGGGTTTTTACGAGGGAATTGCGGCGGCTCTCGTCAAAGCCGAATTTCGCAAGCGTGGAGCTTATTTTCGAGCGGTATTCATAGCCGCCCTCCGCGCGGAAACGCTCCTCCGCTTCGGTATATCGGGAGATGAGCTTTTCATATTCCGCGTCGTGCGGAAGAGAAGCGCACCGCTCTATCTCGCGGGACATTTCGGAGATGCTTTTCTCCAGGGCGCAAAGCATGGGAAAAGCGCCGAGCATCTCGTTAAAAACGGAGAGCTCGCTCTCGAGCATTTCGTTCTGCGCGAGCATGCCGAGCGTAGCGCCCTTTTGCGTGTAGACACTGCCGGAGGTCGGCTTCTGCAAGCCCGCGATGATGCGCATGAGCGAACTTTTGCCCGCGCCGTTCACGCCGACTATGCCGAGTCTTTCACCCTCGTTTACGGAGAAGCTGATGCCGGAAAGAATGACATCCGTGCCGAATTCGAGCAAAATATCATTTGTGCCGAAGCTAATCATCCGTTTTTCACCTCCCGAAATCATTCGATCTTATATATTATACTATTTAAATATCTTCTTGTCAAATGTTTATGGCAAAAAAGCGGATAAAATCATATAATACCGTAGAAGAAAACGCGAAAAGGAGTTTTTTATGAACGAAAAACTGAAATGTCATTGCATGATACATAAACCTTATCCCGAGATAAAGCCGGCGAAAAAAGACACTGCTTTTGCATCGCTTCTTTCCGTGCCGTATGCGGGAAGCGGCGGAGAGATATCGGCGATTCTTTCATATTTATACGGAAGCACCGTGCTTGACGGAAGCAAAAATCAGACTCTTTCCGATGTACTAAGGTGTATTTCGGACATTGAAATGTATCATATGAATATACTTGCGAAGATTATCTTCCTGCTCGGCGGCGACCCGAAATATGTTGTGACGCAGGGACGGCGACCTTTTACGACGGCAAATATGCATTACAGCGAAAATCCCGTGCAGATACTGAAAAGTGCTGTCGCAGGCGAGGAAAGCGCGATTTATGTTTATGAACAGCTTCAAAAGGCAACCGAAGATGAAAATATAATCGCTGTGCTCGAGAGAATACTTGAGGATGAGAGACTGCATCTCGATATTTTTCGTGAGCTTCTCGGAGAAAATTAAAAAAGCGAATAAAAATAAAAAATTTCCTAAAGCTATTGACAAACAGAGTAAATTGTGATAACATAATAAAGCTATAGGAAATTGAGATGCCGGAATGGCGAAACTGGCAGACGCCCGGGACTTAAAATCCCGTGATACGAGAGTATCGTACCGGTTCGATCCCGGTTTCCGGCACCATTATATCGCGGAGTGGAGCAGTCCGGTAGCTCGTCGGGCTCATAACCCGAAGGTCATGTGGTTCAAATCCCATCTCCGCAACCATATTGTGAAGCCAAAAAAGATATCATGGCTTCGAACCCCCGAAATCTCACGATTTCGGGGGTTTTTCTCGCGTTTCCTCGCTTTTTCGCAATCATGAGGTTTGCGGATATAGAGTGCAGAAAAAAAGATATCATTTCAAAAAAACAGCTTCGGACAGGATTTGAACCCTGTAGTCCCCATTTTTAAGGGCAGAAAGTGTGCTGATTTTGCGCACCTTCTGCCCTTTTTTCGTATTTTTATATGTTAAATATTTGTGTCTGCCTGAAAGGAGGCCCGTCATCGGTTACATTTATAAAAAAGAAGATTGCGACTGCCGCTACTGCCTGTACTGCCGGCGCGGGAAATGCCGTGCCGTCCGGTGCTGCTGCCTGGAAGATAAGATTCGCACGCGCTCCCCCGTTCTCAATGAAAACGACAAAGAAATCTATGAATTCTATACGAAAGGAAAAAACGAACATGAAAGCAATCATCACAAGAAACGATCAGACCGCCGTCCTTGAACTGCCGACCTCCCGGATGGAACTTGCAGGCTCTTTGAGTCAGATCGGCATCAGAACCCCGGCACATATCATCCCCTGCTCGGACGAGGAAGAAGATTATATCAAAGTGAAGCTCTTCGGCGAGAGTGATTTTGAAAATGAACTCTCGGCATTGGTTACTCCCAAAGACAGCCTCGGCAGTGTCAACACAGCGCTCGATCTCTATCGGGAACTGCCTCAAACGCAGAAAGAAAAACTGGATGTTGAACTGTCGCAGAATCCCACGGACAGTCTTTCTTCTCTCTGCCAAAAGGTCATGGACTTTCAGCCGAAATATGTGACCGAGGATTACTATTTTCCTCTGACGGTTTCGGTCTATGAATACAACGAATACGGCGACCTTGACTACGATTCCGACAGCGAGCTTGACGGCAGATTTGCGGACGACTATGCCGATGAGATCAAAGCCATGTTTGATGCCTACACCGCAAGTGACGACACCGACATGGCGGAATACTTTGACGGGAGCAATTCGGCGGTCGCAAAAATTAAGTCGCTGAAATGGGATTTTGAGAGCTTTGACGGAGTCCTCTTCGGCAGAGTGCGTGCAACGCTGACAGAACAGTTGACTGAAGATGAAGAAGCGGAACTCAAGGAATTCATCACCGGTCAGAATTCAGACGGGCTTGGCGAAGGAGCTGAACAGCAGGATATCAGGATTCCGGACGGCATTATGAATGTCCATTTCTGGAACAGTGGCGACAATTACTTTGTCCGCAATTCGGATGAATTCAGTGAAATGCCGCATACACACGGCATGACGATGGGAGGAATGTAAATGACACAGATCAAAGCAACCCTTTTGACAGGCGGCAACCATATTGAAACCGTATCATTTCCATGCTCTGATGATGAGATCATGCGACTGACGGAGCAGAACGAGATCGGACACAAAGCTACGGTCTTCATCAATAATCTCATTGGTCCCAAAGGACTGAAATCCATTGAAGGCACATACGCCAATATCCATGAGCTGAACTACCTCGCCAAGCGGATGGACAGCTTCGACGGAACCGAGATGGGAAAACTGCTTGCGGCGGCATCCCGCTTTGATACACGGGACCTAAAAAAGTTGATCAATTACACCTTCAACCTCGGCAGGATTACACTGATTCAGAACATCTCGGATATGCAAACGGTAGGAGTCGAACACTACATGGATACCCACGGCGGGTGCTGTTCCAACGAGGAATACCGCGATCCCGAACGAGCCGAAGAAGGTCGCGCCCTGCTGAACAGCAAGCGCGGCATCTGGACTGATTACGGACTGATGTTCATCAACGATGAAGTACCTTGGGAAGAAGTCTACAACGGCATCACCTTCCCCGAATACCTCTGTGGCGGTCCCGAGGAATCCAGTGTGGCAATCTGTCACGGAGGAAGAACGGAATTTGTCTATCCTCCGTGTGAGCAATCCTCCATTGAATTTGCCTTGGAACGCTTAGGAGCAGACAGCCTCGACGACTGCCACATTCAAATGAGCTGCAGCCGATTCGGAAAACCGCTCTCCGAAGTGATGGATCGTATTCTGAACGATGAAGGCTTGGAGGCATTCAACGAGGTATGCCACGCTGCCGCAAAAATACCCGACCGGGATCTGGACAAATTCACGGCAGCCGTGCTGTATGCAAATGCCGACACCTCCTGCGAAGTGTGCCGGATTGCGGAATCGTTGGAGCTTTTCGAGTATGCTCCGGGTGTGCGGGACACAAACAGCCTCGGCGCATGGTGGCTGGAAAACAAGATGGACTGTTCCTTGCCCTATGAAATTGACGAGTTTTTCGATTACGCGGGCTATGGCGAATCAATAGCCGAAAACAATGACGGCGAATTTGTGGAAGGACTCGGCTTTGTCTGTATGGAAGAAGGTTATACCCTGGAGGATGTCCTGCAGGACGCCGACCAGGGCATGGGCGGAATGTAAGCGGAAGGGGTTGAAATATGGGAAGATTTGTGGTATAATAAGATATCGACAAATCGGGATTTGCGGAACTGGTAATCAGCTTGAATTTTTGATATTCATCGTCTATGACGATGTAATAA
>CAVESF010000020.1:0-41740 GCA_963618495.1 Acutalibacteraceae bacterium
GCTGCACTCTGATACTTCCCGAAAGCGGAGCAATCCTTGCAAACAATGTGGGATACGAAATTGCAAGATTCCATGTTCCCGTGCCGCCCATGCTGTGACCGGTAAGCGAAATGTTCTCTCTGTCAATCCCGAATTTCGATGCGGTCACCTGTATCAGCTCATAGACCGCAGAAGCTCCGTTTGCCCAGCCTTTTTGTGAGGACGGAAGCTGCGGTATGATAACATATGCCCGCACATCGCCGAGCTGACCGTCGCGAAGATATTTCGGGAATCCGTCCGCCGCCGTAATCAGATTAAGGTTGTCACCTTTGCCGCTTCCGCCGTGCAGATAAACGATAAGCGGCATATTTTCCGTCGGTTCAGACGGCGTATAGAGCCAGTATTTCAGCTCTCCGAGCGAATTTGTTTTTATACTGCACGCGCGGAATGCGGATGCCGAAATCGGATTTTCTTCGGGTTTTGCCTCTTCCGTCGTTTCCTGCGGAGCTGTATCGGTCATTTCCGTTGTACTCTGCGCGACAGTACTTTCCTCCGTATCCGGCGTCTGACCTCTGCCGCATCCCGAAAGAACGGTGATAACGGTAGCCGTCATCAGTACGGCAAGTAACATGGCAATGGTTCGTCTCATAAAAAGCACTCCTTTTTTATCCGCTATTTCAGTATAGCGGTTATTTTTATTCTGTCGGGCTTCGTCAGTTCAAAACTCAGTTTTCCTTTGTGATTTTCCGCAACGGCTTTTGCAATCGAAAGCCCGATGCCGAAGCCTTTGATTTTATCTGAGGTATCGGCGCGATAAAATCTGCCCGATAACTTCCCGATATTTTCTTCGCTTATGCCGACCGCATCGTTTTCGGTGCTGATTTTCACGCCGTGACCCTCTGCGGTAAGCGTCAGGATGACAGCTCCCCCCTTTGGGCTGTATTTGAAAGCGTTGTCAAGCAGTACCGTCAAAAGCTCGCGTATCGCTTTTTCATCGCCGCAGTAGGAAATCCCGCCGTCTATTGAGACATCAAAGCGTTTTCCGGTGTTTTCAGCCACGGAACGGAAAGAACTTGCCACGTCCTCTGCCACATCGGATATGGGGAAAATGATTTTTTTCATTTTCTCGTCCTGCTCCTCCGCACGGGCAAGATAGACGAGCCTATGCGTCAGCTCGGTCATCTCCGCAGTCTGCTTCATAATGTCCGTGAGCCACTCGTTTTCTCCGATCTCGGACTCAAGGAGCTGTGCATCGGCGTTTATAACAGTCAGCGGCGTTTTCAGCCCGTGACTTGCGGAAGTAATAAATTCTTTCTGCCTCTGTCGGTTTTTCACAAGAGGTGAGACCACGGCTCCCGATACCGCCGTAAGCAATACCGCCATTGCGGCAATACCCGAAAGAGAGATACGAATCAAGGATTCTGCATTATTTCTGAATGATTCGGTTGCAACAAGGCGCGAAAGAAAAGTAATCTTGATTGTGCCGGTTTCGCGGCGCACAAGATAACGATATCCGTCAATATATCCTTTTTCGCTTTTGTCGGCGATTACCTTTTTGGCAAGCTCCGTGGCAAGAGCGCGGGTAACGAGCGTGGTATGGTCAAGGTCGAAATCAAAGGTTTTGGCTTCAATATCGAATGCCGCTCTGAAATATCTCGCATCGTTGACTTCCGGTGATGCTTCGAGAGATTTTATGATAGCGTCTGCCCGAAGCGTCATCTGACGGTAGCTTCTGGAAACGCTGAATGTAACAATCCCTGTTTGCAGGACAATCAGTGCAAGAACAGAAAGCAGCACAAATCTGACCTGAAGGCGGCGTTTCAATCTGTTTTTCATCGCAAGCCCTCCAGAATGTAGCCCGCACCGCGTTTGGTGTCAATGCGGATATCGGCGCCGATAGCTTCGAGCTTACGGCGAAGATAGGAGATGTAAGTCCAGACCGTGTTGTCCTCGGCACGGCTGTCGGGATCCCATATATTTTCAAGGAAGCGAGACGAAGAGATCACCGTTTCGGGATTGCGCATGAGAAGGAGCATCGTCTGATATTCCTTGTTCGCAAGCTTGTAGCTTCCGCCGGGTGCCGACAGTTCAAACGACTGCGTATTCAGCGCCACATTCCCGAAAGACAGCATATTGTTCTGTTGAACCTCGGTCTTTCTCGTCAGCACCCGAAGTCTTGCGAGAAGCTCGCGCATATCAAAGGGCTTTGTCAGGTAATCGTTTGCACCCGCATCAAGTCCCGTGACCTTATCGTCAATTTCGGATTTCGCGGTCAGAAGCAGAACCGGCGTCGTGTTGTGTTCGGCTCTCGCCCGTGACAGCACGGTTACACCGTCCATGACGGGCATCATAATGTCGAGAACCGCGGCATCATAATAACCGCTTTGAAGATAAGCAAGGGCGTCACCGCCGTTGTCAACCGCATCCACGGAATAGTTGTTTTTCTGAAGTATCGAGGTCAGCGCCCGACGAAGCGAGCTGTCATCCTCGGCAATCAGTATTTTCATATGCTTTCCTTTCCGCACGGATCGCCGTTTTGCTTTCTGTGACCTCATTTTATCGCGTCAACCTCAACCCGAGCTCAAAGATTTTTTGTTTTTTGAAAATATTTTTTTCATTATACCATAATCGAATTGATTTTTCAATTCGTTTTTGCACGAAAGCAGCCGCCCGACTTTTTACTGTCGGGTGGCTGTGCGCTGTATGTGCATTGATATTCAGCAATTCTTTATTCCAAAAGACAACTGCTTGTTCGAGCCGATTCTCAGCGGCGATGCCAATGAACCATAGACCGAATTCCCGCCATTTTGTCGGCTATTCAATGTGTGTGAAAGTTGTACCGAGGCACGCGTCACGTATGGTGATTTGGTTTTCCATTTTGCTTCCTCCAAAAATATATTCGGCGGGTTAGGAAGCGTGAACCATACATACACGACTCATTTTCATAAAAAATCACCATTTCTGTTTTGTACTTTATTTGTATCACATAGGCATGCGGGTTTAAATGTGTATGCGGACATTTCCTATGCCGACATAGCACTTAAATCCAATGTATACTTGAGTTTGAAACAACAAATTGATAATTGTTTTTTGAAAAAATTTGTGCTATTCTATAATCACACCGGTGAAATGAAATTTGGAGGTGCTTATATGCAACTTAATCTGGGTCAGAAAATACGCGAGCTTCGTCAGCGTGACAGGCGTACACAGGAAACGCTTGCCGAGGCACTCGGAGTGACCTCGCAAGCGATTTCGCGTTGGGAAGCCAACGGCGGATATCCCGATATGGAAATAATCCCGTCCATTGCGAATTATTTCGGCATTTCGATAGACGAACTTTTCGGTTACAACAATGAGCGTTCACAAAAAATAAACGCGTTGGTTGAGGAAATTGAAAATGCGAATTCCCAAAATAACGGCGTGGATATTAACATCGGCGAATGCATTTCACTGGCAAGGAACGCCTTAGTTGAATTCCCGGGAAATGAAAAAATCATGCTATGCCTCGCCTCGATACTATACAATGCAGGATATGTGCGTTACGGAGAACATCATTTATCCGACAGCGAGGGATATGATATCATGGATAGCGAAAAACATCGGACATATTCGGAATGGAAAGAAGCCATATCGCTTTATGAGAAATTGCTGAAAACCATGGAGGACGGAGAGCCGCGCCATCGCGTAATCCGCGAACTTACACAGTTGTATCTGAATATCGGAGAACAGGCAAAAGCGCTTGCCGTGATTGAGACTGCTCCGAACATTTACGGATCAAGAGAAATTCTGAAAGCAAAGGCGGCAGACGGAAAAAATCGTGCGAAAGCATACGGCGATGCTTTGCTGAAAACCGTCATGGCATGTTCCGAGCTTATGGTAAGCGGAGTCATCGCTTCCGGAAAGAATATGTCTCCTGCCGACAAGGCACAGAGCCTGCGAGGAGCAATCGATATTTTCGGCAATATCTGTACCGACGGAAACTATGGGACATATCATCCTTATATTGCAAGAATATATACTTTGCTTTCGGTATATCTATGGTTGGACGGCAAAAAAGACGATGCGTTTGAGGCATTGGAACACGCTCTTACGCAATTAGAAAATTTTGAAGAATACTGCGAAAAAGGCACATGTAGCTACACCACGCCTCTGGTACGCCTGATTCAACCGGATATGACAATTGATGATTTCCACTCTTCTATATCGTATGCAAGTCTTGCCGAAGATTGGCCTTGGTGGTGCGTACCTGAATGTTCGATTGTAAAGCCCGAAATACAGGCATATCCCCGTTGGGATAAATGGGTAGCAAAAGCGCAGGCACACGACAAAAAGAACTGAACACAGTTGCCAAGTTACGTTCGCAAGCATCGGGTATTCTTTGGAAACGAGGTATCATAGCGGAGGCGGCAATGAAAAAAGGATATCTGAAAATATCGCAGGAAGAATCGAGAATCAAAATGCTCGGAGCGACATTGACAGTTTGATATAGCTTCACACAATTCACACAAAAAAGCCTTGAAAGCTCCATGTTTTCATGTCTTTTTACTGTTCCCTTTCCGTTGGTATATGATTCTGTTTAAAAATTGCCTATTGAGTTTTTTTCAAAGACATGATATAATTAAATCTAAAGACACATTGCGCTCTGTCATATTTGATATGCACTCAAGTCGATATTCATATTTTCAAAGCAATTATACATCTGCGCAAATTGATTTATTACCCGATGAATTTTACAGCTATTATATGAAGCATCGTAAAAAATTAAAAAAGGGGGATCTGCCTGTGAAACACCATAAAGCATTAAAAGCGCACCTATCTTTATCGACATTCGCCTTGCATCTGATAATTTGCTTGCTGATAACAATAATACAGGAGCTGTCACCGGAAGCTTCCGGTTTTGGGTTTATATCATTTTTATTTCTATACTTGCTTTCGATACCGATTGTGAACATAATTCTGTCCATCGCATATTTCATTTCGGACATAATAGAGGTAAAAGCAAAAAGATTGAACCGTATCGGAAATACATCGATAGCTTGTCTCTTGCTTAGCATCGGCATCATGTTCGCATTATTTTGCGGATTTGGCGACCGTTATTTCGACTTTATGAAAAATAAACCTGATTTGATATCAAATTTATTGTATCTTATCGGAATACCGTGTACCATCGCAATGTGGGTGCTGTGGATAATTGATTTCAAAAAGCGAAAAAATGATATCCGTAATAATCCGTAAGTTCACCTCTAAGTAAAAAAAGTCAAGTCATGCGACTTGGTTTTTTTGTATAAATTCACTCTTTTTGAGCTTTAACCTCCGCGATGTGGGCTAGAATCGCCCTGCCTGATTTTAAAATATATCCCCTTACCGAAATACGGCAAGGGAATATAAAATCAAAGTCAATATTCTATTACTATCATCTGGTGGCACTCGAGCTTGTCGAGCGTATAAGTCAGTATACCGTCTGTGTAGTCAAAGTCTATATCTCTGTCCTGCGGAGCAAGATATACTCTCTCTGGCTCTCTGTCGAGCTTTATCGAAACCTCGGTATTGTATACTGGAATGATATCCTCTATAACCTCAACGCCGTTTCCGCGCTTTACAGGAGAAGCATAGAGCAGATGATTTACAAGGCGTCTCTCGGCAACCTGATTCATCAGCGTCACAACTCCCTGCGCAGGCAGGCTTGTGGTCAGCGTCTTGTTTTCTCCGAGGAGAACATCTATCAT
This sequence comes from Acutalibacteraceae bacterium, assembly GCA_963618495.1. Lineage (GTDB taxonomy): Bacteria > Bacillota > Clostridia > Oscillospirales > CAG-272 > Apopatosoma. Next base: position 5,706 of record CAVESF010000020.1, read on the forward strand.
ATGCTTGATTACCTGCTTTGCGATAAGCGAGCCTTTTGTTGCGTACTCGCTGAAAAGTCTGAACGAAATATACGCGCCGTCAGCACCCACCGTTATCGCGGGAGAAACCTTCTCTGGATCGTTGGGCGTGTGCTGATGCGAAGAAAACTTAAAGGTCGAGCGGTTGAAATAAGGATCCTCTCTGTACGCGAGGACATCGCCGGTCGCCTCTATATCATTGCAGGGCTGATATATCACATAAGCCGAATCATAAAGACCCTCCATTTCGAATTTCGGATGGAGATATGTCGGATTATACTTGCATGCGCCGATGTATTTTGCGCCGAGATCAAAGGCAAAGCCGCTTCCGTCATTCATGAGTGCGCTGTCGCCCGTGGCAAGGATTTTTCCGCCGTTTTCGGTAAACTCGCGGAGCTTTTCCGCAACCTCATCGTCGATGATGCTGTCATCCGTGAGGATAACGAGCTTGTATTTCGAAAGGTCGGCTTCCGTATCTACCATATCAAAAAGATACTTGCCCTCAAGCAGGATTCTCGATGCGCCTGTGCTTCCTATCCATGAGCGCTTGCCGGGCGGGTCTTTTTCGGGGGTCATGTGAGCGAAAAGCGCCTCCTGCGAAAGCAGTGCAATATCAGCTACGCTTTCGACGCCGTCAAGCCAAGGTTCTTTCTCCTCAACCTCCTTGAAAGCTTCGCCGATGAGCTTGTATGTCGCAGGCTCCATGAATCCGAGAGGATGAAGCTGATCGCCTATCGAAACCTTTGCTCCGTTTGCAATGGAAAGCGAAGCCTCATAGCGCAGAGCGTTCGGATGTTTGAAACCGCCGAATTCGCCCCAGCTGAGATGGAATTTGCCCGTCATGCCGAGAAATTCCATGCCGAGAGTTCTCGCATATGCGGCGGAAAGCGGGAAATGGTCATATCCCCAGCCGCCCGTGGGAAGACTCTCAAGTTCCAGATGCGTATTGAGATAAGCAAAGTCTCTTCTGCCTGCCGAGAGGTGACCCGCATTGTGAAATACGGGATGCCCGGGTTTATGCTTGTCTACCGTTTCGCGCACGCGGCGCAGATAGTTCATATATGTTTCCACGCCGAGCCTGTAGGCATTATCTGGAGCATACGGGTCCCATCCGCGCTCGCGCATTTTGGCTACGCAGTGCTGGCAATAGCAGGGGAAAACACCTACTATATCAAGGAATATTCCGTCGCCGTCATATCTCTCGAGTACTTCTTCTATCTGCGCCAGCAGATAATCGAGATACGGAGAATTCATGCACATGCGGTGATATCCCGGCACGGTGAAATTCTTTACCCATTCCGTGCTTTCATCCGCATTTCGGTAGAGCCAGTCGGGATGTATGCGAGCCATCTTTTCGTCAAGCCCCGCGGAAATATAAATAGGTGTTTTCACTCCTATTTCGTGCGCCGCCTCTATCTCTGCGTCAAGCAGGTCAAAATCAAGATGCGGATGCATGGTGTTTGCCTCCGACGGATGATAAGCCCATCCGTGGTGGCACTTGGAAAAGAGCGTTATCGAGTTTACATGACCTGTTTTCAGTGCATTCTGAAACTGTTCCTTTGAAAAACGGCTGCCTATATTCTCTATTTCTCCGCTCGTGTGAAAATCAAGGTGTACCTGTCTGAAATTCATTTTATACCTCCGTTATCTGGCTATCTGCTCCATTACAAATGCTTCGAGTATATCGCCTTCTTTAATATCGTTGAATTTTTCGAGTCCTATACCGCACTCATAGCCCGATGCCACTTCCTTGACATCGTCCTTGAAGCGGCGGAGTGAAGCAATCTTGTCCTCAAATATAACTACGCCGTCGCGCACTACTCTTATCTGAGCGGCGCGGGTAATCTTGCCGTCCTGAATATATGATCCTGCGATGGTTCCGACGCTGGAAACATGGATTGTCTGGCGCACCTCGGCATGACCGAGAATGACCTCGCGGTATACAGGCTTGAGCATACCTTTGATAGCGGCTTCTATCTCCTCTATGCATTCATAGATGATTCTGTATGTGCGGACATCGACACCCTGCTCGGCGGCATTGTCCATAGCAAGCTTATCGGGACGGACATTGAAGCCGACAATAATTGCATTCGAAGCGGCGGCAAAAGTGACATCGCCCTCCGTAATGCCGCCGACGCCCGTATGGATAACGTTGACATGAACCTCATCGTTCGAGAGCTTTTCAAGCGATGATTTGACTGCCTCGGCAGAACCCTTTACATCGGCTTTGACGATGATATTGAGATCCTTTACGCCGTCCTTGATCTGACTGAAAAGCTCGTCGAGATTTACTCTTGCGTGAGCGGTAAATTCGGCTTCCTTTTCCTTATCCTTGCGCTGTTCGGCAAGCTCGCGCGCCATGCGCTCGTTTTCGACGGCATTGAATTCATCTCCTGCCTGCGGAACATCGGAAAGACCGACTATCTCTACAGGAACGGAGGGACCAGCCTCCTTGACAAGCTTTCCGAGATCGTTTGTCATCGCACGGACTCTGCCGACCGTTGTGCCGGCGATAACCGTATCACCCGTATGGAGAGTACCGTTCTGCACGAGAACCGTTGCCACGGGACCTCTGCCCTTGTCAAGTCTCGCCTCTATGATGATACCCTTTGCGCGGCGGCACGGATTGGCTTTCAGTTCCTTCATTTCCGCTACGAGAAGCACCATTTCGAGAAGCTCGGGGATGCCTTTTTTCGTCAGCGCGGAAACGGGAACGCATATCGTATCGCCGCCCCATTCCTCGGGAACGAGGTCATACTGCGTGAGTCCCTGCTTTACAGCCTCGGGATTTGCCGCGGGCTTATCCATCTTATTGATGGCAACGATTATAGAAACGCCTGCCGCCTTGGCATGATTTATAGCCTCTACCGTCTGCGGCATGATGCCGTCATCTGCGGCAACAACGAGTATAGCGATATCCGTTGATTTCGCGCCGCGCGCACGCATAGCCGTGAATGCCGCATGACCGGGAGTATCGAGAAATGTGATATCCTTGCCGTTGCAGTTTACTCTGTATGCGCCTATGTGCTGTGTGATACCGCCTGCTTCGCCCGCCGTAACTCTTGTGTGTCTTATCGCATCGAGAAGCGATGTTTTGCCGTGGTCGACATGACCCATAACGCAGACTACAGGGTCGCGCTCGACAAGGCTCTCGGGAGAATCCTCAGCCTCATCAAAGAGCTTTTCTTCTATCGTGACGACGACTTCCTTTGTAACCTCGGCACCGAGCTCGTCGGCTACGAGATATGCTGTGTCGAAATCGACAGCCTGATTGAGCGTCGCCATTACGCCCATGAGCATGAGACGCTTTACTACCTCGGAGGCTGTTACCTTGAGGCGCGAAGCAAGTTCAGATACGGTGATTTCATCGGGGATGCTCACCTTGAGCTTCTGCTTCTTCGCTTTCTCCTGCTGTTCGCGCTTCATGCGCTCCATATTCTGGCGGTCTTTGTCCTTATCCTTGCCCTTGGCAGGATAGGGATTCTTGTTCTGCTGTTTTTTCAGCTTCTGTCTGTCGGAAACATTGCTGTTTCTGCGCGCCGATTCGGGAACAAAGTTTTCGAGTCTCTCATCGTATTTGGAGAGGTCAACCTGCGTTGTTCTTGTATCAACAATTCTCGTCTTGCGCTCGGGAGTGGGCGCCGCCATATTTCCGCTCATGACTATCGTCTGCGACTTCTTCTTTTCGTCGTTTCTCTGCTCCGTGTTCTTCTGCGCGGGCTTCTGCCTGTCGCGCTCAAAGCTCGGCTTTACAAATCTGTCGCTCGATTTGCTTGCGCCTCTCTGCTGCTGCGCCGCTCTCGCCTCGGCTTTTGCCTTTGCTTCGGCTTCCGCCTTCGCTTTTGCCTCAGCTTCCGCTTTTGCTTTCGCCTCGGCTTCAGCCTTTGCCTTTGCGTCAGCCGCCGCTTTTGCTTCGGCTTCCGCCTTCGCCTTTGCCTCAGCTTCCTCGGCGGCTTTCTTTGCCGCCTTTTCTTTTTCTATTTTCTCAAGATAATTCTTCGTCTTTATTATAGCCTTGCCCGAGAGATAATCTCCCATATTCGTTATCTGGTTTCTCTCTGTCAGCTTATCTATGAGGACTTCAAATTCCCACGGCTCAACAGTTGCCGTGGAGGTTTTTCCGGTTATTCCGAATTCGCCGAATAAATCCGTCAGCTCCTTGCTTTTGAGTTCAAGGTCCTTTGCCAGCAGATTTACTCTCAGCTTCTGTGATGATAACATAAGTTCCACCCGTCCTTTCCTTATCGTTCGCACTTGCCGGAGACAAGCTCCGCAAGATTTCTGTCAGTAACGGCTACGCACGCGGCTTCGCTTTTTCCGAAAGCCGCACCCAGCTCTGCGGTAGTGCAGTCTATATATACCAGCCGGACACCGTAATATGAAAAGCAGTTTTCTATGCGTTTTTTCGAGTTTCGCGATGCGGCGCTGCTTGCGATTCCTACCTTTGCCTTGCCCGCGCGGACGGCGTCGCACGCCATGTCCGTACCGATGGCAAGCTTGCCCGCCCGCTTTGCAAGACCGAGCGATGTGAGTATGCTTTTTGTTTTTTCAGTCATTTTCAATCTCCGATTCAAGTCTTGCGAATATTTCCTCGGGTATCGCGGCTTCGAGATTCGATTCGAGGCGTTTTCTCGCCTTTTTCAGGCATTTCGCGCTCGGACAGATATAAGCGCCGCGTCCCGCTTTCTTTCCAGTCTTGTCTATTTCTATATCCTTGCTTTCGGCAAGCCGGACTATTCTGATGAGCTCGCTTTTCGGCTTCTTTTCGCCGCAGCCGACGCATTTTCTTTCAGGCTCTGTTTTCATATCGTTGCCTCTCCGTATTTTTTAATTACGATGTTTTTATATCTATCTTGTAGCCGGTGAGTCTTGCGGCAAGGCGCGCGTTCTGACCCTCTCTGCCTATGGCAAGCGAAAGCTGATCCTCGGGAACGATAACTCTGCAGCTCTTTTCGCCGGGGACAACGGAAACGCTCTTTACCTCTGCAGGAGAGAGTGCCGCCTTGACGAACGTCTCGGGGTCATCGCTGTATGCGATGACATCTATCTTCTCGCCGTTCAGCTCGTTTACGATACCGTTTATACGACTGCCGCGGTTACCTATGCAGGCACCGACGGGGTCTACATTTTCATCTCTGCTCTCGACGGCTATCTTTGTTCTCGAGCCTGCCTCGCGCGATATTCCGCGGATGACAACGGTGCCGTCCTGTATCTCGGGAACCTCAAGCTCAAAGAGTCTCTTTACAAGACCGAAATGCGTGCGCGAAAGCGTTACTATCGGTCCCTTTACCTCGTTCTTTACTTCCATAACGAAAACCTTGATATGATCGCCGACCTCGTAGCTCTCGCCGGGAATCTGCTCGCTCTTCAGCAGTGTTGCCTCGCTTGTGCCCGTGTCTACGATAGCGTTTCCGTTTACGGGGTCTATCTTGACGACAGTCGCCGTGACGACCTCTTCTTTCTTGCTCTCGTATTCGCGTATGAGCATGCTGCGTTCGGCTTCTCTTATGCCCTGAACTATGACCTGCTTTGCAGTCTGCGCGCTGATTCTGCCGAAGTTTTTGGTTTTCACTTCAAATTCGCAGAAGTCGCCTATCTGATATTTCTTGCCTATCTTCTTGGCATCCTCAAGCGAAATCTGTGTATCGGGATCTTCTACTGTCTCCACAACCTCCTTGAGGCTGTAAACCTTGACATCCTTTTTCTCGGGATTGAGAACAACGCGCACATTCGTGCGTCCGCCGTTATCTCTCTTGAAGGCGCTTATGAGAGCCGCCTCAACCTTTTCCAGCATATATTCTTTCGGTATGCCGCGCTCTTTCTCGAGAGCGTCAAGGGCATTGAAAAATTCGGTATTCATTTTTTATGACCATTCCTTTCCGTAATCTTATTTTTAAAAGTCAAAAACAGTGCTTGCCTTTGCTATTTTCGAAATATCGAAGCTCTTGTCTCCCGCCTCTGTTGAAATAACGGCAATGCCGTTTTCAAATCCGATCAGCTTTCCCGTATACGACTTCTTGCCGCTCTCATCCGGCGAGAAAAGGCGTATCTCAATCTTTTCGCCTACGGCGCTCTCATAATGCCAAGGCTTGCGAAGCTCGCGCTCTATCCCAGGGGAAGAAACCTCCAGGTGATATGAGCAGTCTATGGGGTCAAGCTCGTCGAGAATCGGGTCTATGAGGCGATGAACCTTTTCGCAATCGTCGAGCATGATTCCGTCGTCGGAATCTATGGTTATGCGCAGATAATGCTCGGCACCCTCCTTGACAAACTCAACATCCCACACGCGATAGCCGATTCCGGCTATATGCGGCGTGAGCTTCTCCTCAACAAACGAGGCGATACTCTGTCCCTTTGCCATGAAAATCCTCCTTACAAACAATTGAGAGCGGACCGAAGCCCACTCTCCTTTTACTGAAATATCATACTGTGATTATACTATATCATATGTTTTCCGAAATTGCAATAGTTTTTCCGAAATTTTTTCACACATATGATTTTTTTGCGTACTATGGTAATGAAAGACATCACCGAAAGGAGCAAACTCTCATGCGTCTGATAGTAATAAAGTCTCCGAAACTGCTTTCACCGATACTGCGAAGAATTTTTCACGTGAAAAAAGCCTGATATCGGCGAAATGCGGTTTTGTCAACCTGATTTTAAGATTGGGTTGACATTTTTTCTTTTTCGTGGTATTATCTTCTGCGAGGTGATATCGATGAAAAGAAAAAAATCAATACTGAAAATAACGTTCACAGCACTTTTTGCGGCGCTTATCGCCGTATGTACGCTCATTTCCATACCTATGCCGTCCGGCGTGCCGATAACTCTGCAAACCTTCGCCGTCGCGCTCTGCGGCTTCATCCTGCCATTGCCGTATGCCGCAGTATCCGTCGTCGTATATCTCGCCGTCGGCGCCGTGGGGCTTCCCGTTTTCGCGGGCTTTCGCGGCGGGCTCTCCGTGCTCGCCTCGGCAACAGGCGGCTTTCTCATCGGCTTTATCCCGATGGCGGCAATCAGCGCCGTACCTGTCAAGGGATGGCGCAGGCTGATTGTCGGTTTTCTCGGTGTGATAATCTGCCATGCAGCGGGCTTCCTCTGGTATTCCGTCGTCAGCGGAGCTGGAATTCTGCCGTCGTTTCTCGGCGTTTCCCTGCCGTATCTGCCAAAGGATTTCATCTCCGTGACTCTTGCTTACCTTATTTCTGTAAAATTACGCGGTATTTTTTCGAAATTCTATTGCTAAACCGCTTTTTTTATAGTATAATTATTTATAATACTATTTGAATATGAGGTAAAATTATGAGAGCAGACGGAAAAGTAGTAAAGAATGTCGACCCTATGTATACCCTTGCGACATATTTCATGCGCGAGCGTTACGATGCGCAGAATATGATAAAGGTTACGGTACCGTATGAGCCGATACATGATTATGTTATAGAGGCAAGAAAGAAAGGACACAAAATCAGCCATATGTCGGTGGTGCTTGCCGCCTTTATACGCACGATATCCGAGTTTCCCGCGCTGAACCGTTTTGTCGTCAACAGCAAGATTTATGCGAGAAACGAGCTTTCGGCGGGCATGGTTGTACTCCGCCCCGGCGATGCCGATCCCTCCATGAGCAAAATGTATTTTGACCTTTACGATACTATCTTCACAGTAAACGACAAGGTGACAAAATACATAGAGGACAATAACAAATCATCAAGCAAAAATTCATCCGACGAGCTTTTTGCCAAGCTTCTGCGTTTTCCTCTGCTCGTCCGCATGCTAATGGCGATATATCGCTTTGGCGATAAGCACGGGCTTCTCCCCAAGAGCCTGCTCGATGCCAGCCCCTTTCACAATTCGTTTGTCATAACAAATCTGGCAAGCATAAGAACGAACTATATCTATCATCACGTATACGGCTTCGGAACAACAAGCATAATCCTCTCCATAGGCACGAATATCGATACGCCGAAGATGAAAAACGGCGAGATCGTGCTCGAAAAGGAGATGCCTTTCGGCATAGTAATGGACGAGCGCATAGCAAACGGAAGCTACTATGCAAATGCCTTTGCCAAGATGCAGAGATATCTGAGAAATCCCGAGCTTCTTGAGCTTCCGCCCGAGAATGTAAATGTGGACTATGAATTTGAGGGACTTTCCGAGCGTTTTAAAAAAGAACCGAAAAAATCCAAAAGGGAAAAGAAAAACAAGAAAAAGGAATCCGAGGCTACTGCCGGGGAATAAGCGAAATAACGAGGTAAAAAGGTATGAAAAGCATGAAACGCGCATCTGTTACGATACTTGCGGCGGTGCTTTTCTGCCTTTTTGTTTTTTCGTGTTTTGCAGGCGTATTTCATTCGTGCAATGATTCCGAAAGATGTCTTTTCTGCAAAGCGGTTTCGGAACTGCGGCGGCATCTTGCGCTCCCTGTGCTTTTCGTATGCATTGTATTTTCCGTTCCGACACACGGTGCATACGCTCCGCAAAGAAATAAACTTCCGCATGAATCGCTCGCACGGCTATGTGTCAAACTCTCCGAATAGACGGTGCTTTTTACATAAAGCAATAAACATTTCGGAGGTTGAATATGAAAAAAACTGTAAAAATCTTCTGTGCCGCGCTTGCCGTTATCATGATGGCGGCTTCGCTCTGCGCCTGCGGCGGCACAAAGAAAAACGATAAACCGAAAATCGTATGCACGGCGCTTTCGCTCTATGATTTCTGCCGCAAGATAGCGGGAGAGCATGCCGATGTTGTGCTGCTCTCAGGCAGCTCCGCCGATTATCACAGCTACGAGCCGACGGCGGCTGATATACTTGAGATTTCCTCCTGCGATATCTTTGTCTATATAGGCGGAGCGAGCGAAAAATGGGTGGACAAGACTCTCGCCGCCTCGGGAAACAGCGATATCACCAAGGTATGCACAATGTCGTTTGTCGAGCTTCTTCCCGTCGGCGGACACGACCATGACCACGATGAGCATGATGAACACGACCATGACGAGGAAGAATCGGACGAGCATATCTGGACTTCGCTTTCAAATGCGGTGGCTATCTGCCGCGGCATCTGCGATGCGATATGCAAAGCCGACGTCGGGAATAAGGACACATACGAAGAGAATTTCCGCCTTTACAGCGAAAAACTCACAGCACTTGATGCCGAATACAGAAAATGCGTAGACGAAAGCCGTCTGAAAGAACTTGTCTTTGCGGACAGATTTCCTTTTGCCTATCTTGCAAATGATTACGGCATAGAATGCCATGCGGCATTCTCGGGTTGCTCCGCGGAATCGGAAGCAAGCTTTGAGGTCATGGCTTCGCTTATAAACGAAGTAAAGGATAAAAATCTCCCCGCTGTCATCATGATAGACGGAAGCAAGGGCGACATAGCCGATACCGTCTGCAAGGCGACGGGCGTAAAAAAGCTGACTATGGATTCCTGCCAGCTTGTCCCTGCGGGAACACTGCAAAAATCCGATATTTATTATAACGCGATGGTAAAAAATCTTGAGATACTCAGGGAGGCTCTCGGAAATTGAAGCTGATAGAAGTAAAAAATGTCCGCCTCGCCTATGACGGCGTGACGATACTCGATAATATAAATTTCTCCGTAAACCGCGGTGATTATTTCTGCATAGTCGGCGAAAACGGCTCGGGAAAAAGCACGCTCATGCGCGCCATTCTCTCTCTGAAACCCATCTCGGGCGGCGAGATAGTGATGAACGGCATAAAAAGCCGAGAGATAGGTTACCTGCCCCAGCGCATAAATTCGCGCAGGGACTTCCCTGCCTCCATCTATGAGGTGGTAATCTCCGGCTGCGGCGGAAGCACGCTTTTTTATAGAAGCGAGCATAAGAAAAAAGCAGCGGAAGCAATAGAGCGCGTCGGACTCTCCGGCATGGAAAGGCGATGCTTCTCCGAGCTTTCGGGCGGGCAGGCACAGCGCGTTCTCCTTGCCCGTGCGCTCTGCGCCGCAAAATCGCTGATACTCCTCGATGAACCTGTCGCGGGTCTTGACCCCGAAGCCACCGCCGATATGTATAACTGCATAGAATCGCTCAACCGCGACGGTATGACTGTCATCATGATATCGCACGATATCGCGTCCGTTCTGAAATATGCCACAAATATCCTCCATGTCGGAAACAATACCTCGTTTGCCTGCGGCAAAGAGGAATATCTGAAGTTTATCGAGGGCAAGGAAAAGGAGGGCGAAAAATGAATATAATAGAAAAACTCTCCGCCTATCTTTCTTTTTCGTTTGTGCGCTATGCGATAATCGCAGGCGTGCTTATCGCTCTCTGCTCGTCGCTTATCGGAGTCAGCCTCGTACTCAAGCGCTATTCCATGATAGGCGACGGACTCTCTCATGTGGCTTTCGGTGCCATGGCTATCGCTTCGGCTCTCAGCCTTGCGCCTATGGCTGTCGCAATGCCGATAACGATAGTCGCGGCGGTATTTCTGCTCCGCTTCAAGGGGAAATTCAAGGGTGATACCTCGATAGCCCTCATCTCCGTTTCGGCGCTTGCCATAGGCTATCTCATACTCAATATTTTCCCATCGTCATCCAATACCGCAACTGATGTCTGCACCACGCTCTTCGGCTCCACCTCCATACTCACGCTGACAGCAGGTGAAGTATGGCTCTGCGCAGGGCTTTGCGTCGGCGTTGCTGTATTCTTTGCCGTATTTTATAACAAGATATTTTCCATCACCTTTGATGAAGAGTTTTCACGCGCATCGGGAACGCCCACGGCAATATACGATACGGCGTTTGCGATAATCATAGCAGTCGTGATAGTGCTTTCCATGAGCCTTGTCGGCGCACTGCTCGTTTCCGCGCTGATAATCTTCCCCGCCGTTTCCGCCATGCAGATATTCAAGAGCTTCCGACAGGTGACAATATGCTCCGTCATCGTATCGGTATTCTGCGCTCTGCTCGGGCTTTTCATCGCCATACTCTACGGCACGCCAGTCGGCTCAACTATAGTTGCGGCAAACCTTATCCTGCTTGCCGCATTTACTCTGATAGGAAAAATAAGGAGGCATTCATGAAAAATAATTTTATGCGGGCTCTCTCCGCTTTTCTCGCTCTGCTCATGCTTTTGCTCGCTATATCCGCCTGCGGCAAAGGAAACGGCGTACTCGATATGACAAAAATGAGCGATACGCTGATATATTCCACCATCGAAAACATGAAGAAAACGCCCGAGGGCTATCTCGGCATGACAGTGCTCATTTCCGGCTCGTATGTCAAAAGCTACTTCGACGAAACAGGCAATTACTACCATTTTGTGACCGGCATTGACAACACAGGCTGTTGCTCATGGGGATATGAATTCCTCCTTGACGAAAGCAAATTCAGCTACCCTGCGGAAAACACGAAAATAACCATTCAGGGCAAGATAAGATCATATAACGAGCTCGGCATTGACTATTACTACATCGATGTTGAAGAAATGAAATAACGCATATAAAAAGACCGCCGCCGCGGTCTTTTTATATTCATTCCTTGATATATCCCTTTTTAATCTCATCGAGAATTATGCTCTCTATATAGGGATATACGGCAGGCAGTCCCTCCTTTACGGGAGCCATGCGCTTGTATACCGCGTCTTTTGTCACGCCGTTCAGCACCCATGTATAGCCCTCATTGAGCGCATTTGAGATGAAAGGCTGTATCCTGTCAAGCGAAGCGGCATATTTCGCGTCGTTTGTCTCCTCGGCGTCAAACTCCTCCCAGAGCGCACGCAGAGGCTCCGCCTCGGGGCAGAGCGAGAAAAGCTTGTCTGCCGCTTTTCTTTCCCTTTCCTCCTTATCCGAATAACCGACGACATCGTATGCAAAGGTGTCGCCCGCATATATTTCGACAAGGTCATGAACAAGCGCCATTTTGAGAATCTTTTCCATATTCAGCGGAAACGGCGCATACTTTTCAAAAAGGATTGCCATCATGGCAAGATGCCATGAATGCTCGGCATCGTCTTCTCTTTTTGAGCCGTCATATATGAGCGAGCGGCGAAGCACAGTTTTCATTTTATCTATTTCTTTCACAAAGTCAAAAACGCGAATTATATCAGCCATATTTTCCTGCATTATAAGCCTCCGTCTGAGCAAAAGCCCGACAATACGGCATTCACTGCACTGTCGGGCTGTATTTGTATTTTAAACTCCCGAGTAAGCGGAGAAACCGCCGTCTACGGGAACGACAATGCCGTTTACAAAGCCTGCGGCACCCTCATCGCAGAGCCAGAGGAGCGTACCGATGAGGTCGCTCGGCTCGCCGAACTTCTCCATGGGCGTATTGCGGAGAATCTTGTGGCTTCTCTCGGTATAGCTTCCGTCGGGATTTGTGAGGAGCGCTCGGTTCTGGTCAGTGAGGAAGAAACCGGGAGCGATGGCGTTCACGCGGATGCCGACCTTGGAAAAATGCACGGCAAGCCACTGCGTAAAGTTTGAAACAGCAGCCTTTGCGCCGGAGTATGCGGGAATCTTGGTAAGCGGTGTGAAAGCGTTCATGCTGGAGATGTTTACTATGCAACATCCCTTTTTCTCAGCCATATCACGTGCGAATGTCTGCGTGGGAAGCAGCGTTCCGAGGAAGTTGAGATTGAAAACAAACTCCACTCCCTTGGGGTCAAGGTCAAAGAATGTGACCGCATCGCCCGCGTCCTTCAAATCCTCGGGGAAAAGATATTCCTTTGTCGTTGTTCCCTTAGGATTGTTTCCGCCCGCACCATTGAGAAGTATATCGCAGGTACCGAGCTTTTCGTTTATTGTCTTTCTTGCCGCTTCGAGACTCTCTTTGTCGAGTACATTTGCCGTAACAGCGATAGCCGTTCCGCCGTCTGCCGTTATTTCATCGACAACTTTCTGTGCCGCCTCAAGACGCAGATCGCAAACAGCAACTTTTGCGCCGCAAGCCGCAAGTGCGCGTGCAAATTCCGAGCAAAGTATGCCGCCGCCGCCTGTGACAACGGCAACCTTATCCTTCAGTTCGATTTTAAAAGGTACTTTCATTTCTATTATCTCCTTTCGGCAAAAGCCGATTATTTACTGTAATATTTTACGCCTGTTTCAGGTAAAAGTCAAGACTTTGTCATGAGTCGAGCTTGTCTATAAGTCTTCCGAGGTCAGCCGCGCTGTCCACGATATATTCCGCGCCCGTCTCGCGCAGGATTTCGGCAGATCTGTAGCCCCAGCTTGCACCGACTGTAACGAAACCCGCATTGCGACCCGTTTTCATATCGACATCGGAATCTCCTATGTAAACTATCTCGCGAGGCTTGCATCCGAGAACCTTCGTAAGTGCAAAGGCGCTTGTCGGATCAGGCTTGCCGGGATATTCGTCCCTTTTGCCCCAAGGCTCATCTATGAGTCCCCTGAAGAATGCATCGCACATGAATTTCACATTGATATCGTCTTTATTTGAGAGTATTGCTATCTTCTTTCCGGCATCTTTCAGTTTTTGAAGAAGCTCTGTTATTCCGTCATACGGATAAGTCTTATCAACCATATGATTCTTGTAATGTTCAAGGTATAGTCTGACGGACTCATCCTTCTGCTCTTCCGTCGGAAGTTGGGACATGCATAGTTTTATAAAATCTGGCGTTGGAAGATTGACGGCGCGAAGCACCTCTTCCTCTGTTATCGGCGGAAGTCCGTATATTTCGCGAACCTCAGAGATAGTGATTATGAGATCCGGCATCGTATTTGTCAGTGTTCCGTCAAGGTCAAAAACCGCAGCTTTTATCATTTTTGTTATTTTCTCCTGTAAAAATCTGAATTTCCGACTTCATATTTTAGCAGGAAATCTCCGATTTGTCCATAGCTAAATCGATTTTTTTCAAAATAATGTGAAAATAAATCGAAATCACTTGCCAGCAAGGTATTCGTCTATCGCTTTTGCCGCGGTTTTACCCGCACCCATGGCGGAAATGACGGTTGCCGCCCCGGTCACGGCATCTCCGCCCGCATATACGGCATCGCGCGAAGTCAGTCCCTCCTCGTTTACGACTATACCGCCGCGGGCATTTACCTCAAGCCCTGCGGTCGTTGATTTTATCAGAGGATTAGGAGAGGTGCCTATCGCCATGATGACGGTATCAACATCCATATCGAATTCGCTGCCCGCGATTTCGACAGGGCGTCTCCTGCCCCTTGCATCCGGCTCGCCGAGTTCCATTTTTATGCAGCGGATTCCGCGAACAAACCCGTTTTTGAGGTCTCGCGGATTTTCGGGATTTGAGAAACCGAGTATCTCAACGGGATTGCAGAGAAGGCGGAATTCTATACCCTCCTCCTCAGCGTGTTCTACCTCCTCGCGCCTTGCGGGGAGCTCATTCATCGAGCGCCTGTAAACTATATAAACCTTGTCGGCACCGAGTCGCAGTGCCGTTCTTGCCGCGTCCATGGCGACATTGCCGCCTCCGACAACGGCAACCTTGCCGCCTTTCATAACAGGCGTATCGGAATCATCAAGATAAGCGCGCATCAGATTGCTGCGCGTGAGAAATTCGTTTGCGGAATAAACTCCGCAAAGCTCCTCGCCCGGGATTCCCATGAAATTCGGCAGTCCCGCGCCCGAGCCGATGAAAACGGCTTCATATCCCATATCAAAAAGCTCGTCTACGGTCAGCGTCTTGCCTATAACGACATTTGTCTCTATATCGACGCCAAGCACGCGGAGAGTTTCGACCTCTTTTGCCACGATGGCTTTCGGCAGACGAAATTCCGGTATGCCGTATACAAGCACACCGCCCGCCGTATGAAGCGCTTCGTAAACGGTGACGGCATAGCCTTTCTTCGCAAGGTCGCCGGCGCAGGTGAGTCCCGAGGGACCCGAGCCGATGACAGCCACTCTGTGTCCGTTCGGCTTCGGTACGCTGATCTTGCCATCGCCGAAAGTATTGTGCCAGTCGGCAACAAAACGCTCAAGTCTGCCTATGCCGACCGATTCGCCTTTCATCCCCCGCACGCACTTCGATTCGCATTGTGTTTCCTGCGGGCAGACTCTGCCGCAGACTGCGGGAAGCGACGATGTTTCGGTTATTATCTTATATGCGCCATCGAAATCGCCATCACGCACCGCGGCGATAAATTCGGGAATGCGAATTTTTACGGGACATCCGCCGACGCACGGCATATTTTTGCAGTTCAGACAGCGAAAAGCTTCGTTTATCGCCGTCTCTTCACTGTAGCCGAGCGCTACCTCGCTGAAATTATGCGCTCTCTCGTGCGCATCCTGCGTCGGCATGGGATTTCTTTTCGGAGACATGTTTATATTTGAAGCCATCTTCAGTTTGCCTCCTTTTTAAAGAGATTGCATACTTTTTCATGAGCCTTCCGCTCAAAGGCGCCGTACATTCTGCCGCGCGTCATTGCCTCATCGAAATCGACCTCATATCCATCGAAATCGGGGCCGTCCACGCAGGCAAATTTCGTTACCTTGCCGTCCGCGGTATTGAGCGTAAGCCTACAACCGCCGCACATGCCCGTGCCGTCTATCATTATCGGGTTCATTGAAACCGTGACAGGCACGCCGTAAGGCTTCGCTGTGAGAACGACATATTTCATCATCACGAGCGGACCTATAGCTATGATCATATCAAATTTTCCCCCCGCTTCGAGCATTTTGCCGAGCGGAATCGTGACATTTCCCTTTTCGCCGTATGATCCGTCGTCGGTCATGACGGTGAGCCTGTCCGAGCAGGCTGAAAATTCATCCTCCAGAATCAGAAGCTCTTTACTGCGAAAACCGATTATGCTTGTAACTTCAGCACCCGATTCGTGCAGCTTTTTCGCTATCGGCAGAGCTATCGCGCATCCGACGCCGCCGCCGACTATGCATACCTTTTTCAGTCCGTCAAGCTTTATCGCCGTTCCGAGCGGACCGACAAAATCATGCAGGCATTTCCCCGCCTCCATGTGACTGAGCTTTTCCGTAGTCGCGCCGACGACCTGAAAAACAATTCGCACCGTGCCGCACTCGCGGTCCACTCCCGCAACAGTCAGCGGTATGCGCTCTCCGCTTTCGTCCGTGCGGAGAATGATAAACTGCCCCGCCTCTGCCTTTTTTGCCACCATCGGCGCTTCAATTTTCATTTCCGCCACAGTGGGATTAAGAAATCTCTTTTCAGCTATTCTATACATAGGTTTTTCTCCGTTTTTCACTGTATCAAAGCGTTGTCGCTATTATTTCCGCCTTGCCGCAGAGGGCAAAATCGCCTGTGCCGGCGGGGATAAAATAGCTTTCGCCTTTATCCATGGCATATTTCTTGCCGCCGCAGATTATCTCCGCGCTTCCCTCTGTGCAGAGCAGATGTACGAAGCTCTGCTCGCATGCCGTAAGCTTCTCTTCTCCCGCAAGCGCGATTTTGCGCACGGTGAAATACCTGCATTTTGCGATGGTGTCGCCGCTGTGCTCCGAGACTATCGCATTTTCATCAAAGCGTTCTATCACGGCGAGCGCATCGTCCACATGAAGTGCGCGAAGCGAGCCGTCCGGCTGACGGCGGTTGTAGTCGTATACGCGGTATGTTATATTCGAATTCTGCTGAATCTCGGCAATAAGTATGCCATGGCAGATGGCATGAACCATGCCCGAGGGAATAAAATACGATTCTCCCGCTTTCACGGGAACATAATTCATCAGCGATTCGAGCGTTCCCGCAGCTATTGCGGAGCGAATTTCGCCGCTTGTATATTTCTTCTTGAGCCCGTAGATTATTTTCGCGTCCGGCGCGGCTGAAACGATATACCACATCTCCGTTTTGCCGAGGTCGTCCGTATGCGCGAGCGCATATTCGTTATCGGGATGAACCTGAATAGAAAGGTCAGCCTCTGCGTCGATAAGCTTTATCAGCAGCGGAAAACGGTCGCCGGAAAAGCCTTTTGCGATATAATCGGGATTTTCTTTTATATATTCTTCAAACGATTTTCCGTCATATTCTCCGCCGACAACGGTATTCACGCCGTCGGGACGGCAGGTCAGCTCCCATGCCTCGGCTATTTTCTCTCCGGTAGTGCCTATTCCGTATTCACGCGAAAGGCGCGTGCCTCCCCATATTATCTGCTTTGTGACAGGTGCAAGCTTTATAGGATATCTCATAGTCTTTTCCTCTTTTATAAAAACTTTGTTATAGCTATATATTACCACACATCCCGTGATAATTCAATAAGATAAAGGAAAAAATCGGCGGGAAAGCCCACCGATTTTTTCTTATATTATTTCTTCTTTTTTGTGATAACTACCGCAATGCAACCGATGATGGCAACAGCCGCCACTATGATAACAATTATCACTCCTGTGCCAATGCCGCCTTTTTCCTCATCTGCCGTCGTTGTTTCTGTGCCGTCTGCGATTGTTACAGTGTCGGAGGTGCCTGTGGTCGCGGTTGTTCCTGTCGCCACGGTTGTACCCGTAGTTGCCGTCGTGCCGCTTGTTTCGGGTTCGCCCGATTCGCTTATCCACTTTGCATAAACGGAAATCTCGCCCGATTCATCGGCAGGCTTGCCGAAGTCAAATTCCGAGGTGAATTCCGCATCCTCATACCATCCGCCAAATTTATATCCCGCTCTTTCCTCCGCGTAAGGCATCATAAAAGTATCGCCTACCTCAACTGCATATACAGGGAATTTCGGCGTGGCATTTTCAAATTTCAGTATTGCCGCTTCGGTGGTCTTTATCCACTTTGCATAGAGATATACATCTGTCTTGTCATTCTTCACCGTAGACATATCATAGCGATCGCCGCTGAAATCTTCGTCATAATACCAGCCGCCGAAGGAATAATTTGTTCTCTTCATGGCAAGCGAATATTTGAGTGTATTTCCAGGGTATACCTTTACATTATAGAAACCGCCGCGCGTGCCCGGCATATTCTGACAGAGATAATATGTGGCATAGTCCTTTTCCTTTACGGGAAGCAGGGTTGTTGCCGAGCCGTCATAATATGTTATGCCGAGATCGCTCTCAATGAAAGCCTTGTAATAATATTTCTTTCCGTTTGCAAGACCTGTGAATTCATGAGTGAATACGCCGTTTTCGTCGGGCTTGCAGGTGATTTTTGTCCCATTTTCCTCGGTTATATCGGCTTTATCGGAGATGATATATCCGCAGGAAACGAATTTGCCGCCGTTCATGGTGGTTATCTTTGTTGTGAGAACAAGATTATCCAGTCCCTTGTCCGATACCGTAACCTTTCCGTAAGGACCTGCCGTATACGAGGTCGTAACCTTTATCTTCATCTCGTTTGCACCCTCGGATAGGATATCTATCGTCACCTTGAAATCCTTTGCTTCATCATCGGTGAGAAGCGTATAGAAGGTACCGCTCACGGGGAATTTGTAGTTTGTATTCACAAACTGCTTCTTGTTTGCCGCATCCGTCTCATTATTTCTGAAAGCACCGTAGGCATTCAGCGTTTTGTTTGCGGAAAGCACCGCCACCATCGGGTCGTTGCCCTTATCGGAGCGGTTTGCCGTATTTACGGATTCGTCTATATGCCAGATGACAATGCCTTTCTGGTCAAATGAGTTCGAATCAAAATAGTCCTCATGCCCTGCCGTGACATTATATCTGTTTTCCACGAGGTAGTATTCCTTGGGATTGGGCGTATTTATGCGGATCACGGAATATTTGCCCTCCGTACTCTGGCGGGAATAAAGCGTATATTCTCCGTTTGCGGCGGAAGTATATCCGCAGAATCCGAATTTCAGTGCATGGTAAGGGTCGAGATGCGCGGGCGACTGACCGCTTGCCTCGCCGTCCTTTCTGTTATGGTTTCCGTTTCCCATCAGCGACATGCTGCCGACATATTCGCCGTACTTGCTTGAATTTGTTGAGGTATCGTAAAGGTCGGCGGCACCGAGAAAATGCCCGAGCTCATGCGCAATTGTGCCGACGGTGAGCGTTCTCTCCGCGCCCATAAACTCGCCTACGCGGACAAATCCCTCGCCGCACACCTTTACTCCATCGAGCGTGTAGGCACTGCCACCCGTATAATGAGCATGATTCCAAAAGTACTTCTGCGCATCGCCGCTGTAGGAAGAAGCTTCAGCACCGCCCATAACGAACATTACGGCAAGCTCCGTTTTCTGGAGAATACCGTCGCCGTTCTTGTCGAATTTGGCGTAGTCGACATATTCATCGGCGGCTTTGAGCGCGAGCTGACGCTCATTTGCCCATCTCGTCTTGGAAGAGCTGTTGTGACCGTAGATGGCATCGGGATGCTTCTGATTTATCACAACATCGACAATGCCGTCGTTTTCCGTCCCCTCAGATTCCTCTGCGGGATAGAACCAGAATTTGCCGTCCGAGATTTCC
Source organism: Acutalibacteraceae bacterium (assembly GCA_963618495.1). GTDB lineage: Bacteria > Bacillota > Clostridia > Oscillospirales > CAG-272 > Apopatosoma. The sequence goes on from CAVESF010000020.1 coordinate 25,041, forward strand.
TTATAGTAGTTTTTGAGCGACTTGAAATTGTCCTCAAAGAGTGTGGTATACCATGAGCTTGCCTTGGAATAAATCCACTGCTCGCCGTAGTATTCCGAATCTTTGTTTATCAGCTTTGTCTGGTCATTCGGGTCGTAGTCGTTTACGCCGTTTCCGTTCGGGTCAAATGATATTCTTATCACGAGAAGCGGAATAGGCTCATAGCAGTCATTTTCGTATGCGAGACCGTCGCCCGAATCCGACGCCGTGAAAACATATGTATCGTTTGCGGCAGAACCCGCATAAAGCAGAGCCGCAGGCGATACTGTAAATATCATTGCCACTGCAAAAATAACAGCGGCTAATTTTGCAAAAAGATGCTTTTTCATATTTCCTCCGAGTTATCTTGGCAAAATGCCTATGCCACCGCTTATATCAGGCAAAGAATTATCGCCGTAGCCGAGCCGAGAACCATCAGTGCCGCAAAAAATATGGCGGCAATGCGTATCAAAGTTTTATGCCTCATTGTATGAACCTCCGTTGCCGCATAAAGCGGTGCAGTTTATTAATATATTCTATATCATAAGAGAAATAATGTCAAGCATAGCGGTTGCCGCCGCATTATTTTCGGATATTTACACAAAAATCAAAAACTTCTATTGTGCAAATCCTCTACATTCACGGTGACGCTTTTCGATATTTTTTACGGTAAAACTATTGAAAAAGACAGATTTTTATTGTATAATAAATTCAAACTATGTTTTTTGAAAGGCTTATTGAAAAATGAACGAAAAAGTAGCCATACTCGATTGCGGCGGTCAGTATACCAAGGTTATCGACAGAAAAGTAAGAGAAGCGGGAGTATATTCAGATATATTTGCGCTCGGCACGGATGTTGACAAGCTGAAAGACTATAATGCCATCATTCTCAGCGGCGGTCCCTCCAGCGTATGGAGCGCAGGCGCGCCGAAATATGACGGCAATATTTTTGAGCTCGGCAAACCGATACTAGGCATCTGCTACGGAATGCAGCTTATAAACGAGCATTTCGGAGGCAAGGTTCTGCCCGAGGTAAAGACAGAATACGGTCAGACAATCATCGATGTGGACACAAGCTGTCCTCTCTTTGCGGGACTTGAACCGAAGCAGGCTGTCCTCATGAGCCACGGCGATGCCGTAAAGGTCCTCGCAGACGGATTTGAATGCGTCGGCAAGACAGGCGATGTCGTCGCCGCCATATATGATAAGGAGCGCAGAATAATAGGCGTTCAGTTCCATCCCGAAGTTGAGCTTTCCGAAAACGGCAAGGTCATGCTCGAAAACTTCCTGCGCGGCATCTGCGGGCTGAAAGAAGTTTATGCTCTGGAAGACAGAATCCAGACATCTGTCGATATGATTCGCAGGAGAGTCGGCGATAAAAAAGTCATGGTTCTCGTTTCCGGCGGTGTTGACAGTGCTGTTACCGCTGCCCTGCTCACAAAGGCGCTTCCGCCCGAGAATGTATATGCAATACATATCGACCACGGCATGATGCGCAAAAACGAGAGCGATATCATCTGTGAAAATCTCAGTTCTCTCGGTCTTGTCAATATGAAGCGCGTGAATGCCGCAAAAACATTCTTCTACGATACTGTAGACGACGGAAGCGGCAATATTATAGGTCCTCTTGCGGAAACATGCGACCCCGAGATGAAGCGCAAAATCATCGGCTCCATGTTCATCAAGGTCACAAGAGATGCGGCAGAAAGCCTCGATATCGATTTCGATACCACTTTTCTTGCGCAGGGTACGCTCCGTCCCGACCTTATCGAGAGCGGAAATCCCGATGTTTCGGGCTATGCTCACAAGATAAAAACGCATCATAACGATGTCGATATAGTCCGCCGCGCAAGAGAAAAGGGACTCATCATAGAGACAAACTGGGACTGGCACAAGGACGAGGTAAGACAAGTCGCCCGCATGCTCGGTCTCGATGAATCCATCGCTTCCCGTCAGCCCTTCCCCGGTCCCGGACTCGGCGTGCGTATAATCTGCACAGAGAGTGCCGCAGAGGTTCCCGCAAAGGCGGAAGCAGAACTGAAAGCGATTGTTCCGCAGAATATGAGCGCAGTCATCGCTCCTATTCACAGCGTAGGCGTTCAGGGCGATAACAGAAGCTATCGCAGTCTCGCTATTCTCGCAGGCGATATAAGCACAGGTGAAATTTTCGGGCTTGCACGCGAAATTCCGAATAAGATTTCGGCGATAAACCGCGTTGCGCTCGTCATAGGCAAAAAGAGCGTCGGCGAACTGAAGATAAAGCCGCTTCATATAAACGAAGAATCGACCGACCTTCTCCGCGAGCTTGACGCCATAGTCACGGCAAAACTTGCGACAAAGAAGATAAGCCAGACATTTGCCGTTCTGCTCCCGATTTCCGCAGACGGAGCAAAATACAGTATCGCTGTCCGCGCCGTTGTCACGGGCGACTTCATGACGGCAAGACCCGCTGTCCCCGGCAAGGACTTTGACGAAAGCGCACTCTCCGATATCGCAAACGAAATATATGCAAAGTTCTCCGATAAAATAGACCTCGTGATGTATGATGTCACAGGCAAACCTCCGGCAACAGTCGAGTGGGAATAAACACATATGCGAAGCATGTGTGTTGACGTCGCCGAGACATGGGAATAAGGGGCTGAGTCAAAAGCATTTAATTAAGCAGAGGCTCAGCCTTTTGCTATGCTTTTTTTGAAATTCAACATTCCAACAAAGAAAAAAGCCTCGTTTGAGGCAAAAAAGAGTATGACGAAAAGAGGATCGGCAAAAGATAGATAAGGTATGCATATTTATTTACATTTTCTCGCTTGACTTATCGCCGCGCTTCATGTATAATATATTGTCGGTCTTTGAGCAGACCTGAAATCACGCCGCGACGGCGGCAAACGGAGTGAATAACATGAAATACGACGTAATTATCATAGGTGCGGGTCCCGGCGGTATCTTTTCCGCATATGAGCTGACAAAGAAATCATCGGAACTGAAAATCGCGGTTTTTGAATCGGGGCATCCTCTTGCCAAGCGCCGCTGTCCCATTGATGGCGACAAGATTAAAACCTGCATCGGCTGCAAAACCTGCTCTATCATGAGCGGCTTCGGCGGCGCAGGCGCTTTTTCCGACGGAAAATACAATATAACAAACGATTTCGGCGGCACGCTTTACGAGCATATAGGCAAAAAGAAGGCGTTCGACCTGATGAAATATGTCGATGAAATAAATATGGAATACGGCGGCGATGGCACAAAGCTCTATACCACCGCAGGCTCCAAATTCAAGAAGATATGCATCCAGAATAAGCTGAATCTTCTCGAAGCTTCCGTTCGTCACCTCGGAACGGATGTAAACTATGTCGTGCTGACAAATCTTTACGAATATCTGCGCACACGCATGGATTTCTATTTCGATACGCCCGTGCATGACATCTGCAAGACAAATGATGGCTATGCGATATCGACGGATATGGGCGACTTTGAATGCCGCGACTGCATAGTTTCCGTCGGCAGAAGCGGAAGCAAATGGATGGAGGAAATATGCAGGAAGATGGGCATACATACAAAGTCCAACCGCGTAGACCTCGGCGTGCGCGTAGAACTTCCCGCAGTTGTTTTCTCTCATCTCACGGACGAACTCTACGAGAGCAAGATAGTATACAGAACAGAAAAATTCGAAGATAATGTCCGCACATTCTGCATGAATCCGCACGGCATCGTCGTAAACGAAAATACAAACGGCATCGTCACGGTAAACGGTCACAGCTATGAGGATCCGAAAATGCAGACGGAAAACACTAACTTCGCCCTGCTTGTTTCAAAGCATTTTTCCGAGCCTTTTGAGGACAGCAACGGCTACGGCGAAAGCATCGCCCGTCTCTCGAATATGCTCGGCGGCGGCGTTATAGTCCAGCGCTTCGGCGACCTTGTCCGCGGCAGACGCAGCAATCAGAAGCGCATAGAGGAATCGTTCGTCACGCCTACCCTCGCGGCAACTCCGGGCGACCTCAGTCTCGTGCTTCCGAAGCGTATACTCGACGGCATCATGGAGATGATTTACGCCCTTGATAAGATTGCCCCCGGAACAGCAAACGACGATACCCTGCTCTATGGCGTGGAAGTCAAGTTCTACAATATGGAAGTTGATACAAACGAGTATCTCGAAACGGAATACAAAGGTCTCTATATCATAGGCGACGGCTCGGGTATAACACATTCTCTCTCCCATGCATCGGCAAGCGGCGTTTTCGTCGCGCGCAGGATAGCAAACGAGATAAACGGATAAAATATGAAAGCAAACTGCCTTTCGGAAAAGAAATTTCTGAATCTGCTGTTCCCTGTCGTGCGCCTCGGCGATACCGACGCTGTCGCAATGTTCGATACAGGCGCGGGCATGACGCTGATTTCGCGCGGACTCCTGCAAAGCCTGAATTATAAAACGGGAGATGAAATCGCCTGTGGCAACAATAACGGCATGGTGCGAAAGCTCGAAACGGCGATAGTCACGGATGTCCGCATAGGAGATATCTACATCGGAAACCTGCAGGCTATCGTGGCAGGCGAGCAAGATTTTGATATAAAAGATGACGACGGAAATCCGTTTCCCGCGCAGCTTCTGCTCGGATGGGATGTGATTTCGCGCTTCCGCTGGAGTTATGATAAGAGAGATGATTCCCTCACCGTGGAAGAGTCCGAGCCTGCAAACGAGCGCGGCACTCTTGAATACAGCAATTTTCCCATCATCCGCGCCGAACACAAAGGAATATCATTTCGTGCCGGAATCGACACGGGTCATACGGAAAGTATACTTGCTTCCATATGGAAAGAGCGACTTGTCACCGCAAGCCATGCGGCGGAAACGGTCGGCATAGGCTCGGCGGAAAGCGCCGTGCTTCCATATGCCAAAGAATTCAGCTTCATATATCACGGCAAGGCTTTTTGCATACACGGTGTCGATATTTTCGAAAAAATCCACGGCACCGACGATAAGACAGAAGCGCTTTTCGGAATGGATATTTTCCGCGGTAAAAGCTGGACTCTCGATTTTCCGAAAAAGATTCTTGATTTTTATGATTTTCAGTAAAAAGCAAAAAAAGGTTGCGGCATCGGGCAAATTCTCATAAGGATGTTTTTATGCATCCGTCCAAATTTGCCGATTGAGAGTGCAAACAAAAACACGCAGAGTTCAGAAATGAACTCTGCGTGTTTTTGTCTACACTTTTCGTCCTTGAAAAACGGTCGAAAAAATGGTATAATTAACTCAGAAAGAATAATCTCCACGGAGGACTTGCCATGCCATACGACAAAGAAACGCGGGATGCACTTCAGGCGTACTATGAAACGCATGATTTTACCGGAAACATCCCTGCCTTCGATGACAAAAAATATACGCCCGCACAACTTCGGATTTATGCTAAGGCGAAAAAGTTTTTTGCGCAGTCATGGATGAAGCTCCTTCCCGAAACGGGCAACAAGCGCTCGATGAGGAATTTCTCGAAAAACTATCCGCTGAACTGTCTGAAAGAAGGCGACGCGGCATATATCGCGGACATGGTTGCCGAAATTATGGGCGATGCGGAACAATTCAAAGCCTCTGTTGACAAATTCTTTTCCGACTTGCAGGAGCCGCTTGAAGCCGGATTGGGAGCCTGTGCAAAGGCACATGGAAAGACACCGGAGAAATTGACCGACGAAGAAATTGAAGATGTTGTGGACAAGCTCGCCGGGCTTTTCATGGAAGAGATGATCAACGCACTGATGACGGCACAGAAAACTCCGGAAATCTTTGCGGCGCTTCATAAGGGCGATGCAAAGCTCACGGCACACGAAGATTTTAACGATTCCGTGTGCGAAAATCACGACAAAATCAATTTTTTGAAAAGGTGGACGCACTCCGATACGCAGCTCGGTGCGGCATTGTCGCTTGAAGAAGTGATGGCAACCGACAGAGATGCCGTTGAAAATGCCGCTGATTTCTTTTCTCCAACCGAAAGCACGGAAGAAGCCTATATGGAACTGCGAAACGGATTCCTTGCCACGCTGTCGGAGGATGACCGTGTGATTTTCATCATGCGGGAAAACGGTAAAACGCAGAAAGAAATTGCGGAGGCGCTCGGTTATAAGACGCACAGTGCCGTGACCAAACGCCTGCAAGCTATGCGGGAGCAGTTTGCACTGTATATAAAAGAACAAGGATAAGATATCGACAAATCGGAAGTTTGAGGGGGATCGGTATGAAAACACTGTATTTGATTGGCGGTACAATGGGCGTTGGCAAAACAACAATCAGCCAACAACTGAAAAAAGATTTGCCCAACAGCGTTTTTCTGGACGGTGACTGGTGCTGGGACGCCGATCCGTTTCAGGTAACGGAAGAAACAAAAGAAATGGTCATGCACAATATCTGTTATCTGTTGAACAGCTTTCTTCGTTGTACCGCTTACGATAACATTGTTTTTTGCTGGGTTATGCATGAACAATCCATCATTAATCGTATAATCAAGGAATTGGACATAAGTGCTTGCAGAGTCATAAAAATATCTTTGATGACGGACGAAGCAAATCTGAGAAATCGGTTGTCATCTGATATTGCCCGCGGAATCCACACTTCCGATGTCATTGACAGAAGTGTCGGAAGGATTCGTATGTATCGGTTACTTGATACCGTAAAAATTGATACGAGCAATAAGACTGTTCGTGAAATTGCAGATGAAATTCTGAAACTTTGATGTTGACAAATCGGAATTTACGGAGGTTGTTGTGTTTTTGGATACGAATTTTTTGGAAAGCGATGAAATCAAACTGATTTTGGAAAAAACGACTGAAGCTGATCCGGTTAAGAATTGGGTGCCGGCATATCATTTTTTGATCTGCGACCGTCAAGGAACTGTTATGGGGCGTTGTGCGCTGAGGATCGGATATAATGACAGCCTTTACTACGTGGGGCATATCGGATATAGCGTATATGAGAAATACAGGGGGCATCATTATGCCGCGAAAGCCTGTAAATTGCTTTTTTTACTGGCAAAAAAGCATAATATGAGTTATTTGTATATCACCTGCAATCCAGACAATATTCCGTCCAGGAAAACCCTTGAATATCTGAAAGGCGAATTGTTGGAAATCGTAGAACTTCCTGAGGATAGCGATATGAGAGTTAACTATGGTGATACAGAAAAGTGTATTTTCAAGTTTGATTTATAAATTTCCTGGAGGATGTCCTGCTGGACACGGATCAGGGCATGGGCGGGATGTAAGCGGAAGCGGTTGAAAAATGGGAAGATTTATGGTATAATAAGATATCGATAAATCGGAATTTGTGGGAGAAAGAATAATGAATGTGGTTAAGCACTATGATTTGTTGATTGATGAAGGCAACGATTCCTTTCGCGATCCGCCTGTTTTACAAGAATATATGAATAAGTGGGATGGACAGGATTTCATAGATTCTATGGCTCTTGACATGGAAAAAACTGTCCTTGAAATAGGCATTGGTACAGGCAGAATTGCCGGAAAAGTTGCTCCACACTGTTTAAGACTTATCGGAATTGATATTTCCCCAAAAACAATCGAAAGAGCAAAAAATAATTTAAGAGTCTATAATAATATTGATTATTTATGTGCTGATTTTTTGCAATATCCGTTTGTTTGTACTTATGATGTTATATATTCCTCTTTGACTATGATGCATTTTGAAAACAAGCAAAAAGTTATTGAAAAAGTAGACTCACTTCTTAATAACGGGGGAAAATTCTGCTTGTCAATTAATAAAAGTCAAAGTGAATATATTGATATGGGCGACAGGAAACTTCGCGTCTATCCTGATACGGTAGACCGTATTACTTCTTTGATTTCCAAAACAGCAATGAAAATAGATGAGGTTCAGGAAATTGAGTTTGCTTTCCTGATTTCATGTAGAAAGCAATGATACAATGCCTACCGCAGAACGTTGGATTATTTTTTACTATACGAGTATTGTGAATGGATTATGCTCGGCGTAGAATACAATGATACGGGATGTGAGCGATTTCAAAAATACTACGCAAAGGCGAAGGAACATATCAAAAAATTGATATAGCATTTCTGTTGAAACGCATTTTTCTCATACGCATCCGCTCCATTAACCGCACCGGCGGTGTAACCAAAATCGAGATTGTTCCGGACGGTGATTTCTGCAAAGACTTTTTTGGCTGAGCGATAGAAAAATTCCAAAATGCATGGTAAAATAATCTCGTAAGAACGCAAAAGCGGGCGATGTTAATTTGCGTTGCTTGAAGCAACGCAGCTTTCTGCAATATAATGAGAGTGCAAAGGAGGAATTCACTATGTTTCAGGATAACTTAAAAGCACTTCGCAAGAGAAAAGATATCACGCAGGAAGAACTGGCGACAAGGCTGAATGTCGTAAGGCAGACCGTTTCAAAATGGGAAAAAGAAGTTTCACATAGGTAAGGTGAATATAGCGCCCCAGTTGAACACCCCCGGACCTGCGGACAAAAAGTTGGACTTAATTGTTTTCGTTTTTTAGCAGTTTGCGAAGTTGCTCAAAAATATCCTGCTCGGTCCAGCTATAATCTTCATCTTGCTCTGTACCAAGTTCACATAGGATCTTTTCGTATTTTTCTGCTTTTATCGTAATTCTATTTGTATCAAGATAGCTATCAAGCATTTCTTTTGTTAAAACCATGATCTATCCTCTTTTCCCAAAACGAAATAATTTGCATGTGATGTTTTTAGATTCGCCGAGCCAGAGGCACTGCACCAGCCACCGCCATCGGCGGCTTGCTCTTGACGGGATGTTGAAAAAATGATATGATTTTCAGTTCGACGGTGATCATTCTTGTGATGTTTTTGAGTTCGCTGTCACCGTCGGCATTATTCCGAATCATTTTTTCGGCATTCTGTCAAGAGTGGCGGCATGGCTGCACAGTTAACTCAATCCAATGCTTTTTCGATATTCAACAGGGCTCATACCACCCAAAGAGGCCTTTATTCGCTTTTCGTTATACCAATGTATGTAGGCATTCAGCGATTCGACAAATTGATCAACGGTTACCCCAAGCCATGATCTCCCGTAATACATTTCATTTTTCAATCGACCGAAGAATCCCTCGCAAGCCGAATTATCCGGAGAGCATCCTTTTTTGGACATGGATCAAACCAAACCTGCTTGTTCCATTCTCAAAATCCATCCCGGCCAGCGATAATGGCATCCTCTATCGGTGTGGACCACCGGATGCTCGGCTTCTTCAAGCAAAGACATTGCATCATCAAGCATACTGTTTACTAATTGGGCATCCGGCGAAGTACCTATGGACCAACTAACGACTAAACCGTCAAAACAGTCAATTATTGGAGACAAATATACTTTTCCTGCAGAAAGACCGAATTCAGTAATATCTGTAAGCCATTTGACATTTGGAATGGAAGCATGAAAATCTCGTTTCAGCAAATTCTCAACTGCCGGTGTAATCTCGCCTTGATATGAATTGTATTTTTTGCTTTTCGATTTATGCACCGATAGATTCTCTTGCGCCATGATTCGGCGAATTACTTTTTCGGATACAATTATGCCCTCATTTCGGAGTTCGAGATAGATTCGACGATAACCATATGCGCAGTAGTTTTCCGCGAATATTTCGTTAATGCGTGTCCTTAAGGCAGCATAGCGACCCGGCGCACGCATGGTGTTCTCTTGATAGCAGTAGCTACTCTTTGACATGCACAATTGAGACAGCAATTCTTTCAGCCGATATTTATCTCTCAAGGCATCAATCAATACGGCCTTTTCTCGATTGGTTAATGTTTTAAGATTGATGCCCCTGTCTTTTTTTAGTATTTCACCGGCTTTTTCCAATATGTCGCGTTCTAATTGCAGTTTGTAGATATCTTTTTGTAGCTCAAGTACTTGCTGTTCTAATGCTTCTTTTTCCGAGCGCAAATTGTCTATTGTTTCATCTGAGGGTCTTGATTCGTGTGTAGAGTTGGTTTTGGCTTTTTCAGGCATTGCTCTGCTTTTCTCCCGACCGAGCAGTTGCTTTTTCCATGTGTTTAACGTTCCCGGGCATACGCCAAATGTTTCAGTAATTTGCTTGGGAGTATACTGTTTGATGCAGTAAGCCTTTACAATTTCTTCCTTATGCTCTCGTGTGTATTTTACCACAGAATTCCCAGATTTGCAATTCCATCTGCGCAAATTTTGCGGTAAATCTTCATTTACCCATTCAGCGAGTCTTGTTTTACCCGGATATCCCAAAGCTTTTATTGTGCGAGCTATACTTCTTCCGTGTGTTGCATAATACTCTATGGCTTGTTTACGTTGCTCTGGACTATATTTGGATTTTGGTTGATTGAATTTGTCAACATTGCCACAGGCTTGATACTCCCGATACCGCAGATACAACATTCCTCTAGATGGATACCCCAATTCGCTTATTACCGCATGGATGCTTAGATCGTATTGGATCAATAATTCGACCGCTCGTTTCCTTTCTTCTACTGTATATTTAGCCACCGTTTTTATCTCCTGTTCCCATATTTGGTCCAAGATTTCGTCCGCATCCCCGTTTCATTCAGTAAGGAAATATAAAACAACCCACACGAATATGCTTATAGCAAAACAGAGGACGCAACATAGTTGCGCCCTCTGTTCATGCTTCGGCATATGCCTTCTTCTGAAGACCGAACATTCTGGCGTATTCCCCGTCGTTCTTCATAAGCTCGGTATGCGTTCCGTACTCCATTATTTTTCCGTTTTCAAACAGCGCGATTTTATCGGCTACCGTTGATGACGACAGACGGTGAGAAATGAATATCGTCGTTTTCTTTGCGGCGATACGGAAATAACTGTCGTATATCTCGCTTTCCGCTTTGGGATCGAGCGCGGCAGTTGGCTCGTCGAGGATGAGAATAGGCGAATTTTTATATACGGCTCTTGCTATGGCAAGCTTTTGTCCCTCGCCTCCCGATAGCTCAACGCCGTTTGAGTCAAAGCTTCTCGTAAGATACGTATCTGCTCCGTTTGGAAGACGGTTTATAAGCGTGCCGAGTCCGATATCACAGAGCAGTAGCTCTACATTATTTTTCGCACGTCCCATTGAGACGTTTTCTCCAATCGTAAATGCGAGATTTTGATAATCCTGAAAAACTGCCGCAATGAGCTTGTTATACTCCTCATCGCCGATATTTTCTATATCGACTCCGCCTATCGTTATGCGTCCCTTGGTGGGCTTATAGAAGCGGCAGAGGAGTTTTATAAACGTGGATTTTCCTGCGCCGTTTTTGCCGACGACGGAAAGCTTTTCTCCGGCCGGTATTCGGATATTTATATTTTCAAGAACGTATTTTTCTGTGTTCGGATACTTGAACGATACGTTTTCAAATACGATGTCGAGTCCTGCCGGCACCGTATCGGACGACTCATAATGCTTTTTATCGCCATCGCCAGCAAGCGCGTCAAAATCCGAAAGATAAAGCTGCTGACGGTTATATTCTCCGATTTCTCCGACTATTGCGGAAAGCGTTGAGATAAGAACGGTTACTGCCGAAAAATACATTGTGAAATCTGCAATGCCGATAAATCCGTCGATAACTCTTGACGAAAGAACGGCGAGTATCACAAACGACTGCACCGCCATGATAACTGCGGATATACATTCAAACAGCGCGCCTCTGCCGAAATCTCCGTATTGCATACGCAACATTTTCTCGCGGTATCCGCTTATCTTTGTCATAAACCAATCTCCGATGTTGTTGATGCGCAGCTCCTTGGCCGCACCGGGATTAAAATATGCGACATTACTCAGATAATCTCCTACTCTGTCGTTTGCCGCGTATTCCTTGCGGCGCTTTTTGTTATGGCGATACGTAAGATATACGAACAGTATCTTTATAAGCAGAACTATTCCTACTGTGATGATAAAGATTATGTCAAGACTTGTGATAATTGCAGAAAGTCCTGCTATGGTGATGATATTTGATATGATGCTTTGCAGAATGCCAAGCGCTCCTATGGTTTGTGAAACGTTGTTTGCCATTGCTAGCTTGTCGCTGAAATTGGCACCCTCCATGCTTTCAAGCGGAAGAGCCATTGTGAGCTCTCCTGCCTTTTTCTGTATCTTTTTTGAAAATCTTTCAATGTAAAAAGTGCTTTTATTGCCAAAAAACGACTGCAGCCCTTTGATGACAAGCATAATGGCTATGTAAAGGAGAATATTTACCGCGATTTTCCTATATGCGCCACCGCTTTCGAGCTGTTCTATAAAAAGCTTTGGAAAATACACGCAAAATACGGTTAAAACGGAGGCAAGAAGCATTTGCGGAATTGAAAATGCTAAATAGCACGGTTCGTATTTGCCGATGAGAGCGAAAATGCCGAAGGATTCGGCGAGCTTATTTTTTTTGCTTTTCATGCCGTTGCCTCCTTATCCTCGTAGTATTTTGACTGCGAATGATATAGCTCGGCATAAAATCCGTTTTTCTCTATCAGCTCCGTGTGCGAGCCCTGCTCGATTACCGAGCCTTTGTCGATAACCGCAATGCTGTCGCAGAAAAGCGTTGAAGAAAGGCGGTGAGAAATAAATATCGTTGTTTTTCCCTTGGCTGTTTCGCCGAGACGTGAAAACAGCTCGTATTCCGCTATTGCGTCAAGCGCGCTTGACGGCTCGTCAAGGATAAGAATTGCTGCATCCCTGTATATTGCTCTTGCCATTGCGAGCTTTTGTCCCTCACCGCCGGAAAACTCAATGCCTTTGTCGTCAAGATCGCGATAAATTGACGTGTCGATGCCGTTTGGGAGTGAAGCTGTTTTTTCACGGAGACCGCTTTTTTCAATGCTGTCGTATAATTTTTTCTCGTTATATTCTCCGTCAAACACGAGGTTTTCCCGGACGCTGTATGCAAACAGGGCAAAGTCCTGAAGGACTACTCCGAGATATTTTGAATACTGACTGTACGGTATTTCCCAAATGTCAATGCCGCCGAGCATGATTTTACCCTCGGTAGGTTTATATAGTCTTAGAATAAGCTTTATGAGCGTTGTTTTTCCTGAGCCGTTAAGTCCTACTATGCCAAGCTTCTTTTCAGGCTTTATTTCAAGATTTATATTTTTAAGTGTGTCAGATGCCGAACCGGGATAGCAGAACGATACGTTTTCAAATTTCAGCGAGGCACGGCGCATATCGATATTGACCTTCGGCAGGCTGTTGCTGTCTTTTATCGAGCAGTTGTTTTTCAGCGTTTCTTCGTATTCCCGGTAAACTTCAGCAGCTTTGAGCGCGTTGTTTACCATGCCGAGGCTTTTGAACAGGGAGAGAAGCGCCGAGTTGAAAAGTGTTGTTGAGGCGAGCATTACAGAATATTCTGCAATACCGATATTGCCTGAAACGACCTGATATGTAAAATACAGATACATCACTGCAGCCTGAATGCACGAAAGCAGAACGCTTAGCAGATTTACTCCGAGCTTTTTTCGGAGAAGCTTCTTTAATTTTTTTATCTGCGCCGAAAAGGCTGAGTCGTATTTTTTGTCTATAAATTCGCCGGCGTTGTTTATTCGTATTTCTTTTGCAAATTTATATTTTGTCATTACGTCGTAAAGATATTTCAGCTTGCGGTCGTCCTCAACGCGCTCATTTTTGAAATCATAGTCGCATTTCTGCGTGTACGTTGTGAGCCATATGAGAATGGACGAGATCAGAAGCACGATAACGATAAATATCGGACTCAAAAGCGAAAAAATAGAGATGAGTCCTATCAGCTGAACGAGATAATTCAGGCTGCTTCCCACGTGATTCAGCGAAAAGGCAGGATGCGCCATCATGGATTTTCTTTTCAGGTTAAGCACTTTTCTGTCCTGAACGTAGTGATAGTCTATATCTATGCAGTCACGCATATAACCATACTGCAAAACATTGCTTGCCTTTCGCATTGCGTTGTTTTCAAGCAGGATGAGTACTTGATTTATAAGTGTTACCGCAAGATTTGCCGAAAGGTAAATTATGATAACGGTGAACACCTCTTTTTTCGATTTTCCGCTTGTGAGCGCGTCGATAACAACTCCGAGTCCGATTACACCGATAAGCGATATAAGCGCGGTGAATATGTTTCGGCAGAGCGTTGACACGAGAAAAGAGCGCGCCATCTGCCACGATTTGCGGAAATAATAGATGAGATTTTTGAGTTTTGTTTTCGTATTCATAACGTCTCCATTTTATAGTTAATCGGTGAAGTAAGAAATAATACGATCTATTAATTTATCCTGATCGTTCAAATCATCAAGCACATACATATCAATACCTAACTTTGATTTTATTTCATTTTTGAGATATTCTGCTTTTTGCTGAGATATTTTCATTCGCTTGTTTTGCATTACAGTCCAGTTTTCGTCAACATCATATGGAAAACACACCGTCGCAATCACATTCCCATCGGTAAGACTTTCCGAAGCATAAATCGTTTGCTTAATATATTCAATGCTATCAAAGGGATTGATACAAAGGAGCATAGCATCCGGTTTAATTGCTTGTAATACGATCTGATGATATAAAGGATAGTTTTGTATATTGTTATCGTTATATGTAACAACAGCATTTTGAGACCCTGTTAAAATTATATCAACATCCTTCTGTGATATATAATATATCATTTGATTCATTTTGGCAAGGGTGTTATATAAATTCAAATTAACTGTAGAATTATATCCACAAGGAAACACGCCGTCCATACCAAAAAGTAAGGAAGAAGGTTCTGTACCAATTTGACCAATTTTATATCCTAATCTACTTAATTTCCTTTTCAGAATTAGTTGTAGTGTAAATTTACCTTGACGAGAGCTGGTTCCCACAATTGATAATATCGGTTTATCTGTTTTATAAAGTTTTCCATAATTATTTGGAACATCATCGTTATTTATGTAGGGAAAATAAAACTTGTTATCATCAGTAGAAAAATGATTTAACGGATCAAAGGAATAAACAACTTTTCCTCTTTTATGTGCTTCTTCCAAAAGTTTATATTTAAAATTTGTTTTTGTCAATTGCTCCAATTCATCTGTATGACCAATTATCATAGAATCAAAGCTATCCCAATCAATTGTATTAATATCATAAATATATTTTTGATTGTTACTCCATTTGATTATATCACATATCCTCTTCCCCGTCTGCCCTGTTTCCCTATAGGAATAATAAGCAATTATTTCAGTACCCAATAAATCCTCATTGCATGCAACCGAATGTATTTCTTTGTTAAATGGGAAGACGACACTTTTTTTCATAATCGGCATTTGGGGATTCACCCCTGCTAAATATTGAGATTTCCTTTTGTAAAATATTTTATCTAATGATACTTTTTTGGCTTTTTGCTTTACCAATTCAGCAGTTACTAATGCACAAGAAAAGCTATTTCCTTTCACAAGAGTCATCTTTCCATCATTCCAAGGGACTCGCACAAACTCAGATTTGCATAATATATCAACTATTCCATAGTCCAGATATTGTATTTTGCCCGGTCCATTACCACTATCCACCCCGACAACATGTTCTAAAGCGGCAGGAAAAGATACCGCCCCCTCATTATCATATGCAGCAACGACAATACAATTCTTTTCAAAAAAAGCATTACAAATGTTTTGCATACGTAAAACGCTTCCACAACAAACTATGCCTGAACTAATATTTATAAAATCAAAGTCTTCATTATTATAAATATATTCTAATATTTTTACAAAATCATCGTATTCCAACAAATGCTCTTTAGAGTAAATTTTTATATTTACTATCTCTATTCCGCACTCGATATTATTTAATGAATTTTGGAGTAAATAGTATATTGCCGTTCCATGACCTATGTCATCCTCATAATCTTTGCTGACGGCAATATGGCCATTATTTTCTGTATTTATGGAATACCCTTTTATGTTATATTTTCTCAAACTATCATGTTGAATCATGACACCACTGTCTAAAATACCTATCCTAATACCCATTTAAGCACTCCTTTTGACTTTATAAAGATAACCTACTCAAAATACTTAAGTAGGTCATCTTTAATAATTTCTTTGATTAACAGTTACAGTTTCCGTTGCCAGCTGCAGAATTAGCAATGCATTCGTTCGTACTGCCATAAAGAGTCATGTTCTTTTTTTCCTTCTTCATGGGCTTCTTGAGTTTTTTCATATTCTCACCTCTTTTCAAAAATTTATTAATAAACTCGAATAACGAGGTTATTTCTCCGAATTCTTTTGTTTTTGAAATTTTTCGATTAAAACAACCAAGTTTTTGAAAGATGAAAAGGTGTCAATAACTAAATATTCATCAGAAAACTCAATGTCAAAGTTTTTTTCAATTGATATAACTATAGAAATAAATTGTATTGAACTTGCTATAAAATCTCGAAGATCAATATCTGAATCTACCTCAAGATCGCTAATGTTCACATAAATACCTGCATCTTCAAAACATTGCGACAATTTTTTCATGTCTATCATAAATTTCATCTCCCTTTTTGGAATTCATACTTTTATTAATTCCAATGGATAATTTTTATCTAATATTTTCAACGATATACCTAAATAATTTTTAGTATATGGGCAACCACTATTTTTATCATTTGGGCAAGGCGTACCCATACATACGGGTGCAAAAAAGCAGTCGTAAAATGATTTACAATTATTAATATCAACAATATTAGAAT
>CAVESF010000021.1:0-35192 GCA_963618495.1 Acutalibacteraceae bacterium
AGCGCGTCTTGCCCGAGCGGCGAGCGGATTTGTACAAAATCAACAAATTATTGCCATATTCAAATTTATGCACCTTTCACAAACTTTCAAAAATGTAAAATTTACTATTGACTTTTGCCCTTTTTCGGATAAATTATGAAGACTTCACCTTGCCCGTCTGCTGCAATACAGGGTCAAGTCCTCTTTGCAGCCCTCGAATGTGTCTATGCGGGTAATATCGTACAGTATGCCTTTATAGCGCACAACATGGGCGGTCGTTATGTCCGTGCGGCAGTTTATAGTACAGGAGCGTCGAGAAATCGGCGCTCTTATTATAAAACCACCAACGCAAATCGGGACTGTCACGGAAAGGAAATCACTCCTCCCGGCGACAGTCCCGAATATTTATCAAATTATAATTATCGGCATGAAATCAAAGCGACGGCGTCTGCCCGTGATAGCAGAGACTGAGTATCGTGATATCATCAAACTGCGGAGCCTGACCGACAAAGGCTTCCACATCGGCTCTGACGGCAGACAGCAGTTCCTTGGGCGTACATCCGCGGTTTGCATTGAGGACAGCGGAGAGCCGTTCCTCGCCGTAAAGTTCGTTTTCCGCGTTTGTCGCCTCGGTAACACCGTCTGTATAGAGAAACAGAGCATCCCCGGGAGAAAGTTCAAGACTGCATGAGCGGTATCGCGTTTCCTCCAGCCCAGCCAGCACAAGACCCTGGCGCGTGCGCAGATAATCATATCCGCCATCGGTACGACGCAAAAGCGGCGGATTATGCCCTGCATTGACATAGGAAAGATGACCTGTGGAAAGCTCGAGTATGCCCATCCATGCTGTTACAAACATTCCTTCGTCGTTTGTCTCGCAGAGCAGGCGATTTACTTCCGTAAAGACAACATCGGGCGATGTGCCTTGCTGTGCATGGTCTTTTATCAGTGTTTTGGCAGTGACCATGAAGAGCGCTGCGGGAATACCTTTTCCCGATACATCCGCCACCACTACAGCCAGATGGTCATCGT
The DNA here is from genome assembly GCA_963618495.1 of Acutalibacteraceae bacterium. Taxonomy (GTDB): domain Bacteria; phylum Bacillota; class Clostridia; order Oscillospirales; family CAG-272; genus Apopatosoma. The sequence goes on from CAVESF010000021.1 coordinate 1,012, forward strand.
CAACAAGGAAGAAATCGTAAAAATCTCCGCCTACCTCTTTGGCAGGATTCATGATGGCATAGATATCAAATTCCTTTTGCGAGGGAAATGCGGGAAAGATGCGCGGGAGCATGGATGTCTGTATATGCGTGGCTACGCTCAATTCGGATTCAATCTGCTGTTTGTCCGCGCTGTCCTTTATCTGCTGTTCGAGCAGCTTTCGGGTGCGGTCTGCCAGCGTTGAGCATATGATTGTAACGCCGCAGAGAATAAGCGAGCGGGGAAGTATGTAGAAAAGCACGACGCGGCGGATGGTATCCCCTGTGACAACGCGTGGGCCATCGGCTTCCAGCGCCTTGAGCAGGTTGCTGTCCCATTCTCCGAAATAAGTGCCTATAATGAGAGATGCCGCCATGCATATGACGGAAACAGCAAGCAGACCGTAGGAGAAGCGCTTGGAATAATAATGACAACCGAGAACAAGCGGAATTGCCCATGCCAGAATGGCATGACTTGGCAGAGCGGAGGACAAAAGCGTGATGCCCAGTATGCAGCACAGCAGAATATACAGCTTCATGCGCGGTGAATTCTGATTTATAATACGCAAAAGCAGAGTGGGAAGGAGCAGGAGTGAAATACCGCCGATTCCCGCGACTGCCATGATGGTTTTCGGGACAATGAACAATCCTAAAATGTTCAGCGCCCAAATTACGGCAACCACAAACGCAAGCACACGCATACAGTGCGCGGCATAGAGGTTGGCTTCCTTTTCGTTTTTTACAAAGGCGGCAGAATAATCCGCTTCGTTCATATAATCACCGTCCGTTCTGTTTTTTGTCGACTGCCGGCATAATACGGCATTGGAAATGTGAATTTGTTACATTATACTCCATCGGGCGAAGAATGTCAACAGTTTGCGGCGAAATTTGCCGCACGTGCTTTTTCAATACATCCGCAGACTTGAAAAGTCTGCGCTCTTATGCTATGATTAAGGTATCTTTAAAATCTGCGGAGAAAGAAATGCTGCGCTTATGCTCCGAAAGTGAATTTGAAAAATATACAGCTTTCGCATATGAATTGACAACTGACCCGACGAAATCCGGCTACCCGACATACTGCGACAAAATCAAGACGAAAGAAATGTTTATCGCTCGCCCGCATGAGGCTTTTTATCGGAAAACGGAGCAGATGCCGCTTGGCTCGCGATGAAATCAACTGTTTTTGCCGCGCCGTCCTTGGACAGACAGTTATTTTGCGCTTCGAGCATTTTTTCGGCAAGTGCGCGGTCATAGATGAGCCTGTCGGCAAAGCGTGCGGCTTCATCCGCATTTTCGGCAAAGAGCGACATACCGTGATTTTCGAAAAATTCCGCATTTTTCGTTTCCACGCCGGGGATTATCATGGTATGCACGAAAGGCACGCCGAGCACACCTGCTTCGGAACTGGAGATACCGCCTGCTTTTGAGAGCAGAACATCGGCGGCGCTCATATAAAGCGCAACTTTATCCGTGAAAGGCACGGCGATAACGCCGTCGCCGTGAAATTCGTCATCCAGCGCCGCACGTAGTTCTTCGTTTCGCCCCGGCAGGACGCAGAGCAGGGAATTTTCATCGGGAATGCGACGAATCTTTTTACAGAGCGAGATTGCATCGCCGCAACCTATGCCGCCCGTCATGATGAGATAAATTTTCTTCTCCGCGGGAAGCCACAGCATTTCACGCGCGGCAGATTTTTCTGTTTTTACGGTGAATTTAGCGGAAACAGGCATACCTGTGGCGATAAGCTTTTCTTCGGGAATGCCTGCGGCAATGCATTCCGTGCGCACATCCTCATGCGGGACAAAATAAGCATCCAGTTCCGTTTCCGCAAGAAAAGGAATACAGGTATAATCCGAGAGCACGCCGTAAATTTTCGTTTTGCATTTTCCATGGCGGCGCAGATAAGTGAGCGTTTCCATAGGGAAGAGATGCGAGCAGACGACGGCATCATAGCCCTTTTCTGCGATGAAATCGTCAAGTTCGGCGGCATGGCGCGTATTTGCGAGATAAACGGGCGATGTCACACCTGTGGAGCTGAACATAGCTCCCGCATGATACATCATGCCGAAAAGGTCCGGCGTTTTTGATGAGATTTTATTTAATATTTTATCGAAGCTGAGAGGACTGTTGCTCCCGAACATCTGAAGCATATCGAGAAATTCCACACCGATATTTCTGCGTTCAAGTTCTTCCTTGACGGCGCGTGCGCAATTATTGTGACCCTCGCCCGTGCTGCAACTGAGAAGTAAAACTTTCATGGAAAGATCTCCTTTTTGTCTTTTGATTTAATTATAAATGAAAATGAGAGCAAAGTCAAGTGATTTTGCATGAGGGTCAGCGGGTCATCACGGGAATTAAGCAATGCGAAAAGTTGTCCCACGTCGCCGAGACAGGGCATCGCCGACCCGATGACAAAAGACTGAAGAGAAAAAAGCTCCCGACGGGGACTTTTTCTTTTGGCGGAAAATCTTCGTTATAATATTGACATATCTTTTCCCCTAATGTATAATATAAAAAATACGTAAAAAATACGGAGGGAAGATTTATGAATAACATATGGCATGACATAAGTCCCGCACGCATAAAGGCGGATGACTTCATCGCGGTCATCGAGATAAGCAAGGGAAGCAAGAAAAAATACGAGCTGGACAAAGAAACGGGACTTATAATACTGGACAGGATTCTTTATACCTCAACTCACTATCCCACAAATTACGGCTTCATTCCGCGTACATATGCCGATGACGGAGACCCGCTTGATGTTCTCGTGCTGACGAGCGAACCGCTTGACCCGCTCGTGACTATCCGTTGCTATCCTATCGGCGTTATCAACATGATAGACAACGGCAAGGACGACGAGAAAATCATCGCTATCCCCTATAGCGACCCGATGTATAATTCATACAAGGATATAAGCGAGCTGCCGAGCCATATTTTTGACGAAATGCGTCATTTCTTCTCGGTTTACAAACAGCTTGAGGGCAAACAGACGGCTGTCGAAGAAGTAAAAGGAGCTTCGGCGGCGCTTGCCGTTATCAGCAAGTGCATCGGCTATTATGAGGAAAAATTCGGAGGACACAAGGTTGAAAAACTTTGATCGCTTCGGCGTAATGATAGACTGCTCGAGAAATGCCGTCATGAGCCTTCCCGCGCTCAAACGCTTTTTTGAGATTATCGCGAAAATGGGCTATGATTGCGCCATGCTCTATACCGAGGATACATATGAGATAGACGGCGAGCCGCTTTTCGGTTATAAGCGCGGCAGATATACGCAGGCGGAGCTTCGCGAGATAGACGAATATGCCACAGGGCTTGGCATAGAGCTTATCCCCTGCATTCAGACGCTCGGGCATATGAATGCCGCTTTCCGCTGGAACAGATACAAGGGTCTGCGCGATTGCTGCAATATAATGCTTGCGGGCGACGAGCGCGTTTATGAGCTTATAGACAAGATGTTCTCATCCCTCTCAAAATGCGTGAAGTCAAGAAAGATTCATATAGGTATGGATGAGGCATATCTCGCGGGACTGGGAAAATATCTCGAGATTCACGGCTATCGCAACCGTTTTGAGGTTCTTTGCGAGCATTTGCAGAGAGTTTGCGATATAGCGAAGAAATACGGTTACGAAACGCTGATGTGGGAAGATATGTTCTTCCGTTGCCTGCCGAGCGGCTACAATGCGGGAACAAAGGCTTCGCCTGTTGTGGAATTTCCCACATGGGTGAGGAAAGCCATTCCCGAAAACGCCACCATGGTTTACTGGGATTACTACGGCGACTGCGCCGAGAAATATGCCAATATGATAGAATCCTCGAAAAATCTCTCCGACAAGGTCTGGTTTGCGGGCGGCGTATGGATATGGCACGGACTCACCTCGCACAACCGCCTGAGTATACGCAGAAATGCGCTCGCGCTTCCCGAATGCAAAAAAGGCGGTGTGAAGAATGTTCTGGTGACGCTCTGGGGCGATAACGGCGGCGAATGCTCGATGTTTTATGCGCTTCCCGGGCTTATGCATGCGGCGGCTGTAGCCGATGGCATGGATGAAGCGGAGATGAAGGCGAAATTCCGTGGGATAACAGGCGAAGACTACGACGATATGCTCGCACTTGATCTTCCTAATTATATATATGGCGAGGATATCGATATCGGTTGCGCAAACTACTCGAAAAACAGACTTTACAATGACCCGCTGATAGGGCTTCTCGACGCGAACAACGAAAATCCCGTTGATTCGGAGATTTTCGCAAAGTACGCCGCAAGGCTTGACGCCATTGCCGACAAGGAAACGGAATTTTCGTATCTCTATCGCACGCAGGCGGCACTCTGCCGCGCACTCGAGATAAAATTCGACCTCGGCAATGTGACGCGCGAAAAATATCTTGCGCACGACAGGGAGGGTGTTCGCAGGATAGCGGAGGGGAGCTACCCGCTCTTCCTTGCAAGGCTTGAGGATTTTTACCGCATTTTCCGCGACAAGTGGAACAGAGACAACAAGCCCTATGGCTTCGAGATTCAGGATATACGCATAGGCGGGCTTATCCGCCGCTGCGAAAACTGCCGCGAGCGTCTGCTCGAATGGTGCGACGGCAAGGTGGAGAACATCCCCGAGCTTGACGAGCCTGTGATAAACGCCGACCGCGGCGATGTACCCTACTGGAACGATATGGCAAGCCCATCCGTGATGGCGGAATATATAGTTTAACGGTTGTTATAAACGAACCAAGGCGCAGGATATTGCCGTGACTCTCTGCAATATCTTGTGCCTGAAATTTTGCTTTCGGGTGATGCATAAGTTTTGCGCATTGTGCTTTTTGCACTATAAATGTCAAAAAGCTTGTATGATTTTTTGCTGCGGAAAAAGGTGCTTCGGGTAAATTTGATAAATTTTTCAGAAAGTACCGCAAAAATCTTAAAAATTACGAACTTACAATATTTGGTGCTTTCATATTGACAAAACCACAAAATGTAGTGTATAATGGTCTTACAATGAAAAACACCGAGATGCGAAATACGGAGGAGAAAAGGAAAAATGAAAGTTATCAAGAGAAACGGCGCCGAGATGCAGTTTGATATAGAAAAGATAGTTGCCGCTATCACAAAGGCAAACGAAGCCTCGGAGCAGGATGTCCGCATGACACCCATGCAGATACGCAGGATAGCAGAGGCGGTAGAACTGAACTGCATACGCATGAACCGCGCACCCGGCGTGGAGGAGATTCAGGACCTCGTCGAGAAGCAGATAATGGCGCACGGCGCATATGAGGTTGCAAAGAAGTATATTACATACAGATATACGAGAAATCTTGTCCGCCGCTCTAATACGACGGACGACAGAATCCTCAGCCTTATCGAATGTCATAACGAAGAGGCAAAGCAGGAAAACGCAAACAAAAACCCGACTGTAAACAGCGTTCAGCGCGACTATATGGCGGGCGAAGTCAGCCGCGATATCACAAGCCGCATACTTCTTCCCGAGGAGATAGTGAAGGCGCACGAAGAGGGAATAATCCACTTTCACGATACGGACTATTACGCTCAGCATATGCACAATTGCGACCTTGTGAATCTCGAGGATATGCTCCAGAACGGTACCGTTATCTCGGGCACGATGATAGAGCGTCCGCACAGCTTTTCCACCGCATGCAATATCGCTACGCAGATAATCGCGCAGGTGGCAAGCAATCAGTACGGCGGGCAGAGCATTTCGCTTACGCACCTTGCACCATTTGTTCAGGTCAGCCGCGAGAAGATAAGAAAAACGCTCCAAGAGGAACTTGACACGCTCGGCACAAGCGTTTCCGACGAGAAATTTGCCGAGGTTGTGGAGAGCCGCCTGCGCGAGGAGATACGCCGCGGTGTGCAGACTATCCAGTATCAGGTTGTAACCCTGCTGACAACAAACGGACAGGCGCCTTTTGTCACGGTATTCATGTATCTCGGCGAGGCAAAGGACGAGAGAGAGAAGAATGACCTCGCCATCATCATAGAGGAAACGCTTCTCCAGCGCTATCAAGGCGTAAAGAACGAGTCGGGCGTTTATGTGACGCCCGCTTTCCCGAAACTCGTTTATGTGCTTGAAGAGCAGAATATACATGAGGATTCACCTTATTATTACCTTACCGAGCTTGCCGCAAAATGCACGGCACGTCGTATGGTTCCCGATTATATCTCCGAGAAAAAGATGCTCGAGCTTAAGGTGGACAAGAACGGCGAGGGTCACTGCTACACCTGCATGGGTTGTCGCAGCTTCCTCACGCCTTATGTGGACGAAAACGGCAAACCGAAATACTACGGCAGATTCAATCAGGGCGTTGTAACGATAAACCTCGTCGATGTTGCTCTCAGCTCCGGCAGAGATACCGCTAAATTCTGGGAGATTTTTGATGAGCGACTTGAACTTTGCCATCGCGCGCTCATGTGCCGCCACGAAAGACTCAAGGGTACGCGTTCCGACGCCGCGCCCATACTCTGGCAGTACGGCGCGCTTGCTCGCCTCAAAAAAGGCGAGCCGATAGACAAGCTTCTTTTCGGCGGATACTCGACGATTTCGCTCGGCTATGCGGGACTCTATGAATGCGTCAAGTATATGACGGGCAAGAGCCACACCGACCCTGCCGCAACTCCTTTCGCGCTCGATGTAATGCGCCATATGAACGATGCCTGCAAGAAATGGAAAGCAGAACACAATATCGATTTCAGCCTTTACGGCACACCGCTCGAGAGCACGACATATAAGTTTGCAAAGTGCCTGCAGAAGCGTTTCGGTATAGTCCCGGGTATAACCGACAAGGGATATATCACAAACAGCTATCATATCCATGTAACAGAGCAGACAGACGCTTTCTCAAAGCTTGCCTTTGAGGCGCAGTTCCAGGCGCTTTCTCCCGGCGGCGCTATCTCGTATGTTGAGGTTCCGAATATGCAGCAGAATATAGAGGCTGTGCTTCAGGTGATGAAATTTATCTACGACAATATCATGTATGCCGAGCTGAATACAAAATCCGACTACTGCCAGGAATGCGGCTATGACGGAGAGATTCAGATTGTAGAAGAGGACGGCAAGCTTATCTGGAAATGCCCGAAATGCGGCAATACCGACCAGTCCAAAATGAATGTTGCAAGACGCACCTGCGGTTATATCGGAACGCAGTACTGGAATCAGGGCAGAACGCAGGAGATAAAGGAGCGCGTACTGCATCTGTAAGGAGACGCTATGAATTTTTGCAATATCAAATACTGTGATATAGCCGACGGATACGGCGTGCGCACATCGCTTTTTGTCTCGGGTTGCACTAATCATTGCGAGCAGTGCTTTCAGCCGCAGACATGGGATTTTGACTACGGCGAGCCTTTCACAAAGGAAACGGAAGATAAGATAATCGAGTCGCTTCGCCCGCATTATATAAACGGGCTGACGCTTCTCGGCGGAGAGCCTTTTGAGCCGGCAAATCAGCGCGTGCTTGTGAAATTTCTGCATCGCGTACACGCGGAATGCCCCGATAAGGATATCTGGTGCTTCACGGGATTTGTGCTGGACGGCGAACTGCTTCGCGATGGTTCGTATCCGCGATGCGAGGTGACAGACGAAATGCTTTCGCTCATAGATGTGCTTGTGGACGGCAGATTTGTTGCGGCGAAAAAGGATATATCGCTTCGTTTCCGCGGCTCATCAAATCAGCGGCTTATCGACATGAACAAAACGCGCGAATGCGGTGAAATTACCCTTTGGAATAAATGAATGCAAAAGAGGAAAGTATGTTTTCGGCTTTCCTTTTTTGTTATATTACGGCGGCAAAAAGCGTATACTTTATCCGAAAGGAGATGTTTTTATGTCAGAAAACAAATTCAGATGGAAGCCTTTTCTCGTTTGCCTTGCAATACCGATTCTCGGCGGAACGCTTGCGGGGCTGATATCCATGGGCGGCATGGATATTTTCGCCACGGTAAATAAACCGCCGCTTTCGCCGCCCGCTTGGCTTTTCCCCGTTGCGTGGACGATTCTTTATGCGCTCATGGGCATAGCTTCATATCTCGTATATAATTCCGACTCGTGCAGGGAGGAAAAGCGCAGGGCGCTCACGGTATACGGCGTGCAGTTGCTTTTTAATTTCATATGGCCGGTGCTTTTCTTTAATTTCAGGATGTATTATTTTGCGTTTTTCTGGCTTGTGGCGCTGTGGGCGCTGATAATTTATACCATGGTGATTTTCGGCAGAATAGCAAAGCCTGCGGCATATCTGCTCATCCCGTATCTGCTGTGGGTGACCTTTGCGGGATATCTCAACCTCGGCATAGCCGTGCTGAACTGAAAAAAATCATTTGCGGATATTGACAAATCTTTTTCCGTGTGATAAAATGAAGTTACCACGCAATTTAATATACAGCTTTTGGCTAAAACCTTGTAACACAAAGTGTACATTTTTTTATTTGATAAAAATGTATGCTCCCTTTTTGTATGCTTTTGTGTTTAAAGGCTTAAATATAAAATTGCTGTAAAAAGTTGCGTGGTGGCTTGGAGCGTGCGTTTTTTGTGCGTGGCTTCAAGACCACGCACTTTTTTATTTATCAAATTTTATCAGACGGAGGGAAAAAACATGGACAGGAAAAGTTTGGTTGCGTCATTGCAGAATTTCAGGCAAAATCTCATAAGGCAGAGAGACCTGAAACTATCGCTGAATGATTTGCAGGAAGAAAGAGACAAGTACAAAATAGGAAGCATACAGCCGCTTAGAAAAGAATGCGACACTGCACCGGAGGAAGCGGGATTTAATGACACTAATCTTGCGGAGTATGATGAAAAGAACAAGCCGAGATTGCCAAAGGGAATGGAAAAGAAAGACGGGAAAGATCTTGCTTTTCTGGACAGTAAATTATTTTATATAGTGCTGATAATTTCTGCTGCTATATTGGCTTTAATATGGACTATAAATTTAGCGTTGCAAGGAACTTTTGATTTAACTGTCACCGCATTTGGCAAAATTATATTTGGCGGAATTATATTATTTTTTGTGGTAATGTTTATTTTAGGTATTATTTTTTTTATTATTGTAATGATATTAGTTGACCCAGTTATTTGCTCAAAATACTTAAAACGAAAGAAAAAATACTACATAAGCCATAAGCAGGCGCGAGCAGAAGCATATCAGAAAGACCTCGATGAAAGATACGCGGGCGATAAAAAGTATGCGGACGAGCTGGCGCAGAAATTGCCTAAAGCTGAACTTGCCGTAGCAAATGCAAGCAGAGAACTTGACGCTGTAAACAAGGTTATAGCCGAGTATGATATTCTGCCCGATAAATACAAAACTCTGGATGCAGTAGAACACATTTCAGACTACATACGCGATATGCGCGCCGACAGCATAAAGGAAGCAATAAATCTTTATGCATATGAGGCAAGCGAGCGCTCTCATAGAAACAGGCTCATGTGGGAGGCGCAATTGCAGACAGAGGCAATGCAAAATGCCGCCGATGCCGCATGGAGAGCGGCAGATGAGCAGGCAAGAACCGCAAGAGCGCAGGAAAGAGCCGCAGACGAGGCGGAAAAACGCCGCAAAGCCGCAGAAGAGACCCTCGATAAGGTCAAGGATATAAAAGACATCCTTGACAGTTGAGTTTAGGCTTGAAATCACGCAAAATTTATGAATATATGCAAAATATATGCAAAAATAAAAGCCGCGATGCGGCTTTTATTTTTGTGGGTTGATGTTGATTGAAAACTTTCACCGCTATTTATAATTTGATGTACTTTGCGGGCAGTGAAAAGTGAAGAGTTAAGAGTGAAAAAGTAAAATCGGCAGGCTTCATGCGAAGCTTGCCGATTTTTGGAGCGGGCGACGGGAATCGAACCCGCATATTCAGCTTGGGAAGCTGATGTTCTGCCACTGAACTACGCCCGCCAAAAAAAGCTTCGCACGCGCGAAGCCTCTGGAGCTGGTGATGTGACTCGAACACACGACCTGCTGATTACGAATCAGCTGCACTACCGACTGTGCTACACCAGCAAAAACAGCGAATTACGCTAACCCCTAAGCGAAATTGCTAAAATATTTTACCATAGGTATTGCAATTTGTCAAGTAAAATTGTAAAATAAACAAGGAGAAAAATGAAATTTTTTTGATAGCAATATTTGAGAGGAAAACAGATGAATTTAACTGATTTATCCTGCGTGCGCGATATCATGCAAAGGCACGGCATCGCGCCGCAGAAAAGATACGGACAGAACTTTCTCATTAATCCCACCGTTGTTGCACGTATAGCCGATACCTGCGCCGACAGGGAAGCGGGCGTTATCGAGATAGGTCCCGGCATAGGAACGCTCACGCGCGAGCTTTCTCCGAGATTTCGCAAGGTGGTGGCGCTTGAGATAGATACGAGTCTTATCCCCGTACTCGGTGAGACGCTGGGCGACCTTGACAATGTAAAGGTGATAAATGCGGACGCGATGAAAACCGACCTTGCCGCGCTTGTAAAAGAGGAGTTTGAAGGGATGCCTGTCTATGTCTGTGCGAACCTGCCCTACTACATAACCTCGCCCATAGTAATGAGCCTGCTCGAATCGGGCGGCATATTTGAAGCGGTGACGGTGATGATTCAGAAAGAAGTAGCCGACCGATTCTGCGCCGAGGCTGGAAGCGCCGATTACGGTGCGATAACGCTGGCTGTGAACTATTATTCCGAAGTGGAGAAATGCTTCAATGTCGCGCCCGGCAATTTCATGCCGCCGCCGAAAGTGACTTCTTCCGTTATCAGGATGAACATACGAAAAGAACCGCCTGTTTCTGTGCGCGACAGCGAAAATATGTTCCGCATAATAAAATATGCCTTTGCCTGCCGCAGAAAAACGCTTGCAAACGCGCTCTGCACATCATCTAAATGCGCCAAGGAGGAGGTCATCCGCATTCTGGAGAAGCTCGGTTATGACCCGAATATCCGCGGCGAGCGGCTTGCACTCTCCGATTATGCGCGCATTTCCGACGAACTGACTGTATGACGGCGCATAAAATAACATAAGGAAAAAATTTGCGGAGGGCATAATGAATAAAAAGCTTGATGATTTTCTGAATTATATAAAAGGAAAGCGCGTCGCCCTGCTCGGCTTCGGGATAAGCAATTCTTCGATAGTCGATTTCCTGCTCGGAGCGGGGGCGGAAGTCACCGTGCGCGACAAGAAAGAAAATATCGCGGGGCGCGCCGGATATGAGGCGCGCGGAGTACGGTTTATAACGGGAGAGGCGTATCTCTCGGGTATGGATGAGGATATTCTTTTCCGCTCTCCGGGCATACGTGCCGATACGCCCGAGATAGCGCAAGCCGTCGCTCACGGCGCTGTGCTGACGGGCGAAATGGAGGCTTTCTGTTCGCTTTTTACGGGGCGCATATACGCTGTGACGGGAAGCGACGGAAAAACGACCACGACGACGATAATACATAAGATTCTCACAGAGGAATATAAGGACGCGGACAGGAAAATATACCTCGGGGGGAATATCGGTTTTCCGCTTCTTTCGAAGATAGGCGAAATGAGCGAAAACGATATCGCTGTTCTGGAACTTTCGAGCTTCCAACTCTCGACGATGAAATTTGCTCCCCATGCCGCCGTGGTGACAAACATCACGCCGAATCACCTCAACTGGCACAGGGACATGGCGGAATATATCGAATGCAAGAAGAATATTTTCCGCGGCATGGCGGGAGGCAGGCTTGTCATAAACGACGGAAACGGCATAACGCGCGATCTCGCAAATCCCGCGGGCGAAACGGTTCGATTTTCCTCAAAAGGGAAGCCGCGCGGCAAGTCGGTATACCTTGACGGCAGGGAGATTTTTTTCTGCGACGGAGAAAACCGCGAGCGCATAATGAGTCTTGACGACATAAGGCTGCGCGGAATGCACAATGCCGAAAACTATATGGCGGCGATAGCGGCACTGCACAGCGAAGTGAAAACGGAAAGTATACTTGCCGTCTCGCGTTCGTTTGGCGGAGTGAAGCACAGAATAGAGCTTATCGGCGAGCACGGCGGAGTAAAATACTACAACAGCTCGATAGATACAAGCCCGACGCGGAGCATCGCGGCACTCGTTTCATTTGACGAGAAGCTGATAGTCGTCTGCGGCGGATATGACAAGCATATCCCGACAGAACCGCTCATTCCCGTGCTCTCGGAGCGGGCAAAGGCTGTTTTTGCCACGGGGCAGACGGGGCGTGAACTTGCGGAGAAGCTCTCCGCATACGGCGGCGCAGAAAAGCCCGCGCATATAAGCTACACGGATAATTTTGACGACGCCGTCCGCTCGGCTCTCGCATATGCGGTGGCGGGCGATACGGTGATACTTTCGCCTGCGGCGGCAAGCTTTGATGCGTTTGCAAATTTCGAGGCGCGCGGAGAGCGTTTCCACGCGATAGTAAAAGAATATATCGAAAGAGAAAAATAAACGGAGGTAAAAATGGACACAAAAAAACTGCTTTTTGACATATGCTCATGCATGAGCATATCCGGCTTTGAACACAGATGCGAAAAGAAACTGCGCGAGATTGTGATGCCGTATTTTGACGAGTACATAGGCGACAGCGTGGGCAATCATATTTTCGTAAAGAAATCCGAGGCGGCAAACGCGCCGAAACTGCTCATAGACACTCATTATGATGAAGTGGGACTGATGGTGAAAGGAATCACCGAAGAGGGCTTTCTTCGCGTTTGCTCTATCGGCGGCGTGGATGCGAGAATTTTCCCCGCGAGCGAGCTTACGGTTTATGCTCCCGAAAAGGAGATATGCGGCATTGTGGTGAAAAAAGCGCCGCACGCGCGCACGCCTGACGAGACGGGCAAGCTGACAGCCGTGACAAATCTGCTCGTGGACACGGGTTATTCCAAGGCAGAGCTTGAGGAGATGGGCGTCGGAACAGGCACGCCTCTCGGCATGGCGAAAAACTATATTTCGCTCTCGGACGATGTCGTGAGCGGTCAGAGCTTTGACAATAAATCATGCTGTGCCGCCGCGGTGTATGCCGTTTCCATGCTCGGTGACTGCGGATGTGATATATATCTTTCCATGTCGGCAAAAGAAGAGGTCGGTCATCGCGCGGCTTCAAGCGCGGCTTATACTGTAGATCCCGATTATGCCATAGCGATAGATGTGGGGCTTGGTCTTGCACCGGGCGGCGACAAGAAGAGCAATCCGAAGCTTGGTGAGGGCGCATGCATTTCCGTTTCCGCGATACTTGACAGAAAATGGACGGAGACGATACGCGGGATTGCGAAGAAAAACGAGATTCCGCTCCAGACGATAGTCGAAGCCTGCGGCACAGGCACTCATGCGGACGAGATAGAGGCTGTGCGCCTCGGCATACCGACGGCACTGCTCAGCCTTCCGATAAACTTTATGCATACGGGCGTGGAAACGCTTTATATGAGCGATTTCGAAGCCACGGCAAAGCTGCTCTGCGCCGTTATAAACGATAATTTCGGAGGTGAAGCGAAATGACGGAATACGGATATAAACTGCTCGGCAGATTCTCGGAGATATTTGCTCCCGCGGGCTGTGAGGATGCCGTGCTCTCCGCGATAGAAGCGGAAATCGGCGCATACTGCGATGAGATACGCCGCGACAGAGCGGGAAATCTCATCGCTCTGGTAAAGGCGGAAAAGCCCGGCGGCAAACTGCTTTTTGCAACGAATGCCGATGAGGTCGGATTCATGATAACGGATACCGATGACGAGGGCAGACTCTATATCACTCCGCTCGGACCCATCGAAACCGATACGCTTTCGGGCAGACAGGTCTACGTAGGCAACAGCGAAAAAACAAGCCTTGCCGTCGCCTGCGCAAAGCCGATACACGAGCAGTCCGGCGATGAGAGGAGCAAGCCCACCGCATGGGACAAGCTTTATATTCAGACAGGCGTGAAAAAGGGAGAAGAGCAGAGCGTCAAGGCGGGCGATTTCGGCACATTCCGCGGCAATTTCGGAGAGATGGGTCATAATATCAAGGGCAAGGCTCTCGATACGCGAGCATGTTGCGCTATCCTCTGCGAGATGATAAAGCGCATAAAGGAAGAAAATATACCGCATGAAAACGATCTGTATTTTGCCTTTACCGTTCGCGGAAAGCTGAACCGCTCGGGCGCTGTCAATGCGGCACGTGGCATTTCGGCGGAAAGGGCAGTGGTGATAGAATATGCACTCTGCGCCGATATAAGCGAGATTCCCGAGCAGTTTGTCTGCGCGAGACTCGGAGGCGGAGCCGTGCTTCCTCTTGCCGATATGAAAACGATATTTGCCGGCGACGATACGGCGGCTCTCATAGGCGAAGCCGAGGCGCGCGGGATAAAATATCAGATAAAGGGAGTTGTCACCGGAGCGGGAGACGCCGCGTATTATCAGCGCGACGGCGGCTCGAGGACAGTGGCTCTGGCGATGCCTTGCCGCTATCCGAATACGGCTTCATGCGTGATAAATAAAGAAGATTACGATTCTGTGCTTGCGCTTTCGCTCGCACTTGTGAAATAAGGAGGAAATTATGTTTGCACAACTGAAAAAATTCATTCTCGCTTCCGGCGTTTCCGGAAACGAAAAAGGTATAAGCTCCGTTATAGCTGCGGATATAGCACCGTATGTCGATGAGGCTTACAGCGACGCGATGGGAAATCTTATCGCGCATAAAAAGGGCAGAGGTGAAAACGCAAAGAAGCTCATGTTTGCGGCGCATATGGACGAAATAGGCTTCATGGTCACATTCATCGATGAAAAAGGCTTCCTGCGCACGACAAAAATGGGCGGTATAAACTATGCCGCAGCGGCTTTTTCCTCCGTTATGTTTGATAACGGGACGGTAGGCGCGATTGTTCCCGACGGCAGAACGGCACCGAAAGATTATCGCCCCGAGGTTTTCTATGTCGATATCGGCGCCAAGGATAAAAAGGACGCCGAGCGCCGCGTGAAGATAGGCGATTTCTGCCGCGTGGCACCGAGCCTGCAGAAGCTCTGCGGCGCACGCGTATGCGGCAGACCGCTCGATGACAGAATCGGCTGCTATATGCTTTTCGAAACGGCAAAGGCGATAAAAAACTGCGAAAACGATACATTTTTCGTTTTCACCGTGCAGGAGGAAGTCGGCGTTCGCGGCGCGAAAACCTCTGCTTTCGAGATTCAGCCTGATTATGCCGTTGCCGTCGATATAGGCGGATGCGGCGATACGCCGAACTGCGTACCCATGGCGATAACGATGGGCAAGGGCGCGGCAATCAAGCTCAAGGACGGCATGGTTATCTGCCATGAGAAGATGATTTCGCTCATGAAAAATATTGCCGCAGAGAGAAAGATTCCTTATCAGCTCGAGATACTTGAGAGCGGCGGCACGGATACCTGCATGCTTCAGCAGGCGGCGGGCGGATGTATCGCGGGCGCTGTTTCCATGCCGACGAGATACGGTCACAGCGGAGTCGAAATAATCGATATGAACGATGCAAAATCCGGCATAGATATCATGACGGGACTTTGCGAAACGATTCTTGACTGAGGAGAGAAAAATGCAGTTTTCCGATAAAATAATAAAGCTTACGGCAGAAGCAGAGAGAGAACTTCGCCCGCAGTTTGACGAATTTGACCGCATCGCATATGTAAATACAGCCCGCGTGCTGGAGGCTTTTTCGGCGCATAGGGTTTCAGAGGCGATGTTTGCACCATCCACAGGCTATGGCTACGGCGATATCGGCAGAGACGCACTCGATGCCATATATGCCGATGTTTTCGGCGCAGAGGCGGCTTTCGTGCGCCATAATATAGTAAACGGCACGCAGGCGATAGCGATAGGTCTTTTCGGCTTGCTCCGCCCGGGCGATGTCATGCTTTCCGTCACGGGAAAGCCGTATGATACGCTGAATGAAGTGATAGGCGCGAATATAAAGAACGGCGACGGCTCGCTTTCCGATTTCGGCATAAAATATGATGATGTGAATCTGCTTCCCGACGGCGGCGTGGATTATGCGGGCATAGAAAAGAAAATAGCCGAATACGGCGACAGCATAAAGGTTATTTTTATCCAGCGTTCAAAGGGATATATGAGCCGCCCGACGCTTTCTGCCGCAAAAACAGGCGAGATAATAAAATTTGTGAAGGCGAGATGCCGTGCGTATGTTGCCGTGGATAACTGCTACGGCGAATTTTGCGATGAAGCCGAGCCTACGGCATACGGTGCCGACCTTATCATGGGTTCGCTCATAAAGAATCCGGGCGGCGGTATGGCGGAATGCGGCGGTTATATCGCAGGTACAAAACGCGCCGTGGAGCTTGCTTCATACAGGCAGACGACAGTCGGCATCGGCACGGAATGCGGCGCTACGATAGGACAGAACAGAAATATGTTCAAGGGCTTTTTCTACGCTCCGCATACGGTGGCTCAGGCAAAGAGAACGGCGGCGCTCGCGGCATATATTTTTGATAAGCTCGGTTATCCCGTGGAGCCTGCATGGAACGGCGAACGCCATGATATCATTCAGACGGTGCGCCTCGGCACGCCGGAGGGACTCTGTGCTTTCTGCCGCGGAATCCAGTCGGGTTCGCCCGTTGACGCTTATGTCACGCCTGAGCCTTGGGATATGCCGGGGTATGCGGATAAGGTTATCATGGCGGCGGGGACATTCGTTTCCGGCGCTTCGATAGAACTCTCCGCAGACGGACCGCTCCGCCCGCCGTATACGGCATTTTTTCAGGGCGGACTCACATATGAGAGCGGCAAATATGCCATCATGACAGCGGCGGAAATGATAATCTCGGGGAAATAAGGAATACAAATTATAACGGCAAAGAGTAATGTTAGCTTTTTGCCGTTTTTTTTTTGAAAGAGTTAACAAATGCATCATAATTTGATATTCTATACTTGACATACAAAATACTTCAGTGAAAAAATACATAAAAAGGGGGAACATCATGAAAAAATTCAAACGAATCCTGATTTTTGCGGCTCTCGTGGCGGCACTAACCTGCCTGCTCTGCGTGGCGCTGAACGCGGAAACAGCAAGTGGCACTTGCGGTGCTGAGGGAGATAATCTCACATGGACGCTGGACACCGATACCGGCGTGCTGAAAATCGAAGGAAAGGGGGGCAATGGCTGATTATGACTGGGAGAACGAGGCACCGTGGCTCAGCTACAGCTCAAGCATTACGAAAGTAGAAATTGCAAACGGAGTTACAAGTATCGGTGATGACGCATTCGATTATTGCCAAAACCTCACGAGTGTTATGATACCGAACAGCGTGACGAGCATTGGGGCAAGTGCATTTTTCAGTTGTTCCGAGCTGTCAAGCATAGTTATACCGGGTAGTGTAGTAAAAATAGGCAAGAGCGCTTTTGCTTATTGCACATCACTTACGGAAGTGTCGATACCTGCCGGCACAACGGATATTCCAAGTGCTGTTTTCAGAGGCTGTGAAAAGCTCACATCGATAAATGTAGATGAAGCAAATCCGAACTATAAGTCTATAGATGGAGTGCTCTTTACCAAAGATGGCAAGACACTTATGAACTATCCTGCCGGAAAGGGCGAAGAGACTTACACTGTACCTGATGGGGTTATATCAATACTGGACAGTGCATTTGAGCGTTGCGAGTTCAGCGGCATTACCTTGCCTGCAAGCCTGATTTATATAAGGAAATACGATTTTCCAAGCAAGATAAAAAGCATTACTATTTATTCAAAAACAATAATAATATATGATGACCCCGAAACGATTCCAAGCAATGCTACAATCTACGGCGGAAAGGGCTCGACAGCCGAAGAATATGCGACAAAATACGGTCGCACATTTAAGGAAATAGACATTCCGACGGTTGAGATAGCAAACGGCACCTGCGGAGAAAATCTGACATGGACGCTGGATTCCGACGGACTTCTGAAAATAAGCGGCACGGGCGCCATGGCTGATTATGACTGGGAGAACAGGGTACCGTGGTATGATTATCGTTCAAGCATTACAACGGTAAAAATATCGGATGGCGTGACAAGCATAGGAAACAGGGCTTTTGAAAACTGTTATAGTCTTAAAAATATTTCTATGTCGGATGGTGTGACGAGCATAGGAAACAGTGCGTTTAATGGTTGCAGTAAACTTACGGATATTACGATATCGGCGAATGTGACAAGTATCGGTCTAGGTGCTTTCTATAATTGCAGTAAGCTTGCAAGTATATCTGTAAATGAAGCTAACGCCAACTATAGGTCCATAGACGGAGTACTCTTTGCAAAAGACGGCAAGACGCTTATCCTGTATCCTGCCGGAAAGAGCGCGGAAGAATATACAGTACCTGACGGTGTGACAAGCATAGGAAGCTGGGCATTTGGAAATTGCATTAGTCTCACAAGCATTGCTATACCTGACAGCGTGACAAGCATCGGAGATAGTGCGTTCTTAGGCTGTCAGAATCTTGTAAATGTAAATATACCTAATGGTGTTACAGCTATAGAGCGGCAAACATTTTGGGATTGTAGCAGTCTCAAGAGTATTACCATACCTATAAGAGTAACACAAATAGGCTATAACGCATTTTACAATTGCAGCAGTCTCGAAAGCATCACAATCTACTCAAAAACAGCGTGGATTTATGATGAATCCAATACAATACCGAAATCCGCTACAATTTGCGGCGGAAAGGGTTCGACAGCCGAAGAATATGCGACAAAATACGGTCGCACATTTAAGGAAATAGACATTCCGACGGTTGAGATAGCAAACGGCACCTGCGGAGAAAATCTGACATGGACGCTGGATTCCGACGGACTTCTGAAAATAAGCGGCACGGGCGCCATGGCTGATTATGACTGGGAGAACAGGGTACCGTGGTATGATTATCGTTCAAGCATTACAACGGTAAAAATATCGGATGGCGTGACAAGCATAGGAAACAGGGCTTTTGAAAACTGTTATAGTCTTAAAAATATTTCTATGTCGGATGGTGTGACGAGCATAGGAAACAGTGCGTTTAATGGTTGCAGTAAACTTACGGATATTACGATATCGGCGAATGTGACAAGTATCGGTCTAGGTGCTTTCTATAATTGCAGTAAGCTTGCAAGTATATCTGTAAATGAAGCTAACGCCAACTATAGGTCCATAGACGGAGTACTCTTTGCAAAAGACGGCAAGACGCTTATCCTGTATCCTGCCGGAAAGAGCGCGGAAGAATATACAGTACCTGACGGTGTGACAAGCATAGGAAGCTGGGCATTTGGAAATTGCATTAGTCTCACAAGCATTGCTATACCTGCGAGCGTGACAAGTATAGGAGATTTTGCATTCTACGGTTGTCCGAACCTTACAAGCGTAAGAATTCTTTCGAAAACTGCCAAGTTTTCACAGTATCGGTTTACTTTTAATGAAGATACCATTATCTATGGCTATGAAGGCTCCACGGCAGAGGAATATGCAAAAAAATATAACTTCGAGTTCGCAAGCATTCTAAGCATTGCCATCGGTGCCGACGATACGAATGAAAGCGGTAACGAAGTGACTATTGATACGACAAAAGAGATTGTAGACAATAAGGAAAACCAAATCACGATAAAGCAGGAAGTCGGAGAGAAACTTGATGGCAAAGAATCCGCGAATGTCAAGACCAATGTGGCAGAAATCTCTTTTGACAAGACTGCTACGGAAAAGATTGCCGAATCCGCTAAAAAAGGCGATATAAATCTTGTTGTCAAAGATATAACCGAAGAATCTCAGAAAAGCAAAAAGAAAATCATAGAAATATCGCTTACGGACAGCGAAGGCAACAGGATTCTTCCCGATAATTCGTCCGAAGAAAACGGATATATCACCATTTCGATTCTCTTTAAAGCGGGAATGGACAAATCCAATATCGAAGTAATCTACAAGGGAGAAAACGGAGAAGAAAAGATTGAGATAGTTTCATATGATTCGGACACAGGAATTGTGACATTCAAAACAAAACATTTTTCCGAGTATGAGATTCGCGACATTTCCTTCAGACTCGGCGATATCAACGGCGACGGCAAAATTGATGTAAAGGACCTCGTCATGATCCGCAGATACATGGCGGAATATGAGGTTGACAACTTTAACAAGTTTGCCGCAGATATCAATGGAGACGGCAAGATAAATACTACAGACCTTGTACTTATCAGAAGATACCTTGCAGGTATTTCCGGCACAGGCATAGAATAAACAAAATAAAAGCGAAAATTATCCGCCTTTTTTCGGGCGGATAATTTTTTCTCAAAAAATATTTTTCCCTGTGCTTTATTTTGACAAAATAGTACGGCTATGTTGTGTATAATAGAGTCATAGGAAGCTATGCGGAGGCGGTTTTTTGGAGTACATATACGGCGATGTGCTGTTTGTGATAAATTTTTGCATGGATTTTCTCTCGCTTTACATATCGGGCAAGCTCATGCATATGAAAATGAGCCGGTTGCGTCTCATAATTGCCGCGACAATAGGAGGCATATACGGTGTTGTCGCCGTAGCATATCTGTCGGGTTTTGCGGAGAAAGCGGCTTCTTTATTTCTCGGCATTGTCGTGTGTATGACGGCGCATTATCATAAGAATATAAAACGCTTTGCCGCCGTTTTCGCCTTGTTTTTCGGCGTGAGTCTTTTTATGGGAGGCGCTATGACTTTCATATATTCAAATCTCGGAAAATATAAAAACTACATTCAGGTGGGAGGCGCGATATATACCGTGCTTGATGATATACCGCTCTGTGTTTTTGCGATAATAGCCGCTGTTTCGGTTTTGCTCTCGTGGATAGTCGGGCGCATTTTTTCACGGAAGAAAAATACCGCCGTCTGCGAAGCGATAGTGGATTTCGGCGGGAAGAGAAGTGAGATACGGTGCATGGTGGACAGCGGAAATCTGCTCTGCGACCCGATAAGCGGCACACCTGTGATGTTTGTCTCGGAAAAAGAAAAGGATATCATTCCGAAAGCTTTTCATGAGGCGCTCAACGGCAAAACGGACGGGCTTGATTTTGATATAATAAGGAAGCTGCGTTTCATTCCCGTATCTACCGTAGCAGGGAGCAGGGTTGTTGTTGCCGCTGTTCCCGATACGGTATATATAAAGGCGGGCGGAATTGATTACGAGGCAAAGAAAGTATATATTTCTGTCGATCACGACGGCAATGATTTCGGCGGCTACAGCGGGATAGTTCCGCTGTCGCTCTGCAACTGAAGGAGGTAAGCTCATGTTTTTTTACAGAATAAAAATGTTTTTCTTGCGGCTTTTTCTGCGCCTGCGTTTTCGCGGAGAAACGCATTATATCGGCACGGCGGAAACGCTTCCGCCACCGCTCTCTCCCGAGGAAGAGGAGGAGATACTTGGGCTTCTCGACGAAAACAGAGAAAACCGCCGCAAGCTTGTGGAGCGGAATCTGCGCCTTGTGGTCTACATAGCGAAGAAATTCGAAAACACGGGAATCGGGCTTGAGGATTTGATTTCCATAGGCACGATAGGACTGATAAAGGCGGCAAACACATTCCGTCCCGACAAGAATATCAAGCTTGCGACATATGCCTCGCGCTGCATAGAAAACGAGATACTCATGTATATACGCAAGAGCGGAAATATCAAGACAGAGCTTTCTTTTGACGAGCCGCTTAGCACCGACTGGGACGGAAACGAGCTGCGCCTCTCGGATGTTCTCGGCGACGATGAGGGAGTGGGTAAAAAGCTGGAGGACGAAGAGGACAGAAAGATTATCGCGGAGGCGATATCGGGTCTTTCGGAAAGGGAACGGGAGATAATAGAGCTTCGCTTCGGGCTGAACGGAAGAAAAGAGAAAACGCAAAAAGAGGTTGCCGATATGCTCGGAATCTCTCAATCATACATTTCACGGCTTGAAAAAAAGATAATAGACCGCCTGCGGAGCGAAATTCAGGGGAAAATCTGAAAAAATCTGAAAAAAATCCGAAAAAGGTATTGCAATATTCAAAATTATATGATAAAATGACAATTACTGTGAATCTATAATATTGTGAGGTGTAAACTGATGAAAGAAGGAATCCATCCTAACTATGTTGACGCAACAGTAAGATGTGCGTGCGGCGAAGTTATAAATACAAAATCCACAAAAGGTGATTTCCGTGTTGAAATCTGCTCAAAGTGTCATCCCTTCTTTACCGGCAAGCAGAAATTTGTAGACGCCGGCGGACGCGTTGATAAGTTCAGAAAGCGTCTGGAAGGTAAGAAATAATTTATATTATTTTGCCCGATTGAGCGAGAGAAAGCGCCTTTGCGTTTTTCTTTCGCTCTTTTTCTCTGAAAGGAAGTGATAATATGACGGAAAATATCAGCATAAAAGAGGAAAAGAAATCAAAAGCTGTCCTTGTTTCGCTCGTGACAAGAGATATGAATGAAAACGAGGCTGAAATATCGCTCTCGGAGCTGGAACGCCTCTGCGAAACGGCTGGGGTAGAGGTTTTCGCGAGGATGATTCAGAATAAGGAAACTCCCGACCCGAGGACATATATCGGAAAGGGTAAGGTAGGCGAGCTTTCCGAACTCTGCAAAAACAACGAAGTCGATACCGTGGTCTTTGACTGCGAACTTTCGCCCTCGCAGATACGGAATCTCGAGGATGATATCGGCGATGTAAATGTGATAGACCGCAGCATGCTCATTCTCGATATTTTTGCTCTCCATGCCGTGACGGGCGAGGGCAAGCTTCAGGTAGAGCTGGCACAGCTGAAATACACCGTGCCGCGCCTTGTCGGCAAGGGACTTGAACTCTCGAGGCTCGGTGGCGGCGTAGGCACGAGGGGACCCGGCGAGAGCAAACTGGAGACCGACAGGCGCCATGTCAAGCGCAGAATGGATATGCTTGAAGCGCAGATAGCGGAGATGACGAAAAACCGCGAAGTGCAGAGAGCGCAGAGAGACAGGAGCGGTATTTTCAAATTTGCCATAGCGGGCTATACCAACGCGGGCAAATCCACACTGCTCAACAGGCTGACGGACGCGGGCATCCTCTCGGAGGACAAGCTTTTTGCCACGCTCGACCCGACCACGCGCAAATTCACGCTTCCATCCGGAGAAGACGTGCTGATGACGGATACCGTAGGCTTCATCCGCAATCTGCCGCACCATCTGATAAAGGCTTTCAGGAGTACCTTTGAGGAGGTTTGCCACTCCGACGCCATAGTGATACTGGCAGACGCTTCCGATCCAGAGGCGGATTCTCAGCTTGCCGTGACGGGAAAGCTGATAGAGGAGCTCGGCGCGGGCGATAAGCCCATCATATATGTCTACAATAAATGCGATAAGGGCATAGCCTGCCATCATGCCGCTCCGACGGAAAACAGCGTTTATATTTCCGCGCTGACGGGCGACGGAATTGATGAACTGACGGCGAAGCTCGAGAGCGTTGCCATGGGCGGCAAGAGGCTCTGCACATTTGAGATACCGAATGATAAGCTCGGGCTGATAAATTCGCTCTATACGAATGCCGCCGTGCAGAATGTCGAATACGGCGAGCGTTTCGCCACGGTCACCGCCATAGCCGACGGCAAGGCGAGAGGTATGTTTGAAAAATACATGAAGGATTGAGGCAGGGAAGTTATGACGGGAGAAATGACCACGGTGGCAAAGGCGGCAAGTGCCGAATTTACCGAGAAGAGAAGCGCTTTCATAGGTCATACCGCGAGCGTGTCCGATGTCGCCACTGCGGAGGCTTTCATCGCCTCCGTGAAGAAGAAATACAGCGACGCGCGACACAATGCATGGGCATACCTCCTGCGCGACGGGAGCATGCGCTACAGCGACGACGGCGAGCCGCAAGGAACAGGCGGCGTGCCTGTACTCGAGGTGCTGAAAAAGAGCGGACTCTGCAATGTCGCCATTGTGGTGACGCGGTATTTCGGCGGTATACTGCTTGGCGCGGGCGGGCTTTCGCGCGCCTATTCCAAGGCGGCGACGATGGCTATAGCCGAGGCGGGCACCGTGACATACAGGCTCTTTACCGAATGCACGCTTTCGTGCGACTACGGAGAATATCGCAAGCTTATGTATGAAATGGAGAAATTTGATATAATAATAGATAATACAGTATTTGAAAATGATGTAAAAATATATTTTTCCGTAAAGAAAAATGAAGCTGAAAAACTGATTTCGGCAATTTCCGCCGCAACAAATGCAAAAAGAAACGCCGAAATCATCGGCGAAAGGTTCGATATCCCGAAAAAACAGGCATAAATCCTGAAAATTTTTGCGAAAAAAAGAGGAAAAACCGCATCTTCTGCGTATATTATCGTTGTAAAAGGATGAGAGGCGAATATCGCTGCATCCGACGATAATGCAGGAGGTGCGGATTTTTGACTATAGCGGAACAGAATATGGAAATGGAACGCAAAACTCTCTCAAAGTACGCGTGCCTTTCGGAAAATTCACGGGGAAGAGATATTCCCATAGCGCCGTGTGAGGTTCGCACGGTATTTCAGCGGGACAGGGACAGGATAATCCATTCCAAAGCTTTCCGCAGGCTCATGCACAAGACGCAGGTTTTCCTCTCTCCCGAGGACGACCACTACAGAACGCGGCTGACGCATACGCTCGAGGTGACGCAGATTGCCAAGACGATAGCGCGCGGTCTGCGTCTCAATGAAGACCTCTGCGAGGCGGCGGCACTCGGGCATGACCTCGGGCATACGCCTTTCGGACATGCGGGCGAGCGCGTTCTGCAGGAAAATTTCGACCATGATTTCACCCATTTCAGGCAGAGCCTGCGCGTTGTGGAAAAGCTGGAAAACGGCGGCAGAGGGCTGAATCTTACCTTTGAGGTGCGTGACGGCATAGTGCACCATTCCGGCTCTATAGTATTTTCGTCCGGCGCGGCTACGCTGGAAGGCTCGATAGTAAAGTTTGCCGACAAAATAGCATATATAAATCACGATATCGATGACGCGATACGTGGCAAGATACTCTCGGAGGACGATATCCCGCGCGAGCTTTCGGAGATACTCGGCTTTACCCATTCGGACAGGATAGCGACGATGGTAAAGGACGTTATCTATACAAGTACGGACAAGCCGGATATAGCAATGTCGCCGGTGATACTGGAGGCAACGCTGAAGCTCTGCAAGTTTCTCAATGACAATGTATATGTCAATCCCGCGGCGAAATCCGAGGAGGTTCATGCGATGGATATGCTTGCAAGGCTCTATGAGTACCTTGTGAAGCATCCGGAGAGAATGCCCGAGGAATTTCTGCGCGACGACGGCGACAGCATCGAGCGCAAGGTTGCCGATTATATAGCGGGTATGACGGACAGATATGCGATAAATCTTTTCGAGGACCTTTTCATACCGAAGCTCTGGAAGCTGAAATAAGCTTTTTGCAAACCGAAGAGGGGGAGGTGGACGCTTGAAATTCACACCGGGCTTCATAGAAGAAGTGAAATACAGAAATCCGATAGAGTCGGTTGTTTCATCATATGTAAATCTCAGGCGGGCCGGCTCGAATATGACTGCGCTTTGCCCGTTTCATAACGAAAAGACGCCATCGTTTTTCGTTTTCAACAATACCGAGACCTATCACTGCTTCGGTTGCGGTGCGGGCGGCGATGTCATAACCTTTATCATGAATGCGGAAAATCTCGATTATCCCTCCGCTGTGGAGTTTCTCTGCAAGCGCGCGGGAATGGAGATGCCCGCCGAGAGCGCCTCGGACAAGAGCGAACTTGCCCTGCGCGCGAGAATCTATGCGCTGAATAAAGAGGCGGCGAGATTTTTCCATAAGATGCTTTTCGCTGAGGGAAGCGAGGCGGCAAGGAAATATCTCGAGGGGCGCAAAGTCACCTCGGCGGCTATAAAGGCTTTCGGGCTGGGCTACGCGCCGAAAACCTTTGACACTCTGCGCAGTCACATGCTTTCCTGCGGCTTTACCGATGAGGAGCTGAAGACAGCTTTCCTCTGCGGCAAAAGCGAGAAAAACGGACGAACGCATTATTTCGACTATTTCCGCGGGAGGATAATCTTCCCGATAATAGACAATTTCCAAAATGTTATAGCTTTCGGCGGCAGAGCCATGGACGATGACGGACCGAAGTACCTGAATACCTCGGATACGCCCGTTTTCAAGAAGAGCAGAAACCTTTTCGCTCTGAATGTGGCACGAACCTGTTGCACGGAATATCTGATACTCTGCGAGGGCTATATGGATGTTATTGCCATGCATATGGCGGGCTTTACGAATTCAGTTGCCACGCTCGGCACTGCATTGACTCCGGAGCAGGCGCGCATTATGGCGAAATATACGAAATCGGTGGTTGTTTCATACGACAGCGATGAAGCGGGGACTACGGCGGCAAAGCGTGCCATACCGATACTGACAAGGGCAGGGCTTGATGTCCGCGTGCTTCAGATGAGCGGCGCGAAGGACCCCGACGAATACATAAAAAAATACGGTGCCGATAAATTCCGCAGGCTTGTCGAGGGCAGCGCGGGCAAGCTTGATTTTCTGCTTTCGGGCGTGCTGAAAAAATACAACATTCTCATTCCCGAGGAAAAAGTGGCGGCGGCAAAGGAGCTGTGTTCCATAGCCGCGGATATATATTCCGATGTGGAGCGGGATGTCTATATTTCGAGGATAGCCGAAAAGCTTTCGCTTCCCGCCGATACCGTGCGCGGCGATGTGCGACGTATGCGCTACGGAAAAGAGCGGCAGGAAAAAAGCGAAGAGAAGCGCAAAATCATCGAGCAGTCGCTCGGCTACGGCGACCGCGTGAATAAAGATTATATCCGCAATGCGAAAGCGGCAAAGGCAGAGGAAACGATACTCGGTATTCTGCTTCTGAAGCCCGAGTATATAAGCGACATAAAAGCGGGAAAAATATCTCTTGACGCGGACGATTTTGTAACAGACTTCAATAAGCGCGTTTTCACCGAGCTTATCTCGGGAGAAGAGCCTCCGGGACTGGGAATCCTCGGCGAGAGCTTCTCGGCGGAGGAGATGGCGCGCATAGTGAAAATGCAGACGACGCGCAGTCTGCTCACACAGAACGACGCTTCTGTGATAAACGAAAATATAAAGACGCTGAAAACCGAAAAAGAGGACAGCCGATCCGATGCGGATCTGGATGATACCCTTAATATACTGAAACGCAAAAAGACGAATGTACCAAACGGAGGAAAATAAATGAAAAACTACATTGAAACGGACATCATAAGCGAAGAAACCGGCGGAAAAACAACAGCGGAGGTTACCGAAACGGCATCCGAGGCAACGGCAGAAGCGGCAGAAACCGAGAAAAAGACCGCAAAGGCGACAAAGAGCAAGAAATCGTCAAAGAGCACAAAATCCGCGGAACTGGGAGATGCAGCTGCTGCAAAGCCCGCGGAGTCTGGTGACGCAACTGCTGCAAAGCCCGAGGACGCCAAGCCCGAAGACGACAAAGCAACAGACATCAAGCCAGCTGACGGCAAAGCAGCAGACATCAAGCCCGCAAAAAACGAAATGCAGGAGCTTATCGAGCGTGCAAAGGCAAAGGGCTCTGTTTCCAACAGCGAGATACTGACAGCCATCGGCGACGATTACGATATCGACGCGGTGGACAAGCTCTATGAAACGCTCGAGACGATGGGCGTCGACATCACGGAATGCTTCGACGATGTGGACGACATAGCCGACGACGATATTGAAAACGACATCGAAAGCTACGAGAGCGCCGAGAATATGGAGCAGATTCTCGCGCAGGAGGGTCTTGCGATAGACGACCCCGTGAAGATGTATCTCAAGGAGATAGGCAAGGTGCCGCTACTCGATCCCGAGCGTGAGCAGGAGCTTTCCAAGAGAATGTCCGAGGGCGACGAGGCGGCAAAGCAGGAGCTTGTCGAGGCGAACCTGCGTCTTGTTGTCAGCATAGCAAAGCGCTATCTCGGCAAGGGACTTTTCTTCCTCGACCTCATTCAGGAGGGCAACCTCGGTCTGATGAAAGCTGTTTCGAAATTCGACTACACAAAGGGATATAAATTCTCGACATACGCGACATGGTGGATTCGTCAGGCGATAACGCGTGCCATAGCCGACCAGGCAAGGACGATACGCATACCCGTGCACATGGTGGAGACCATCCACAAGGTGACAAAGGTTTCGCGCCAGATGCTTCAGGAGGAGGGCAGAGAATGCTCGCCTGATGAAATTGCAAAGAAGATGGGCATGAGCCCCGAGAAGGTTCGCGAGATAATCAAGATAGCGCAGGACCCCATCTCGCTCGAAACGCCTGTCGGCGAAGAGGAGGACAGCCACATCGGCGACTTCATAGAGGACGATACCTCGCCCGCGCCCGCAGAGGCTACCTCGTATACGCTTCTGCGCGAGCAGCTCAGCGAAGTTCTCCATACGCTCACGCCGCGTGAGGAAAGCGTGCTCCGTCTGCGCTTCGGTCTTGAGGACGGCAGAACCCGTACTCTCGAAGAGGTAGGTCAGCAGTTCAATATCACCCGCGAGCGCATAAGACAGATAGAGGCAAAGGCGCTCCGCAAGCTCCGTCATCCGAGCCGCTCAAAGAAGCTCCGCGACTATCTCGACTGATAAAAAACAGCGGATTTTGCCCGCCACGGCGTACTTTCCTATTATATATAGTTAATATATATAATATTAGGGCGCTTGTTTTGGAGATTTTACACATTGACAGAATCGCTCGTTTGTTGTAAAATAAAATAGATAAAATACGGGGAGTTTTTCTCCGGACAAAATTTGCAAGAAATCATACCAGGAGGTATACCATGCTTAAGAAAATCATGTGCTTGGTACTTTGTGCCGCTATGCTCGTTTCCGTCGCGCTTTTCACATCCTGCGGCGAATACGAAGAGCAGGAAGAAAAAAGCACCGTACCGACGACTCTCAGCATAGTCGGCATAACGGAGGAGTCCACCAAGGAAGAGGACATCCGCGCCGTTGAAGCGGCTATAAACGAGATTACAAAGGCGAGATACAAGATAGCTATAAATCTTACCCTCGTCACAATGGACGAATATTACGACCTCATAGACGAGAGAGTAAAAACCGCAAACTACTATAAAAATGTCGATGCGGCTATCCTTAATTACAATAACTACATGAAGCAGAAAGCGGAAAGCGCCGCTGCTGCTATTCAGAGCAGTAAAAACTCAAAGAAGAAATGGGTAAAGACGATACAGACCGTCGAAGCCGAGACTCTCAGCACGAGACCCGTTTACACGGCAGAGGAGACGACTGTTTATCCGGACGGAACTATCGAAACGGTTTATCCCGAAGCATCCTCTCCCATAGATATAGTCATGATTTCCGGCAGAGAGATGTATGACAAATTTGACGAGATGGAGCTTCTTTCCTCAGTCAAGTCCTCTCTCAGCACAAACCCGAAGCTCAAGCAGTATATCTATCCCACATTCTTTACAGAGCTTGAGAATGTTACAGGCGATGTAAAGGCTATACCGAATAACAATCTTCTTGCAAATTATAAATATCTTGTGGTAAACAAGGAGCTTGCGGATAAGTATGAATACAATATCTCCTCATTCTCCGATTATACCGACCTTTCCGAATTTCTCGAAAAGGTGAAATCGGGCGAGAGCGATATCGTTCCTTTCGCAGAGAAGCCCGATGCGCTCGGCATCTACTATGCTTTCTCCGAGGATATCGCTATCGGTACTTATTTCAATCCCATCTACGGCTACGATACCGAAGAGGGAACAAGCTTCACTGTTTCCAATCTCTTTGATGTTCCGCAGTATACAAATTATCTCAAGACGATGGAAACATTTACGGAAAAGGGCTATTTCGAGGGCTCATCCGATAAATTTGCAGTCAAGGTTATCACAGGTGACGCTTCCGTAGAAGCACTCTACGGCGGTGACGACGGCGATTACTATGTAAAGGTTATCCAGAATCCTTTCGTAAACGAAGAAATCCTCTTCAGAGGAATGCTCGCAGTTACAAGCTATGCTTCCAATTCCGAAAGAGCTCTTACTATTATCGAAATGATAAATACCGACTCTCAGGTAAAGAACCTGCTCCAGTACGGTATCGAAAATAAGAACTATACGGTAAATGACGACGGCACAATAACCCGTCTCAACCATGACTACATGATGGATAACAACCTCACCGGCAATGTCTACATGGGTTATCCCGAGGAGGGAATGTCCGCCGATACATGGAGCTATGTAAAGCAGACAAACCTTGATTCTTCCGCCGCTCCGTTCCTTATCTATGATATAACGGACGCGAAGATAGACGCGCTGATGGATTCCATCATCAAGAGAGCCATCATGAACGAGGCTCTTGCTCCTCAGAATATCGACTATACGACATATGCCGAGGCGCAGGGAACATCCGACGGCGAAAAGTATCACAGAGCTTTCCGTCAGAGTAACGAAGAATTCTTCAAAAACAAGCTTCAGGAAGCAGGTGTAAAAGCCGATTCCGTAAAGAGCGTTTTCGACAATCTGACTCACAAGGTTTATACCGTTGAATGGTACGAGAACACATATGTTAATTATGTAAAGGCTGAAAAATTCAGCAACATCAGCACGGAAAGCGGTATAGATGCCCTGATAAAGAAGGAAATCGCTTCTGTTGTAGGTTATGTTTACAGCAAGGACGAGAATAAGACGAATTCTTTTGAGGCTCTCCGTGAAAATGCTCAGGATTACTATTCCAATATCGAGCATCTCAGAATCATGACCAAGCTCACTATTTTCAAGGATATGAGCGATGAAGAGCTTGCAAAATACGACAACCTCTCCAATACCGATTTCGAACAGGCTGTTTTCGACTATGTAAAGCAGAACTATATCGAGGAAAACAACATAACCGACGAGACATATGACCAGCTTATAAAGAACTTTATCTCCAGCGGACTCACGCAGACGGACAAACTCACAAAGCAGACATATACAGTTTCATGGGACCTTTATCAGGAGACGAAGGCATCTGCCGAGGTGTTTCAGAATGCCGCCGCAAAGCTTAAGGACGGCTACAGCGAGTTGCTTCTCTCGAAATACAGCCAGAGTCAGATAGATGCGATGGACGCACTTGAACTCTGTGATGCAGTGCACACGCTTCTCTATAACAATTATCTCTCCGAGAATGGGATCACAAAGAAGTATTTCGAGGATGATCTGAAAGATATCATAGCCGAGCCGACGGGTCTTTCCTATATGGATATGGTGGCAAAGAGAGCCGATTCCATAACATATACCGGCTATATGAACAAGGTCAGAAACAAATATAAGTCCGTTATCGTTGCCAAGTATTCTCTCGAAGAGTTCAAGGCGGGTACAGACGCTATCTCCAATGATGAAGTCATCACGACGATACTCGATTACCTCATAGAGGAACGCACGGGCATTTATAAGGAAATGCGCGGCGTGATGGGAATGAGCGAATCCGAATATGACGATGCCGCCGCCGACATGGAAAGCTTCAAGAGCTATGCGCGCAAGATGCGTGATAATGCTTACTATACGCTCGCTACAGAGTATACCTCTGCTGAAATCGATGCTTTCAATCTCAACGATGTTGACAGCATAGTATACGATATCATGTCCAGAACAGGCTTCTATACGAATGTTATGGCACAGTATGTCGGCAAGGAACTCGGCGGTCGTAGCGGTTACATGAATGCAAAGAGTAAGTCCGTCAAGTATACGGAAGCCATGAACAAGCTTATCGCAAGATATGAGAACGAGTTCAAGGCGGCAGGTTATACCATGACAGAGATACGCAGCATGAACCCCGAGGATGTAGAGGATATAGTTTATAATATTCTCCATGAGAAGTATACAGCCCAGTTTACAGGCATTGAAACACTGCTCAAGAGTGCTTGCGCAGACTATATCGCAAAGCTTGCTACAACTGCTGATGTAGGCGCGCTCTGCGAAGAGGCATCGACAGGACTTAACGGAAACGCTATCTTCCGTTCCGTAATAGAAACGCTCGCAAGCGAAGTTAAGACGAAGCTTGACTCTATGGCAGGATAAACCGGATAAGCAAGAAAATCTGTTGACAAAACAAAGCCGCGGCATTACCGCAGTTCCCATAGGGAATTTTAGGTAAAGGCGCAAGGTTCAGAGTCAGGCGTGGCGTTATGCCACGCCTTTTCTCTTGCTGTTTGTGGGGTTCAATCGTCTTCGTCGGTGAGTTCGTTGCCCCATATCGGTCGGTCGATTGCTCCGACGAAATTGTAAAAGATTTCTACCGTTTGTCTGTAATGTCCGTTGACTTTCGTCTTTTCGTGAACAACGACCTTTTCGATGAACGCGCGAAGTATTTCGGGCGTGAGTTCTTCAAAACTGTTATACTTGTAAATAAGCATCATAAAATCGAGAATTTTATCGTCGTCTTCTTTCGCTTTCGCGATTTCCGACTTCAACGTTTTAACCCGTTCTTTCAGCCCGGCTTGCTCGGTTTCGTATGTGTCGCTCATTTTTAAGTATCGCTCTTCGGAAATTTTACCTTCGACTTTATCTTCGTAAAGGCTTTCGATGATTTTATCCAGCCTTTCGATTCGTTCTTCCGAAGTTCTGATTTCCTTTGAATACTCTTTCAGTTCTTTTTCCGTTCTCGTCGCGGCGTTTTTCCGTAACGCCTGCAAAAACATTTCTCTTTGCTGTTGCGCAAAATAAATCGTTCGCCGCAAATCGTCCTGAATCAGAACAGCCAACGCTTCGACCGTTATCTGATGAGAAGTGCAATATTTTCTCTTCTTTTTACGGTAGGTCGAACAGTTGAAGTATTCTTTTTGTTTCATTGTCGTGCAACGACAAAGATACATCTTCTTTCCGCAGTCGGCGCAGTAAATCAGTCCCGAAAGAGGACTCATTTCGCCCATATCGGTCGGTCTGCGTTTTGCCTGACGAATTTTCTGAACGGTTTCAAAAGTCTGCTTGTCGATAATCGCTTCCTGCGTGTTTTCAAAGATTGCCCAGTCTTCTTTCGGTAAGTTAATGAATTTCTTGGACTTATACGACTTTTTACAAGTCTTAAAATTGACCGTACATCCCGTGTATTCCAAATTTTCAAGAATATCCGCGACAGTTCTTGGATTCCAAACTTCCGAATCTTCTCTGACTTTTAATGCTGTCGGCAGTCCGCTTTTATGAAGGTAAACGACAGGAGTGTCTACGCCTCTTTCGGTAAGGATTCTTGCAATCTGCGTCGGTCCGAAGCCCTGAACGCATAATTTGAAAATTTCTCTTACGATTTCCGCGCCTTTTTCGTCTATAATCCATTTTTCCTTATTTTCGGGATCTTTCTTATATCCGAGCGGGGGAAGAGTCGTAAGATGTTTTCCGGAATTGCCTTTGGCTTTGACAACCGCTTTGATTTTCTTACTGCAATCCTTTGCGTACATTTCGTTCAGAATATTTTTGAACGGGGTAATATCGTCGTCGGGATTTTTCTCGCTGTCCACTTGGTCGTAAATGGCGATAAACCTTACGTCGGCTTCGGCAAGATAATATTTCGTGTAATATCCCACAAGAATATGATCTCTTCCGAACCGGGACATATCTTTTACGACTACCGTGGAAATTTTACCGTCTTCAACGTCGGACATCATTCGTTTGAAATCAGGTCTTTCAAAATTACTTCCCGAAAATCCGTCGTCAACGTAAAACTTTACGTTTCGTAAATGGTTTTCGTCCGCATACTTTTGCAGTAACATTTTCTGATTGCGGATACTGTTGCTGTCGCCGTCTGAATCGTCGTCGCAGGAAAGTCTGCAATAGCAGGCTGTCCATTGTTCTTCTATGCTTTTTGTCTTTCTATTTTTAATTGTCGGTTGCAAATTCATTGTTTATTACCTCCCGAATTGCAACTTTCAAACGATAACCGATCCGTGATACGAACGGCGGGTTTTAACGCCTCGTCTATATTCCGTTCTATCAGCGTTTTCGTAATATCGAACGCCGTAACGCCGACGTTCTGCTTTTCGTGGGCAATAATGGTATAAACCGTATTGCCGAAAACTCTTTCGCGGGTTCGCGTGTATTCGCCGTTAGGTTCTTTTTTATAGACGGTGAATATGCTTGCCGCGGGTTTGCTGTTTTGATTTATAATTTTAGCCGTGTTTTCCGTAATTTAATCTCCTTAGATCTTATTACACAAACACGCTAAGAAGGGGAAAGATTACTTATTTTGCGTTGTGTTATTCAGTTCT
>CAVESF010000022.1:0-34992 GCA_963618495.1 Acutalibacteraceae bacterium
TGCGCGTCATCTGCGCCTGCGTCTTGTTCCACCGCGCACCGTAGTGACGGATGTTATTAGCAATGACGTCGACGTAGCTCTTTGTAGCGACATCGTCTGCTTCGGACGGAACGGACGATTTCAGCGTTCCGTTTTCAGTGTAGAGAGGGACATTATTGGGAGCTGCGGTATTGCTCATCGGTATTGTTGTAGAAACGCCATCGCTATCGTTTCCGTACAATACATCACTCGAAGATGAAATATTTACTTTGGTGTTGCCCATCGTTTCTATCTGTTTCGTCATGGATTCTTCCGCATCTTTAATTGCGCTGTATACCGCCTTGGCAGACGGTACATCGGCGTCAGTTGAGCCCGCTATTATATCGGTTGAAAGACTTTTCCATGCTACGTCATAATCTTTTCCAGATGCTTTTTGAGGGATTTGTCCGCTTTCGCCGCCCGCCGGAAGTCCTGCGCCTGTCGCGCCGGTCTCGCCTCGAGCCGGCTTGCCTGTATCAGTATTGTCAAGATACCAGTTGCCGTTTGCGCCGATTGTCGGTGTTATGCCATCTGTGCCTCTTTCCGCTATGAGCTGCCATGAGGAAGAAGTGGTCGGGTTTTGGTTCGTGTTTTCCTCGTTAGCTATATAACTCGAGCCGTCGAGCGTTACTATGGAAAGATACGGATATGTTGCCGTGCTGCTCCACCTGCCCATAGACAGAGGAATTGCGGAAAGCTTCATCCAGTACGATTCCCACCCGTCTGTCACATCCGGTTCAACATCACCCGTAACCGTACCGTAAGCTATAAAGGTTGCGTTGCCATGCTTGACAATGTTCAGCTTGTTGTATATCACTGTGCTGTCCCAGTCGCCTTTTACTACGGGGGAAACAATGCCGATTTGCGTTGTTTTTGCTTGCATAAAAATTACCTCCTGATTTTATATTTTATCCCAGACCATGGCGTTTCGCCATGAGCCATAGATTTTTGCCACCCATACCGTACTGCCGAGCGTCGCATCCGACACGGTGGACTTGTACGGTAAAAATAAATCTGTTGAATCGCCTACGAGTTTTACACCCATTTCCGGGCCGCCTTCTGCCGCCGTCACTGTTACAGTGGCTTTATAAAGCCTTAGGCAATTCCTTGTTTCCTTTTGGCATACTTCTCGGGCAATGCTTTCTATAGCAAGCCGAAAATCTCTGCTGTCTTTTAATGTGTTTTTCATGTATTACCTCATGTGAAATCCGTCGATGCCGTGACGGAAATTTTTGGAAAATCATCTACGCTTACCGCATTTATACTCATTGCTCCGGTCTCGCCGAGTGGTAGCGTAAAGCCTTGTATCAGATGCCTTTCGACAGGACTTCCGTTTTTGTCCTCGCGTCTTACTGAAATAAGCCTGTTTTCGTGCAGGTGAAATAGCTGGTCTGTTTCAAGCGTTACCGTCTTTTGCAGTACCGCCTTCCGCTTAAGATAGTATTTTGCGAGAGCTACGCACTGGTCAGAGTTCCAGTATTCGGCTTTATCCTCTCTGTATAGCTTTCTGCCGATAAGACTTATATTGGTATTGCTTTTTGGGTCACGATTTGTAGCTCTGCCATAGACGGCACGCCCTGTAGCACCCTCACCTGCAACAATGACATCGTTTTTGACATCAGCGTTTGCCCATGTTTCTGAAATTGAAAAAAGCATATTCTCGTTTGTTGAGAAATCCCATAATATTGGTTTATTGGAATCGTCAACATCTTCCTGCGATGGTTCAAGGCGCAGTGCACCCGTCGAGTCATAGCCGATAAGCCCTGCCAAGCAATCATTCAAATCGAGAATAACCTGCGCAAAGCTCGAACCTCCGCTTTCAGAAATCGTAAACGGCACTTCTGTCATTTGTACATCTTCGTATACACTTCCGTCGCCTCTTGCGGCGAGATAGGTTTTGCCGTTATAATAAGTTGGAAAAACAGGCGTGACAGGGTCTATCATCCATTCCACTGGAACACCTTGCGAAGCATAGCTGTATTTTGACAGGCGCAGTATCGAGGCAATCGCGCTGAATATGTTTGTGCCAATATTAACCTGATACGTATTCTCCAGCGTTCCAAGCAGAGAACCATCGAGGTATGCCCATTTGTCGACAAGCTCAAAACTCATGGTATTTGTGTCGTGAGCGAGGGATGCAGTGGGATTTTTAAGGTAGAAAGTCCCTTGCGGGAGATAAAATTCCGTGCCATCATCGAGCATAATGCCTTTCGAAAGTCTCACTCGCCTGCCAAACCAAATATTGTTCACATTGTAGTCAAAGGCACCGTCAATATTCGATAAAACAATATTTGCACTTCTCCGCGTTCCGTTTTGCAGTGAGACATTCAGATTGCCATCCTGCAAAAATGCCCTGCTGTCGTATTTCCCTCTCACAGGTCGCCTCGAATTTCCGTCAAGGAAAAATGCCACGGAATCATCGGGCTGAAGAAATTCAAGACGGGTTATTTTTCCTGCGCCTTTTTTGAGAGTTTGCAAATACTCGTTATATCTGTTATTCATTGTTCACTGCCTCCCATGCCGTAAGCGAACCGTTATCGTTTGATATGCTGAAAGTAGCGTTGGATACATCGTCCGGTGTTGCCGCTTCAAGAGTGCCGCCGTTATCACCGCGCAAACCGCCGCCCATCGCCTCGTTGATGTCAAAAGTAGTGCCTTTATAGTCAGACGGATATGTAAATTCAAGCTGTCCTGATTTCATATCCGCATCTGCGGTTACTTGCGATACCATGTTTGAATTTGCCCATCCGTCGTCCTCGGGAGTTTGAATAAGGACTGCTTCGCTTGCATCTCCTATTTCCTCCCACGAAATGGAGGCTATGACCTGCTTTCTTTCGCTCCCTACAGTGATAGTTTGTGTTACGGGTGCGGATATGCCCACCATATACAAGTTGCCTTTTGCATCT
Organism: Acutalibacteraceae bacterium; assembly: GCA_963618495.1. GTDB lineage: Bacteria > Bacillota > Clostridia > Oscillospirales > CAG-272 > Apopatosoma. Next base: position 2,925 of record CAVESF010000022.1, read on the forward strand.
TTCAGGAAGAATGTCTTTGCTCCGCTTGAAATTGCAAAAAGTTTCTCCATCTGTTGCCATGTGTCGCCGTACTCTCCGAAATCCATATTGCCGATGAGGGCTTGCAGTGTACCGCTCCTGCCGAGTATCGTTGACGGTTGTCTCCTGCGATACGGCGTAAAGTTTGCCATCATATTCGGCGTATTGTTGTTGGTAATTTCCGAGTTTTGGATATTATACGCAAAAATCCATACATTGCTGACATGCCAGACATTACGGTAATTGGCATCCTCCGTTGCCTCCATGAGGATATACAAATCGATATTGTGTGTTATTGGCTCTGACGAAATTGGGTCTTTGAGCATATCGCTGTCAGCTGACAAGCGATATGCTTCGTAGGTATAAGTTTCGCCGCTTCTCGCGCTAAAATCGCGTATCTCGTTGAATTTTGTCGGTACTTCGCAAAGCACTTTTTTCAGCCCCGCATTTTCGATATCCTGACGGTAGATTACATTGCGTAGATTTGCGCTTGCATTACCCGCCTGCAGTCCCTCTGCGAAATTTGCGTAAAGTTTCGTTGTCGGATAGATGAAAGTTGGTGTAGTAATAGTTCCCGCCGGGTCTACATCACCATTGCCGATATACAGATAATCGCATATCTGAGTACCGCCGAGAAACACTCCCCTTATCTGATATGGAAATTCTGATGTGTCCTCTGAAAGAACCGTGAAGTCATCAGATATTTTGCTCCCGTTTGCATCGAGATAGTGCCAGAACAGAACTGCCCCAAATGCTATGCCCGTTACGCTATTATAAGTAAAACCTATAAGAAGAGATTTTGTACCACTGGGCGGAGTAATGGTCACTGATGCGTCGGGCGGAGCAAGAAGCTTTTCGTCAGACTTTCGGCAGTAGTAAACCTCTATTGTATTTTCCTTGCCCGCGGCAAAATTGATATGCGTTGCCCGCGCAAGCGTATTGAGCGCATTGTCAAAAATGGCATATTGGAGCTCCAACTCCGGTGCATATGACCGCGCAAGAGGATTGAACGGTGCGGAATAATCGAATTTCCATAATGCACAGCAGCTGCCATTCATAACTGCGTATTCGGACAAAGGCTTTCCGTTTGCTACATTCCACATAACATAGGAAAAATCAAGCGAGAGCTTGCCGTCTTTTATCGAGTAGCCATTTCCAAGTCCTGAAAATTCGGGCGGTGCCGAGCCTTCGATATCAACGATATTTTGTTCCCAATGCAGGAGGTTTGCACCGTTTGAAAGGCATTTTGCCGTCAGAGTACCCTCACCTGCCTCCATATTATAATTGACGGAAAATTTGCTTAATTGGCTCACCTGCACCCCGCTTTCCGTTTGCACTGTGCATTTGATGAAATATGTGTTGCCAGAAATCAAACCGTTTGTGGTGTATTGCAAATCAGCCGTTGTCATTTTGCCCGTATCATCAAGCAGTTCAGATGGTGTGTAGCCGCCTATTATGGAAGCACCCATGTAAAGCTGCCATCTTGCCCACGATATGGCATCCCCCTGCGCTTGTCCATATCCACCTGAGATTGTCGTATACGCCTTGTCTACAGTGGCGGGTACAGCTAACGTAAGCGTTGGCGCTGTGCGTGTGCGGAACGCCATGAGAGAAGTCAAATTTACAAACGGTGTACTTGACACTTCGCCCCAGTACATGGTTATATTCATTTTGTATTCTTCGCCATCGATTAAACCCCAATCGCTCCATTTTATAGATTTGCCCGAGGAGCCGTCGGTAGGCGCATATGTAAATATTTGCTGTTCGCCTGTTGCGTTTGTACCGTATGCCGGACATCCAGCTGTAGACACCTCAGTGTGTACCTCTGTGCTTGTCGTATCGTTTTTGAAAATAGCGATGCGAAAGCCCGTCATCGCGTTCGTGCCGTTTATCTGCCACGATATAACGACGGGGTCTGCTACCGCAACAGTGCTGTTACCCTCGCCGGCAAAAGCTGATGGAATTATGTTTGTTGCCTGAAATAAAGCCATGTTTTATTATTCACCTCTCTTTACCATTCTCTAACAAGGGGAATTTCACGCAGAAGCTCCGATACTGTATAGCGGTCTGCCATTTCCGAAGAAATCGGCACGCCGTTTATGTATGTGTTGCGTGACATATTGCGATTGTCGTTTGCCGTGTGGTTTTGCGTTATCACATTGCCGCGGGCAGGCATCGTATGTTCGAGCGCACCGTAAAGGATGCCGAGATTACTGCAAAAGTCCTTGAAAGCTACTGTATTCTGCGGATTGAGAATCTTTCCCGTGATATCAGGTGGAAGAACCATTTCGTCCCGCTCGGTTGCCTTGATTCCGCCTAGCCCGTGAAGTACGCCGCCACTGTCGTATAAGCTTACTTTTTCGCCACCCCCGCCGCCGCGGAAATGCACTATGTCGATGTTTTTGTCATATTCAAGTTCGCCCTCTTCTTTGAAGCCTAAAGCCTCTGCGCCTATCGGAACAGTATATGTGTTGTCGCCGTTGCGGACTAAGTCCTTTTGCCTATAGTATGAGCCCGTGATGGTATCATAAATATACGCTTCGCCGTTGTAGGTTCCATTCATAGATGAAGAGGGTATAAAAGTGTGCTCGCTACCATTTATATGGTTTAGGCGGTCATTTGCTTCTACAGCATCAGGGTCTCCCGCTTCTACTCTGTCGCCATATTTTTCCCAGAATGCGCCTGCAATGTCGCCCCATGTGGACGCGCCTGTTGCCATGCTTTGTTGCGTGTAGCTCACATATGTATTGCCTAACCCTTGTATGTTTGATATCGCATCGAGGATGTCCATAACAAACGGCGGAATGCCCGATGTACCCATGACGTTGTTGTAATAAGCCATCCACTCATTGAGCTTGTCGTAGATTTCTTTCATGGGCTTATTATCCTCGAGCATTTTGTCTATCTCGGCAATAGCCTTTTCCAGCAGCTCCTCTCCGATTTTCTTTTGCACTTCGGCAAGTTTTTCCATAGCTTTCGCTATGCTTTCGGCATTTTTGCGTTCCTGCTCGGCGAGAGCCTCTATAGCCTTTTGCAGGTTCTTTTGCGCTTTTGCTATTTTTTCAGCGTTCTTTTCTTCCTGCTTGTGCAGAGCCTTTATTGCGTCTTCGATATCTTTTTCGGCTTCTATGATATCCTTTTGAGCCTTTTCGACATTTTCACGCGCTTTCTGCACATTTTTCTCATTTGCCTGCCATTCCCAAAGTCCCGATTGCTCGTTGAATACGCGGACATTGCGCTCATTTATAGTCTCTGCAAGTTCCTTTTGCGCCTTTATGAGGTCAAGCTTTTTTTCCTCGAGGGTTTTCTCCTTTTCGGCTATGGCTTCGCGTTTTTCGGCTATAGCCTCTTCCGCGTCCTTTTGCGCCTGCAAAAGTTCTTCTTCTCGCTCAGCTATGGCTTCTTTCTTCGCCGCTATAGCTTCCTCCGCCGCCCTTTGAGCTTCAAGCAGATTTGCTTCTGCATCGAGTACCGACTTGCGATAATTCTCAAACTCGTTGGCTTCCTTTTGCTTGTCTATCAGACCTTGCAACGCATCTTTAATTTTGTCGTATTGCTCTTTGAGCTTTTTGGCAGGGTCTTCGGCATTGTCAATTTCCTTGTTGAGATTAGACTGCGCTTCTTTGATATCGTCTACGCTGTCTTTGGTCTTTTTATAAGTTTCCATGACGGCAGAGACTTTATCGCATTGCTTTTGCAGTATTTCGCCTACCGCAAGCAGAGATGCCGCAGTCTTTTCGTTTCCGTCTCGGAGAGCCTTATTGTATGCGGTTGCTATTTTCTCGATATACGAGTTGAGCTTTTGGTAATTTTCATAGTATGCATCAGCGGTTTTGCTGCCATCAAAATCGGCAAATTCGTATCTTACGGCACTATGACGCCCTGCACGCTTGGTACGCGTTTGTTTTGTTTCTATGCCGAGAGCTCGCAACTTTTCGGCATCGTACTTGTTTAATGTTATATCTGTATTACCGCTTGCAAGTACCTCGTTCTCGGCAGCACGCATCGCAAGAGCCGCCTGCAGTTGTGCGTTTGCCAGTTCCTGCTCCGTAAGATTTTTCAGAGCTTCACTATATTCTTCCGTGCCCTCCTTAAGGTCTTTGAGCGCGTCCTTTTTGTCTTTGGAAAGCAGCTTTACAAGCTTTTGCTCTACTTCGTAATATTCATCGGTTTGCGGTGTCAGCTTTTCATATTGTGCGGCAAGTGCTTTCAACTCCTGCGTATTGTCGCTTATGGCATCCCATGCCTCTATAGCTTCAAGGCGTGCTTCGTGCTGTGCCTGCTTATAGTTTCTTATATATCCTACAAGCAAAGAAATTCCTGCGACGGCAACGCCTATCCAACCGAGCGCCGCCTGTAAAGTTACGGCGCCTGTAGCTGCTGCTTTCATGCCTGTTGCAACATTGACTAAACCTTTGGCAATATTTGATATGCCGGAAGCTATTTTTGCGCTGAATAAAAATGTCATTACACCAGCAAGAGCCACCATAGTACTCGAGAGCGAGCCTGTTTTATCTATAAGCGAGAGAATGCCGTTGCCAATATCAACAAGCCACTTTTTAAAAGCAAGAATGCCTTGCTCGTCGTTTGCGAGTTCCTGCCATTTTGCCTTGAAAGTATTCAGCTTTGCAGTGTATGTGTCCATATACTGCTCATTTTCTTTGAGAGAGTAGCCCTCCGCATCGTTCATGTTGTCGAGCGCAGTCTGTACATCCTCGAAGTTCTTCATCAGGGCGATAAAGTAGTTTTTACGATAGGTGCCTGCCGTATCATATACGCCCGTCATGCTGTCGTATATCTCGGAGAGTTCTTCTCCGAGAGATTCTTCCATGTTCTTTCCGTCGGTGCTTTCGAAATATTCGGCAAGCTTGTCCGCCTGTTCTGCAGAGAGATGATTTATCTCTTTTGAGAGCTGTTGCCATACGGAGAGAATAGATGCCGCGCCTTTTTGATATTCACCGACAATTTTCTGCATATCGGTAGAGAGCGAAGCAAAAACTTTCAGTGAATCGCTCTTAGTCGTATATGCAAGCAGAGACTTGACCGCTGTACCGAGCTGTTGCCCGCTCGCGCCCGTTGCACCCGAGAGTGCCGTAATTACGGCGACTGTTTCTTCAAGGCTCATTTTCGCCTGATTTGCATAAGAGCCGACTTTTTCAAGCGCAAGAAGGAGTTTCTGCGTCGATACAGGCGCGTTATCAGCTGTTTTGTTGAGTATGTCGATTATGTATGTAAGCTCGTCCGCACCCTTGCCAAACTGCGTCATTATGGCGATAAGACCGTTTGAAGCTTCTTCCGCATCCAGCTCTGCGACATTAAGCGCGAGAAGAGCCGATTCCGTTGCCTTTACGGAATCTGACCATGTCATGCCCGAGCGTGCAAAGTTTGTAGCTATGTCTGCCGCATTTTCGAAAGTCTGTCCGAAGTTCTGTGCAAGCTCATAGAGCTTATTTGAAATTCTGTCGTCGAGGATGTCCTCATTCAGGACGCGCTTTATTTCGATAACGCGGTTTTCTGTTTCTATAAGTGCATCGTCTATCGAGCTTATGGCATCGCGTATGGCGTTTAGCGGTGTCATTACGAGCGTAGCTACGAGCTGCCATTTCAGAAATGCCGCCGCATTGTCAAGCAAGCTGCTCTTGTTTTTGCTGACCGCCTGCTGATTTTCATCCACGGCTTTTGTCACAGCTCGGATGTTCTTTGCCGCATTGTTCGCCTTTTCTCCCGTAGCGTTGAAAGCATTTGCGAGCGCGTTCAGCTGGGAAGCGAGCTTGCCGTTTATTTCTATTTTCTGCAACCTTGTGAGCGGCGTCTCAAGCTTTTTGACGCCGTTCGCAAGGTTGGTAGAACCTTTGTTTGCCGCTTCAAAACTCTTTGCCAAAACATTCAGCTGTGCTGTGAGCTTGCTGTTTATATCAACCTTTTGCAGATTGTTCAGCGGCTCTTGTAATTTTGATATCGCTGTTTTCAGCTTTGTTATACTGCTTTGCGCCGAAGCGCTGTTAAGCTCTACATTAAGTAAAATCTGCGCCATTTGCGCCTCCCTTAGATTTTATATTCGTCTAAACCGTCTATGCCTTGTATATCTGTCACCTGATAGCCCTGCGCCATCATGCCGTTTGCAAATGCATTCATTATGCGCCCGTCTTTGAGGTCGTCTATCATGCTGTTCCAGAATGGGCGCGGCGGGATGTTATCCCCCCAATTGTAGCCCTCGGCTTTTTGCAGAATATAGATGAGATGGTCGCCGAATATCTGATGATTATACGGCGTATTCTCACCTTCCGGCTCATACGAGAATCGCAGGCTGCTTCCGACGACTTCTGATGACATATTGCCTTCTTCTTCAATAGCCATGCCACGCTCCGTATTACCGCGACGGCGTGTGTAGTGTTCCGGCAGGTATGCATCGAATAAACCGCTTTGCAAATGGTCTTGCAGCGCGTCTCGGATTTCGGCACTCACAAGTTCCAATGCATAGGGAAATTTTGTTTCTATGTCTGCAAGGATATCTCTCAAATCAGTTTCCGCGCCGGTTACAGAAATGCTCGATGTTATCATGTGCGCACCACCTTGTGAAAATGTCCCGTCCCGAAAGCCGAGACGGGACATCAATCATGTTTGCTATGCCGTTACTGTTACATTGCAGTAAGCAACGAGATTGCCGCCTGTACTGCGTGTAAGCGTTACCGTGATTTCGGTTGCGCCTGCCGCAACGCCCTTTACAAGACCGTTGGCATCAACAGTTGCGGTTCCAGTTGCCTTTGATGTATATGTAAGGTCAGAATATACAGGCTGTATCGTTGTGCCGTCAGGCATGAGATACTTTACAGGAACTTGCGCCGTGCTACCTTTAGCTACAGTTACGCCCTCACCGATTATGGCAAGAGCTTCCACAGAAGATGTGGTGCCACTGCAAGGAACATACACATAGTAAGCGTAGTTACTGCCATCGTTATCGCAAGCTGCGCAAGCCATAGTGTTATCATCGGGTGCGAGTGCCTGCCATGTGAGTGCGGTTGTGCTGTTGCTCGTCTGATTGCCGCTTATGCCTGCATCGCCGCCGAATTTTACGCGCGGAACATTAACATAGAGATAACCTGCAAGTGGGCTGTTGCTCGTTTCGCCATTTACTTTTGCAAAAATACCGTACTTAAGCGTGAGCGCGAGAACGGCGGGATTTGCGGAGGTAGGCAATCCGAGATACTGTGTAGATGCACTCTGTGTGAAGTAGAATACATCATACTGCTTGCCGCTTATGGCATTGAATCCCGCCACCTGCTTTGTAGTCGGGTCTATGTAGTAGTTTATACCCATGTACTTTGCGGCGTTATGTTCGCGCAGTGTACACCAGCATCCTGTGTCTGTTGTGGGCTGTGCATAGTCCTTTGCAGGTGTTTTGGTTACTGTAAGCGTTGTGCCGGTTGCAGTGATGGTCTCGCATACGGGAGTAATGCCGTTGTAGCCCATAGAGCCGCCTGTCTGAAGCTGACGCAGACCGAGTGAAAATGCCTGCGATGTGTAAGAACCCGAAAGTCTTGTCGTATCGGGTATGAGGTCTACGAGCTTGTTCAGAAAGCCACCCTCGACCGCCTGAAGATTGAATGTGTAGTTGATTGCGCCCTCAGAGGGTATATTGTCGTATGCGACGATATTACCTGTAGCGGGGTCGCGCACTGTCATTTCCACTAAGCCCTTTGCAATAAGGTTAGGGTCGCCGAAATTGAAGATTGTGTTCATTATTTTTTCTCCTTTACTTGTTAAATAGTTTTCCTATTTCTGAAAGCGGCATAGTACCGCATTCGTCCGCTTTGACATCATATTCCCAGCAAGGCGCAGGATTTCCTTTTTTAAATGAGACCATTCCGGAAAGCTCCGCCGTGCCGTACATCTGATATCGTTTGTCTCTTTGTATTGCTTTGCGCCGGTTTTCAAATTCGCGCACCGTCCACGCATTTATGTCGCGTTCTCTGATGCCCGACTGATACGCAACGGAAGCTATGAGGTCATCAGTGTTTATATTGAGGCTTACATCGGAATTAGACTGCGCCAAAAGCTCTGCATCTTTTACAAGCTCTGCATTTTCGCTTTCGTTCGGCAATTTAAGTCCGTTCTGCTCTGCTATAAGCGGTCTGATGATATTTGAAAATTCGCGTGCCGATACTTTTACGGGTTTCCCATTTTGCGAAAATTCAAGCTCCGAAAGGCTGATGCCTTTTTCATCTCTGATTACGGTAGCATGCTTTAATATTTCTCCCATGTCAAATCCAATCCGCAAGGACAGACATGTGAGTGTCAATATTTGAGTGAATATTCCAGCCGTGGGAGTGCCTTCAATCGCCGCATCGGTCTCCATTGCAAAGACAGCTGAAAGATAGTTGCGGCACGAATACTTAACAGGGAGAGTTCCGAGCCGCAGTAGCAAGGCATCTTTGCAAGTGGCAAATTCCTCATAGTTTTCCATTGTTATAGGGTAAAAGTAAAGCCCACACGCTTCTATTGGTTCCCCGTTGCGTATTGCTTTGCTCCTACCGGACTTTTGCGCGTTCATCTTTTTCTTGAGCCTCCGATTCTTTCAGTCTCAGTCTGTATTGATAGCACTCCCGCGCACCGTCGGTATTTTCTGCTCTTCCCGAGCATGTGCAAAAATGCTGATGTGCGCAGAACGCGCCGAGCGCCGATTTTTCATCGTTTAGATTCGTTGCTTTGCCGATAAGGTCTGCACATATGAGATAGCGCAAATTCGTAAGGCGTTTCTGAAATGGACATATGTACTTATTCATACTTAATATCCCTCCAGTTCTATTGTCGTGCTTATCTGTCTGTTTCCGCAAGCCGCTGTGACAGTCAGAGGAACAGTGCTTGATTTCAGACAGGTGATTTTTATAGCGTTTGATATGCCCATAAGCTCGCCATTCTCTATTCCGAGCGAAGCTACGGCATATTTGGCATCATCGCTGTACTGTATAAGCGTGTCGCCGTCTGCAATTTGCAATTGTGAGCCCACATATTCATCTTCTGCCGTATAGCTGTGCGTCAGTATGCCGCTCTTGGCGTTTACATCGGTTATAGATTTGAGGATATCGTCAGATGCTATCGGCGTAACGGAATAGCATTCGGGAAGGGCACCCGAGAATAACCATGTTACAGGGTGAGCGGTAGAAAATCCGCCGTCAAATCCCGTTGCGTTTAGTATTGCGTCGGTGTATTGCTTTATGCTCTTCGGTATTGAACCGCGGAATTGCAGGTTTTCTTCTCCGCTTTCGCTTATTTTCACTTCCGCAGTAGCCGACACATTTGGATTTTGTGCGAGAGTAGCAACTATCGTAACAGTGCCTTCCTTTATGCCCGTCACAAGCCCGCTTTCGCTGACCGTTGCCGTTGTCTCATCCGAAGAAGCCCACTTCCACGTTATAGGCATATCGTTCGGACTTTTTGCTTCTCCATTTACTCTGAAAATTGCGCTGAGGTATGATGGTTTTTCTAAAGCCAAATTCATATTTCCCGAAATTTCGGCGGCAAAGCTATATGCATTCCCACCCGCGATGAAATTTACAGTCACATCATCGGTTATGTTAGGTTCTTCTATGCGTACCGTGAAATTAAGCAAGTGACAGCTTTCTCTATCTCCGGAAAATTCCTGCATAAAATCGGCAAATCCGGTTATCCGATAAGGCTTTGTGCCAAGCACTATGCGCATATTGTGTCCGAGCCTGCGCGTTGTTTCGTTAAGTTGTGCGGTAATGTTGAAATATCCCTCGGGAAGCATGACATTCTGACCTTTTACATCTCTGTTTGCCTGCATTGGGTAGCTTTCTGCAATTATCGGCTCGGTAATCACATTGCCGTATTCGTCGTAGCTGTTGTATGAGGCGTTGCATCTCGTTATGAGCGCCGTGCATTTTGCGCTTGACATATTAGACGGCATGGTACAAATCCATGTACTGCCCATCGTTTTGATTTTGGCGCCGATAGGAAAATAGTCTATGCGTTCGCTGTCAAAAAGGATTTCTTTGTAGTCGTCAGATTTTTTAATTACCTTTGCCGATGGGTCTATGTTGCCCGCAAGCCGCACGGTTGTTTCTACCCATTCGTAGAAATCCGGCATTATGCCCTGAACGGTAGCTGACACATAGTCGGTAGCATATTTCGCACGGTGAGCATCGAATTTGACAGTCCGCGATGCCAAATACTGTTTGCGTCTGTCCCTGTATTGAGGCGGTGCATTGCTTTGTGGAACATTTACGGAAGAGTAAAATCCGAAGCTCTGTTTTATGTATTTTTCACTCTGATTCATTCTTTTCACCGCCTTTTGTGGCGTTGCCGCGGAAAATAACATTTTTACCCTCGTAATAGATTACGGCGGCATTCCTTCCGTCCGTTTTGCATTCAAAGGCTATTCCACTTCCCTTTACGCCTGCGGAATATGCGGCGGAGAGCAGTTTTTCAAGCTCTTCTCTTGTAAATTCTGCTTTTCCGTTTTTGCCGAAACTTATATCTGCAATTATGTTCTGCATTTTGTCCTCCTCATCCGAGCCTTATATTAGGGTTGTCCCCGAAGAGCGGCATATTTTCGAATTCGGTATGGTTTTTATTTGCGGTAGTGGCGATTTCAAGTGCAATCGTGAGCTGCCTGCCTACATTTGTATCACCGTCAAATATCGCCTTGCTACCGCAGTCGGGATGCTTCGATTTTGCCATAAAAAATGTTCCTATGCCGTCCATTGATACGCCGTGCATCGCCTCTATAATAGCCTGTTCTATAGCAAAGCAACGGCTGTATTCATCGCTCTTTGTGTTGCTTTCGTAGGTGTAGTGCGTCCAAATAAAGAAATTCACACCGATGCATATCTTAAACTCGTCATTCGACGGCACCGTGCGTCCCATATAGACATAAATTCGCGTCTGCGCATCTGTCTGCGCAGGCTTTATGTATACCTGCGGAATGAGACGATAGCCTTTATTCGTAGGCGGTCTTTCGGGGCTGTCGGAATCAAATACAACGCTCATTTTCTGCTGTATTGTCGGCAGTGGCTCGCTAAGCGGTTTTGCGCCGTCATAGTAGAGATATTTCCACAAACGGCACCGTGAATATGCGTTGTCGTCGGGCGGCGTATATTCGCCTTTTGGTGCATCAATCAGATAATCGCAGATTTTTCTCGGTATTTTCTCTGCGCCGTCCAACTTAAAGTAGCTGTCCTGAACGCAGAGATACGGATACCACTGCGTGTATGCTTCGCTCATGATTTTTCACCCTTTTTGTGGCTTTCTTCCGCTTTTTCTTTTATCGCTTTCTGCTTTTCGCCGAGTTCATCCGCAGCCTTTTTAAGCTCATCGTAGAGCTTTTTCACATTTTCGGGGTCTGCCATTATCGACATTCCCTCCGTGAAACGCGCGATAGAATCGTTTTCGACGCATCTCTGATTGTATATCTCGATGTTTACCGCTTTTTCAAACTCTTTGTAGTCGGCAAGTATTGCAAATGCGATTTCCTTTACTTCAACATCTTTTTTGTAATTTTCAAGTTGCGCAAGCAGGCGCGAGGACGCGTAAAGGTCATAGTCGTTTTCAGTAAACGGCGCAATAAGCTCGATATCAAGATAAAAAGTCAGAAGCACAGACATGAGCTGCATCTGCTTTATCGCGTAGTTTTCTGTTTTTAGATATGGAAGTGCAAGTATCTTTTCTCCCTCTTTGTTTTGCTCTGCCGTAGGCGTTTCTGAAAGCGCATTTTTAGCTATCGTTCTTGCTACATCGTTTTTTGTGCCAATGGGCATGTATGTATTAGCCTTTTTGAGAATTTCGCGTGTTATAATAAATTTCTCCATGTTTCACCTCACAATTTAAGTATTCCCTGACGGAATGTTTGCCTGTACCATTCGTTTTGCTCGAGCTTTCGCATTTTGCTGTAAAGCTCATTCTCCACATCTCGGTATGTTCTCCGGCTCTCGCCCATGTGATTTGCCGTGTTTTGCTGCGAGAACGATTTATCTTCTGTTTTCGGAACAATTGAAAGCCAATTGTTCTTTTCGCGTTCAAGCCAAGCCACCTCGAAGCAAAGCCCGAGGATGCTCATCACTTCTCGGTTGAGATTAGCTTCGAAATATCCATCTGCGTAAAAGTCGAAGTCAAATACCGTTCCTTGCGGCACTGCATTGTTTTCACTTGCATTTATTGTCACGGTGTTGTTTTCCGCGCTGTATGTGCAGATAAAAGAGGGCTCATACCATGCATCGCCGAGCGAGTTTACGCGCATAATCTGCGCCGCAAAAAGCTCATAGCCCGCATATTCGAGTGGCAGGCTGATTGTCAGCGGCTCTGTCAGCTCTGTTTCTGTAGCATACCGATATAATGCAAATGCAGGCTCTGTAAATCTCGATTTTTCGGGTGTGCCGAATAAATACTGCGGCATTTCCGGCGGTGTATCGAAAAGTCCGATTTTTGAGTTGAGATAGCCCCACATTGTCCATGCATAAGACGGTGCGCTTGTGGCTTTCTTTTCTGCGAGCCTTATATCGTCTACAAGAGGCTCGCAGTATTCTGTTATTATTTTGAGTATAGGTGTAGGCATCTGCTTCCTCCCGATTATTCGGCGGCTTCTGCAAGCCCCTTAGCCATATCCTTAAGAATAGATTTGAACATTCCTTCGGAGTCGGTTTTCTTTGATACTTCGTTAAGTTTCTGTACGAGATACTGATTTATGCGGTTGTCGTGTGCCATGTATGCGTCAATGTAAAGCGTTGCGATAAGCTGTTTGTGTCTGTAGCAAGCCTTGTCAAAGATAGAGAGGACTTTCTCGTCGGACATGTCGAGCAGATTATAATAGATGTCTGCACCGAGAAGCTCGCCGTCGGTGTACTTAACGCCGTATCTCTCTCTTTCCTCATCCGTCATGCCGTCAAGGACTATAAGGCGTCTGTCTTTAAGTCTGCGGAGTATATTCGGAGTGAGATTCTGCAAAAATTCTCTCTTGTTTATGTCCCTTGTGCCGCCTCTGCCCTGAATTTGTCCGAGCTTTTCATTGAGGGGTACGGTAGAGCCCTCTGCAACACATCCCATATAGAGCAGTGTGACCATTTCGTCGCTCGGTCTGCTTGCGGTCTGCTGTTTGTTTATACTTGCGACGGCATCCGCAACAGCCTTGTCGACCGCTTCTGCAATCATTCTTTCAACTTCAGATGCATTGTAGGTCTTTTCAGTCTTTTCAGTCTTTTCAGTCTTTTTTTCTGCGGTTTCGATAGTGGCGCTCGCGGTTTTCGTTGTTGTTGCATTCTGTGTTGCCGCTTTTGTTTTGCTTGTGCTTGTGGTTTTTGTGCCTGTTGTTTTCTTTTCCTCTGCCATTTTTTGTTTTCTCCTTTGGAAAAATATTTATTTTAAGGGAATCGCGGGAGTTGCACCCGCCGATGCTCTTATTCCCATGAGGGGCATTTCTGCCCCTTATTGAACATTGCTTATGCCTTAATCTGGAATATCTTCGAAGAAAATGCAGGCGCGATGTCGCAGATGATTGTCTCGGAGATATATACTTTCATGTCGGCGGATTCTGTGGGTGTAAATTCAATTGTGATGGGTGAGCCGTCAGCAATTACACCTACCATAGGCGCATAACCTACCTTTGCCACGATGTAGATGTTCTCCTGTGTCGGGTCATCGAGGCTAATAAACTGCGGGTTATAGTTCTGCGTACCAGGCACGACAGCAAGACCAACCTCTACAAGGTCTACGCCTGCGACATTGCCGAGGAAGCCGTTGCGGACATATTCAACACCGATTTCGCCCTGAATACCTGCTACAGCGCCGCCCGTGCCGACGGTGGGAAGTACCTGTGAAAGTCCCGCGAGCGTACCAAGTGCCGTAAGCTCGGTGCGTCTGACACCGTTCAAAGCGGAAGCTTTCATTACAGCCTCGTTCCAGTGCTCGGGAGTATAGCCCTCAAGGATATTGCTTGACGGCAGGTACTTTGTGTTTGTAATGGCAGATTTGAATTTTTCGACCGTCATTGCAAACATCTTGTTGATTGCGCCGCGTGCGAAAGCGGAATAGTATCTGCCTGCCTCGCCGTCGATTACATCCTGATACCACTTTATGCTTGCTTTTGCGGTATAGGGCTTCGGTGTGAGGGCAATCTGTGACTTGTAAAGATACTGCTCGGGCTTGCTTGATACAGAACCCCAAGAATCGTCCTCATAGAGGAAGAAATCATTGGATTCGATATCAATCAGCTTTGTTTCGCCAAGTCTGCCCGTAGTCCATGAGATGATTCTGTCTGTGGGAGCATCCATGTACGCAGGAAGAAGCGGATAGATTACCTCTTCTGTGATAGTCTGAAGAGCTCTCCAAAATGTTCTGTCACGGTAGAGACCTCTGTCCTTCGCGACCTCATCCATAGTGGAATAAGGCTCCTTGCCGATAGCCTTGTTAGCCTGTGCGGCACAGAAGAGCACAGTATCAATCCAAGTGTTACGCGAGAATGTCGCGTAGTCGTCGACTTTGGAATTGTACTTGAAAGGGTTATTTGCGTCTGCGTTTACGCACTTGCCGAGATATTCGGCTGCGGCAATTCTGCCACAGCTTATAATCTTGTTGCGGTCGAGGGTGCGTGTTGCGCCTGTGTTGGCGCATACTTTTATCTGCTCATTGTTTGCCGATGTATAAGAAAATATATCTCTCGGCAGATTGTTAAGAACTTTTCCGTTCATTTTTATTCTCCTCTCGTTTTCTCGTGTACTGATTAGGATGACGCCTTTGCGCTGCGCAGGCACTTACATGTTATCTTCTGACCTGCATCGAATGTGCCTTCTGTAAATCTCTTGGAAATATCGACTATCTCAAAGTAGACGCTTCCGTCTGTAGGAGCGGTAGCGGTGGCAACCAGCTTTCCATTTGCGATTGTCGCATACGGTGTGGACGTAAGATTTGTGGGAAGCGTTGAGAAGTTGTCGCCGCCCCAGTTGTAGCTCTCGCCTACGATTATTTCGGTGAAATCGCCTCTTTCGTCTGCGGGGAGTGAAAGTCCGAGGGTCTTGCCGGGAATGTTGATTACAAGGTCGCCTGCGGTTGCCTTGTTGACATCGTATGTATTGCAGGCATAAAGACCTGTATGGTCGCCTGTGAAACCTGCGACAGTACCGTTTGTAGCCGCTATCATATACCAACTGTTACCGTTTTTAAGACCTGCCGCAGTATAGCCCTCGAGGGGAAGTCTGCCTTTTGTCACGCAAAGAAAACCAGCCTGACATTCTGCACCTGTAAAGGCGGTTCCGCTAAAAGAGCCGAATTTACCTGTGACATTTTGGAGGTTGTTTCTCTGCGAGTTTGAAATATATACTTCAAATCTGTAATTAGCCATATTTTTTCTCCTTATCTTTTGTTCGTCATTTCGTCAATCAGAGCCTGAACATCGTCGGGGTCTTTCCCTGAATTGCTTTTGGCATTGATATCATCCCATGCGTATTTTTTATTTGTTTTCATTTTTGCGGATTCACGGATTTTTGCCATGCATCTTGCGTCTACATCGCCACAAGCACGCTCTTCACCGATAAATTTGCCGTCCTTTGTTTCCATGGAGCAGTATTCGTCGATTTTTTCGTCCGTGAGCAGGTCTGCACAATCATCCTCGGAGAGGTCAATGTTTATGCAGTTTTCGGAAATGCGCGTCTTGATGGCGTTTTTGACCGCTTCTTTTCTGCGCTCGGTTTCCTGTGTCTGAAGCTTTTTGACAACACCCTCGAGTGTTGCTTTGGCTTCGTCTTTTGCCGCATTATCCTTTTCAAGCTCGTTTATACGGCTGATGAGCTTTTCTGTGATGGTTTCAACGGGTACTTCCACTTTCGTTTCGCCGTTTGCAAAAATCGCAGTTGCAGTAGCTTCGATTCTCGCACCGTCCCTTATCTCTTCGCCGTCCTTTTCTGCGGTAGAGAGATACGGAACGCCGTTTGCGGAAAGCAAAGCTACAGTGTTCTGGTCTACGGCAAGCACCGTATAGCCTGTAAACTTTTCTGCAAGGTCATTCAGTTTCATGTTCTTTTTGTTCTCCTTTTTTTCATTATTTTTTTGCGGATTATTTTTGGCGTTGAGAGATGCCACGCGAAGAGTAATCTTTTTAACCTCGTCTGTGCCCATTGCGGCAAGTGCGCGGATATTTGCGCTTGCAACAGCGGGGGCAACATCATCGCCGAGTATAGTTGTTCCGAGTATCTGATATTTGGTAAATACTTCGATGTCTCCATCCATGTGCATTTCGTCAACGAGAGTTTCAATTGAAACGCTCATACCGTCCGAACCCTGTTTTCGGAGTTTTTTGACGAGTTCCTGCGCATACCATTTCCACAGATATCCCGTGCCTACTATCCATTCGATACCGTTGATAATTTCAATGCGTACATCGTCCTCTACACGGAAATTACCGACTATTCTTTCTGCCGTAGAAGCCATAAACGATGCGCTCACATTTCCGTTTTCGTCTATGTATTCTTCGAAATTGTGACCGTCGCCTATTTTCTTCCCGACATATGCTACAAGAATCGGCGTGTCTGCAAAAAGTTTGCGGTGCTCCGCTATATTCTCATAGCGCCAGTTGTTACAATTTGTCTTTCCGTTCAGCAGGCGGAGTTCAACCCTCTGCCGCAGTCCGTCAGTTTCGGCAAGAACACGCAGTTCTCCATGAACGGAAATGAGCCGCGCAGTTCCTGCGCTTGATACAGTTTTTATCATTTGGTTTTCTCCTCCTCATCCAGTCTTGATTTACACCAGCTGTCAAAGCTCGTTTTACTGCCGCCCTCGTTTGTCCATCTGAACCACAGCTCGAGGAACATTTTCCCCTCTGCGCTGTTCCAAAGCATGAGTTCCTCGGTTTTGAGCGCCATTGCCCTGAAATCTGGCGCATCTGTTGCTTTTCGAAATTCCTCAAGTGCCGCATTTATCCTGTCAAAAGTCTGCATGATAAGTTCAAATGCATCATCGAGACTTTTAAGCGATTCGCGCCAGTCCAGCTCCTCTGTACTCGGATATTCCACCATGAGATGGTTTTCATGGAGCATATCGCCGAAAGTGTCAAATCTTTTCGGAAATTCGTGTGCTTGCCTGTGGATAATTTCGGAGAGGTAAATCATGCCCTGCTCGATGTAAACATATTCCTGCGTAGTGTCAAACCACCTGTTGGCATTTTGATACATTTGTATAACACCGCGCATCGGTTCTCTGAGCTGCGCAAATTTCGGATTGTCGAAATTATAAATTTCTTTTGGATTCATTCTGTCACCTCCGTTCTATCAGCCTGCTGCGTCTATGCTTTTTTCGTTACCCTCTGTAACCTTTTCGTTCTGCGGTCTGCCTGCCTGCGGAGGCAAGCCGCCGTTCAGCTCCTGTTTCATCGTGTAGGAAGTTACGGGCGGTATAAGCATGTCAAGTATGCCGCTTTCTTTTACAACATTCATCATCGATATCTTGTCTGTAATGCTCTGACCATCGAGCGCGGCGAGTATGTAATGCGCCGAAATATCACCGTTTGTTATTGCCGTCTGCGCATTCTTGCGCGTTTCGTCGTCGGTGTATATCGAGCCGAACATATGAAAATCCCATTCGTATGTGAGATTCAGCGTAGAATACAGATAATTCATCATTCTTTCGAAAGAACGGTATATCTGCTCGCTGTATCTGCTTTCGAGCTTCGCCGAAAGTTCGGCTTGTCCCGCTTTTACATCTTCGTCAACGGGTATCACGCCCGAAAGTCCTGCCTTTGCCATTCCGTATTTGTTAAATGAGGATGAAATGTTGTTTGCATTGGCGCTTTCGGCGAAATCGTGAGATTTTATGTTTTCCACAGGTGCCATGTAAAAAGCACTGCCGCCCGTGTTGTTCATAAGCATCAGCGCATTGAAAAACTGCTCAAACATCGCTCTGCCACCGAGGGATAGCCTGTAGGCATCATCTGTTTTTGACCCATCATCGCTGTAATACGGCATTTCGCCCGTGAATATCTTTATAAGCGGATTGAGAAGCAGAGAAAGCTGCGCCGCCTCGTAATCGCTCTGCTGTGCATATGTGAGCATCAGTCCGGCAAGCGGCGGAATGACCGCCGATGTTGTGTCGTCTATATCGAAAGTCCATACGCGGTCTATGGGAAGTGATACATAATAAGCCCATGTGCCGTTCTGCATAAAAACTTTCGGATTTCCTGCGGCGTTCTGTCTCACATTGTGCGGATAGAACGGTATTTTGCCGTTTTTGCAGGGCACGCTTGCATATACAAATTTCCTGTTTCGTCCCGTGGCTTCGGGTTCTGTAAACATCTTGCCGAAATCGTCAAGATAAGGTTCGAAGAGGTCGCCAAACTGCGTTACATCCGTCCCTATCTGCATGAAGTACATCATGTTGAACGATATCGTGTAGCCCGATATGTTGTTGAAACCGATAATTGTGCACCAATCCTGCGGTAACTGTTGCATGAAAGCATAATTCACTTTATTGTGGATTTTGTCTATACTTGTGCGAAGTATGTAGAAAACCTTGCCCTCTGTTATAGCCTGTCCGGCTATTCTGTGCGCTTGCACATTCGGCTGTAAAGCTTTATTCAGCTTGTCGACAAGGCGCGATTCTCTGATAAATCCGTCCGATTTTGCCTTTTCTGCGTCAATGTACAATGGCTTCGCGTAGTATCGGTATGTGGGGATGTCCTGATATGTTTTGGTTATTTTGTAGTATGGATAAGCAGTCCATTTTAAAATTTCGCTTGTCTGCCGAAGCGCCCTTTCATTTCCATAAGGCGCACGCAGGAAAGAACCTATTTCTTCCTTGGTAAAATCCGCAGGTAGCGAAGATATAGCTTTTACTCGCCTGTTTTGTAGCTGTGGCATATTTGCAAGCCCGAGACCTGCGCGGGCAAATGCTGATGCCATGCTGTCGGCGGAAATATTGCCGCCGTATGCCTCGATTATATTGTTCATACGTGCAAGCAAACTGCCGTATGAATTGGCGGCGGGAGCATTTTTATTTGTCTCTTCCATTGCTTCTCCTTTCATGGGATATTGTGGGCTACGGAAATCGCGATATCGGCTATCTCGCGCAGACCGCGCAGAGATGTTATTTCGATATAGGCTTCTATGATATTGAGGAATATGTTCCCGATTTCGATTTTGTCAAATTCATAGTCATACTTTTCACAGAGCGATACGATTTCACGCTCTATACCGACGCAGCTAACCTTAACTTTCCGCGTTTTGAGTAGTCTCTCTCGTATTTCAAGGAGGCACTCACAAAAATCACACTCCTGCATTGCCCGCCTCCGTTTTCAGCTCTTTTTCGAGATTGGAGCAAAATTCATTCATTACTGCGGCTGTGTTTTGGGTACTTTCGCTCATTTCGCGTGCCGCTTCGCTGATGGCGTTTATCGCGATTCCCATTCTCACATATCGGAGCCATTGGTGCTCTGCTTTTTTCAGCTTTTGCTCATTTTGCAGAGGCACTTTCCCAAGAGGCAAATCCGCGTTCTGACTGTATACTAAAAGATAACCGCTTTCAGGCGAATAAAATGTATAATTTTCGTCCTCCGGCATGTCTTCAAGCTTCCCTATGTAAAGTGTGTAGTTTTCGTTGTTCATCATCGTTTCCTTAATGCCAGCAGATTTGCCCTTGCGCCGCTTGCCTGCGGTGCGCTGGAGAACCCGCCGCTGTTGTATTTTTCTATTTCACTTGCCCAGCTTGATTTTGCCTGATATTCCGTTTTCTTGATTAAGGTTTCAAGAATCTGCGCGAATCGCAAGCCGTACTTTGTTGCTGACCAATCATCGCGCTGTATGGCTTTCGACTTGCGCTTCTCTTTGAGGGTAATACCGCTCACTTCGGTTTTCAGATTTTGTATCTGTTGGCAAAGTTCGTCCGTTTTGCGGTACGGAAGCGCAATCTGCGCGTCCTGCGCATCGTTTTTTATACCGTTCATTACCTTGTATGCGGAGACACCGTCAAGTATCGAAGCCGTCAGCAGTTCAACATTGCCTTGCTCAAATTCAAGCTGCGCATACCGTATCATTTCGCCCTCTTCATCGGCGGCACCGCGCGTGCCTGCTTTAAGCGGATAGATTACAGGCAGCGCATTTGGCTGTTCAATATCCGTATAAGCCATGTGATTGTATGTGCAGAGCGGCGGCATTCCGTCCGTCGGCGGTTTCATGAGTTCGTCTACAACATCCTTGCCGACTGCTCGCGCGTCAACCACGAGATATGTGGTCTGCGCTCCGTTTTTGCAATAGTTGAAATAAAGCCCTCTGAGTTTCTGCGCTTGCAGGTATGCCGTTTTCGGTGGCGGGTAACTGTCCACATAGACAACCTGTTTTCTGTATTTGTCCCTTTTTGCTATGCTCTGATAGCGCGTGAGCTTTATAACCGCATCCGCGCATTTTGCATTTCGCGTTCCCGTTTCATACGAAACATCGTGCGCCACTATATAAATTGCATTATTGTCGCCACAGTGGCATTTTTCCATTGTCATGAGTTTTCGGCTTTTGGAAAGAACATCATCGGGAATCATCGGATTTTCGCTTGACCCCGTATATCTCGCGCAGGCTTCGCGAAGCCAGTTTTCCGCACTCAGACTTCTGCGCATGTCTTTAAAGTAGCCTATGTCGCGCAGTCCTGCCATGAGTGCCACTACCCATGGCATATCAAGTACAAAACCCTCGTATTTTTCGCCGTAAAGCATATCGTAAAGTGCTTTTCGCCTGTATTTCGAAAAAGCGGGATTTTGCCGTGTGCTTGCATTGCTTATGTGCGAGTGCTTGCGGTTTATATGCGTGCGGTCAGTTTCGTTATTTATTGTTCGCACGATTCGGCAGGTCGGGAAGATGTCGCGTTCGTATTTTTCCATGTCAAAAGTATCATCCTTTGTGCCTTCCTGTGCCATTTCCTCTGCTATCGTCTGCGAGCTGTTGTCACCTCGCGGAGAATACATACCAAATTCGGAACCGTAGCTCGTCTCCATGCGGAACATGTCGCTTCTGTCGTTTTTGATTTTCCATATCACGCCGAGCATCGGATAATTCCTCTCCACTTCATGATGAGCCTGCGCCGCGAGAGAAGCCGCCTGTTTCTGATTGGGTGCGGCATACCTCATGATTTCACCAGGATAAACCGCGCCTTCAAGTTCTTTTGTGAGTATTTTAGTGAAAGTTTTGGTAAGCCCGCGGCTTCCCGTGACATATACATTTCTGTACCGTGCGTCTATGCGCATCATAAGCCTTTGCGGAAGTTCCAGCCCATATCGCGCGTTCTCGTCTCGGAGCATGTCCGCGAGATAGTCGGGATACCAGCGAAAGAAGCTGATTATCAGTGCCGCGCTGTCCTGATTTGGCATTCTTTCATAGTCAAATGCCCTGTTCTTATTTTTTGTTACCCACTTCCCGAGCTTTTTGGAAAATGTTTTGCCTTCCCCTGCATATCCGTTTGGCACTTTTGCCTCCTTTCATAAATTCGCTAAAAATCATAAATTCGCTAAAAAATATAAAAGGGCTACAAGCCCATGTTTCCATGCGCCTGTAGCCCCGTTTGGCTCTCCCTCAACGCCCGTCTTGCGTTCGGTTTTCTTTATTCAGTTTTAAAAAGCTCTTCGCTTATCTTAAAAAGCAACCGTCTCTTTATCACATAAACTTTGCTGTTATGTATTTCTATGCGGTCTCCGTGCTTTTTCGCGCGTTCCACGGCGTTTTTTAGCCGTTCTTTCTGCGAGCTTTTTTCTTCCTTGCCGCAGTCGTTATGCATCTGCACCACCGCTCGCCGTTTCAGGCTCGCCGCCCTTTTCGTGCCGCAATTTTGCCAGTCCCGCATATCTGCGTGCTTCTTTTTCGTCCTCAGTTTCCTCTTGCGAAAATTCGCCGTGTTCGTCCTCAATCTGAAGCGATTCAGGAAGCTCATTTACGATAAAAAGGTCTGCATTTTCGCGCATCGTGTTATACATGGCAAAAATCATTTGGTCTGCCGCGTCAAGCGAATATTTGTACTTCGGCTTTTTGATGAAGTTCTTTACGAGAGCTTCAGCTGTTTCCTCATATGTGAGAAATTTTCCGTCTTTCATCAGCCCGTGCTTTTCAAGCTCCACTACCAGCGTATCAAGCTGGAGATTTTCAACGGGCTTTTCGTCTTTTTTTCTCATCTGTTCCGAAGCAAGCACATTATCAACAAGCCCTTGTACATCCTTAGCCGCGCGGTAATTCCGCGCCGCTACGAGTTCATCCACCATCATAGACCATTTAGCCGCGCGCATAAGCGTGACCTCCATCTGCGGTGTAATAGTCTGTCCACGGTAGCTGTCCGCTCGTACCTCGTAAAGCCTATCAAGCTCGTTGTACTTTTCGGTCGTCATATTTGCGCTGACTCCCCAACGCTTTCTCTGTGCTTCCGTACCGGGAAGCGATGCAAATTTCGCTTGTTGCGCTTTGACATACTGCAAGAAGTCGCTTTCGGTCAAATCTTTGCCAAAAATTCGCCGCATATTCGTTTCGCCGTCCGCAAATGTGGCGGGCTTTCCGCGGCGATAATATCCGCCATTTTCCAAAAGCGCGTTTATATAGGTTTTCCATTTATCCTCGCAATTTTCAAAATTATAAGGAGGAATAAGAGGGAGGCAAGGAACATCGAATGCTATGCAGGAAAAGTAAAGTGCAAGCCACGCGCCGTTCATTTTTTCGAGTTCATCAAAGCGAGCCTGCTCGCAGTCAATGCAAAGCGTACTCATACCCGAAATGTTCTGGGTGCTTGTGCGGCAATTATCTTCATTTAGCTCTGCGCCGCAATGGGCGCATTTGTATACTGCATTGGTAGACATCCTGCATCCCTCTTGATGGATTTCGTATTGAGCGAAATCCGCTGGGAGTCACGCGAATTGCTCTTTACAGCTACATTATATCATGAATTTTTGTGAAAATATGATGATTTTTGAAATAAAACCTTGGTTGTTATGCACAATTTACAATTTGTTCATATTTTCGGCGCGATTTCGGCTAAATTAGACGGAGGCGACTTTTTTCTTCTTCGAGTCTCTTCTGTCCCATTTCGAAATACTTCTCGTCAAGTTCTGCGCCTATAAAGTGCCGTCCGAGTCTGTGGCAGCATATTGCGGTTGTAAAGCTGCCCATGAAAGGGTCTAAAATCAAATCATTTGGTTTTGTATAAAAAGCTATAAGCTTTGAAATAAGTTGCGTCGGCTTCTGTGTTGGATGAAAGCGCTCGTCCTTGTTGCTCATATCGCCCTGAAACATGCCGTTATAGAGGTAATGAAACACTCTCGCCACGCCCTTACTGCACCAAGCAAGCTCGCAATCACCGAAATCATTTCTCCCTTTGTCGCTGCACCTTTTGTCCCATACTATCCAGCTTTTTGTTGGCGGCAAATAGTCTGTGTAGTAGTTGCCACCGAAAATAATTTGATTTTCGCTGCACTCAAACATGAGTTCAAAGTATTCTTTGCCCATTCGCTTGCTGTCCCAGTCTTTCATATCCGAATAGTCACGGCACATTATGCCGCGACGTTTTTCTGTACCCCGCGTCCGCGCAAAATGCATCTTTTTGATGCCTATTCCATACGGCGGGTCGGTTATGAGCCAGTCGGCTTTTACACCCCCCCGCCGCCATTTCGCGCATCAAGTCAAGGCAATCGCAGTTGTAAACTTTGTCAAGTTCAATCATCGTTTTCTTTCTCCTCGGTGTTCTCTTCTCTGCGCATCATATGAAGGTCAAAGCAATTCGTAATAATCCCCCACTCCTCAAACCACTGCATACCGCAGCCATAAACATCGTATTTTTGTCTGCAAACTCGATATACTGTCTCTCCCACTTTACACGGCAATTTTTCCCATTCTCTTTTATCCTCAAATTCGGGGCATTGACTTTCAACATTATCATCGTTGAAATATTCGTCAAAATCCTCTTCGCCGAAATAAAAATGTTTGTGCGCCTCGTAGTGTATACAATCCTTACATTTCATCTTTCTTCCTCCTTTAGGCGGGCATTTGCCCGCCGTATTCATTCTGTAAAAAATCCATCGGGTTCAACATCAAGCACGGGCTTTTTTCTGCCGCGCGTAGTCTTGATTTCGGTCTTTGCTTCTTCCGCAATATCCGCGCAAGGCATTTCGTCGAGATATTCGCCGCCTGTGTTCCCGAAAAAGCTGTCGCTCGCGTCGGCTTCTCCGTTGCTTGTGAAAAGGTCATTTTCTTTGTCGATTGCCTTTGAATCCTCATCGTAGGCTTTCTGCATGTCGATGCTCATTATGCCCCATTTGGATATGAGCTGTCGAATCATGGTTTTCTTTGCCATTTCGTCAAAATCCTTGTACCAATATGAGGAATATTTCCAAAGTTGGTCGGCAGGCACCTTTCCCGCCTCGAAATCGGCGAATGACATTTTGCCGTTCTTGCCCTCAAGCGAAAAAGCCTTGCTGTATGTATCGGCGTGAGAGAGCATTTTCGTCTTTGACCAGTATATGGTCTTTTCAAATCCATTCAGATAGCGGAAATATGCCATGTAGCCGACGACAGGAAGCTTTTCTCTTTCGTCGTCATCCTCGATGAATTTGAATCTCGGCTTGCCTGTCGCGCTGTCTCTGCCGAGATATTCGCCGCGGCGGATTTCCGTCACATCGATGTCGGCATAATAACCGCTCCTTATTGCAAGCTGAAGATATCCTCTGTATCCGAGTATAAAAGTGCCGACCGTGCGATTGTTTTTCTTGTCATCGAAAGGCACTATATGAGCAAGCCCGAGTGACGGTGAAAGCGAAAGGTTCAGAGCCGTTGCGAGAAGCGCGGCGCTTACCACCGTGGAATAGTCACAGTTTTGCAGTGCCGTGTTTGCACTTGCCGCCGCCACGATGCTTGAGACAAATTTTTGCATTTCCTTTTCGCTTCCGAGCGTGGAAATGAGACTTTTCTGTACTTTTTCGCCCGTGAGATAGGCGGATAGTGTTCTTGCACCGCCGTTCTGATTCTGTACAAGCTGATTATTTATAGCCATTTTCATTCTCCTTTCGGCACTCTGCCGTATTTTATTTTGTTCGTATTAAGAAATTCTTTCAGTTTCGCAAGCTGCGTTTTTGTCGCATATACGCGAAAATCTATTGCCATGCTTTCCTCTGCATTTTCGGATGTGCCTTTCTCGCTTTCACAGATGCTCTGCACGGGCTTTAAATTTTCATAGGGTATTTGCTTGTCCTGATTGCTTTTCGCTTGCTGTAGGCTCTCTGTCGCGGCGAGACGCGCATTGTATGCGATTATCTGCGCAATGCTGTGATTTTCGCGGTAATATTCAAGGAGTGATACCTCGTATTTCGAGCCAAGCCCTTTTATAGCCGCTATGTCCATGCAGATGGCTTTGTATGCGTCGTCCATTGCAGAGCAAACCGTTTCTTTGCGCTTGCCTTTGTTAAGCCATGACTTGTCAAAAATCTGCTCGAATGTGCGATACGGATTGTCCGCGCTGATGCTTTCCCAGTAGTTTTTGTAGTCGGCTTCCTTTTCGGATTTGACTTTGCCCTCCGCTTCGAGAACCTGATTCCAGAGGTTTTCGCGTGCCGATTGCAGTATCGCGATAGGCTCTTTCAGCGACTTCTCGAATATTTCGAGCGGCGCGGTGTATTCTTTTTTCACATCTTTGCGCTTGTCGTCGATGCTTTTTATTATCTTGTTTATCTCGGCACAACGCTCTCTTGCTTTTTCAAAGTCCTCATCCGTGCGAAGAATGAGCGTTCTGTCGTTTTCCGTGCGTGCGGTAGCCCAGCTTTTGATTTTCTCTATGTTTGAGAGAATCTGCGGGAGCTTCTGCACGAAGTCCATCTGTACGGTAAATTCCACCGTCACAGGTGCGTCCGGCTCTGCAAATGCAGTCAGAGCCTTGCCAAAATCAATCTCTGCCATTTTTTCGTCCTTTCGATAGTTCTTTTGTGAGTTCCTTTATTTTCGTTTCATAGTCCAGCCCGAGCATCTGTCCGAATATCGCCATCAGTACGCTCGTGCATATGCTGTCTCCCGCGAGATGATAGCAGGCGGATTTTGAGTGATTTTTCCGTGCTTTCCCGCCCTAAGTCAAGCTTCATCTGCCGTGCGAGCGTTATTTTGCTTTTGTCGAGCATCTTTTCCATAGCCTCTTTGTAGAATTTCGTGCTTACCTCAAAGCCGTAGCTGTTGCGCCCGAGCTCATAGGCGGCACGCAGTGTCGAGCCACTCCCCGCGCATGGGTCTATTACGACATCGCCCTCATCCGTAAAAATTTCGATAAGTCTTTTGAGAACGGATATCGGCTTCTGCGTCGGGTGGATTTTCGGATATTCTTTTGTGCTGTCGCGTTTCCACTCAAACCAGTTGAAAATCATTTTCCCGTCGTTGCGGAATTTCGGCAGCTTGTCCCTGTAGAGTACCAGCGCATATTCGGTTGCGCCGACTATTCTCATGTTGGCTTTCAGTACCTGCGCCGAATAGTTTTTGCAAAAAAAGAGCGGGAAGCTGTGTTCAAATCCGTATTTCCTGCCGTATTCGGCAAGCACAGGCATCTGCTCGAAAGCACAGAAAACTATCATCGCTCCTGCTTGTCCTTTTTCTTTCGGCTCTTTTTTGAGAAGTTTGTTGCAGAAGTGCATATACTCCGCTATTTTGAAATCGCCGTCTCCGTTGAAGAAAGCACTTTTTGCGAGCTTGCTTTCGCCGTTCTTATTGTCCCCCCCTTGATACCACATAGGATTGCTTCCGTATGCGTTTTCACCGATGTTGTAAGGAATGTCGGCTATTACCAGTTGTGCCCGCGGTATGTTGTATCTCTTGAAATTCTGAAAGTTGTCGTGAAACAGCTCCATTGCTATTTTGTCCATCTTTTCCTCCTGCTCATCTCAATCCGCATACGGCTCTACCGTCGTATAGAGCCATTTGTTTTCGCCTATCTGCGTCAGCGTGTAATAGCCGCGGAAATAATATCTCATGTCTGCCTCTTCGTCATTGCTGCGCAGTTTCTTTTCCCAAGTCTCCTTTTCGGGACGGCATATAATTTCGCCACGCTTTATGTAGACGAGTATGTCGTTTCGGCTTTCGCCCTCGGTCGTCCGAACTTCAAATTCGCGGTAGTAGTTGCCGTATCGCGATTTCTGACCGCTGAATCTGCACTTTGTTTCAATCATTGTTCATTCCTCCCAGTATTCTACAAAATAAGCATATCCGACGCGGTCAGATACTTTTCGGCGTGAAATTCTGCACGCATATCCCGCTTTTATCAGCAGATGCACAAGCGAGAGCCGTTCTTCGGTATTCAGCCCCGTACCTACGCCTACAGTGCCTATTTCGCGTTTTACTTTCGTTTTCGTGTTCTCCATGTTTTTCATCCCTTTCCCGCTATTCTGCGGCAATATTCGGCTATCAGCAAAGCTTCCGCCATTCCGTCATGCTCTTTTGTGCAACGCTCTGTCCGTAAAAGCGAAATCTCGGGGAAAAGCCTTTTGCATGCGGCAATCGAGTGAGCCTTGTCACCGTCGAGCGAATATGCCTTTTTCCATTTCTGCGGCGGTATCATCTGATATGGCGTTTCGGTATATTCGAGAATTCCCAAAATGTACCCGAAAGATTTTCCGAAGTTGAACATCGAGGTCACGCCCTGATTCGGCATCGCGTTCACTTTTTCAACAAAACACATCGCGCCTTCGCCGCCCGAAGTGCGAAGCACATTTTTCAGCACCGCGTCGTCGTAAGCCCATGCCATGGCTTTGCCGTCGATTATCGCCGCTATTCCGCCGGATTTGCCCGGGTCTATGCCTATGTAAATCATTTTTGCCTCCTACAAAGTTAAAAGTGTTTTCGGCGGCTTGTCCGCCATTATGCAGTCCGTATAAAATTTTTCGCATTCGCTGGTGAGATATTCCACGTCCGCCTTTACCTCGGCAGCCTGCACGGGGAAATGCTTTATCTCGGATGCTCCGTCGGGATATATGAGTTGCGCCGTCAGCACGGCAAAGTCGTATTCTGTCACCGCAAGCTGCGCAAGAAGCTGAACGTAATATTTCTGCGGCAGTTTGCCGTTCCATTCGTCCGCATCGCTCTTTCGCATAATCCATGCCGTTTTGCATTCCCAAACGCCACGCCTGCCGTCGATTGATTCTATTTCACCGTCGAGCGTGCAACTCATGTGCGGGTGCCTGTCGTTTATGTAAACGCGAAAGGGATGATAAGTCATTTGATATTTTGCGGCAAATTGCAGGGCGAAAAGCCCGCGTAAATGTTCCTCCGCTGCCGTGCCGTATGCTATGCGGTGGTTTTCCGACCCGCTTTTGTATGTGGCTCTCGGTTTTCCCGTCTTTTCTCTGTATAGGTCGTCGGCACTCATAAAGCCCATGCCGAGTATGCAGGCGGCTTCGCTTGCGCCTATCGTGACGGCTCTGCCTTTGAGCCATTCTGCACGGTTCGCGTAATCGGTGTATGTCAGGCTCATTTTGCATCAACTCCCGTCCATGCGCTGTTTTCATCAGCCATCATCTCCCCGACTATCTTTTCGGTGTCAATCCCGATATCAAGCAGAGCTTTTTTCATAGCAAAGAAATCCGCGTCCTCGTATCGCTCGTTCATTTGTGCCTGTGCATCCTGACATGCGGAGAGAAATCTCATCAGCCTGTCTTTTCCGAAGCCGAAAGCCGTGCGGAGAGTATAGAGCGCGATGGTGTTCGATACGATATTGAATTTTCCCGCCCATTCGAGGCAGACCCTGTCATATTCCTCGCGGGCTATCCTGCGAACCTCCGTTTCGCGCTGTCTTTGCTTTATGAGGGGATTTTTGAATTTTCCCATTTTCGTATCCTTTCCGTCACATCGTGGAAGTTTATGGTTATCGTCTGCTTGCTTTCGGGATATTCTGTATGCACAGTCGCCTCTATGGGATAAACTTTGTCGGAGAAGAGATGCATGCGAAGTCCCCGCTCAAATTCATCGGTGATTGCTTTTATCACCGCTTCGCTTATCCGCTCAGTCTGCATCCTTTACCCTCCCCTTTCCCGTCCTCGGCTGTATGTATGCGCCGTATTTTTCGAGGATTGCTATTATGTCTTTGCGCTTGCAGAGGTTGAGGTCTGCGAGAATGCCTATCTGCCGGTATTTGTATTTCGCCATTTTGTAGTTGGCAACTATATCTACCTCGCTCATGTAAGGCAATCTCATTTTTCGTACACCTTTCCGCATATCATGCGCATTACCCATTCAAAGACTTCAAGTTTTGTGCTGTAAAACCTCTCAACGCCGCTATTGTTATTGGCAAGCGCACACATATGCGCTTCAAGTGATTTCCCGTATTCGTGCTGTATCCCGTCTATCAGTTTGTCAGCAAATTTCTGTCTTTCCTCGAGCCGTATGCGCTCTTCGGTTTTCTGTATCTCCGCCGTTTTCTTCGGCACTCCGCGTAATATTTTTTTATTCATCGTTTTTTCCTCCCGTGTATTTGTCGAGGCATCCGCAGTTCGGGTAAAAATCGCCGCGCAGTTGCTTTGCGGTGCGAAAACAGAAGTTTCCGCATTTGCATTTGCAGAAATACGCGCGCCCGTCCGGTCTCCAGCCAAATTGCTGTACGACGGTCAGCATTCCGAATTTCCGTCCCGTTTTCGGTCGCCTTAAGTAATCGATTGCTCTTCTTGAGAAGCTCATGAGTTCGCCCACCTGTCTATGTAGCTTTGATATTCCGCGTAAATTATCGCGTCTTTCGCATCGGCTCTCTCAAAATAGCCTCTTGCCGTTTTTACTCCGTCATGGAGCATGCGGATTATTCTGCGTAGCAGCTTTTTCATAGCTCTCCGCTCCTTTCCTTTGCGCCAGCTCGAAAAATTCATCGAGGTCAAAGCCGCATTCTTTTTCTTTTTCTTTGGGCTGTCCCCTCGGCAGTGCGCCGAGAGGTGTGCGTTCGTGCTTGTCCCATTTTCCAGCGAAATATTTCCAGTCCGCAAAAGTCGGATTCTTTACGGCGTTGTAGTCGTAAAAACGCTTCGCCGCATTTTCGTCGCCGATGCCGTGTCCTGCAAAAAAATCAACGATTTCTTTTTTGAGTGCGTTTTCTGTCTCGCCCTTTTCGCGTGCGTATGTGCGCACGGTCGAACGTAGTGAGACTTTGTGGACTAAATTATTTTCGATATGCTCTGTCTGTAAGCTAAACTTGGGTTCGCACTCGGCATTATAATAAACCTTGTTGGGTGCCTTAAATTTTTTTGGCTTTTTATTTTTTTCTATAAGGGGGTGTGGGGGAAAAGTCTTTTTTTCTTTTTCGCTTTTTTGCGGTTGAGTATCACCGATAGTATCACTGATAGTATCACTTTCGTTTTTTGAAAATCCGAAAACCGTTGCCACATCTGCATTTTCGGGATGTTCGCTTAGTATCACCGATGGTATCACTGATAGTATCACTTTTTCGGAAACACCCGAAAATTGGTATTTTCCCCACTCTGTGATTTTTATCATAGTCTGCCGCTTAGCAGAACACATTATGATTTGTTTTTCTGCTTCAAATTTTTTCAGAATGCGCCGTATTTTGCTTTTGTCTATTTGAAATTTCAAAGCAAGCGTCGGCACGGTTATAATCAGCTCCCCCTCTTTGAGAACCCGCCTTTCTCCGCCGAATAAGACTTCCGTTTCTTCGTGTTCGGCAGAGAGAAGCAGATAGACCCAGATAGCCATGTGTGAGGCATCCCTGCACACCGTGTTGTTGTCCAGCATCTTGCGATG
The DNA here is from genome assembly GCA_963618495.1 of Acutalibacteraceae bacterium. Lineage (GTDB taxonomy): Bacteria > Bacillota > Clostridia > Oscillospirales > CAG-272 > Apopatosoma. The sequence continues at coordinate 33,659 of CAVESF010000022.1, forward strand.
CAGGCAAATCCATCCTTCTGCCATTCTTTACCGCCTTTCGCTTAAAAGGGGAAATCGTCATCCGAGCCGTCCGTTTCCGTGAAGTTCGGCGTGCTACTCTTGGAATATCGCGGCACCGTGCCGAAATCGGGATTTGGTGTAGGCTCTATGTTGTCGGGCGGTGCAGGCATTCCTTTGGGTGTTATGAAATTCGCTTCCTGCGCCATAAATTCCGTTGTGTATCTGCGCGTTCCGTTGCTGTCCGTGTATGAAGCGCTCTGCGCTTCGGCAACAATCGAAATAAAGTCGCCTTTCTGGAAAAATTTTGCTACAAATTCGGCGGTCTTTCTCCATGCGATTATGCGTAAAAAATCGCTTGGCGGATATTGTCCCTTTTCTTTCGGTGGAACCCGCCGTGAAACCGCAATCGAAAATTTTATTATGTAAACGCCCGTGTCGGTTTGTTTCAGCTCGAGGTCATCCACTATCCGCCCGATGAAAATACATTTGTTAAGTGATGGCATTATTTATTGCCTCCTGTTCCGGCATAGAATATCTTACGTAGTAAACCTGCTTTCCGTATCTGTTCTGCGCGCATTCGCGAGACCGCTGAACCGTGTAGCCCATCAGTTCGATTTCGCGTATTCTCGCCGAAAGTCGGAAACATCCGTATTTGTCGTAGGCTTCTGCCTGTGTGAGCGTTTTCCCATGAAGAAAATGCTCGAGAATCATTTTTTTCTGTGCTTGTGTCTGTTCGCTCATTTCCTATTCCTCCTTGAAGAAATTCTCGAATACTGCCGCGCCGTATTGACCTTTTGTAATCTCGATTATCTCGGCGATGGTATATTTGTCTTTCGTTTTGCCGAGGCTGTCAACAAAGTTGTCCGTGCCTGCGCGGCAAGCCCCTGTTATAACGCGATACATCGTTATAGCTTCGTCTTTGGTCACCGTATCTGCCGGTTTAAGCTTTCTGTATCGCTCTGCGCCACGCTCTTTGGCGTTTTTAAATTCGACATCCTTTACACCGTCCGAAAATGACTTGCAGTGCGCATAGTGCTTGCCGTCAAAGATAACATTTCTATTTCTGATTTTGCCGATATAGTAATAGTATTTGCCTATTTTCTTTACGCGCCTGATGTGCGTGAGTATATTGTCTGCATAAAGATACCGTCCCGCCTTATAGTCACCGTTTTTGAGATTTCGCGGCTTATAGTTATCGGGGAGCTGTGTAAGCCCCGTGCATCCGCTGAGGTAAAGCCCGCCGCCGACCGTCAGATTATCGGGGAGCTGTGTAAGCCCTGTGCATCCGCTGAGGTCAAGCCTGCCGCCGACCGTCAGATTATCGGGGAGCTGTG
>CAVESF010000023.1:0-33734 GCA_963618495.1 Acutalibacteraceae bacterium
TGAATCTGCTGTTGAAATCCCGCATACATGCCTTAAAGGTTCTCCCATTTAAGGCGATGGCATGGAATTGCCCGTGAGTCGTGCTATTTCACTCCCTCCGACTGAAAACATGACTGCAATGGATGACACATCATGAGCTTTTCCATTTCCTGTTTCTTCTGTTCAAATGACGGATGAACATATCGTTCCAGTGTGATTTTCACGCCCGAATGACCGAGAATCTCGGAGAGACTTTTGGCATTCATTCCGTTTCGGATAGCTTCGGTCGCAAAGGTGTGGCGAAGCGCATGAAATGTATATCCGTGCCCATCCAGCGCGCATTCCCGAAGATAACCCCTGTATTTTCTGTAGTAAGTCCGCGGTTCGATGCAGCTGTCGGTTCCTGTTATCACATAGGCTTCATCACTGAGTTCCGAATACAGCTTTCTGAGCCACTCGGAAAAAGCTTTGGAAAGCGGTATCACCCGTGCGGAGCTATCGCTTTTCGGACTCGATAAAATCAGTTTTGTAGCCCGTTCTTCACCGTTTTCCTGCATTATCCGCTGAAGTGTATTCTTTACGGCAACGGTACAGTTATCGAAATCAAACGCATCTTTTTTCAATGCACAAATCTCGCCTATTCTCATTCCTGTCATAAGTGCGATAAGAACGCCTGTCCGTCCGTAATCAATATTTGACCACAGATACCTAAGCAGGCGTTCATAATCCGGTAGCGCTAATGCGATAATATTTCTTTTGTATACTTTCGGAGCCGATACTTTCGGACTTATTCCGATGAAATTATTTTCATAACCGAATTTCAATATGGAATCCAGCAATATTGCAATATCTTTCACTGTTTTTGCTGCCAGCCCGTAATCAGAAAACAGATGGTCTATAAATCTGTCAATGGTAATCCTGTTCAGTTGTTGCATATCTGCTTTCTTCCAATATGGCATTATATATCTTTCTATTCTGTACCGATAATTTGATATAGTGCTTTCCTTTACATGATGCTTTTTCCGATGCAAAAAAGCATCTGCAATTTCTTCAAACGAACTTTTTGCTTTTGTCGTCCTTGCTTCCGTATGATTCTGTTTTGCGGCAAGTTGTTTGGTTTTTGCCTCCGCATAGCTTTTTGCATAAAGGTATCCGTAAACAGCTCGGTTCCCGTCATAACCCTTTATGTACCGTGCCTCCCATCTCCCGTCTTTTCTGTGCCATATGTTTTCTCCCCTTCGTGACATTTTCTTTTTCCTCCGTTATCTTTTTTGACTGTAATCACGGAATAAAATCGACTTTTTTATCCCGTATATTATCTGATATCACAATAATACAGTAAAATTATGATTTTTTGCTATATTTTTTCGCATTAATTCCCTTTTGCCATTGACAAATTTTTCTCATTGTGCTATAGTTATACTGTATTAGTTTTGTTTGCATATATTTGTCTCTGCCTTAAATGGGAGAACCTTTAAGGCAAATTTCCGCCGATATGCGCAGGTGCGGATTTACGTATTTATGGACACCGCTCCGTTTTTCGGATATGCATGCAAAACTAATAACAAAATCAACAGGAGGACACAATCATGAAATCATCGGCAAAATGCACTGCGGTAAGAATCATGGCTTTGATACTTGCGGCAGTCATGGCGATTCTCGCTCTGACCTCGTGCGGAGAAGCGGCTATAGGACCGCAAGGACCGCAGGGAAATCAGGGAGAGAAGGGCGACAAAGGCGACAAGGGGGATACCGGAGCGTCAGGTCAGGACGGCAAGAGCGCATACGAGCTTGCCTGTGAAAACGGCTACACCGGAACTCTTGACGAGTGGCTTACCGCGCTGGTAGGTAAAAACGGTACGGACGGCAAAGACGGCAAGGACGGAATCAACGGTAAAGACGGCACAGACGGCACAGCCGGCAAGGATGGCAAGGACGGTGCTGACGGCAGCGATGGCAGTGACGGAGCTGACGGCAAGAGCGCATACGAGCTGGCTCGCGAAAACGGCTACAGGGGAACGCTTGCGCAGTGGCTTGCTTCGCTTGTCGGAGAGGCGGGAACTGCCGGAAAAGACGGTAAGGACGGAACAGACGGCAAGAGCGCATATGAGCTTGCCTGTGAAAACGGCTTTGAAGGCACACTTGCACAATGGCTCGATTCACTCGTCGGCAAAAACGGTACTGACGGCAAGGACGGAACAGACGGCAAAAGCGCATATGAGCTCGCCTGTGACAGCGGCTTTGAAGGCACGCTTGCACAGTGGCTTGCTTCGCTCGTCGGAAAAGACGGTTCCGCCGTGGAAAAGGGAGACAAGGGCGACAACGGCAAGAGCGCGTATGAACTTGCCTGTGAAAACGGTTACACCGGTACAGTGCAGGACTGGCTCGCATCTCTCGTCGGCGCAAAGGGCGACGCAGGTAAATCCGCATATGAGACAGCAAAGGAAAGCGGCTATACAGGCACGGAAGCCGAATGGATATCTTCGCTTTCCGGCAAGAGCGCATATGAACTTGCAGTAAAGAACGGATATACGGGAACGGAAGAGCAGTGGTTGGCTTCACTCGTCGGCGAAGCGGGCGCGAAAGGCGATAACGGTCTCAGCGCTTATGAACTGGCAAGAATGAAGGGCTATACCGGAACCGAAGAAGCATGGCTTGCTTCGCTCGTAGGACCTACAGGCGCAGCAGGCGCGGCAGGCGTAAACGGTAAGAGCGCATACGAGCTTGCTAAAGAAGCAGGCTTTGACGGAACGCTTGCACAGTGGCTTGATTCTCTTGCAGGTGCTGCAGGAACAAAAGGCGACAAGGGAGATAAAGGAGATGCGGGTAAATCCGCATATGAGCTCGCCTGTGAAAACGGCTTTGAAGGCTCGGTAACAGAATGGCTCGCATCTCTTGTGGGCAAGGACGGACAGTCAGCCGCAAAGGGTGACGATGGCAAGAGCGCATACGAGCTGGCACTTGAAAACGGTTACATAGGTACATTGCAGACATGGCTCGCATCTCTTGTGGGTGAGGCGGGAGCCAAGGGAGACAAAGGCGATTCCGGCAAATCGGCATATGAAATAGCCAAGATAAACGGTTATGACGGCACCGAAGCACAATGGCTTTCCTCACTTTCGGGTAAGAGCGCATATGAACTTGCGGTAAAGAACGGCTACAATGGGACAGAAGAGCAGTGGCTTGCATCACTCGTCGGTGAAGCTGGTGCCAAGGGTGAAAAAGGCGACGCAGGCAAATCCGCATATGAGATAGCAAAAGAGAACGGATATACGGGAACGGAAGAGCAGTGGCTCGCTTCGCTTGTCGGACCTACAGGTGCAGCAGGCGCGGCAGGTGTAAACGGTAAAAGCGCATATGAGCTTGCTAAAGAAGCAGGTTTTGACGGAACGCTCGCACAGTGGCTTGATTCTCTTGCAGGTGCTACAGGAACAAAAGGCGATAAGGGTGACAAGGGAGATAAAGGTGATGCGGGTAAATCCGCATATGAAATCGCCTGTGAAAACGGCTTTGAAGGCTCGGTAACAGAATGGCTCGCATCTCTTGTGGGCAAGGACGGACAGTCAGCCGCAAAGGGTGACGATGGTAAAAGCGCATATGAGCTGGCACGCGAAAATGGCTATGAAGGAACTGTTCAGGACTGGCTTGCATCGCTTGTCGGCACAAAAGGCGACAAGGGAGATAAAGGTGACGCGGGCAAATCTGCCTACGAAATAGCAAAAGAAAACGGCTATGTGGGTACGGAAGCCGAATGGATTGCTTCACTTGTCGGCGCAAAAGGCGAAAAAGGCGACAAGGGTGAAAAAGGCGACGATGGAGAGCAGGGAGAAAAAGGCGATAAGGGTGATAAAGGCGAAGCCGGAAGTGACGGCAAGACCCCTTATATCGGTGCAAACGGCAACTGGTGGATAAACGGTGTTGATACAGGCGTAAAAGCAGAAGGAACATCCGGTTCCGACGGCAATAAAGGCGACAAGGGCGATACAGGCGCGCAGGGCGAAAAGGGAGATAAAGGTGACAAAGGTGACACCGGAGTCAGCGTAGCGGATGCCTATGTCGACGAAAACCTCCATCTGTGGCTTGTCCTTTCCGACGGAAGAAAGATAGACGCGGGTTATGTCGGCGTGAAGGTAACGCCTCCCGCCACAACCACATATACCGTTACTTTTGTTGACTGGGACGGTACCGTATTAAAGACCGAGACTGTCGAGGAAGGCAAGAGTGCGACTGCACCCGAAAAACCCAGAAGAAATGGTTTTACTTTCAAGGAATGGGACAAGGCTTTTGATAATGTTACGGGTGATCTGACGGTTACAGCAACATACACTCAAATCACTGAACCTACAATAGTTATCGGAACTGCTACAGGCTCTGTTGGAGAAAAAGTGGAAGTTGCTTTCGAATTGGTTAACAGTCCCGAATTGTATGCTATGAGCTTGAAAATCACATTTGATGATACTGCGTTGGAGTTGATTTCTTCAGAAAGCGGCGAGGCAATGAGTGCTTTTACTTACACAAAACCAAGCCGTCTTAAAAGTGGTTCCAATTTCATGTGGTATGTCAACGATCCTGCTACCGCCAATGGAACAGTTTTGAAGCTGGTATTTATGATTAAAGACACTGCGGTAGCCGGTGATTATTCCGTGACAATGACTTGTGATTCCGAAAATACATATGATGCCAATAACGATGATGTGATTTTGAATTTTGTTGACGGAAACATCGTTGTTAAAGGCTGAAACGTGCAATAAGTGTATTATAGATTCGAGAAAGGAGCGACGTTAATGAAAAAGAAAATAATATCATTGTTATTAGTGCTAACATTTATGCTTTCCCTTGTTCCGTCTTTCAGCATCACTGCCTCAGCTGCTTCCGGTGGAGTATCCACCGGAAGTGAAGCCGTGATAGCTGTAGAGGGAATATGGGGCAATCCAGGGAAAACTGTAGATTTGAATGTGGTTCTTTCTAAAAATCCAGGTATTCTTGGCGCAACAATTACAGTATCATGGGATGAAGACTTAACTTTGGTTGCGGATGTCTCCGGCGAGGCATTCAATCACATGACATATACGTCTCCCAGCCGGTATGTCGCATCCGGAACAAATTTCGTTTGGTTTGGCAATGAAGTAAAAGAAGCAATTGACGGTACAATATTGACGCTGACATTTAAGGTTGCCGAGACTGCGCAAAATAATGACATTTTGCCCGTAAGAGTGTCATATACGCACGGAGATATCATTGATCAAAATGATAATGATGTCACTTTGAGCGTCACGGACGGAAATATACGTGTTATTACATATCAGCCAGGTGACGTCACGGGTGATGGTCGCGTGAATGCTCGTGATTTGGTGCGCTTGAGCCAGTATATTTCCGACGGCTGCAAGACAGATCCCGAGGGATATAATGCAGAAGTAGTGGAAGATGCTTGCGATGTTACCGGAGACGGCAGAGTAAACGCCCGCGACTTAATCAAGCTGAGCCAATATATATCTGACGGAAGTCAGACAAATCCTGATGGGTATAATGCGGTTTTGAAGCCAGCCAAAATGCCGGAATGCCAACATTCCAATGTGCAAGAAACACCGGCAAAAGCCGCAACATGCACCGAAGACGGCAATATCGAATATTGGTATTGCGACGAGTGCGGCAAGTACTTCAGCGATTCCGAGGGCAAAACGGAGATTACAGCAAATGAAACGGTTCTTGCGCAAACGGGACATACATATTCGAAGCCTTGGTCGAGCAATGAGTCATATCATTGGCATAGTGCAACCTGTGGACACACAGCAACATCAAATTATGAAAAGCATGATTTTGATGAAAGCGGAGTATGCAGCGTTTGCGGATATACAAAACCGGATAAGGTTTACAGAGACGATTACATAATAAAATACAGTGAAATAGGAAGAACTCTGAATCTGATAACAGCATCCGGCTACGAAGTTGCATCCGGGGCGAATAGGTTGTTTACAGATGACCTCTATAATTACAAGCCTGATATATATAAATTGGGCAAGCAAGGAAACGAAGGCAAATCTTATACATCATTTGAAAGTTATTCGGAAGAAGCAAAAGCAAGTATTGATGTAAAGATTTCGTTTGGAGCCCGACAGAATAAAAACGGTATATTTATGACAAATAAATTGCCGTCTATCGCTGCTGATGTTTCTTACTCATATGAATCTAAGGCAACTAAAGAGACGAGCGAATATATTTATTCTTGGGAGTATATGCTCGGAGGAACTCGCGTTGAGATCCCGGAATTTCAAAACAGAGAAAAACTCGCAGGGTTACTTTCTCCTGAGTTCGTAAGCGATGCTGAAAAGCTCAGAAGCGGTGCAATGAGTGCGGCGGATTTTGTGACATTGTGGGGAACACATGTTATCACCTCGGGAATTTACGGTGCAAAACTTAATGTAACTTATTATGAAATAAGTAATCATGTATCCGACTATTCTTCATATAGAGGCGCACTTGATATGAAACTGAATGCAAGATTTAAAAAGGCGGAACTTGATGTAGAAGCAGGTACTGACTTTTCTAATATAAAGACAGCTACCGAAAAAGATACATTGAGCCATCTTTCAATAAGTGGCAATGCGAAAAACACTTTGGTTTGTTCGTCGATTGAAGAGTTGACTGCTTCATATAAAACATGGCAGAGTAACTTTGAAAAAGATGTTGAAAATAATTCTGTTCTTGTTGATATCGGTGATGCGGGACTTTGTTGCATATGGTATTTACTTGATGATAGCTTCAATGATGTGAAGGCAATGCTTGACGAGTATATGTACAGTCAATGCTCGGATTTGTATTATGAATACAAATCAAAGATTAACAATCTGAAACTTCGTGATGATGTTGTTTTTGATAAAGATACCGGAATACTGGAAATCAATCTGAATACTTATCAGAAGAATGGCAACATTGATGGATTCAAGACAGATAATTTTGTTTCGTACAATAATGGTGTACTCTCAATCAAGCCGTATTATAACGGAGTTCAGGTCAGGAGAATTGTTATAAACGGTGCATACGGAACATTGGATTTGGGCGGACAGAAAATAGAGACGGTTATAGACAATGTTTCAATCAAGTTACAGCAGGGAGATTGGTATAGCGGATTAAAGTTTGAACTGGCAAATGTCGCTATTATCGGTGCTGACGGCGAAAGTGCAATAGACCTGACTGCGCTGAGTGATTCTGCTCAGGCAACAATTCTGTTTGTTGGCGATAATAAGATTATCGGTCGTAACGGAACCGATGGTAAAACAGCTTTGACAGCAAATAATATTATTTTGGAATCGCATGACAACGGAACAGTGGAGTTACGCGGTGGCAATGGTGCTGATGCGACAGAGGCAGGCGGCAACGGCGGAGCTGGCGGAAATGCAATTACAGCAAGTAATATTGCAGTGGATATGACAGGCGCACTCAATGTTTACGGCGGCAATGGCGGCAACGGAGCGAAAGGTGCTGACGGCGGAAATGGAAATGCCGGACAGTCTTATTCTGGCAGAGATGCTAATGATAGAGCCGGCGGTCGAGGAGAAAATGGAATAAACGGTGGCAATGGTGGTAACGGTGGTAACGGTGGTAACGGTTTACTCGCAAAAGACGATATAATAAATATTACAAGAGGCACTGTTAATGTCGTTTCCGGTAGAGGCGGTAACGGCGGCGATGGCGGCAACGGCGGTAACGGTGGCGAAGGCGGCTATGCTGCAGAAACCAGTTTGGGTAACGGCGGAGATGGCGGCAACGGCGGCAACGGCGGTAACGGTGGTAACGGTGGCATTAGTGCTGATGGAATAATATGCAAAAAAATCGATGTTGACTATCAAGCAAATTTGGGAATAACTGTTTACGGAGATGGTGACGGCGGTAATGGTGGTCGCGGCGGAGATGGCGGTCATGGAGGCTTGCCAGGAAGCTATAAGCCGTTTTTAAGCGGAGGATCAAGTGGAATAGGCGGTGCAGGCGGTCACGCCGGAAATGGCGGAATGGGAGGAGATTCAGGATTAACTGCATCGGCAATTTCAGGAAGTTTTACTGATAATGCAACTATAGAATATTTTGATGACGACTGTAAAGCCGGCAACGGTGGTGCAGGCGGTAATGGCGGCAATGCCGCAAACAGTTATAGAATGGTAACTTGTGATTGGAATGAAGTCGGCAAATATTCCGGTAACGGCGGTTCGGGCGGCAAAGGCGGAGATTTTGCGAACAATGCTAAGTTCGGAATTTCGGAAAACCGCGCCGGAACAGGCGGAGACGGTGGCACCAGAGGAGAATGCGGAGGAAGAAAATTTGGTTACAAAGATGGTCGTCCAAGTGGGCTTTACGGTTCCAATGGCGAGAGAGGTGCTGATGGCATAGTTACGACGGCATCAGTAGCAAAGATTGTTTTAGATGGAGGAGACCGTCCGACATCATCTCCAAATCTATTTGGACCTACAATAATAGCATAATTGGTTGCCATTAAGTCTTTGCGACTTTGCAATCGTATAATCTATAATTATATTTTTCGCGTCTACCCGTGCGGGTCCCCCCTCCCGCGCGGATAGCAAAAACAGAGGCTTTGATTTCGGTCAAAGTCTCTGTTGTTTTAATATTCAAATTCAATACCTCAAAGCCAAACGATTTCCGTTTTGCATGAGCCTATCAGTTAAAGATTTCCATTTCGAAGCCGACTATCTTTGCAAGCTTTTTGAGCTCGTCGCGGTAGTCGCCGTAAACGACAACGAGGTGATGTCCGTAGCCGCCGTCTGCGAGTGCATGACGGAATTCTCTTGCGCCGCCGTCGATGTGATAATATACGGCAGGACTGCATTCGATATCACGGTAAGCACAGCCGACGATTTCGCCCTTGGCGGCAATCATCTTTTCGCCATGGCGGTCGAAGCGCGCTATGGTGACTGTCTTATCATCCGTATCAGCCATATTTACCTGAACCTTTGTGCCGAAGCCTTCATATGTAAAGTGACCGAGTTCAAAAGGCATTTCGGGCTTATCATAGCCGAGAAGCTTCGTCGGCGGAACGGCATGGCGAACTTCAAGCACCTCTTCGTCAAAGCCTTCTGCGGGACCTGCCACGAGTCTTGTCATGCCGAGGTCTTCGATGGGTCGCTTATGTGCCTTTACGAGCGAGGGATTGCCCATGAAAGGAGCTTTCTTTGTAAGATACATGAGAACGGCGACAGCCATCCATGCATTGAGGTCTTCTTCGCAGGCGGTAGGTATGCGGTCATTGCGGAGCAGGCTGTGCGTAAGGCAGGGCGTGCATTTATTTCTCATAGGCAGGCGGGAAGCGCAAAGCTCCTTGCAGGCCGTAGTGAATGCATTGCATCCGAATTTCTCCATCATGCTCTTGACGGCATTCATATAATCAAGGTCATGGCAGATAAGTTTGTCGCTTATTGTGCTTGCTTCCGCCTTATCGGAGAGAGCTTTTGCATCTGCGGCAAATCTTTCTTCGCTTGTGGTGCTGTCCATATAATCAAATACTTCGCGTATGGAATGGCGCGTACTGCGGATGCCGTATTTGAGATTGAGTCCGTAGATATCGGGGTTTGAGCTGTTTACGCTGACAGGGAACTGCTCGTCTGCCGTGAGAACGAGAAGCTTCGTATTTGCGAGCGCCTTTTTGACCTGCAGGCGGCGGACGATGTCATTGAACTCATCATAGTCATGAGCCATATAAGCATCAAGTCCGATATCACGATAGAAAGCCACGAGGTCAACGGGAGTAGGTCCGCAGTTTATCATTGAAACCGGAATGCCGAGACGTTCGATGCCCGGAACGCGGTATGTGATGAGGAAAAGGTCGATTTCCGAAGGATTGGGAGCGAGTTCATGAAGCTTTTCATCGGAAACATAGAATGTTTCGTCATACTCGATATAGAGCGGCTCGAGCACATTCGCTTCAGCGCAGATTCCTTCTACTACAGTCTTTTTCCAGCTCTTGAATTCTTCTTTGCCGGCTCTCGATTCATACTCAGGCGAGAGAATCTCGGGTCTGCCTACGCGGCAGGGTCCTTCCCATACAGCCGTATGAACCACATTGCTGAAAATGGGCTGGACATTCACTTTTACATCCATTGCGTGTTTTAACATAATTTCCTCCGGAATTTTATAAAATATTTTTTGTGCACTCTTTTATTTTCAAAAGCATTTTTTCCATGCTTGAGAGCCGTAATTCTGTCATGGGATAGACGCAGGGGATTTCATGAGGGAAAGCAGTGTCTATCTCCTGCGCTTCCGCTACGGAAAGTCCGTCTGTCAGACAGCATATTATCGCCGCAAGTCCCATGACATATGCGGCGTCGCTATGAGCCCGAACGGAGACAAAACCGCCGTCTGCCGATGCGCGAAGCCACAGACCCGAGTCGCAACCCTCAATTCTGTCCTCCTCGGACGGCGCGTAATCGCAGGCTGAGCGCATCCCTTTATCTATGATATAATCGAATCTCTCCATATCGGACGGGAGAGCATTGTATTCGGAAAGGAACTTTTCCTTTCTTTCTTTAAAATTCATGTTTTTTCCTCAAAAGATATTCTTTTGCTTCTGTTATGGCAAAGACGAGCTTTTCCGCTTCATCTGCAGTATTGTACGGAGCTATCGAAATGCGCAGTGTGCCGCCCGATGCCAAGCGCGAAACTGGGAGAAAAGCGCAGTGCTTTCCGCTGCGCAGGCAGAAGCCGCGCATGGAGAGCATGAGGTCGATATCCGATGGCGAGATGCCGTCAAATGTAAGCGAAAGCACGGGGAGATTTTCCTGCGAGTGACCGATGAAATTTATGCCGCGCTCGGCGCAAAGGGAAGAATATATATAATCCGAAAGCGAGCGGGTATATGCAAGTTTTTCGCCTGCATCAAAGCCCGAGAGAAAATCCGCCACGGCGGCGAAAGCAACCGCGCCCGCCGCATGATGTGTACCTGCTTCAAAACGCTCGGGTGAGGGAAGCATAACTATATTTTTGCCGCGTTCCTCTGCCATACCGCCGCCGTAGCGAAACGGAGTGAGAGTATCAAGCAGGCTCTCGCGGCAATAAAGCACACCCAGTCCCTCGGGTCCGTAGACCTTATGCGCGGAAAAAACGAGATAATCGCAGTCGAACGCATTCACATCCGGCGCGATATGCGGCGCATACTGCGAGGCATCGACTGCCGCGGTAGCACCTGCCTCATGCGCCATATCGCAGAGCGCGCGCACATCCGTCATTCTGCCTGTCAGATTCGATGCGGCGGTGACGGAGAGCAGAAGCGTATTTTCGTTTATGAGACGGCGTGCCGAAGCCATATCAAGCGAGCCGTCCTCAAGCAGTTCTATTATGCGCAGTTCCGCGCCCGCTTCCTCGCAGGCATTTTTCCACGGGAGATAATTTGCATTATGCTCGAGTGCGGAGATGACGATATTGCTTTTTTTCGTGAGACGGCGGCGATACGAAGCGGCGAGCATATTCAGCGAATCGGTGGCACCCGAAGTGAATATTATCTCCGAGGGCTTTGCGGCGCCGATAAAGCGCATCACGCTTCGCCTTGCGGCGGCATAAGCCGCACTTGCTTTTTCCGAGAGAGGATTCTGCCCGCGCCCTGCCGAGCCGAGCGCCGAACCGTAATAATCCGAGAGAGCCTTTACCATGAGGTCCGGCTTTTGCGCCGTTGCGGCGTTATCGAAATAAACGAAATCGGAATTTACGACGGATGAGAATGCCGAGCGAAAGCTCATGTGTTCAAACATGGCAGACCTCCGCTTTTTGCGAATATATATAAGAAGCGACGCTTGCGGTATCTTCCGTATCGTCGGGAATATGCGTATCCGTAATTTTCTCCAGCTCCATGAGCATGAGAATTTTTTTCTGGACAGCGTATGTTATCCTGTGGCAGTCGTAATTTCCGAGGCGCTTTGCCGCCTCTTCTTTCTGCATATCGGGATATTGCTTTCTGATGCTGAGGATTGCGAGCGCGCCGATGTTTTCTTCGCTTTCGTTATCGAGCCCGAAGCGCATGCAGACATATTCGTGGAGCGCCGCTTGGTATTCGCTCGCGCTCTGCGAAAAGTCGCAAATCCGAGCTTTCAGTGCTTCAGCATTTTTCTCCATATATGCACACTCCCTCGCATTATAGCTTTATGCTTATATAATAGCACAGTCGAGGGTGATTTTTTTTACTTTTTGTATTCATTTTTTTGCTATGATTATTATTTGGCTTTCGCCCTTTCGCAGGCGCGGCACAAAACGACTTTGGCAGATAAAAACAAAGCGAAAGCACGCGGTTTTCGCTTTGTTTCATGTACGCACGCTATGCAGGCGCATATCGGCATATTTTTCTTTCGTTGCCTGACCGCCGCGGATATGCCGCTGTGCCTTATTGCACTCGAGTATTTCCTTCACTTCCGCGTAAAGTGAGGGCGATATATTTTTCAGGCGCTCGCTGACATCTTTATGTACCGTTGATTTGCTTATTCCGAAATGCTTTGCCGCCTCTCTTACAGTTCCTCTCGTTTCCGAAATATACCGCGCCAGTACTATAGCGCGCTCGTCGCCGTCGTAAATCATCGTATGCCGCCTTTCGCTCGCGTAATGTCTTTGCTATATTTATATTTTCGCCCGCGGCGCATTATTACGGCTTTTTTTCGGAGAAACGGAAAAATTTTCTCCCGATATATTGACAAATCGTCCACAGCGTTGTATACTTGTATACAATAATACAATGGGAGGCAGAACCATGCTTGAAATTTCATCAAAAACAAACCTGCTGGAGCAGAAGTCTTACAGATATCAGCTTCAGGATATAGACGACCCGAATCTCTACCGCGATATTTATCCCTACGACGCCGTGCCGAAGGTGCCTTTCAACCACCGGCGCGTGCCTATGGGCATGCCCGAGCATATATGGATAACGGATACCACCTTCCGCGACGGGCAGCAGTCTGTCGAGCCCTATACCGTTCAGCAGATAGTAGACCTTTACAAGATGCTCGCGCGGCTCGGCGGCGAAAACGGAATCATCCGCCAGAGCGAATTTTTTGTCTACAGCAAGAAAGACAGGGAAGCTGTTGAAAAATGCATGGCTCTCGGTTATAAATTCCCCGAGATAACGACATGGATACGCGCAAACAAAGAGGATTTCCGCCTCGTGCGCGATATGGGAATAAAAGAAACGGGAATACTTGTCTCCGCCTCGGACTATCACATTTTCAAGAAGCTGAAAATGAAGCGAAGCGAGGCTATGAATATGTATCTCTCCGCTGTTGCCGACGCTTTTGAGGCTGGAATAGTGCCGAGATGCCACCTTGAGGATATAACAAGGGCGGATTTCTACGGCTTTGTGGTGCCTTTTGTAAACAAGCTCCAGCAGATGTCGGATGACGCGGGAATCCCCGTGAAAATCCGCGCCTGCGACACGATGGGCTACGGTATACCTTATACCGAGGTTGCTCTTCCGAGAAGTGTTCCGGGCATTGTCTACGGTCTCCAGCACTACTCGGATGTGCCGAGCGAAATGCTTGAATGGCACGGGCACAACGATTTCTACAAGGCTGTCTCCAATGCGGCGACCGCATGGCTCTACGGCGCGTCCGCCGTCAACTGCTCCTTGCTCGGCATAGGCGAGCGCACGGGAAATATTCCGCTTGAGGCGATGGTGATGGAATACGCATCACTGCGCGGCACCTTTGATGGAATGGACCCGACTGTGATAACGGAGATAGCGGAATATTTCAGAAACGAGATAGGCTACAATATACCGCCGATGACGCCTTTTGCAGGCAAGAATTTCAATGTCACAAAGGCGGGTATCCATGCCGACGGGCTTCTCAAGGATGAGGAGATATACAATATTTTCGACACGAAAAAGATTCTCGGCAGGAGCGCGGGAGTTATGATAACGAAAACCTCCGGACTTGCGGGAATCGCCTATTGGATAAACGACAATCTGCATCTCTCGGGAGAAAAGGCTGTGGACAAGAAGAGCCCGCTCGTGCTCGCGCTAAAGGGCTGGGTCGACGATATGTACGAAAACGGAAGACAGACCGCCATTTCCGACGAAGAGGTCATAGAGA
Organism: Acutalibacteraceae bacterium; assembly: GCA_963618495.1. GTDB lineage: Bacteria > Bacillota > Clostridia > Oscillospirales > CAG-272 > Apopatosoma. The sequence continues at coordinate 14,049 of CAVESF010000023.1, forward strand.
AAATACGCGAGATAACGGACGAAAGCAATTAAGGAGGGCGTGATGGAGAGGTCAAGGACTGTTTCCATGGCGGACAGAGTTTTCGAGCGGCTGGAGGATGATATTCTCAGCGGGAAATATGCCCCGGGCGAAATGCTGACTGAGCTTAAGTTATGCACCGAGCTTGATGTTTCGAGGACTCCCGTGCGCGAGGCGCTCAAGCGTCTGATGCAGGAAAATCTGATTTACGAGACGGGCAAAGGCATGGCTGTCTGCCGCTTCGACGAGGACGACATCAACGATATCTATGAGATACGCTCGCGCATAGAGGGTCTTGCCTTCTTCATGTGCGCCGGTAAGATAACGGACGAGGAGCTGAAAAAGCTGCATGACACGCTGGAATTGCAGCTTTTCTATGCGAAGCGCCACGCGCCCGACGGGATGCGCGATACGGACAGTGAATTTCACAAGCTTGTTTACGAATACTGCGGCAGCAGGACACTGCTCGAAATACTGGAAAATCTGCACCGCAAGGTGCGCAGATTCCGCAGGCTTTCCGTCGAAAACGACACGAGAGCCGAGGCGGCGGCAAGAGAACATGAGCAGATATACGAAGCGCTCGCGGCGCACGACGCAAAGCGCGCCGAGGAGCTTGCCACAGAGCATATAAAAAATGCGCGGGACAGCATTCTCGCGGCAATACACGGTAATAAGGAGAACTGAAAATGGGACTCACGATAGCACAGAAAATAATAAAGGCGCATCTTGTCGGCGGCGAAATGAAAGTCGGCAGCGAGATAGCGCTTCACATAGACCAGACGCTCACGCAGGACGCGACGGGCACGATGGCTTATCTTGAATTTGAGGCGATAGGCGTTCCGAGAGTGAAAACGGAGAAGTCGATAGCCTATATAGACCACAACACACTGCAGTCCGGCTTTGAAAACGCGGACGATCACAGATATATCCAGAGCGTGGCAAAGAAGCACGGAATTTACTTCTCACGCCCCGGAAACGGCATCTGCCATCAGGTGCATCTCGAGCGCTTCGGCGTGCCGGGCATGACGCTCATCGGATCGGACAGCCATACGCCGACGGGCGGCGGTATCGGCATGCTCGCTTTCGGTGCGGGCGGGCTTGATGTTGCCGTTGCCATGGGCGGCGGCGCATACTGCATCACCATGCCGAAGATGATGAAGATAAATCTGACGGGAAAGCTTCGTCCTTGGGTGAGTGCCAAGGATGTCAGCCTTGAGCTTCTTCGCATACTTTCCGTCAAGGGCGGCGTAGGCTATATAATAGAATGGGGAGGTGAGGGCATAGAGACGCTTTCTGTCCCGGAGAGAGCAACGATAACGAATATGGGAACGGAGCTTGGCGCTACAACTTCGATTTTCCCCTCCGACGAGATAACGCGCGCTTTTCTGCGCGCCGAGGGCAGAGAAGCGGACTATACACCGCTCTCAAGTGACAGCGACGCGGTGTATGACAGAGTGATAGATATAGACCTATCTGCGCTTACGCCGCTTCTCGCCTGCCCGCACAGCCCCGACAATATAAAACGCGCAGAGGATCTTTCGGGCGTGAAAGTCGATCAGGTATGCATCGGCTCATGCACAAACTCTTCGCTCCGCGATATGCTCAGAGTAGCCGCGATACTGCGCGGCAGACATATAGCGGAGAATGTAAGCCTTTCGGTTTCGCCCGGGTCAAAGCAGGTGCTCACAATGCTCGCCGACTGCGGCGCGCTCTCCGATATACTTGCCTCGGGCGCAAGGGTGCTGGAATGCGCCTGCGGACCCTGCATCGGCATGGGCTTCTCGCCGAACAGCGCGGGCGTTTCGCTCCGCACATTCAACCGCAATTTTGAGGGAAGAAGCGGCACGAGAGACGCGCAGGTCTATCTCGTTTCGCCCGAGACAGCGGCGGCTTCCGCACTCACAGGTTACATCACCGACCCGAGAACGCTCGGCGGTTATCCCGAGATAAATATGCCCGAGAGCCTCCGCGCGGATGACAGCGCAGTTCTCGCTCCCGCAAGCGAAGCGGAGATGGAAAGCGTGGAGGTTCTGCGCGGACCGAATATAAAGCCGCTCCCCGAGACGGCACCGCTGACGGACACCATCGAAGCAAAGCTGACGATAAAAGTCGGCGACAATATTACGACAGACCACATCATGCCCGCGGGCGCAAAGATTCTGCCTTATCGTTCTAATATACCGCATCTCTCGAAATACTGCTTTGAGGTCTGTGACCCGACATTCCCTGAGAGAGCGAAGGCGGCGGGAAAGAGCATTATCATCGGCGGCGTGAACTACGGTCAGGGTTCCTCGCGTGAGCATGCGGCTCTCGTGCCGCTCTATCTTGGTGTAAAGGCGGTTATTGCCAAGAGCTTTGCCCGCATACACATTTCAAATCTAATAAACGCGGGAATACTGCCGCTCACCTTTGAAAACGAGGCGGACTATGATAAGTTTACCGAGGGCGATATGCTGAAGCTTTCCGATATATTTACCGGACTTGACAGCGGCAGGATAACGCTCACGGATGAAAGCAGCGGTGCGAGCGCCGTGCTCTCATGCAGCTTCTCCGGGCGGCAGAAAGAAATCCTGCGCGCTGGCGGACTTCTCAGCTATACCAAAACATGCGGAGGAAAATAAAATGACGGACGAAAAATATATAAAAGAAGCGACGGCGCATTTTGAAGCGCTCCTGCGCTCCCAGCTTGCAAGATGTGAAAAAATGACGGGTGACAGCGGCAAGACGGATTTCGCCGCGCTTGACAAAACCGTAATCGGCATATGCGACGGCGACGGGATAGGTCCCATCATCATGAAGCAGGCGGAGAAGTTGCTCTCGGTTATTATCGCAAACGAGATAGCGGCAGGCAAAGCGGAGCTTCGCCGTATAGACGGGCTGACGATAGAAAACCGCCTTGCGCTCGGCAAATCTGTTCCAGAGGAGACGCTTGCGGCAATAAAAAATTGCCATGTTCTGCTGAAAGGACCGACGACCACACCGAAAGGCGGCACTATGGAGAGCGCGAATGTTACGCTCCGAAGAGAACTTGACCTCTATGCCAATGTGCGCCCCGTCTGTATCCCCGAGAAGAATATCGACTGGATATTCTTCCGCGAAAATACTGAGGGTGAATATGTTCTCGGCTCAAAGGGAATCGAGGTGCCGGATAAGCTCGCCTTTGACTTCAAGGTGACGACAGACCACGGCACAAAGAGAATTGCCCGTGCCGCCTTCGACTATGCAAAGGCAAACGGCAAGACGAGCGTTTCTATAGTCACAAAGGCGAATATCATGAAAAAGACGGACGGAAAATTCTCCGCCATATGCAACGAGATCGCCGCGGAATACGACGGCATCACCGCGCAGGACTGGTATATCGACATAATGAGCGCGAACCTTGTAAACGAGGATATAAGAAGCTCTTTTCAGGTATTTCTCCTGCCGAATCTCTACGGCGACATCATCACCGATGAGGCGGCGCAGATTCAGGGCGGCGTAGGCACGGCGGGAAGCGCAAACATCGGCGACAGATATGCCATGTTTGAGGCGATACACGGAAGCGCACCGCGCATGATAGAAGAGGGACTCGGCGAATATGCAAATCCCTCGAGCATTTTCAAAGCCTGCGAAATGCTGCTCCGCCATATCGGAATGAGCGGTAAGGCGGATAAGCTTTCCCGCGCGATGGAAATATGCACGCAGAGCGAAAAGGCGCTCACTGTCACAGGCGACAGAAGCGGCGCGACATGCGAGGCTTTCGGCGAATATGTGATTGATACATATAAAAAGATACTGTAAATAAAGGCAAAAAACAGCCACCATTCCGCCCGCAGGTCGGAATGGTGGCTATCATATTATGCTGATTATTTGAGCTTTTTGAGAGAGTTCATGTGGTTTTCATAAACGGCATTTGCGGAGGAACCCATGCTTGAGAGTGCCTTTGCAAACTGGTTCTTTCCTGTTGTGATGAAGCTCGTGGCTCTGCTCATCATGCCGCCGACTACAAAGGCATCATATTCCCATGTTCTTGTGCGGAGAACGATATCGAGCATTTCACCCGCTTCCTCTTCGCAGAAGCACTGGGTCTTGTAGTAATTTATGTAAGCAGGGTAGAGAATCTTTTCGGAATGATAACCGAATACCTCAAGGAACTGCGATGTAGCCTTGACATCTGTGACGGAGGCGGAAACCTTGAGACCTGCGCCTGTCGTGCAGACGAGCTGAGAGTAATCCTCCTGCTCCTCAGTATACTTCGGAAGAGGAACGATGGAGAAACGGGCGTTTTCATCTGTTATACGGCGGGCTACCGTAAGCACTTCTGAAACGAAGAGTGCCTGACCGTTTGTGAGTGCGGTGTGAGTGCTACCGCCGGGAGAAAGGAAGGCGAGTGAGCTCCAGAGCTCGATAGCCTTGTCTATAGCGGCACTGTATGACTGCACATCGGTATTCTGAGCGTTGATGGCATGGTGAACGCCGTCGGTTTTTATTGTCATATGAAGCCCTGCCGCCGTGATGAGCGATGTGGCAAAATACATATTGTTTACGGTAACGCAACCGAAGATATCGCCATCTTCATATTTCATCACCTGATCGCCGTTCACATCGGATTTTGCGACATCCATGAGGGATATCATCTTATCCATTGTCCATGTGCCGCTGCGTGCTTCTTCATAGATATTTACAGAAGTTTTGCCGGCGGATACGAGTCTCTCATAAACGTCCTTGTTGAAGAAGAGCGCCCATGTCGAGTCATAGCTGAGAAGATTGAATTTACCGGAGATATTGTAGCACTTGTCAACGCCGTCTACAGTGTATGAAAATGCCTCGTGATAGTTCTGATCCCACCAGCTGTGAGAAAAATCGATATCCATATTTGCTATGTTGTAAGACCAGTCATAGTCTTTGGCATTAGCCCAAAGCCAGAGAATGAAATCTACCGTGTGCTTGCCGGTTGACAGATCGTTTGCGGCATAGCTCTGAGGAGAGTCGGAATATATGCAGGCTATTTTGCAATTGTAAAGAGATTCGACCGTGGAATTTCTTGCGATGATGCCTTCTGTGATGAGGTTATCGTCGCCTGTGGATTCCGCTGTGATCTCGTAGAAGTCCCATGTATTGAACTGACCCTGTGCGGCGGCAAAGGTGAAGGTTCTTCCTCCGAAGTTCACATCCTGATAGTCGGGATGCTTCGCTCTGCCGTCATCCTCGGATGATACTGTTATTTCCGTTGTGCTGCCGGTATCCGACGCGGTGGTACTGCCGGAACCGGAGGTTGTCTCGGAGGAAGCAGTCGTGCTGTCGCCACCATTTGAAGACGAGGTGGTCGACTTGGTTCCTTCCGTTGTCTTTTCTGTTGTGGTGGAGGTGGTATTTTCGGGCTTGTCTCCGCAGGAAACAGCGAACGCGAGAACGAGCACTACCATAGCCACAGCGAGAAGAAGAGATAAAAATCTTTTCATAGTAGCTCCTTTTGCTTTGAAATTGATGATCTGAGCTTTTGCTCTGTCCACAGTATAGCATGCCTGCGCCGCGAAGTCAATATAATATTATACATCTGCTAAAAAACAGTGTAAAAAAGCATTCCGACGGTTTTCTGACGGAATGCTTTTTACAATCACAGATTATTTGAGCTTTTTGAGATTGTTCATGCGGCCTTCATAAACGGAATTTGCGGAGGATCCCATGCTTGAGAGCGCCTTTGCAAACTGATTCTTTCCTGTTGTGATGAAGCTCGTGACTCTGCTCATCATGCCGCCGTTTACGAAGCTGTCATATTCCCATGTTCTTGTGCGGAGAACGATGTCGAGCATTTCACCCGCTTCATCTTCGCAGAAGCACTGGGTCTTATAGTAATTTATGTAAGCAGGGTAGAGAATCTTTTCGGAATGATAGCCGAACACCTCGAGGAACTGCGATGTAGCCTTGACATCAGTGACGGAGGCGGAAACCTTGAGACCGGCGCCTGTCGTGCAGACGAGCTGAGCGTAATCCTCCTGCTCCTCATTATACTTCGGAATAGGGACGATGGAGAAGCGGGCGTTTTCATCTGTTATACGGCGGGCTACCGTAAGCACTTCTGAAACGAAGAGTGCCTGACCGTTTGTAAGAGAGTTCTGCGTATCCGTGCCGCCGGTGGAAAGGAAAGCAGGAGAACTCCAGAGCTCGATAGCCTTGTCTATAGCGGCGCTGTATGCCTTGACATCGGTATTCTGAGCGTTGATTGCATGGTGAATGCCATCGGTTTTTGTTGTCATATGAAGCCCTGCCGCCGTGATGAGCGATGTGGCGAAATACTGATTGTTTATGGTAACGCAACCGAAGATATCGCCATCCTCATATTTCATATTCTGGTCACCGTTCACATCGGATTTTGCTACATCCATGAGGGATATCATCTTGTCCATTGTCCATGTGCCGTTGCGTGCTTCTTCATAGATATTTATGGAAGTTTTGCCGGCGGATACGAGTCTCTCGTAAACGTCCTTGTTGAAGAAGAGAGACCATGTCGAGTCATAGCTGAGAAGATTGAATTTACCGGAGATATTGTAGCACTTGTCAACGCCGTCTACCGTATAGGAGAATGCCTCGTGATAGTTCTGATCCCACCAGCTGTGAGAGAAGTCTATATCCATATTCGCCATGTTATAAGACCAGTCATAGTCAACGGCATTGTTAAAGAGCCAGAGAATGAAATCTACCGAGTGCTTGCCCTGCGCCATGTCGTTCATGGCATAGGAGGGTGCGTCGGTTGTATAATCGCATTCTATCTTGCAGTTGTAAAGAGATTCGACTGTGGAATTTCTTGCGATGATGCCTTCTGTGATGAGATTGTCATTACCTGTGGATTCCGCTGTGATTTCATAGAAATCCCATGTGGAAAGCTGACCGATGGAAGCGGCAAACTTGAAGGTTCTTCCTCCGAAGTTCACATCCTGATAGTCGGGATGCTTTGTTCTGCCGTCATCCTCGGACGATACTGTTGTTTCCGTTGTGCTGCCGGTATCAGACGCGGTGGTACTGCCGGAACCGGAGGTTGTCTCGGAGGAAGCAGTCGTGCTGTCGCCACCATTTGAAGACGAGGTGGTCGACTTGGTTCCTTCCGTTGTCTTTTCTGTTGTGGTGGAGGTGGTATTTTCGGGCTTGTCTCCGCAGGAAACAGCGAACGCGAGAACGAGCACTACCATAGCCACAGCGAGAAGAAGAGATAAAAATCTTTTCATAGTAGCTCCTTTTGCTTTTATTTCTTTTATTTGAGTTTTTACTCTAAATAGTATTATATCACTATATTAAGAAATGTCAATGATAATCTTTTGTATTAATGACCAAAAATGTTGGCGGACTTTTGACTACTTTGGATAACCAATCGCGGCAAAGCGAACAATTTAAAAGAAATGCGAACAAAAGTTCTAAAAAATCATTGACAAAAGAACAAATGTGTGGTATAATGTAGCCACGGTAGCAAAACCGAAGCAAAAAAGGAGAGTGATGGATACGAGCAGGTATTTGGATTATGAAGAGGCGGAGGAGAAGCCCCGCGCAAGAATCGTTGCCTACTGCGACCATTGCGGATACGCCATTTACTCTACCGACGAGGCGCTCGAGATAGAGGGAAGCGGCGACATCATCCACAAGGATTGCTGGTGCGAATATGCCGAGGAGCATATGCTCGATTTCGTGAGAAAGGCTTCTTTTTCCGCCGCATATTGAAGATTCAAGCTCTTTTTTAATGAGTAAAACCATAGATAAGGACAAGCTTACACCAACCGCTTTTGCCCGCCGCGTCACCGCATATTTCCGCGAGTGCGACAGCGAAATAGTTTCGCCTGCGTGCGCCTCCTGCACAAAGGACGAAGCAAGCTGCGCACTCTGCCCGAAGAGGCGTACCAAGCCGTACACCCTCTCGGGACTGTGTCTGGCGCTGGGGATAACAAAGCGGCAATTTAAAGCCCTCAAGGCGAACAAATGTTTCTGCGACGATGTTGAAATGGCGCTTCTGAAGATAGAGGCGTATATAGAAGAGAACAGCATCAGCGGAGGCATAAACGGCGCTCTTGCTACCGCCATACTGAAAGAAAATTTCGGTTGGGGCGCCAAAGACGATGCCGAAGAGGGAAAAATAGAAATTTCGCTTTCGGGAGAGGCGGATAAATATGCCGGTTAGCGCCGGTTTCTCCCTGAATATCGCTCCGAGCGAAAAGCAGAAAGAATTTTTTCTTTCCACAGCCAAATACACCGCATACGGCGGGGCGCGCGGCGGCGGCAAAAGCTGGGCGCTGAGATACAAGCTCCTCCTGATGTGTCTGCGCTACGGCGGGATAAAAATACTGCTCTTGCGGCGTACCCTGCCCGAGCTTACCGAAAATCACATACGCCCGCTGCGGGAAATACTCGCCGCCGTGCCGAAGCTGAGCGAATATTCCGAAAAAGACAAATGTATAACATTTGCCTCCGGCTCACGGCTCCAGTTCGGATATCTCGCGAGGGAGAGCGATCTGCTACGCTATCAGGGACAGGAATTCGATGTGATAGCGATAGACGAGGCTACGCAGATAAGCGAGCATATGTTTACGGTGCTGTGCGCTTCGCTCCGCGGCGCAAACGATTTTCCGAAGCGGATGTATCTCACATGCAATCCCGGCGGCATAGGTCACGGCTGGGTGAAGCGGCTCTTTATCGAGCGGCGCTTTCGCAAAAGCGAAAATCCCGATGACTATGCTTTCATCCCTGCGGGAGTCTATGACAACGCGGCACTGACGGAGAAGAATCCCGACTACATAAGGCAGCTCGAAAATCTGCCGGAGGAGCTGAAAAAGGCATGGCTCTACGGAAGCTGGAATGTTTTCTCGGGGCAATTTTTCTCGGAATTTGACTACAGTCTGCATACCTGCGAGCCTTTTGCGCCCGGCGACGGCACGATGCATTTCTGCACGATAGACTACGGGCTCGACATGCTTGCGGCGCTCTTCATAGAGGTATGCCGCGACGGGCGCGCGTATGTCACTTCCGAGATATACGAAAGCTCGCTTATCATAAGCGAAGCCGCAGGGAAGATTCTTTCACGAGCTTTGGAGGGTACCGTATTCATTGCGCCATCGGACCTATGGTCACGGCAGAAAGACAGCGGGCGCGATATGGCTTCCATTTTTGCTGAGAACGGGGTTTTCTTAACGAAGCTACGCCCGAACAGAACCGACGGCTGGATGGCGCTCAAGGAATGGCTGAAGCCAGACGGAAACGGCGGAGTGCGCCTGCGCATTTTCCGCGGGTGCGAAAACCTCATCCGTTCGCTTCCGCTGCTAATGCACGACAAGGCGAATCCCGCGGATGTTGCCGTTTTCCCTCATGAGATAACGCACGCACCGGATGCGCTGAGATATTTTGCCTCATATATGCGCGACATGGCGCCATGCGACCGCGCATGCGAAACACCGAGGCTGAAAAACATTATAGAAGAAAGGAACTTGCACAAGAAATGAATTTATTTAAAAAATACGATGAAGATATCATAGCCTATGACACAGCCGAGCTGCGTGAAAAAAGTGTCGCTTTTCTTCTGCGTGAGGCGAAAATAGCGCGTGCGGATACCGACAGCTACTGGCAGAGGATGGCGAATTATTACGGCGGCGCACACGACACGGCAAAGCAGACGGGCGATTTTCTCGCTCAGACGGAACTTCCGTGGGAGCCGGCGACCGTGCCGGACGCCTATCTCCATGTGGAGAGCCAGATAGAGGCGAAAATTCCCGATTTTGAATTTTCCGCGAGAAACGGCGACGAGGCGGACATGGCAAAGGCGAGAGAAAGCGTCGTCCGCTACATCTGCGACAGAAACGAACTGGAGATAAAGAACTCCGTAAACGAGCGCAGGCTCGGGATAATGGGAAGCGCAGTATGGAAGCTCGCACTGACGACGGGCGAAAACGGCACCGACGAGATAGCGATAGAAAATCCCTCCCCCGAGGATATCTATCCCGACCCGAACAGCACAAGCGTAGACGGTTGCGAATACATCGGCTATACATATAAGCTCAGCCGCCTTGCCGCACAGCGCATTTTTGCCGATGACCTTGCGCTCATGGAGACGAGCATAGACAGGATTCTTTCAGAGCGCGATTCCGAACTCGGCATAGAGACGGATATTTGCTCCTCCGATGCCGCGCCGCTTATCGATGTGACGGAATGGTGGTTCCGCCAGCCCTACGACGGTTCGTGTTCCTGCGAAACAGTGGACGCGGCGGGAAATATAACGACGGTGACATACGATTATCGCGCGGGAGATGTCGCACTCTGCATCCTGCTCTGCGGCAGGGAGGTGCGCTATATCCCGAAATTCTGGAATAAGACCTCCTGCACTCATTATCCGTTCGTTATATACAGCCGTATAATGAGCGACAACAGCATCTGGGGCAGAAGCGAAATCGAGGCGGTATTGCCGCTCATCGATGCCGCCGACAGGCAACTTGCTTTTGCACAGCTCAATACTGCGTTCTTTGCAAACGACATTCTGCTCTATGAGGAAAATGCTTTCGCGCCCGACAGCTATCCGCAGAATCATCCCGGCGCTGTCTGGAAGCTTCGCCCGGGCATGATAGACAAGGTTTCCCGCCTCGGCGGGCTCGCGGGCGACAGCACTGTTCACTACGAGATAGCGGACAAATACCGCGCACTGATGAAAGAAGCACTCGGAAATTACGATTTCATGCAGGGCGACAGCACTACACATGTTACAACCGCAACGGGACTCGCGCTTCTCAGCGATTTCGCGGGCAAGCGCGTAGCCGCAAAGCAGGTCTGCAAAAAGGCGGGCTTTGCGAGACTTTATCGACTGCTCGACTATTTTGCACTTGAGGTTTACAGCCATGAGCAGCTCGCGGCTATCGGCACGGGTTGCGAGGGCGTCTTTGAAAGATGCGACCACTGCATGGAGCTTCTCGGATATATCCCGACGGTGGATGTGAAGATAAACATAGGCGACGGACTGGAAAACTCGCGCTCGTTTACGATATCGGCGATTTCCGAGCTGATGAAAACCGAGATAACAGAGGAAAATTACCCGATAGTCCGCGCGTATATCGAGACGCTCGGCATACCCTACGGCGCCGAAATATGCGAAAAACTCGACGAGAGATTTGCAAAAGCAGGAGAGGAGAAAGAAGCATGAACGAAAACGAATTGAAAATCGAAAACAGTGCCGATGCAACCGCCTTGGCCGATATAAACGAAGAAAAGTCGCCTGCCGCCGAGGATGAAAGCGGCATGGAATCCGAAAACTCCGCAGAGGTGAGCAAAGCAGCCGATGATGCGGAGAATAATCCCGATGATAATACTTTTTCTGCAGCAGAAGAAACGGGAAAGGCAGGCGAGCCGATCGTCTGCGCGGCGCAAGCCGCGCGGAAAGAATCCGCGCACGAAAATCCCGATGGCTACGGCGAGGTGACGGAGACGAAGCCTTTTGTCCCCGAGGAAGTGAAGCCTGCGAGATTTGTATCTCCCGCAAAGGCATGGAGCTGCGGAAGAGACATAACAGGTTCTTTTTCATCCGACTCGGCGAAAGCCGAATCGGATGAAAACGGCGATGGGGAAAGCACCGCCCAACCCGATGCCGACTCTGCCGCGAAGTCAGATGGGAATGATTTCAAATCCGCAATCGGAACTGGCGGCGCGGACAGCCGCAACGAGGAGTTTTCCGAAGGCGTCTCTGCCGTCGGCGATGATGACGGCTATGACGGCGGAGGAGCGACGGACGAAAAAGGACTTTTCACAGAGCCGTCGGAAAGCACTGCGCCGCTCACGGAAGATGAAACGCGTGCCGTCGTGACAAATCCGATGTTTGCGCTTTTTGCGAGAGGGAAGAGTCAGCCTTTTGACGAGATATGCCGTGATTTTATGAAGATGACGGCGGGCGCGCGCAATGTGGGAAGCCGCAGAATGATCACTCCTGCGGGTTCATCTGCTGTGAACAGAGATGTTGCGCTCTCGGACAGGCAACGCAAGCTGGCGCGAGAATACGGCATGTCCTACAGGGAATACTACGAGCTCATCAACGGCATACCGTCTAAATTATACAAATAAATAATCTAAATACAAATGTATAAAACAAAATAACAGGTGTATAAAACTCGATAACAAATGTATAAAACGTAAAATAAGAAAGGAAACATATAGCAAATGAATGATATTTACACATGGTCAAGTGACCTCTATCCTATAGTAAAGAAAAGCTTTGACGAAAGATACAATTCCAGAATGAACATCATCGGCAGTGTCGCCGGCATAGTAAAGCAGGACTCGCTCGAATATTCCTCACAGAATATAGGCGGCTACGGCGCACTCCAGAAGTATACCGACAATACTCTCACATATGCCGACACGACAGGCACATTCGAGACAAAAATAAAACCCGATGAGCATACGCTTGCTCTGCCGGTTTCTTTCAAGAGCATCAAAAACAACTCTGTCGAGGAGGCAAGAAAAATAGGCATACGCCTTGCGGATTCCGCCTATATGACGGTACTCAGCGCGTTCTATAATTTCTTCTCGACGGCGAGAACCACAAGCTGCTACGACGGCGTGGCTGTTGCCAATGCCAGCCATCTCGTAAAGAAAGGCGGCACCACGAAATTCTCCAACATCATGACAAGCGCGCTTTCTTTGAGTGCCATCTGTGACGCGCAGGAGCAGGCAAACGGCTTTGTGACGGCGGATGGTCTGCCTTTCCTCTCAAACTTCGACCTGCTTCTCGTAAGCCCCGAACTTGAGGAAACGGCAAAATCCATCTGCGGCGCCGATGCCCGCGTATGCCCTCAGTCAAATCCAGAGACGGGACTCGGCGCAAACCCCGCGTATGGCATGAGATACATGGTAATAGGCGGCGCCTCCACAAAGTTTGCCGCTACCGAATGGGCTGTCGCCGACAGTACTCTCCTCCGCGAGGTATTCAAACTCGTCTATATAACCGAGCCTACCGTGCTTGTTTCTCCCAGAGAAAACCCGCTTGTATGCGACTATATCGCATATGTGGACTTTGCTTTCGGCATCTCCGATGTGAGACCTATCATCTTTGCAAAGCCTGCTCCCGCAAGCGAAGAGGATTATTGATAACCGAAAATATGTCTTTTTTGAAATTGCCGCACCGCTCCATGCGGTGCGGCGAAAGGAGGGTATATGACTTTAGCAACTATATGCGATAAGATAAGCTTTCTTCTCGAAACCGATATTTTCGCGCCATGCGTCGACGCGGCGGGCGAAGAGAGCAAGCTTGACGCCGCCATGATAAAAAGTGTAGATATGGCACTGCGCAAAATAGCGCGCGATACGAAATGTCTGCGCAGGGAAGCGACGCTGACTTTCTCTGCGGGAAGCGACGGAAAATTCAGCGCCGAAATGCCGGACGGTCTTTTTGCCATAGAGAGCGGAGACGGCATATATGCCTGCGATGGCAGGCTTTTTTCGGACAGCGCAGGAACTTATACTTTTGTATATTATGCATATCCGACTGCGGTGACGGGCGATACGGCGAGCACATACGAGCCTGAGCTTGACGACTATGCCTGCGATGCAGCCGCATATGCCGCAGCGGCTGAATTATGCGGCAGGCTCTATCCGGGCGACAATGCGCGATATATGCGCCTGATGACGGAATATGACGACAGGATGGTGTGTCTCTATGAAAAGAACATCAAAAATACACTCGGTTCTCTTTTTTCAGCCGGCAGAGGAGTGATTCGCACATGAGCAAAAACGGGAAATTCGTATCGGAAAAATACGCTGTTTTCGAGAATGCGGAAAACGCCGTGCGCACTTTCACGCTCGGCAATTTTGACGGCGGCGTCAGTTTCTGCCGCAATGCCGGCTCTGATGCCTCTGTGCTTATACTGAATATGATAGGCGACAGCGGCAGGCTATGCTCGCTTGCGGAGCCGTGCGCCGCCACGCTTGATGCCGCGACCGCACAGGTGTTCACGGCGCTCGGCAGTACTGTCATCCGAAAGCATTGCCGCGGCGACGGAGCAGACCTGCTGCTATTTGGCAAAAGCATCGTTATCCGCCTTGCTTCGGGCGTTTTCAGGGCTTACAGGGATAAGCTCTCAAGCACGGCAAACGCGGTATTTTTCCGCGAAGGCATTTTTTATGTGACCGATGGGAACATCCTTTACAAAGTTTCCGCATACGACGGCGGCATTACAGAGGCATCACCGAAGATTCCTATGCTTTATAGTGATGTCGATGCCGACGGAACCGCGCTCGGCTCGCCGGACGAGGCTATAAACATTTTCACGGATGAGGTCGCATTTAAATACCAGACAACGGCAAAAACATATTTCAATACGCCGTGGAATGTGGCTGTTGACGGGAGCAGTATCAGGGTGAAAAATCCGAGCGGAGCATATCTTTCGACTTCCGACTATACCGTGACGACATCAAATACCGGTTACCGCGTGACGCTGAACACCGCCGCGACGACGGGCGGCTATACGCTTTATTGCAGGTTGGCGACGGGGAGCAAGAGCATTTCGCTCTATACGCTCAATGCCGCAAGAGCCGTATTCTGCAATATGAATCCGTATCTGACCGAGAATATATCGGAGACTTCATACGATACGGTGCTTTGCGGCTACGGCGTGCCGTCAGAGCCGAGAATGATTTATTTCTATAAGTTGAACACATCTGCGCTTTATCTCCCCTGCGATGGCATGACGGGCAAAAATCTGCCGTATAAAATAAGCGGGATTCTGCCGTATTACGGCGGCTATCTCGCGCTGACGGAATATGCCGTATACAGGCTCGACATAAGCGCGGACGGCACGGCAGGAGAGAGCAATGCGACACTGCTGAAAAGCGATTTCGGTTGCGATATGCCGGGGAGCGCCGTCGCTTTCGACGACAAAATAATCTTCGGAAACTCGAAGCGCGGCATTTTCTGCTTTGACAGATACGGCATCGGCGAGCGCGATACAAACAGAAAAATATCGGAAAATATCGAGCGGGGCGACTACGGATTTTTCTCCTGTACGGAGACGGAACGCAAAACCGCCAAGGCGGATTTCTGCGGCGGACTGTATGTTCTGGCGGTGGGCGCAAAGACATATATATGGAATTATTTTGCCCATGCGCCCTCAGCAACTTCGGACTCCGAGAAAAACGAAAAGGAGCACATCTGGTATCTGCGCACGGACATGAGCGCACGCGAAATTTTATGCTCGGCGGGCGATGAGATAAACTATATCCCGACGGTCGGCTCGACTCCGATGATTGCCTCGATGAGGCATGACTGCGCGAGTGCATCAAGCAATTTATACAGCAGTATAACAACTGATTTATCCGCATCGGGCAAGGAAAAAGTGGTTACGGGCATTCGCATATATGCGCGCTCGGCGGGAAGCTTTAAACTTTCGCTTCGATATGACGGCGTATCGTCGCCCGATGTTTATACTGCGGAAAATACGGGCGGCTACGGCACGATAAAGAGTTATCTCATCCGCCCTTTCCGCAGGAGATTCAACTATTTTTCCATTGAGATTTCTTCTGAAAATCCAATCGTGATAGACAGGGTGATGATAGATTATATTGCCGTGAAATAGGTTGACACGAGGCGAAAAAAATGATAGAATATCTCCGAAAACAAATCGGAGGTTTCTGATATGGCAGATTACTATATTGACCTTAACTGCGGAAGCGACGAAAACGACGGGCTTTGCGCAGAAAAACCGAAAAAGACCCCTGCCGCGGTCAAAGCCGAGGCAGGGGATAAAGTCTATATAAAGAGAGGCGGCTTTTGCCGCGGCGGGCTTTCGCTCTGCTCCGGCACGCCGGACTCTCCCGTGGAATATCTGACATACGGAGAGGGAGCAAAGCCGATATTTTCGGGTGCCGTCGATATAAGCGACGTTTCTCTCTGGGAGGATTGCGGCGGCAACATATGGCGGCTCGGGGAAAAGCTTGCAAGCGAGCCGTGCAATATCATTTTCGACGGCGGAAAGTCCTGCGGCAATATGCGTTGGGAATATGACGAACTGAAAAACGCGGGCGAATGGTATGACGCGGGCGCGGGAGATACCGCGGCGGGAAAGGAATATTCAGGCTGTCTGTATCTTTACAGCATCGGAAATCCCGCCATGCGCTACGGCAGAATAGAGGCGGCACTCTACGGCGGCAGGTGGCTTGCGCACGGCTTGAATGTGATACTGCGCGATATCTGCTTCTACGGAAGCGGTGTGCACGGTTTTACGGGCAAGCCGAGAAATACTTCGCTTTATTCCTGCGAATTTCGGTTTATCGGCGGCTGCGTCTGGAACAGAGAGCGGAGGATACGCTTCGGCAACGCGATAGAATTCTGGGATATCGCGGAGAACTGCACGGTGGAAAACTGTCTTTTTCATAATATTTACGATTCCTGCGTGACGCATCAGGGCGGCAGGGATGTCACGCCCGCCCAAAATGTGCGCTTTGTCGGAAATCTTTTTTCCTGCTACGGGATGGCGGCATACGAACAGCGCGACCGCATGCCGGTGAATACCGATTTCTGCGGCAATATCTGCATCGGCGCGGGCGATGGCTTTGCACCGCAGGGAGAAAAGCCGCCGAGAAATTCCGAGATTTATCCTATGCCGATGGGACATCATCTCTTCCTCTGGCGCATAGAAAATCCCTCGGAGGGCGGCTCGCTTACCGTGAGCGGGAATGTTTTTGATTCGGCACCTGTGGGTGCCGCGATATTCTCTCTTGCTGACGCGACGGCAGAGCGGCAACTGCACATAGACGGAAACGAATATGATTTTTCCCGCATGATGCTCATTTCGCGCATCGGCGGCAGGGAATATGTGCCTGACGAATATGGAAAATACATCGCCGAAACGGGACATGACGGGAAGAGCGCAAAGAGCGCAGATATTTCCCGCGCTATTGCCGCATTTGAGAAGAGAAGCGGCTGTGACGCTTCGGATGTGCGCGAATATTTCGGGCTGTGAACGAAAAACCGTCGATAAAAGTCGACGGTTTTTCATGCTCGTTTATCGTATTCATTTATATTTCGGTACGCCGTCCCATGCCTTGCCGTCCCATTCGAAGAAAAGCTCGGCATATTTATCATCAAAAAACATGGGGAGGTAATATCTGAAATTCATCGATAGATTCGGTGCGCTTTGCAGAGACTCGCGCGATATCCAGAAGCATCTGCCCTCGTGGGTCGGTTTGCAAAGCTCTCCGCTGTGTACTTTCGTGCGGAAAAGGAACTCAAGATACCGCTCGCCGCTCTTCGCCGCCCAGTGCACTATGCCGCATGGCTCGAGCGCGGAGATGTCAAGTCCGGTTTCCTCTTTTGCCTCGCGCACGGCGCTTTCGTATATGCTCTCTCCCGTCTGAACCTTGCCGCCGGGGAATGTTATCCCGCCCCAGTCGGGATGGATTTTATCGAGCGCGAGAACCTCGCCGCTGTCGTTATATATCATCACCATATTGACGATTTTTACTTTTGCTTCGCTCATAGTTTCACCTTATATACAATTGTATATTATGGAAAAGCCTTGCTGTGGCAAGGCTTTTCCATAATGCGAGATTTTATCATTTGCTTCTTGTGATGTTTTCTTCGCTTGCTTTTGCAATGAAATCGTCGAGAGACATGACGGTGGTTTTGCCGTCGCGGTCGCGAACGGCAACGGTGCCGTTTTCGACTTCCTTATCGCCGAGCACGAGCATATAAGGCACCTTTTCAAGCTGAGCCTGCCGTATCTTATAGTTGGCGCTCTCGCTGCGCAGGTCTGTTTCTGTACGGAGCTTTGCCTTGCGCAGAGCGTCGTTTACTTCCTTTGCATAGCCTGCGGCGCGGTCGGTGATGGTGATTATCTTTGCCTGAATCGGAGAGAGCCAGAGCGGGAATTTGCCGCCGAAATGCTCTATGATAACGCCGATGAAGCGTTCTACCGAGCCGAATACAACGCGATGAATCATGACAGGGCAGTGCTTCTCGCCATCGGCACCCGTATATTCGAGACCGAATCTGCCGGGGAGCTGATAGTCAAGCTGGATGGTGCCGCACTGCCATGTTCTTCCGAGGCTGTCCTGAATATGGAAGTCAAGCTTCGGTCCGTAGAAGGCACCGTCGCCTTCGTTTACGATATATGATTTGCCGATGCTCGTGATGGCGTCCGCGAGGGCGTCGGTTGCGATTTTCCAGTCCTCCTCGGAGCCGATATGGTCTTCTGGCATGGTGGAAAGCTCTATCTTATAAGGCAGACCGAAGAGGGAATATACCTCATCGAAAAGCTGAGCTATGCGCACAACCTCGTCTTTTATCTGCTCGGGAGCGAGGAGTATATGCGCATCGTCCTGCGTGAAGCAACGCACGCGGAAAAGTCCGTGGAGCGCACCGGAGAGCTCATGGCGATGCACTCTGCCGAGTTCGCCGTAGCGGAGGGGGAGTTCCTTATATGAATGAGGCTCGAGCTGATAAACGAGAATACTGCCGGGGCAGTTCATCGGCTTTATCGCGAAATCCTCGCCGTCGATGACGGTGGTGTACATATTTTCCTTATAATGGTCCCAGTGTCCCGATGTTTCCCAAAGAGTGCGGCGCATAATCTGCGGTGTGGATATCTCGTCGTATCCCCACTTGCTGTGAACTTCATGCCAGTAATCGATGAGGGTATTGCGCAGGAGCATACCCTTGGGGAGGAAGAAAGGCATACCGGGCGCTTCGTCGCGGAGAGCGAAAAGTCCCAGCTCCTTGCCGAGCTTTCTGTGGTCGCGCTTTTTTGCCTCTTCTATGCGGGTGAGATATTCTTCAAGCTCCTCTTTCTTTGCGAAAGCCGTGCCGTAGATGCGGACGAGCATCTTGTTTTTCTCATTGCCGCGCCAGTATGCGCCCGCGACGCTCGTGAGCTTGAACGCCTTGACGGCAGAGGTATAGGTTACATGAGGACCTGCGCATAGGTCCGTGAAATCGCCCTGACGGAAGAAGCTTATCGTGGCATCCTCGGGCAGGTCGTTTATCAGCTCTGTCTTGTAGGGCTCGCCCATTTCCTCGGTGAGCTTCAGCGCTTCTTCGCGGGGAAGAGTGAAGCGCTCGAGCTTGATATTTTCCTTTACTATTTTCTTCATCTCGGATTCGATTTTCGAGAGGTCGTCCTCGGTGAAAGGCGTTTCGCGGTCGAAATCGTAATAGAAGCCGTCGGCGATGGCGGGACCTATCGCGAGCTTTGTGTCGGGATAGAGGCGCTTTACCGCCTGCGCGAGAATATGCGACGCGGTGTGACGGAGCGCATGTCTGCCGAGCTCTTCTTCAAAAGTGCTCTCAACGATGTTTCCGTTCTGGTCAATGATTTTCATGATTTTTTCTTCCTTTCGATAAAAAATAAAACCTCATTGCAGATAATGCAATGAGGTGCTTTTGATAACACGGTTCCACTCAAGGTTTAACTCTTGCCTGCGATAACGGGCAGCGCCGGCACGCCATTTCCTGCGTGCGCCATAGAAAGGGTGGTAACAAAAACGGTACTGCAAGCCGCTCGCAGCAAGCGCGGCTCTCTCTGGAGCAGTATAGCGAAAAGTCTTGTCCCTCTCGGCTTATATTATAAATAACATAATACGCCAAAAACTGCGATTTGTCAAGAGAAAAAGAGAATTTTTATCAAAAATGTGAAGTTGTATAATAAGTTTGACAGTTGCGGCGGTTTTTTGGACTATATATTT
>CAVESF010000024.1:0-33635 GCA_963618495.1 Acutalibacteraceae bacterium
AAAGCTGTGAATAAATCTATTGCTTTTCGTGACGGCAAAAAAATAACGGGTATCCGGCTTTCACCAGATACCCGTTATTTCGTTGCCAACCCTGCCTGACAGATGCCATAATCGTAATTTTTAGAATTACTGTCTTATGAGCACCCATGCGATGTGCGCGGGCGTTATTTTATAAAATCAGATATAAAATCAGAGCGGGCGGATTTTGCGGTCGAAATTTTCGGAAAAATCACTTGACTTTTTCCTGTACTGCTGTTATACTATAATTGGTATGAATATTAGTACGCTTTCGGAGGTGGAGCATGGCAATGCGAAAGGACGGAATAGAAACAAGACAGAAGATACTCACCGTTTGTGTCCGATTGTTTCTGGAGCAGGGATATCGGCAGACCTCGATTTCGCAGATTATTGAGGAAGCCGGCGTTGCGCGAGGCAGTTTTCAGAATCTGTTTCCCACAAAGGACGCTGTTCTGCTGGAGCTGGTGGAAACCATGTTCGGCGGGCAGTTCGGTGCGGCAAGGAGTATTGCGGGCGAAAGGCTGCCGCCGGTTTACACCTATGCGGTGGAGACGGCGATACAACTGGCACTTACCGAGCTGAATGAAAATCTGCGGGAGCTCTATATAGAAGCGTATACCCTGCCGGAGACGGCGGAATATATCTATCTGCACACCACGGCGGAGCTGAAAAAGATTTTCGGCGCCAATTTCCCCGACTATACCGACAGCGACTTTTACGAAATGGAAATCGGCACTTCGGGGCTGATGCGAAACTATATGGCACGGAAATGCGACATTCATTTTCCGCCGGAGCATAAGCTCCGCCGCTTTCTTACGGCGGCGATGCGGGTGTACAGGGTGCCGGAGGAGGAGCAGGAAAGAGTGCTTGCCTTTGTAGCGGAGCTGGATATTAAGGATATCGCATTGAAAGTCATGCACAAACTTTTCACAATGCTCGAAATGAAATTTAACTTCAAGCTGTCATCCGACAGTGGAACGGAGGAAACACAATGAAAAAACGATGGATTTTCACCTTGTCGGCAATCTTCATTGCCGTCGTGACAGCCGTCATACTGCTCACGGTAAACGTAAGCGCCTCGACGACCGAATATCCTCTCTGGGTAGCCGGCACACATGTGACGAGCGATACGCTTTCCGGCGAAGGCTGGAGATATGAGCCGGACACAAACACACTTGTGCTGGACGGCTTCAACTACGGCTCCGGCAATTACGGTTACCATATGGGATCCAGCAATGATTCGAAAACCCACAATTATGCTTTTATCTATGTCGAAGACAGACCCAAACTGGACGAGAGGGTTTTGAATATCCGCCTGGAGGGAGAGGCAAGCACGATCGGCGACCCGTATCTGAGCGGCAAAGTTGCCGTACCTGTCGGCGGCGGCATTTATAATTCCTATTGGGGAATCTACAATAAGAATGGCAAAGTCAACATTACGGGCTCAGCAAGATTGAGGATTTATACGAACCAGCTCTGTATCAGATCCGACACAGTGAATCTTGACGGCTGTACGGGCGGCGTTTACATTGGCTCATATTCCAGCGGTATTCTCACCAACCATATATCTCTTAAGAACGGCAGTAAGCTCGATGTCTACTGCGGTTACGGCGGATTAACTTCTTACAATGCGGCGGTTGTTGCCACACAGTCCATCTATGTCTATGACGGTTCCGAACTTTCCGCCGAGATTGAGCGCAATGTAAACAGGCCGAACAGCAGCGGAGTCTGCGGTGTTTTCTGCGAAGGATTTATCGATGTCCGCGGCGGAAAGCTGACAGGCATCAGCTATGCACAGGGAAACGCGCCGTCCAGCGGTTCGGCTGTCTGCTTCGGCATTCAGACAAAGAAGCTGAACATATACGAAGGAGGCGTTGTGGAGGCGTTTGTCAAGCAGGGAGCGAATCAGAACACCTATCTCAGATCCGCCGCCTTCGGCTATTATGGCGGTGAAGGTGCCACACTGATCTATATGAAAGGCGTCGGCGTGCTTCGCGCCGGTGTGCAGAAAAAGAATCCGAGCGGCACGCAGACGCTGTGGTCGGAAAGCAATCTGACTCAGGCGGAAGGCTGGTACGGAGGAGTTACCTCCACCTCGAGCAGCAACTATGAGGCATACTGTGAGTACACCTCTTTTGCATACGAGGGCGCTTTTGTAAAAACAGACAGCTTTTCCTATTACCGCGATTTCCGGAAAACGGCCTCCTATCCCGAATGGGAAAAAGGCGTTATCCCTCCGTCGCTTTCCAGTATTATCAAGGTTGATTCGGGACTCGGCTTTTATGTCCTCGGCGGCGAGCACACATTTGAGCCCGGTCTTAAGGACGGCACGGTTCCCGCTATCCGTGTGGAAGCAGGGAAACTGACCCTGCAAATGCGAGGCGGCAAGACCTATACCATGACCGACGCCATCATCCTGAGTGCCGGAACAGAGCTTGTCATCGACGGCGACGGCATTCTAAACGGGCTTGACGTCAAAGGCAGCGGCAAGGTCACCTTTGCGGGCGGCACGGTCCGGGGCGGCAAGGTCGCATCGACTGTCGAAATGATCGTCTCGGGCGGAAACATCGATGTTTCCTACAGCGGCAAGGTAAAGGACAAAAGCGGCGCTGTTGTTACCAAAAGAGAATATACGCTCACAAATTCCAAGACTTTTGTGCGTGTCGATCTGATCAAGCTGCGTTCGAGAGACTACGGGAGCGCCGGTATTTATCCCACGAACGGAAAAACGCTCTGCCTCTGGACCAGGTCTGAGGGCGAGGTTCTGCATGTCCGCGCCGTTGAGAGCGGCGGCAGCACCATGCTTACGCTGAACAGCACGGCAGGCACTCCCACGCTACTGGACGAAGGCAGCGGCATAAAGACCGGCGAAATTCCTGTTTTTGTCATTAATAAAGGAGAAACTGTAAAGATCAACCCGTTTTCGGTCACTCCGACGGCAGAGCAGCTGCAGGACCTTGAGCTTGTCTGGTCATGGAGCAACACCGGCGACTCCTCGTGGAATAAAATTGAGGATGCCGCCGAAAGAAGCGATGCGCAGTGCGTGATGACCTATTCGTTTCAGCCGGAAGGCATGGGATATGACGGTTATAACCGCTATATGCGCTGCGAAATTTACAAAAAGTCCACGGGCGAGCTTGCTGCAGTATATTCCACTGTGATTCATGTGTTCAATCTTCGGCTCGAGCAAGAGGGGACTTGGTTCGCAGGGGACACCATGACCCTAACCATCGGACAGTTCATGCCTGTCCCGGAGGGACTTGCCAGATGGTCGACGATTTACTGGACGGTTGATAGAAATGACGGCACCGGCTTTCGTTTTGTACAGGAAGGAGCGGATAAATTATCATATACCTTCACTCTGAAAGACGAAATGGAAGGATGGACTATTAGGTTCTCCGCCAGCATAGAGTCGCTCTGCTGTGAGTCGTTTGCTTCGGAGGACAATGGCTACATGGGAAGCACTCAGCTATACGTACCCGTCATAGTTTACGGAAAGAGCGTCAAGCTCGATACGCAGCCGGAAAACAACCTCGTGCTTGACCTTGGCGACGCAAGCTCGAGCGTGACGCTCACGGTAGGGGCGCGCGAGGCTACGAGCTATCAGTGGCAGGTCTCAAAGAGACTGAAAGCCGATCAGGCAGATGACGAGTTTGAGTACATCCCCGGCGCAAATGAGGCAAGCTACACCATTGCGAGCACGGACGTGGACGCAACAATGAAAAACTATGTCTACCGCTGTATCGTAAGCAATGATGTCAGCAGCATTATTTCGGATGAGGTAACGCTTGACTTCGACTTCCCTCCGGCGGTTGTCAGGGCGCCCGATATCACCGCTGTCAAGCTGTGTGAGGGGGACAGACAGACCTTTGAGTTTATTATCAATCCCGGCAAACCGACGGCTTCAGGTATGAATGCCGATTGGCAGGTCAGTGCAGACGGCGGAGCAACATATCAGTCGATTCCGGACTATGCGATCCCCAAGGGTCTGTACACTAAATTTATTGAAGCGAATTCAGCCGTAACTCTTGATGACCAGCTTGTTGACTGCAGGAAGTATCAGCTGATAATCGCCTCCGCCGACAAGGCCATGAACGGTTTGCTTTTCCGTTGCAGTTATAGGTTCGCCTTGGGTCAGGAGTACCAGTACTCAGACCCGATTGCCGTAACGGTTGTCGACAGATGCGAGGACGGGCATACGGGCGGCACCGCCACCTGCTACCAGCCGGCGGTTTGCGAGGTGTGCGGAACGATGTACGGCGATGTCAATCCCGACAATCACACCGGCACGGCAGAGTGGGATACAACATATTGGAATATTGCAAATACCCACTGGAAGGAATATACCTGCTGTCATACGCATATCGAAGTAGCGGTTCACACTTTTGAAAACGGCGTCTGCACGGTCTGCGGCTGCGTTTGCAGCCACCCGCTGAAGACAAGAGCAACCTGCATGGAAGAAGGGAAATGCTCCATCTGCGGTATCAAGACCGCAGATATAGACCCGACCAACCACGACCTCTTGCTTGGCACGGGACTGCGCGGCAAAGAGGAGCCTACCTGCACCGAGGCAGGCTACACAGGAGATGTATTTTGCTGGAACTGCCACGAGGATATTACCACGGGAACGGTGATCCCCGCCAAGGGACACGATACGTCACATCCGGCAACCTGCCGTGAGCCTGCTTACTGTACCGTTTGCGAACAGTCTTACGGTGAAATAGACCCTGACAATCACTATCAACCGTGGTCGGCTTATTACACAAATGCAACCGAGACCACGCACGAGAAGCATTGGGAATGCTGCGACAAGGTGGTGACGGATCTTCCGCACGAGCCTTACGATGTCGATGCCTGCACGCTCTGCCATTACGATTGTCAGCATACCGGCGGCGAGGCAAACTGCGTGATGCCGGCGCAGTGCGAAAAATGCGGCTTGCCTTACGGAGAAACAGACCCGACGAATCATCTCTACAAGGATCTTCCCAGGTTCACCCGGACCGACGACGAAACGCACATCTGGATGTGCGCTTGCCGCGAGGCTCTTTCGGAACCACAGGCTCACATATGGGGAGAAGACAGCCGATGCACCGAATGCGGCGCATGGCATGAAAACCATACCGAATCCGAATGGAGCATTGACGTCGCTCCCGTTGATGGAGCAACAGGCTTGAGAAGCAAGAAATGTACGGTCTGCGGCATGCTGCTCAAAACAGAAACGCTCGAGGCTGTCACTGCCGAGCGCTTCGAAGTCGGTCACAACTGTGCCTTTGGAAACGATCTCTTGATGCTCTATGCGATTCCGAAATCTGCTTTTGACGGTTGCACCGACATCCGCCTTGCGGTAACGAAGGAAAACCAGAATGCGGCAAGGACGCTTGTTCCCGACGAACGCACCATAAACGGCGAGATATACTACTGCTTTGTTTACAACGGCGTTGCCGCGAAGGAAATGGGCGATACACTGACAGCAAAGCTCGAATTTATCTGTGACGGCGTAGCCTACAGCGGAATCGTTGATACCTACAGCCTTAAGGCATACGCGATGGAACGGCTTGAAAATTCCGCTGACAGTGTGTTCAAAACGCTTCTCGTCGATCTGCTCAACTACGGCGCGGCGGCACAGACCTACTTCAGCTACAGAACCGACGCGCTCGTCAATGCCGGCCTTACGGAAGCGCAGAAGGCTCTTGCAACGCAGACCTACGAGCCGATAACCGTGACAAGCGCGGGAGGCGACGGCGCGGTCTATTCCGCTTCGATCACCGGAAAGAATATACTCTTCGGCAACAGTATCACTCTGCTCGTGGCAACGAGTTTCGGCTCCGGAAGCGATCTTACCGGGGTTTCCATGCGGATATGCTACACGGATATCAGCGGAAATCCGGTCGAGAAGCTAATTGACGGAAAGGACTTTGCGTACAGAGACGATATAATGGGCTACACCGCTTACTTTGACGGTCTGAAGGCATCGGAATTCCGCATGGCGCTTGAGATTACTCTGATGAAGGATGGTGCGCCTATCAGCGAAACAATCACATACAGTCTCGACGCCTACGCTCAGAACCGCCTTGCAGCCTCCACGGACGCAAACTTCAAGGCGCTTCTTGAAAAAACGTTGATTTATTCCGACAGCGCGAGGGCTTACTTCTCAAGGGCAACAAACTAAATCCGAACGGAGGTAACACAGATGAAAGAAATACAGATAAAAGAAATCTATGAGGAACCTAAGCTCGAGATAATCTACCTTGAAAACTCCGATATCTTAACATTATCTATCGGTGACATATCTATCAATGACATCGGGGAGTGGGACATCGAAAGCTGACCCGCCGGAGCGCGTGACTGTTAATCAGTGGTCGTCAGTTCAAGTCTGATAAGGAAAGTGGGGCTGAGTCAAAAGCTTTTAATTAAGCGGAGACTCAGCCCTTTTTCTCGGTATAGAGAACTCCGATGAATGAGGAGTTTTCTTTGCAACCATCAGCTGAGCTGGCGGTTGCAAAGAGGCTTTTGCCGATGAGCAATCCCGCCGCAGAGGCTGTTCTCTTGTATTCAATTTACAAGGAGCAGAACAAAACAAGAGGCAAATATATAATAACAGCGGCACGGTTACTTCTTTCTGATTTGTTTTGGTCTTACATCTGTTGTAGCACCGCAATATCGGTGCATAAGAGCTAAAAAAATATTGACTTTGCGTGGTTCTTATGTTAAAATATCTCTGAAATATCATACGGAAAATATATCGTGCGAATCGGCTTTTGAGAGAGAGCCGCAGTCGGCGGGGACCGTATGAAATAAACCGAATCGGAGGCGATAATTTGAAGTTGACGGTTATCAACATATATCTGCTCGTTTGTGCCTGTGTCGGATTGGTGTACGGGCTTACGGTTTTATATAAGAAAAAACAGCCGATGTATTTCAAGCTGATGATTTTTCCGATCGCATGTCAGACTTTTTCAAGGGCTTATTATACCGTTGCGCTTTTGTGCTACGGTGAGTTGCCCGACACATTCAATGTGGGGCTTCTGGGATATGCGGCGTTCTTTCTGTTCATGTATCTGCCCAATATAGGCGCGCTCGATATTCTGGTCGATGAGCAGAATGAAAATATTATAAGGCACAGGCTGATTTCTTTGATTATTCCGACAATCGAAGCGGCAGTTGCCGTTGTTGCTTTGCTTGCCGGCAGTGCTTCGTTATCGATACGCATTTCATTTATGGTGCTTTCTGCCCTTGCGGGATTTGCCGGATATTTCAATATGAAGCACCTGATTGTTGCCGATGTCGAAAACGGCATAATACGCTCTATCAGAAAATTCAATCTTCTGAGTCTGATTCTTGAAATCCTTACTCTTACCGAAATCGGTTTCGGCTGTTTCGACTACGGGACGCCTGTCGTTATTCAGGCTTTGCTCGGTATTTTATTTGTTGTCTTTCTGCCGTTTCTCAATAAGGAGGCGCAAAAATGGACTCGATGAGCTATATTTTGTTTATTTGTCTGGCTGTTCCGATGGTGATGATGCTTATTCCGATGGAGAACAAATCGCGGAAGGTTGTTATTTCAATCCTGACGGGAATGTTTATGTGTCTTTTTGTCAGCGAGCTGAACGGACTGCTTCTCAGACTGACCGACAGCACGATACTGTATTTCACAACAAACGTAACGCCCATAACCGAAGAATTGGTCAAGGTGCTTCCGGTCATATATTACGCATATGTCTTTTCCGATGACCGCAAATCCATCGGGACGGTTGCTTTTGCAACGGGCGTGGGCTTTGCAATGCTTGAAAACGTTGTCATACTGACGCAATACATAAAATCGGTCAATATTCTTTTTGCGGTGATAAGAGGATTCAGCACGGGGCTTATGCACAGTATCAGCACAATGTTTATAGCCAACTACATTCCGTACATACGGACAAAAAAGAAGCTTTTCCTCTGCGGAACTCTTTGCTCTTTCAATTTGTCTGTTGTATTCCATTCGATTTTCAACCTGCTTGTCGAAGCCGATTCAGCCGTTGCAAACAACATAGGATACTTTTTGCCGATCTCGGTATATATAGTCATAAATATTTTCTTCTTTAAAACGATCATCAAAAAAATCAGAGAAAAAAGACAAAAAGCCGATACAAGAACAGTTATTCAGAAATAAGGTGATGAAAATTGCAAAAAAGTAAATGTGAAATTTTCAGGCGGTTGCTTGTAATTGCATGTCTGATATTCTCGCTTCTCGCTGTCACGGGAGGCCACGTCAATGCGGCGTGCGAAGCCTGCATTTCCGAGATAAGCATCAGAGCCGGAGAGAACAGTCGGACAGAGCTTGAAAGCGCGGGCTATACCGTCCTGTTTCAGGGAATGAATCTGTTTTCCGAGGGCGATTCGACGGTAACTCTTGGTTATAAAAAAGGCGGCAGTGCAATTACGGGTCTTGTTGTTTCCGCAGAATGCGCCGATTCGATAACATATGACGGATGCACGTTCTTTTTGGTATCCGATACGAGTCTGAATGAAGGCACAGCCGGCAGACCGATTTATCTTTACTACACGATGGACAGCGCCGCCGGAGGAGGAATAACATCTCTCGATACCGTTTCGGGCTTTACCGACAGGGAAGAGGTCGTTTCGCTGAGAAACGATGGCTCGTCTCCCGTGCTTATGAACGACGGCACGCTTGCCAATCTTGACAATGGCATAAGCAACAGCGAGCTTTATCTTCTTGTTTACCGCAACGGGAAAATCAGACAGTATATCGCGGACGCATATATTGTAGAGGGAAGCACAATAGCCGAAGCGGTCAATTCCGCCGCTTCAAAGGGATGCGATTATTACCTTGACTACGATATGTCGGGAAACGACGGAGTGTCATATATTGCGTACCGAAGAACAGCCGACAAGTCCGAAGCGATAACGAAAATCAGCATAAGAGGTTCGGAGCTGAGCTTTGAAAAGGACAGCAGTTCGGACACATATCTTATTGACATTTCCAATTATAAGCTTTTTGCCAAAGACTTCAGACTTGGCAGTTGGGCGGGAATTTATGCCGTATATGACAAAACTGTCTCCAAAGCATCCGATGAATACAGGGCACTTTCAAAAAGCACCGTGCGCGGCAGTTGCGTTCCGGCGGGAGACGCGGGAATTTACGCTGTTTACGAAGGGAGAGCCGATGGAAGCGCAGAAGAAATCACAGAGCCTGTGCAGACAGCGTCTTCCTCTGCCGGAAACGCAACCGACGAGTTCTATAACATAGACAAATCGAGCGGCACCACCGGCAAGGAAACAACAAGCACGGACGACGGAAGCGAATCCGCCGCGTCGGTAATAAGCAGAGGAAATATCATTGCGATAATATGCTTTCTGTGTATCATTGCTCTGACGGTTGTTTTCACGCTGATTATCGTAAAAAAGAAGCGCGTGAGCGACGGCGATGGGAAAAACAAAAAATAAAGCATATAAAATTGCTTTACGGCTCAGCCGATATAAAAACATTAGTGGGAGGTAAAACAATGTTAAGAAAACAAATTAAAGCAATCATCAGCATGGTATTGATTTTATCGATTCTGTGCGCAACCTGCACAAATATTTTTGCCGCGGGTTCAAAAAAGGTTTATATCAAGGAGCTGGTGATAAGCTACGGCAAGACAGCAGACGAGGCGAAAAAGTGGCTGACGGATAACGGCTATGAGGTTCTCAATTATGATTTGAACGAAGATGCGGACGATATTTTCTCGAAGGAAAGAGCCGTGTATCTCGGGTATAAGACAACACAGAATGCCGAGGAAGCCATAACGGATATGAAGCTTATGAATATGAAGGGCGGCTACAGCGTACAGGATTATAAGATGCTGCTCGAAGAGCAGAAAGAAAATATCCGCGCTTTTATAAGCAACTTTATCGTTGCCGTCAACGAATACAGAGACAATTACGGCAAGGGACAAAAGCGCGCCGTTGCGGCTCACGAAATCCTCAATATTTTCTATGACGACGACACAAAGCAGTATATGGGAGATCTTCTTCTGAATAAAATAAAGGAAGAATACAGCGATGAGGAATGGGAGGCTCTTTCTGACGAGAAAAAAGCAAAGACCGCCGATATGACGACCATTCTTATGCAGGCAAATTCCGACGCGGTGCTGACCATAGAGCAGACCATCGCCATGGCGACTGACAACGGTGACGCTCTCTGGGCGGAAAGATACGAAACCGCAAAAACATATGACGAAATGTTCGATGCGATTATGGAGGACGAAAATCTCACCGCAAATGCGGCAGAGAAGCGTCTTGCCGCCGAATACGATGCCGATGCAAAGCTGATAGCATCCAAGCTGGATGATTACGAGACATATCTTCAGAAGTATATCGGAGAGGATATATCGTTTGCAAACACACCTGAGGAGGTGGAGGCATACAGAAAGGCACACGAGGATTTCAATTACAGCGACTGGGTGGCTGCGGGAACTCAGTATGAGCTGATGGGAACAATGGTGAACGATGAGATAACTCTTCGTGACCTTATTCTGAGCGATGAATATGATGTTTCGGGTATCGACAGATATCTGCTCTATCCGCTCGTTTCCGTCCTGACAAAAGGGCAGAGAGCCTGCCTGGACTTTTTGCCGATGTGTCAGATTGTCGCGCTCGGAATAAACAATGACGCGGCTGTTGAGAAAGCGATGGAATCCGTCATGAGCGACGGCTACGAGGAAAAAATAAAGACCTCGGTTTATGACGGCATTGACCGCACGATTTTCAGCGGAAACGTTGCTCTCACGGGTGAAGCATACAAGCTTCAGAACGCAACCGGTCAGAGTGCAGTCAAGGAATGGAGCGATTATATTTCCGGCGGATCCATTGCGCTGTATGTGGCGTCCGGTGTGTCTGTTGTGGCTATGACTGCGGCGTGGGGCGCAAGCGATTACATGTCCAGGGTGGTCGGCAAATTGAACAAAGAAGCTACGGATCAGTTCACAACGCATCTGCGGCACGCAAACAAAGTGGATGATCTGATTGTGGATCACGAATTATTGGACCCTGCTGTGATAAAAGAAAACAATCTCGCCAAAGAGGCGATGGAGAAGTCCAATGCTGCATATCGCGCAAGCGGAAACGCGTCAAAGTGGGCGAAATATTTCAAGATTGCCGGCACCATAGTGACATGCATAACGGTCGCTCTGTTGCTTTACTCCGCATGGAGCACATACTGCGATCTGAAGGAATACTACAACGCGGAGTTTATTCCGATTCCCACGCATATGGCGGATCAGAGCGTTAACGCAAAAGACGAAAAGGTATATACATATTATACGGCGGTCAAGTGCAACAGAGCAGAGCAGAACATGGTTACCGACGCGACAAAGCTTCTCGGGGACTTCGGCGATCTCAACGGCGACGTGGGCAGACAGTGGCTCGCGCTTTATACCACAAAGGACAGGGCGGCGGGCAACCCCATAACGGCAGACCTTGCCGTTCAGTATAAAAGCAGCAGCCTTCCCAAGGACAGGGACTATGCGCTTTCGATGTTCGGTGAGAGCGTTGCTCAGAATCTTACAAACAAAAAACAGGGATATACATATGCTGACGGAAAAAGCGGAATATATCTGTTCTATAACGCAGACAGCACGGCTTTTGCCGCAGGCAGTATTTTCTCAAATGCAAAATATATACTCATAGGCGCCGCTGAGATAGTTGCGCTTGCTGCGGTATTCTTTATCGGCAGAGCCGTCGGAAATAAAAAACGTGAAGAAAAAGCCTGAAAAAGAGGGGCTACGATATGTTGAAAAAAACGGTTAATATAATAATCAGCATAGTATTGACTCTGGGAATTCTTTGCGCGACGTGCGTGAATGTCTATGCCGCGGCGTATACGGGAAGGACCTATGTAAAGGAAGTGGTCTTAAGCTACGGCAAAACGGCGGACGAGGCAAAGAAGTGGCTTACCGACAACGGATATACGGTGCTCAACTACGACCTGAACGAAGATGCAGACGATCTTTTTTCGGAGGAAAGAGCCGTGTATCTCGGCTATAAGACAACCAAAAATGCCGAGGAAGCCATAACCGATATGAAGCTCATGAATATGAAGGGCGGCTACAGCGTTCAGGATTATCAGATAATGCTCGAAGAGCAGAAATCGAATATCCGGCTGTTTATAGACAACTTCATTACCGCCATAAGCGAATACCGGAAAAATTACGGTTCGGGTCAGTCACGCGCTCTTATGGCGTATGAAATGCTCAATCTTCTTTACGATTCGGACACGGAGATGACGCTGGGCGATCTTTTCCTCAATAAAATAAAGGAAGAATACAGCGACGAGGAATGGGAGGCTCTCTCCGATGAGGAGAAAGCATGCTCTGCCGATATGACGACTATTCTTATGCAGGCAAACGGCACATCGGTTCTTCTTATCGAGCAGCTTATCGCTCTCGCTACCGATTCAAACGATTCGGTATGGTCGGACAGATATACAAGCGCCAAGACCTATGACGAAATGGTAGACGAGCTTGTGGACAACGAAAATCTGACGGTGAATAAGGCTGTAAAAAAACTCGCTGCCGAATATGACAGCGACGCAAGGTCGATAGCGTCGAAGCTTGACGGACTCAAAGCTTATTTTGATACATATCTGAGCGAGGATATCAGGCTCGGCGATTCTGCCGAAAAGCTTGAGGCATATCAGAATGCTCATGAGAATTTCAATCTTGCCGCGTGGGTTGCGGCGGGTACTCAGTATGAAGTGCTGGCTTCGCTTGAAAACGATGACATTTCACTGCTCGATCTGCTTACAAGCGGCGAATACGATGTCGAAAATGCGGACAGATGTATGCTTTATCCCCTTGTTTCCGTTCTGACAAAAGGGCAGAGAGCCTGCCTTGACTTTTTACCGTTGTATCAGATAGTCGCCATGGGAATAAACGATGACAGCGCGGCAAAAACGGCGATGAGCACGATAGATATAAAGGCGCTCGGCAATGAGATCGTTTCGATTTACGACGGCGTTGACCGCTCGATTTTCAGCAGTCAGGTCGCTCTGACCGGAGAAGCATACAGACTGCAGAATTCTTCGGAAGCAAACGCGGCGGACAACTGGTTCGGCGACGGTATTTCGTCCTCGACAAAAATTATGCTTATCTCTCTGGGAGTTACCGTTACGGCGTCCGTTGCGTCGCTTATAGCGGGCTTCAGGTTTGCAAAGGGTGCTCTTGCCGCTTCCAAGTATACGGCGGAGATCGAATCCAAGATGCTCACGGTTTCCGACAGAGCATTGGCTGAAGATCTGGCTACGTTGGCGGCAAACGACAGCTTTGAGATTGACGCGGCGTTTGACGCGATAAACAGCAAGGACCCCGTTATGAGTGCGCAGATGAAGAGTATGTCGGCGATTGGCTCCAAAAGTATGTGGAGCAAGGTCTTCAAATATGCCGGAGCCGCCATGCTCGCCGTTTCGGCAGTTCTTATGATATGGTCTGCATGGAATGTGTACAGCGATCTCAAGGAATACTACAATGTGGAGTTCACCCCGATCCCGATGCACATGGTAGATCAGGGCAAAAACGGCAACGGGGAAAAAATCTTCACTTATTATACTGCCGCAAAATGCAACAGAGAAGAAGCCCATATGGTTTCCGACAGTACAAAGATACTCGGCGGATTCGGCGATCTCAACGGCGATGTGGGCAAGCAATGGGTGGCGCTTTATACCACCAAGGACAGGACGGCGGGAAATCCTGTAACAGCGGATTTCGTCGTTCAGTACAAAAACAGCAATATTCCCGGCGATCGCACCGCGCTTTCGATGTTCGGCGAGAGTGTCGCGCAGAATCTGACGAACAAGAGCGCGGGATATACCTATGCCGACGGGGAAGGCGGAATTTATATGTTCTACGGAACAGACAGCTCCGCATTTGCCGGCAGTGTATTTTCAAACAAGATATATGTGCTGATCGGCGCAGGAGCCGCGGCAGTCTTTGCCGCAATATCATATTCGGTGGTCAAAGCGATTAAAAAGAAAAAATCCGGAAATGGAGGGATGAGTGCGGATGTCTAAGAAGCTTTTAAAAAACATTATCACCATATTATTGGCTTTGACAATCTGCTGCACTGCCTGTATGAATGTGTTTGCCGCCTCGGCAAAGGCAAGCTATATTTCAGAAATAGTGCTGTGCAGTGCAGCCTCACCCAAAGAGGCGGAGGCAAAGCTCAGGGAGCAGGGCTACAAGCTGCTGGCTTCCGACAGCCTGAACAACTATCTTTCCGAGGGCATGTATCTGGGATACAAAGCCACGGCAAACCCCGATGAAGCAATAACAAATATTTCGGCAATGAATATGAACGGCAGATACAGCTTTTCGGATTATGAAGTTCTGCTTGAAAAAATGAAGGAAGATGTATCGGCGACCGTAAGCGGTCTTATTCCCATGATTACAAGCTATCGCGAAAATTATAATTCGGGAGCCGCAGTCGCAGAGGAAGTTCACCATATTCTCAATGTATATTATGAAGATGACTCCGGAAAAACTATGGGCGACTATCTTCTCACATGCGATCTTGTCGATACAGCCGATATAACAAAGGTTTTCATGCAGAGTAATTCCGCGTTTATCGTAAGTATTCAGCAGCTTCTGTTCCTTGCCGGCGAAAACAATACCGACAGGAAATGGATAGAGAAAATGGCGGCGGAGGATCCGGAGGTTCTTGTCGATACATATATCGATTCCTATCCGACGCCGAACAGGGCATACAGAGCGCTTGCCGCGGCTTACGGCGACATTGCCGACAGAATAAGTCTTACATGGAACAGCTTCTATGAAAATCTGAGCAAGGTAAAGTCGGAATATTTTGTCGAAAGCGGAGATACGCTTGAGTTCAACGAAAAAGCTGCCGACGCAAAAGCCGAAGCTCTTTTGAAAGAGAATTTCTCCGAAGCAGGCGAAAATCTGACAAATGAGCAGTTCACTTCGGCTGTGGATCAGAATGCAAGAGCGGCAGAGATTTTCGATAATGCGTCCGATATAGCGCTCATTGACTATCTTAACGGTATTGAGTACGGCGACGGAACAATGCTTACGTTCTTTATGCGCGATATAGACGAGGTTGACGAAACCGAACTTTATACGCTTGCGTATTTCATGGGCAGCTCGCTTGCGGCTCAGACCGCCAATGTCGGTCTTCAGCAGGTCGTTTCACGTACTTTGCTTGACGGTGGCAAGACGACAAAGGAAAGCTTTGCAGGTATAAACGCCTGCCTTGAAGGAGCAGAGCTTATTTCGATGTATGACGGCGTCGATCGCAGTCTTTTTGAAAACGGCGTTGCCCTGACCGGCGCGACAGTCAGCAAATACACATCGAGCGGCAGGGATTGGTCTGAAGGCTTATTCGGGCGGATTTTCCAGTCCGACAGCGAATTCAAATGGTCGGATTATTTTACGTTTTATGTTGCTCCGATGCTCGGATCGTTTATTCTTTGGTTTGGCACGCACGTCGGCAATGTTCTGCTTGACAACGCGGTTATGAAAATGACAGCTGCGGCAAATGCCGACCTTCTGACAAAAAAAGTCGCCGCACTGGGATACGAACTGATCTACGAAGCCCCCGTATACGAAAGAACGGGTAGCGTATTCGGGTTTCTGGCATTCGGAAAAGGATCTTTGTCAAGTCAGTCGATGGCTTTCCGCGTTCTGCGCTTTTTCAAGGTAGGGTTCTTTTTCCTGACTGCCGTTTTTCTGGTTGTTTCGATGGTTATGCTTTTTGTCACGATTTTCTCGTCAGACGAAACGGGTCCCGCGAAATATTCTCCGATACCAAATCATATCGTTGACACTGTCGGCACAGGGCACGGGGACGATTATGTCGCATATAATTGCGTGAAAAACCTGAACGGAAGCGCAGGGGATCTGAACAACTACGTTGGCAAAAACGGGTGGCTTGTGCTTTATTATACGAAGGATCCGTCTGCCGGAGCGCCGATCACAACGAATATGAAGGTGGTGAAAGGATCGACAAATTCGCCTCTCGACTATGAAAACGTGACGATGTTCGGCGAAGCAAACGCGATCAATCTTTCGTCAAAGGATTATACCGGAGTGGACGATTCGGCAAACGGAACATATCTGTATTTCGGACGGGGAAGCGTAAGCAGCACTGCCGGCTCGGTATTGCTTAACGGCAAGCTCGCGCTGTTCGCCGGAGCGGGAGCCGTATTCGGCGCACTTATCGGAGTTTTTCTGCAAAATACCGGAAAAAAGAAGGCGACTGCCGAAGCATAATTAATAAATAGGAATGATTTTTATGAAAAACAAAAAAATTATATATTTTATTATGCTGTCGGCACTGCTGTTGCTGCTTGCGGGTCCGTTTGAAATCGCGGGTGTCGACGAAGATTGCGCTACCGTGATTTCGGGGGGAACAACCCTCTCATATTCTTCATTTGAAGAAGCGTGGAACAAGGCGGCGGAGCTTGGAAACAGCAACGAGGTTATTTTCTCCCTGAATAAAAACTGGGAAGGCGACGACTCCGGTTCGCTCGGCAGCGGCTACGGATTCAGTAGCGGAGCCTTAACCTATTCCGGAAGCAATAACCTGACGCTCGATCTCAACGGATGTTCGATCAACCGTAATCTTTTCGCGCCGAAGTCAAACGGTGCAGTCATATATGTCAATTCGACGATGACGATTATCGACTCGAGAAGCGGAGAATATTCGGTGTCAGAGCTTTTCAGAGGCGGAGCCGTTATGAACGGTTCGAACTCCGGTCGGGGCGGCGGCATAGTGATAGGCGACAATGCGACACTCAATTTCAACGGCGGAACGATCCTTAATTGCGTTTCAACCGATGACGGCGGAGCGATAAGCGTTGTCGGCTCAGGAGCAAAGCTCAATGTCAACGGCGGCTCCTTCTACGGTAACCGCACTTATGATTCATCGGGCGAATGCTGTGGTGGCGCAATTTACAGTTCAAAAGCGACTGTCGATATTTCAAACGCGGTTTTTGAAGGAAATTATGCCGAGGATAACGGAGGCGCAATATACGCGGTTGACGGCAGCCTTTCGATTGGCAATTCTTCGTTTTATTCAAACTCCTCGGAAGAGGAGGGCGGTGCGATATCCGTCGATGGAAGCGTCAAAACAACAATAAAGGACAGTTTGTTTTCGGGAAATTCTTCAGCCGATGACGGCGGAGCCATTTACTGCGATTCCGATGGAGGGACGTATCTTTACGACTGCCGCATGTATTATAATCACTCCGCCTCGGAAGGCGGTGCCGTTCACATAAACGATGACAAGGTGTTCATCATCGGCGGAACATACCGCTACAACACGGCTGACGAATACGGAGGCGGAATATATGTTGACAGTATGAACGATATAAATGCGTCCGGCAAGCTTATAATAAAAGATAATCTCTCAAAGGGAAAAGAAAGCGATCTTTGCCTGCAGGACGGTATCGCATCGACAGCATATCTTTACTGCGGCGGCTTTTACGAAGGCTCGGCAATATATCTTTGCTCGACCGGAACGGGCTCGAGGCTTGCCATCAAGGGCATTGATAAATTTCAGTATAACAATTATATTCATTTTGACAGCGGCTTTGCCGAAGACAAGCTGACAACGATAGAGTTGGACAGCAACGGCATCCGCGCGATAGCGTCGGTTCTTGGGAACGGAAACGTTATTTATATAGGAGTATTTGTTGTTTCGGCGACGGCGCTGATTGTCGCTTCGGCGGCAATGAAAAATAAAAAGGAAAGGGAGAAAAAAGATGGGCATAATCAGTAAAAACAAGATTCATTCTATCCTTTCTTTCGTGTCTGTCCTGCTGGCGGCAGCATTCTTATTCAGGGTATGCGCCCTGGACATCAGTGCTGCTTATATAACTGCCGCCGATGAAACGTATGTTTCCGAGGTTCAGGTGTTCAGCGGAGACAGCCTTGAAGATGCGGTGAAAAAATGCGAAACAGCAGGCTTTATCGCTGTCAGAATGAACATAAATCATTCGGCGGAGGGCGACATAAAGGACAACGGTATTTATGTCATCGGCTATAAAACGACCGACAATCCGGACGAGGGCATTACCGATATTTCAATGCTGCAGATGAACAGCGGCTATCAGGATTACACATACGGAGATGTTGCCGAGAGAGCTATAGAAAAGCTCGGAAATGTTCCGACGGAGCTTTCAGATGCAGTGAAGGAGTTTGCCGAAAATTACAAAAAGCAGAGTCCGGCGGCAATCGCG
Source organism: Acutalibacteraceae bacterium (assembly GCA_963618495.1). Classification (GTDB taxonomy): domain Bacteria; phylum Bacillota; class Clostridia; order Oscillospirales; family CAG-272; genus Apopatosoma. The sequence goes on from CAVESF010000024.1 coordinate 18,254, forward strand.
GCGGCACATGCGCTCAACTGCTATCATATCGACGAGCTTGACAATATAAAGCTCGGCGATTATATGGTAAGCGGTAACTGCAATGTTGATTTTATAAAAAAGCTGCTTTCACGTTCAAGCACATCGGTTGTTTCGGCTTTCTGCAATTCGCTTGTTGCCGGTGTTGCCGACTACGGCGGGGAAAATTGGGCGACAAGACTCGGTTCTTCAGGTGTAAAAGAAGAACTCAGCGACGCCGACAACAACATGGCGCTTGATGTTCGGTACAAGGTTCTTGCGACCGAGCTTGTAAGCAGTCTTCAGACGTTTTCCAACGGCTACAATGCCGCCGTAAAGCGGTATGAGGAAAACGGCAACAAGCTTCAGACTATTGAAGACGATACGAAGAAATCTACCGAAATATCCGAGCAGACCGTAACGGATAAAACCACCGGAGGCAAAATCAAAACCGAAAACGGCGACGCGATGTATCTTGCCGCTTATGATGTGCTTAACAGATACAATTACAACGAAACGACAAAGCTCGGCGATTACATTGTTGCTCTCGGAAATTCATCTTATGACGAAACGGCAAATTTAAGAAAAATTTACCCGCTTGTCGATAGCCTCACCGACGGACAGGTCGCAACTATGCGACTCAGCGGCGTGGCATTCTCGGCGTTTTATCTGATGAACGATGAGGGGCTTATCGAGGAAACGGATAAGCAGCTCGAGCCGATTATAAAGGAGATCAGACAATATACGGGCTTGGACAGCATGTCGATATGGACAGGAACGGATCAGACCGTTTACAATCAGAAGGTTGCCGTGACAAAAGACGCCTACAGAGCAAATTCAGCGGGACAGATATACAACACGCTGACTACTCCCGACAGTCTTGACACTTTCCTTTCAGAGGCAATGTCGAAAATCGAGATCGTTTCTCTCGTCGTGGGCGTCGGCTGGGTACTCACATGTATAACAGCCAGTATAATCAATGCCGCCATAGGCTTCAGTGCGGCTTATGTAGGCGTCGCTTCGAGTGTCTGGGCAATATGCTGCGCCGGCATCGGCGCGGGAGCTGTCGGTTCGATTCTCGGTATAATCGGCTGCGCCTTTATAATTCTCAATTATATCGCGCTTGCGGCGCTGATAATCGTTCTTATCGCTCTCCTGATCAAATATCTGTGGGATCTCTTTACGGACGACGATGCTGAGGAATTTACACCCATCCCCACCGTAATATTCGATGAGGCTCAGAACAGATATGTCAGATATAACGTTGTGACGCAGGACGGAGCTCCGGCAAACATAAACGGCGCGAACGCCAGAAGATGGAATGCTCTTTATACGACAAAGAGCAGATATGCAGGCGATCCGATTTGCGCATCTTCCGTGTTCGGACTTATCACGGTGCAATATAACGACAGCATTACGCCTCTCGGCTATAAATCCGTAAAATGCTTCGGAGAAGTCGGCGCGGCTAACCTTAACGCAAACTCAAGGTCGGATTCTGCTTCCGTTTATATGTTCTGCAAAACTACGACAAGCGAGATAAACGGCGGCGAAACAGCAGAGACCGATGACGGAGCACTGTATATTTCAAAGCTTTCGCTTTCCGTCGAAAGCAGTGAAACCGCGGCAAAGGCGGCATTGACAAAATCGGGCTATAATGTTCTGGACGTCAACCTGACGCCCGTCACCGCGTCTATCAAGAAATACACATATCTCGGCTATTCCACGACGACCAATCCCGACGACGCCGTAACTGATATCAGAATTTCACCGAGAAACTCTTCCGACGCTTATCTGTTCGGAAACGCTTCGTATACGTCGTGCGGAACAACTCCGACAGGGGACACTCTTTACTATACGTCGTATAAATCGGCAGGAAGTCCGATTCTTGCGGATATTGTAATAAAATACAGCCTTGACGATGTTCCCGAGGGCTACGAGCCGATAAATATGTTTTGCGGCGGAAATGCCTACAATCTCAATGTCGGCAGTGAAGTTGACAACACGGTTTCAAGAACACACAGATCGCAGACCTACGAGCATTGGAACGACAAGGGAACATATCTCTATTTCAAACCATCCGTGGCCTATACCGACGGCGAGGAATACATTTCGGGAATTGTTCTTGTCGCGGGAAACGGTACCGGAAAGCTGGATAATTCCGCAGACGACTATATAAAGGCTTTGAAGCTGAACAAATTAAGCAATCTCAGTCTGACTCATGCCATCAAAATACAGCTTCCGACAGAAGCGCACGGCTTTGCGACAGAAGAGCGTTGGGCAGCCAATGTTGAAACCTATATCTGTTACACGACAACCCATAATCCGTACAGAGCGATTTACGGTATCAGATCGTATACTTCGGCTCCGGGGAACATGTCAGTTCCCGTTTATCTCGGAACGGCTACGAGCGGTTCGTATGCGGTTTGCGATGTTATGTTTGAACTGCCGTATCTTGTGAGCGGCGGTAGCGAACCGGAAAGATATCTCAGAGGTATTTACGAAACTCATTCGTATCAGTTTGCAAACAGCAGCGGCGCGCTTACGGGCATAGAGCAGCAAACGCAGACAACGGAGCTTCTGCCGGAGGACTACGAAGACGTTGAGTGGACGAGCTGTAATGCCCGCGGAAAGGGAATATATGTTCTCGGTCCCGTTACGGGAGGAACACCGCTGAAGGTAAGCGACGTTGTCATTTCTTCGGATGCCACTACTCCGGAGGGCTATATCAGCGTCCAGGATTTTAAAACTCCGAACAGGACTGAAGCTCATAACCTCGGCTACCTGACAACTAATTCAAAATATATTTCTTACCAAAAGAGCGTAACGCCGGTATATATATATCAAAAGAAGAGTGCGCCGGTCGTAAAGAAATATATTTCCTCGATATATGTTTCGACTTATACTATAAATAAGGCTGTCGGCGATGATCTTTCAAAATACGACAAGGCTACGCAGAAGCTGATAAATGCAAGCGGCAGTGATTACTGCATTCAGAATCTTCTGGCACAGTGCACCGATGAAATCATTCTGGCTGATCTGTCGAACGAAGCATCGAATACTTTCTATTCAAATCCGAGCGCTGTCAACGATAAGGCTTCTTATATCGGAGTTTCGAGAACCGATTCGGAGCTTGAGGCGATATACGGTATAATCAGATACGTTACCGACAAGACAAGCGTCCCTCAGACAATTCGGGTCGGCGGAGCGACTTATACAAAAGCCGGAGATATGATAATGGATCCGCAGGGCTCGTATTATCTGTATTATACGACATCCGCGGCGTCAAGTCCCGGTATGCCGATTACCGAACTGAGCATAAGCGCTGACGTTTTTGACGGCGAAAAGGCTACCGCGCTGACGGCAAATTCCGTTGACGGCAGCAGCGGAACGGCAGTAACGGAAGAAGACTTTGCGGCTCTTTACGGTGATCCGAACGAAACATACTTTATCCATATGGCATATGAGGATACCGCGACAATGATGGGAGCAATCTATATTGGCCACGGAAAAACCGTCAGGGAAGCGCAATGCAATCTTCTGACGCTCGGTTGCAACATCTGTGTCGATATGGATATCAACACCAATACCGGCGGAGAGTATATATATATCGGATATTCGAGATATACCCTGAAACCGACCGAAATAAGAAAGGGCGTTGCAAAAAATGCCGTAAGAGATATAATCCTGACTGTCGGCGAAGAGCATCAGAAGGAATTGATGATAAACGGCATCAAATACAGAAGCGCGGTTGACGAGTATACCTGCGTGGAGGACTATGACGGAGTAAAAGCGGTATCGCTAAATTCCGGCACGGGCGGAAAGCTGATATATCTTTACTATTCAACGACGATGACAAAGGATACTGCTTATCCCATCGCAAAGCTTGGGCTTGCATGCAGGGATTACGGTATGATCAATGACAATTTCAACACATGGGAGCACGTTTTCGATGTAAACGGCAACCGTGTAAATCTCAACGAGGGCGCTATTGCGACGATCGATGACGGAAAACACATTACGGACAACCGGATATATCTCTATGCGAGCAGAACGGAAAATGCCGTCAAAGAGGGTTGTAAGGTTGATATGAATTCAATAAACAACGAATTTATAGCGTATGATGTCTATATGAAAGGAAAGTAAAATATGAAGAAAACAAGAATTGTCTGTTCTCTCCTTTGCATAATAGGCGTAGTTGTAATCATTGCGCTGTCAACAGGGCTCTTTTCGGCGGACACCGTCGGCGAGGACGGCGGCGAGAATGTATGCGAATATGTCTACACTTTCAACATAAAGGTTGACAACCCCTGCAATGCTACAAGTATGAAAGAAAGCGATATCAACGTTCTGTACTTTGAATATTATTATAACGGTCAGAACGGCTATCAGAGCGAGAAAAAGGAAACCTTCGATCTGTCAAGAAAAGGCTCTGAAATTCAGCATACGGACTTCTGGATTGAGCATTTTATCAGACAGAACGATTTTCCAAGCGAAACAAGCTTTGACATGACTCTGCCCGGCAAGCTGAGCAAGGTGTTTATAAAGCTGAATATGGACGGCGGAGAAAGACTTTCCTTTACTGTCGAAAGTATTTATTGCAACGGTAAAAGGATAAACAGCAATACCGATTACGTTTCGTCCGCATATTATGATTCGACAGCCACAATTTATTGTTCGATGGAAAAATCGGTCATTGATGAAAAGAACTCGCCGTATTTCAGCGAGCACGAGAGCTTCGAAATCACCGAAAAGCAAATGAACGATATTGTAAGCGGTCTTGACGGCAGCGAAGATTACACAGGGCAGTTCAGAGACCAATACAATGCCGTCATAGATACTGCTGTCCTTAAAAACTGCATTGCTTCGTCTGACGGGGATATCAACCAGTATTTTTCTCACCGTGATGAAGAAAGCATGTATAAGTATACCTTCTGCTTCAACGTCGAAAATCCGATTGATGTTGACAGCGCCGATTATGACGAGGTTGAAAAGTTTTACTTTGAAATCAAATATAAGGATAAAAACGGCTACGGCGACGAAAAAACATATAAGCTTGATATGTCATACGATGCGGGACTGAAACGCAACCTGAATCAGAGATATCTCAGCTATTTTGAACGATACGACGATAACGCGTATCAGACTCAGTTTTCTCTCTGGGTGCCGGGCATAGTGACAGAGGTCAAATGCACGCTCAATATGAGAGGCGAAAAGTTCTGCGTTTATCTTGAAAAAATACTGCTCGGCTCTTTGGCGGTAAATACAGGCAGAAATTATGTTTCTTCGGTGTATTTTGATTCGAGCCTGACAATAAAATGTGCCGTCCCCGCATCACAGATCGTTTTGGGTGAAAACAGTCTGCCCGAGTATTACGACGCAAGCCTGATTGACCAATACGGCTCGATTGTATCGGAGCTTTTGTTTACGAAAGCAAAGGAAGATTCTCAGAGCTACCTGTATCATCGGTAAAGCGGACGTTTTCTTGCTCTGTTTTCATGAGAGGCTTTTGCCGTTGAACAAGAAAGATTTGTGCTGAAATATAGAAAAACAGAGGAGGAGTTTTATATGTTGGCAATACCGAATGAAATAAAGAAGACAATTCAGCGAAAAAAGGTGCGGAGGATAGTCCTTTTCATTATTACTGTGCTTTTGATGGTGGCTGTAATCATAATATTTGAAAAAACCGAGCGTTCTTTTTCCGAGAATCTTACCGCATTTAAGTCTGTGCTTTATCCCGTGCTTCTGATTTCATCTGTTTTTATCTCAAAAGTTTATCGTATCTTTACCGACACCGATTATTGCGGCGTGGTAAAGAAAGTGAAAGTGAAAACGGTAACAGATAACAAATCTGCCGCCAAGCCGACATGGGAACAGATGTACAGAAAGAATGTAATATACCTTACAATCGAGGATGAAACGGGAAAAACATTCCAAAAAAAGGCAGCCGAAACTCCGATCACTCCGAAGTCGGATTCAGAGGCATACAAGGTCGGAGATACAGTTTTGCATCTGCATGGCACTGACATTGCCGTTGTACTCCCTGCCGCGGCAGACATGTGTTGCCACTGTGCTATGTGCGGCGGCTCAAATGACAAAATGAGCGATATTTGCGAACATTGCGGATTACCGCTGATTAAATCAACAGGAGGATTGAAAAAATGAAAGGTAAGAACATAGTCGAGAAGTATCCGCAACTGATATAAGCAAAACGAAAACCCGAGGCGCGCCTCGGGTTTTCGTTTTATCAAATCTATTACTGTCCGTTGAAAAACGGATTGTCTGGAAAATCGCTTTTTTTCTGCTTTGCTTCTTCCTCGCGGCGCAGGCGTTCTTTTTCATCGCGACGGCGAGCTTCCGCTTCCGCCTCTTCGCGCTTCTTGTTTTCCTCTTCGCTTCTGCGCTGTTTCTCTTCCGTAAGCTTGAGAATCTCTTCTTCGGAAGCGCCCTCGTCCATATAAGCCTTGAACTGAACATCATCCATCATTTCATGTTTTACAAGGAATTCGGCGATGAAATCGAGGCGCTCTCTGTTTTCGGAGAGGATGCGCTTTGCATTTGCATAAGCTTCATCGATAATCTTCTTGACTTCACGGTCGATGATTGCCGCCGTTTCATCGGAATAATCGCGTTCCGCGCTGAAATCTCTGCCGAGGAATACTTCATCGCTCGAGCTGTCGGAACCGAAATGAACATTGCCTATCACGTCGCTCATGCCGAGCTTGGTGACCATTTTTCTTGCCGTCTGTGTGGCGCGGAGAATATCATTTGAAGCACCGCCGGAAATATCGGCAAATACCAATTCTTCTGCCGCTCTGCCGCCGAGAAGCATCGTTATCTGCTCTTTCAGCTCATTCTTATAAACGCTGAACTTATCCTCCTCGGGAACATTGAGCGTATATCCGAGAGCATTTCCGCTCGGGATGATAGATATCTGACGGACAGGGTCCTGCGTGGGCAGCATATGAGCGAGGATAGCGTGACCTGCCTCATGGTAAGCTGTCTTGCGCTTTTCTTCGGGCTTCATCTTCAGATTCTTCTTCTGTGTACCTGTCGTAATCTTGAGATAAGCCTCGCCTATATCGTTCATACCGATGAGAGCTTTCGACTTTCTTGCCGCCAGCAATGCCGCTTCATTGAGCAGGTTTGCAAGGTCGGCGCCTGTGAAGCCTACCGTGAGCTGTGCTACCTTAGCAAGATCGACTTCCTTTTCAAAGGGCTTATTTCTTGCATGAACCTTGAGTATTTCCTCTCTGCCGCGTATATCGGGATATCCGACTGTTATCTGCCTGTCAAAACGACCGGGACGGAGCAGTGCAGGGTCGAGTATATCGGGGCGGTTTGTCGCCGCCATTACGATGACGCCGCTGTGACCGCCGAAGCCGTCCATTTCCACGAGCAACTGGTTGAGCGTCTGTTCCTTTTCGTCGTGGCCGCCACCGAGACCTGTGCCGCGGCGTCTGCCGACTGCATCTATTTCATCTATGAAAACGATAGCCGCAGGTGCTTTTCTTGCCGTATCGAAAAGGTCACGTACACGGGAAGCACCGACGCCGACATACATTTCCACAAAGTCGGAACCGGAGATGGAGAAGAAAGGCACGCCCGCCTCGCCCGCAACAGCCTTGGCAAGCAGGGTTTTACCCGTTCCGGGAGGACCTACAAGAAGCACGCCATGCGGAATTTTGGCACCCAGCTTCATAAATTTGCCCGGGTCACGCAGATATTCCACAACCTCGCGCAGTTCTTCCTTTTCTTCATCGGCGCCAGCAACATCGGAGAAATAAACGCGCGATTTCTCGTCCACGCCGTATTTCGCCTTCGCTTTGCCGAAGGAGTTTATCTTGCCGCCGCCGTTCACGCTTTTGGACATGAACACAAATATGACTATCATCGCGATTATAAGGAGCGCTGTCGGCAAAAACGAGAGGAAAATCGACATTCCCTCGTCTCGCGGCTCCTGAATTTCATATTTTTTCAGCGCGCGCTCTTCCTCGGGCAGTGCCTCCTGTTCGCGCAGATAAGAGTCTATCTGCTCAAAGAAGAGTCCCGCGTCGCGAAGCCGCTTTGTATAGGTTCCGCTTTCGGTCTTTATCCTCAGTTCGTTTTTATTTGTCAGCGTAAATTCGGAAACCTCGCCGCTTGTTATTTTTTCGAGAATCTCACTGTATGTCAGATTTTCAGCCTCTTTGCCGCCCGACATCCACATCACGGTAAATATGATTGCGAATATCAGAACCGCATAGAGGATAATAGCCTTGACATTTATTTTCATCTGTTACCTCCGCAAAGCAGTTACTTGTATTAGTTTTTCACCTGTGTCTCAAACTATCTTATATAATATCAGATATTTTCGGAAAAGTATTGATATTTTGTAAACATTTCTGATAATTTTATGTAAACTCAGGCGTTTTTATGAGTTTTGATAATCTTTTTGTCTTTTTCTATCGCAAATTTCACATCGCCGAGGATAAGCGTGCCGCCCTCGCAGGTGCTGTAAACGGAAACCTCATCGCCGTTTATCTCGACATCGACATAGCCGCAGGGAAGCGGCACTCTGCCGCTGATACCCGTCAGTCCCGATGCCGAGGGAGCTACATCAAAGGTCTTGTATGCGGGCGAGGTGGGCTTGACGCCGAGGATATATTTGCCGAGCAGATATATCGGCGATGCGCCCCATGCATGGCAGAGGCTTCTGCCGTAGGGCTTACCGTACATGCGGTAGTGCTCTGCGCCCTCTTCATTCGGATCAAACTGCTCCCAGATAGTGGTGGCGCCGAGTTTTATCATGCCGCCCCAGTAGGAATGGAGCATATCGAGCATATATTTCCGGTCGCCGAGCATGCACATTGCGTCCAGCTCGAAAAATTCGAAATAAGGCGTTGTTATCGGCGGGACATCCTTATTATTTATTACATCGCGTATGATTCTCTCCTTGCGTTCCTCGCTTGTGGTATCGAAGAGCAGGGCGAAAATGTTTGCATGGCGCGTCACATGGCGTTTGCCCGAGGTGTAGCTGTCGATAAAGGCACCTTTCTCCTCGTCCCAGAAAAGCTCGTTTGCCGCGCGACAGAGGCGCTCCGCTTTCTCATCATAGACGCTCGTATCCTCGCCCATGAGAGCGGCGCATTTTGCCATGGTGCGGTATGTATGGATAAGCAGCATCTGCTCCGCCGCCTGCGGACCCTCGGTGTCAAAGGTCGTCCAGTCGATGAAAGTCCAGTCGCCGCGCTTGCCGCATACTATGCCGCGCTCATCGCATCTTGTCTCGATAAAAGCCATCATTGTTTTCATCTTCGGATAGATGAAGCGGACGAAATCCATATCGCCCGTATGAAAATAGTAGTCATAAACAGAGCATATCCAATAGAAGCTGTAGTCGAGTATCGTATTTGTATGCTGTGTTGTCGGTTCGTTTCCGCGAAGCCCTATAATCGTGCGCTTGACGCTGTCATTATCAAAGAAGAGATAATAATTTACGTAGTAGCTCTGATATGCATCTCCGCTCCAGAGCCAGCCGTCACGCTTGATGCCGTCGAGATAACCCTCGCGTGTATTGAGGTGGAGCGTATATGCCGAGACATCCCATATTCTGTTTATCAGCTCGTCGTCGCAGCGGAAAGCGCCCTTGTATTCGAGCGGGATATATTCATAGTCGCAGGAGATATCATAGGAAATATCCTCGTCATCGAAAACATAGATATAGCGGAATGCGCGCTTCTTGAAGGTCATTTTCTTCTCCGCGGGGTCGAGATAATCCGTCAGCGGAACATTATCGCTCATATCGAGTGCCTCTGCTTTGCTCTCACCGTAATTGAAGCGGACAGGCTTGCCGCCGCAGGCGCGGATATTTTCAAAGATAAGCGGGCCGTATGTCTCTTTTCCGAAATCATAGAGCGTGCCTCCGTTTATTTTCTCGCTTGCAACCGGATAAATGCGCTCGTATGAAAATCTGAATATCTCGGGATTGTCGGAAAGTGCGGTATACCAGTCACTGCATCCCGCTGGAAAATCCTCTCCCGCGCCGAGCGAAGCGCCGCTCCAGCTCGAATCGGAGGCAAACGTATCGCCGAGCACATAAGCGCAGGGAAGCCCGCCGAGCTTTTCCACATTCACCTTTATGAAATTTCTGCCAGGTGTGAGCGTGACTTCCTCACCGAGCCTGTATTTTTTCGCTTTTCTCCTCGTTTTGCCATCGGGAATCTGCTCGTCGTACTGAACCGTGACATATCCTCTGCCGTTTGCATAGGCTGTCATTTTCTCTTCTTTATCCAGTACTGCTATTTTATAGAAAAGCGCCGTGGGGCGCGGCGCGTCCACACGCCACATCGGCACATACAGATCTATGCCGTACTCCTCGCGGCGCAGATTCTGCTTCATCGCGTGATAAATTTCAAAATCGCCGCCGTACCATATCCATTTTGACTTTGCCATTTTTTATTTTCCTCCGAAAATTTATTATTTATTTCTTTTTGTTTTTGTTTTATCCGATTTTTTTGCATTTGCTTCGAAAATCCGCCGCAGATACTGACCTGTATATGATTTTCCGCAGGCGGCTACCGCTTCGGGTGTGCCGCAGGCAACGACCGTGCCGCCGCCGTCTCCGCCCTCGGGACCCATATCTATGATATAGTCCGCCGTTTTTATCACATCGAGGTTATGCTCTATTACAATCATGCTGTTTCCACCGTCGCAGAGCTTGGAAAGAACCTCCAGCAGCTTTGCCACATCGGCACTGTGCAGTCCCGTCGTCGGCTCGTCGAGTATATACATCGTTTTACCCGTGCCTCGCTTGGCAAGCTCCGTCGCCAGCTTCACGCGCTGTGCCTCGCCGCCCGAGAGAGTTGTCGATGACTGACCTATCTTGATATAGCCAAGACCTACATCGTAGAGCGTCTGGAGCTTTTTGCGTATCTTCGGCACGCCGTCAAAGAAGGAAAGCCCTTCCTCAACGGTCATTTCGAGAACCTCATATATATTCTTGCCCTTGAATTTCACTTCGAGCGTATCGTGATTGTATCGCTTGCCGCCGCAGACATCGCAGGTGACATAGACGTCGGGAAGAAAATGCATTTCTATCTTTTTCACGCCGTCGCCTTCGCAGGCTTCGCATCTGCCGCCGCGGACATTGAAGCTGAATCTTCCCGCCGTATAAGCTCTCGCCTTGGCGTCGGGCGTCATTGCGAAAAGCTCGCGTATATCGCCGAAAAGTCCCGTATATGTCGCCGGATTGCTCCTCGGCGTGCGCCCTATCGGACTTTGATCTATGGAGATGACCTTGTCGAGGTTTTCCGTGCCGTCTATGCGGTCGTGCTTACCTGGGTAGGTAAAGGCACGGTTGAGCTTCTTTGAGAGCACGGGCAGGAGGATGGAATTTATCAGCGAGGATTTTCCTGAGCCGGAAACTCCCGTGACGCAGACGAACATCCCGAGCGGGATTTTCACATTGATATTTTTGAGATTGTTCTCCCTCGCGCCGAAAATCCCGAGAAAAGTTCCGTTTCCGCTTCTCCGCTTATCGGGAACGGGAATCTCCAGCCTGTGCGCGAGATAAGCGCCCGTTATCGAGGCGGGATTTGCCATTATTTCCTCCGGCGTGCCGCAGGCGACTATCTCACCGCCGCGCACACCGGCACCAGGACCTATATCGACTATATAATCGGAGGAGAGCATGGTCTCCTCATCGTGCTCTACAACGATAAGGCTGTTGCCCACATCACGCAGTCGCTTCAGCGTATCTATGAGCTTGCCGTTGTCGCGCTGATGCAGACCGATGCTCGGTTCATCGAGGATATACAGCACGCCGACAAGCGAAGAGCCTATCTGCGTGGCAAGGCGTATGCGTTGCGCTTCGCCGCCCGAGAGCGTTCCTGCCTTGCGCCAGAGCGTGAGATAATCAAGTCCCACACTGCGCAGAAAACCGAGGCGCGAACGTATCTCCTTGAGTATTTCCTTTGCTATGAGAGCTTCTGTATCGGTGAGTTTCAGGTTTTCAAAGAAATCTAGTATCGCGTTTATATTCATCGAGCAGAGCTCGTAGATATTCTTCCCGCCGACGGTTATCGCCAGCGATTCGGGACGCAGACGCTTGCCGCCGCAATCGGGGCAGGGGATGAAATCCATAAATTCATCGTAGTAGTCCGATTCCGAGGGATACTGATTCATGCGCTGAGCGATGATATTCACTATACCCGCGTATGTCGTATTCTGCCTGTGAGCCATGCCGCCGAAAACGCGGACTACATTGTAGATCTTGTCTCCAGTGCCGTAGAGCAGGGCTTTGAGTGCCTCATCGGACATCTTGCATATCGGCGTGTCTATGGTATAACCGTATGCGGCGCAGACCTGCATTATGAGCGGACCGTTCCATGAGGCTTCCTCAATGGTTTTGAAGCCGTTTACGGCGATGGCGCCGCCGCGCAGGCTTTTTCCCGTATCGGGGATTATTTTCTCGGCGCTGACCGTTTTCAGCTCGCCCATACCCGAACATTTTTCGCAGGCGCCGAACGGGTTATTGAATGAGAACATCCGCGGCGATATCTCGCCTATGCTCACTCCGTGCTCCTCACAGGCGTAGTTCTGGGAAAATTTCATCTCTTCCTTTGTCTCGGGGACGAAAACGCTTGCCAGTCCTCCTGCGAGCGAGAGCGCCGTTTCCAGCGAGCCCGCGAGACGCGAACGCACCTCGGGCTTCATCACGAGTCGGTCTACCACTATATCTATATTGTGCTTGATGTTCTTTTCGAGCTTCGGCAATTCGTCGAAATCGTAGACATAGCCGTCCACGCGGGCGCGGACATAGCCGTTTTTCCGCGCGTCATCGAAAACTTTCTCATGCATACCCTTTTTGCCGCGCACAACCGGAGCGAGCAGGAGAAATTTTGTTCCGTTTGGCAGAGCCATTATTTTTTCTATTATTGTATCGGTCGATTGGCGCAGGATTTCCTTGCCGCAGATGTGGCAATGCGGAATGCCTATGCGCGCATAGAGCAGGCGGAGATAATCGTATATTTCCGTCACCGTGCCGACGGTGGAACGCGGATTTTTTGAGGTGGTTTTCTGGTCTATGGATATCGCGGGGGAAAGCCCCTCGATGAAGTCCACATCGGGCTTGTCTATCTGACCGAGAAACATACGCGCATATGAGGAGAGCGACTCCACGAAGCGCCTGTGTCCCTCGGCGTATATCGTATCAAAGGCGAGCGAGGATTTGCCGGAGCCCGAAAGCCCCGTGAAAACGACGAGCGAATCGCGCGGTATGCGCAGTTCCACATCCTTGAGGTTATTCACCCTCGCGCCTTTAACATGAATTTCTTTTGCGGGCATTTTTGTACCTTCTTCTTAATTTTTGCTTCTTTTGCGTTATTTTCTTATCTTTGCTATCGTATCGCGCAGATATGCCGCGCGTTCGAAATCGAGCGACTTCGCCGCCGCTTTCATTTCGCCCGTGAGCTTTTCTATGAGCGCACGCCGCTCGGATGCGGACATTTTACCCTCCCCCGCACGCGTGAGATCGTCCTTGGAGGAAATCTCTATCGGGTCGCGGATATCTTTCTTTATCGTTTTCGGGACGATGCCGTGTTCCTTATTGTAGGCTTCCTGTATCGCGCGGCGGCGCTCCGTTTCGTCTGTAGCCGCTTTCATCGAGCGCGTCACCGTATCGGCATACATGATAACGGCGCCGTTTTCGTTTCGCGCCGCTCTGCCTATCGTCTGGATAAGAGAGGTCTCACTGCGGAGCAGTCCCTCTTTATCAGCATCGAGAATGGCGACGAGCGATACTTCGGGGATATCAAGACCCTCGCGGAGCAGATTTATGCCGACAAGCACATCAAAAACACCAAGACGCAGGTCGCGTATTATTTCCATGCGCTCCATGGAGTCGACATTGTGATGAATATAGCGCACTTTTATCAGGTTCATTTCGAGATATTCGCAGAGATCCTCCGCCATCTTCTTCGTGAGCGTGGTGACGAGTGTGCGCTCGCCGCGCTCCGTGCGCTTTCTTATTTCGCCCATCAGGTCGTCTATCTGACCCTCAAGCGGGCGCACCTCTACCTTCGGGTCGAGCAGTCCCGTCGGGCGGATTATCTGCTCTACCATGCGGCAGGAATGTTCCTTTTCGTATTGCGCAGGTGTCGCTGAAACGAAAATAGCCTGATTTATCTTCTCCTCAAATTCATGGAAGAAGAGCGGGCGGTTGTCAAAGGCACTCGGCAGACGGAAGCCGTAATCCACGAGATTCTTCTTTCGCGCGTAGTCGCCGCCGCTCATGCCGCGCACCTGCGGCAGTGTGACATGCGATTCGTCTACGAAAAGCAGAAAATCCGAGGGAAAATAATCGAGCAGGGTATACGGCGTTGAACCTGCGGGTCTGCCCGAGAGCACACGGGAATAGTTTTCCACGCCGGAGCAGAAGCCGACTTCGCGGAGCATTTCGAGGTCGTATTTTGTGCGTTCCTCTATGCGCCGCGCTTCGACAAGCTTGCCCTCACTCTCGAAAAATGCGATGCGCTCGCGCATTTCGCGCTCTATTTCGGCAAGCGCCGCCTCGCGCTTTTCCGCAGATGTGGCATAGTGAGAGGCGGGATATATCGCATAGTAGGAGAAACGGCGCAACACCTCGCCCGTCACCGTGTCTATCTCGGCGATGCGCTCTATCTCGTCATCGAAAAATTCGATTCTTATCGACGCCTTGCCCGAGGCGGGCATTATCTCAAGCACATCGCCGCGGACGCGGAATTTGTCGCGCTCGGGGGAGATATCATTGCGCTCGTAGCTTATGGCGATGAGCTTTCGTATAAGGTCGTCGCGGTTCATTTTCATGCCCTCGCGCACGGCGACGACGAGCGAACGGTATTCCTCGGGGTCGCCGAGCGTATATATGCACGAAACGGAAGCGACGATGATGACATCTCTGCGCTCAAAAAGCGCCGAGGTGGCGCTGTGACGCAGGCGGTCAATCTCGTCGTTGACGGAAGAATCTTTTTCTATATATAAGTCTCTGCCGGGGATATAAGCCTCCGGCTGATAATAATCGTAGTATGAAACGAAATATTCCACGGCATTGTCGGGGAAAAATTCGCGGAATTCGCCACAGAGCTGTGCCGCGAGCGTTTTGTTATGAGAGAGAACGAGCGTCGGGCGGTTGCAGGCGGCGATGATATTTGCCATGGTAAAGGTCTTGCCGCTTCCCGTGATGCCGACGAGACTCTGAATCTTATCGCCTGCGAGAACGCCGCGCGAGAGCGCTTCTATAGCCTGCGGCTGGTCGCCTGTCGGCAGAAATTTGCTCTTCAGCTTAAATATGCTTTCGCTCACGGATATCGCCTTCTTTCATTTTTCGGATATATTATTTCGGTTCGCCGTCGTTTAACGCATCGAGAAT
>CAVESF010000025.1:0-31296 GCA_963618495.1 Acutalibacteraceae bacterium
CATGAAGTATTTTTGCGAGAATGCTCCGCAGTATCACATTGCCTGTGCCGGTTCGCTGCTTGGCATTGCCTTAGCTAAGCCATCTTCTTTTCCTGTAGGAAAGGTTAATTTCATGCAGATCGACCCCATGACATTTACTGAATTTCTTCTCGCAAACGGTGATGAGAACCTTGTGAAATATTTGGAGAGCATGGATACGCTTGACCCGATTCCAGATGCTTTTTTCAATCCGTTATATGAGAAGCTAAAGATGTACTATGTTACCGGAGGTATGCCGGAATCAATAAAGATGTGGACGGAAGCCCGTGACGTATCTGCCATGCAGAAAGCTCTGTCCGATATCATCGGTGCTTACGAGCGTGACTTCGCCAAACATCCCAACCTTACCGAGTTTCCGAAGATCTCTATGATTTGGAAGTCTGTTCCCTCTCAGTTGGCAAGAGAGAATAAAAAATTTATATATAAGGTTGTCAAAGAAGGCGCAAGAGCTCGTGAATATGAGGATGCTCTGCAATGGCTGGTAGATGCCCGTCTGGTGCATAAGATTTATCGCAGTAGCGCTCCCGGTCTTCCTGTAACCGCTTATGATGATCTGTCTGCGTTCAAACTCTATTTGGTGGACGTAGGTCTGCTTCGCCGTCTGGCACAGCTGGCTCCTACGGCTTTTGGCGAAGGTAACCGCCTGTTCACCGAGTTCAAGGGAGCCTTAACCGAAAACTATGTATTGCAAACTTTGATTACGCAGTTTGAGGTGCTACCTCGTTATTGGTCGCAGAATAATCCTCCATATGAAGTGGATTTTCTGATTCAGCGAGATAATGACATTTTCCCTGTTGAAGTAAAATCCGAAGCGAATTTAGCAAGCAAGAGCCTCAGAAAGTTCAAAGAATTGTTTCCGGATAAAGTGAAGCTCCGTGTTCGGTTCTCCCTTGATAATCTGAAGCTGGACGATGATGTGATGAACATTCCGCTGTTTATGGCTGACCAGGCAGATCGATTGATTGGTTTGGCGTTAGATCACAAATTCGAATGAACAAAGGAGAACAGTTATGAACAGATTTGATATAATAAATAGAATCGGCGACCAGTATCGCATTGGCAACACCGAAACAGGCGAGTTTAGCTATGCTCAAGCGCTGAAAGCTATCGGTAAAGACATTAAGGATTATCAAAAGGCTACAACTGGAGCACAGCACAAATTTCTTGACCTTCGTTTTGAAAATGAGCGATTGGCGATTCTTGTTGAATGCAAAAACAAGTTCAGTCGTTGGGATAAAGCCAAAATCCAAGGTCAGTTACAGGACTATGTTCGCTTTGAAAAGGCATACTCGGACAAAAAGATCGTTGCTATCCTTGCGGAAACCGATGGCGATGAAGTATGGGTTTGGTACGGTCAATCTGTCATTATTGATGACGAACATCGCATGGAAGAAGAAACAGTTCTTCGCACATTTGAAGAATACGAAAACCTGTGTTTTGGTAGAGTAAACGACAAAATCAAAGTTGTTGATTCTATTAAAACGCTTAATGAAAAGCTTCATTCGGATGGCATCAACGAAAAATTGCGTAGCCAGTTTGTTGGAACTTGTCTTTTGGCTCTCAAAAACGGGCTTGTTTATAAGAATGTAAAAGAAACACTCGACCCCAAAACCGGAAAGAAGCTTGCTCCAGAACGAGTCGTTTTGAAGAGCATCAAAGATATTCTGGAGGGCTTGCTCACTCGTGGCGGTAGTTTGAATAAAGCAGGAAAGCTCGCTGTTCTGAATAGTAAAGTTCTCGATGATCAGGATGTTACAAGTTTGACCTATAAAGAACTTGAGGATATCTTGCAATTCATTGATGATAATGTTGTTCCGTATATCAATGACAAGAGCACCGCTGGACAAGACTTATTAAACCTGTTCTTCACCACATTCAATAAATATGTTGGAAAGTCCGATAAGAACCAAGCATTTACTCCTGACCACATTTGTGATTTTATGAGCAAAGCAGTTGGTGTAAACAAAAACGCCCGTGTTTTGGATCCCTGTTGCGGAAGTGGTGCTTTTCTTGTTAGAGCTATGACCGACGCAATGGATGATTGCGATACAGAAGAAGAGCGTGAAGAAGTTAAGAAGAACCAAATCTTCGGCATTGAATATGAAGAGGGAGCGTTTGGCCTTTCCTCTACCAACATGCTGATCCATGGTGACGGCAACTCTAATGTTGTTCAGGATTCTATGTTTAAGCGAGCCAAATGGATCGCCGAGAACAACATCAATATTGTTTTGATGAACCCTCCTTATAACGCTACTAAAAAGTGTTGTGATCCAGACTATACCAAAGGGTGGGACGCCAAGAAAAAGGAAGATCCCTCCAAAGGTTTACATTTTGTAGAGTGGGTTGCTCGCCATGTCCCATCTACCTGTAAAATGGCAGTATTACTCCCTATGCAAGCTGCTATCGGCAACAGTGGCGATGTAAAAGCATTCAAAAAGAAAATGCTTGATAACTATACTCTCGACGCCGTATTTTCGCTTCCCACAGAAATGTTCTATCCCGGAGCGGCAGCGGTTGCTTGTTATATGATTTTTGATCTTTCCCAAAAACATGAAAAAGCAAATAAAGAAACATTCTTTGGTTATTACAAAGATGACAAGTTCATCAAACGTAAAGGATTAGGTCGTGTTGAACGTACCGATGCAGACGGCAATAGCCTATGGAATAAAACGGAAGAAATCTGGCTTAATCTGTACAAGAACAAAAAAGTAGTGCCAGGATTATCTGTTATGCATCGTGTTTCGTGGAAAGACGAGTGGCTTGCTGAAGCATATATGGAAACGGATTATTCAACACTTGTCGCTGAAGATTTTCAGAAAACAATAAATGACTATCTTTCATACTTAGTCAAAGAGGGCCACATATATGAAGCTTAATATTTCTGATTGGAAGCCATTTTCTGCAGCTGATATTTTCTTTCTGTATAATGGGAGCGGAATTACTAAGGAGGAAATCGAAGATAATCCCGGTAGTTTTCCTGCTGTTCAAAGTGGAGCTGATAATAATGGGATCATCGGCTATATAAGCAAAGATTATTGTAAAACCATGAATTACACCTATGTGGAAGAACCGTGCCTTACTGTTGCAAGGACTGGTTCCGCTGGATTTGTGGCATTTCAGCCTCATGGATGTGTCGTGGGCGATTCAGCGAAGATTCTTTTACTAAAAAATACCGAATACAGAAAACCTGCAGTTTATTTGTTCCTCAGAACTATCTTGATGGCAAATCAATACAAGTACACATACGGAAGGAAAGTAACGGAAGATAAATATTTGTCTGACACTCTTTTACTGCCAAGTATTGATTCCATAACTCCAGATTGGACGTTTATAGAAAAGTACATTTTATCTCTGCACCATAAACTCCTAAAAACAACCGTTACTGAGCAAATACCGCCAGAACTGAACACAAAAACATGGCACGAGTTTTTCCTGCATCGCATTTTCATTTGTGGCATGGGAAATGGAATCGATGCAGTCATTACTACGAGCGACGAGCCTAAATACAACTATGTTTCCCGTGATAGCAACGGCAATGGCGTAGTTGGATTTGTAGATGAAATTGAAGGAGAAAAACCTTTTCCTGCGGGATCGATGTCGTTGGCTTTGGGCGGCAGCTTTTTGGGTTCTTGCTTTATTCAAAAGAAGCCATTTTATACGGCACAAAATGTAGCAGTATTACAGGAAAAAGTCCCTTTGTCAGATCACGCTAAACTGTTTATTGCAACGCTCATTCGAAATGAATGTAAGATCAAATATCAAGCATTTGGCCGTGAATTGAATGCCCATTTCAGAAAAGACTTTACTATAAAGCTTCCTGTTAAACACAATGCCGATGGTATTGTGCTTGATGAAACACACGAATTTTCTGATGATGGCTATATTCCCGATTGGGAATGGATGGATAGTTATATGAGATCATTGCCATATAGCGATAGATTGTAATTATTTATTAGCATTAGCAAAAAACGCTCAGTAACCACTGAAAATAAGACAATGCCCAAAGCTAAACAGGCACGGATTTATGGAAAAAACATTTATTCTGATGAAGGTTCGGCACCAGATTTGATCTATATCCTCAGCGACAGAAAAAGTACCAATAAGGAATAAAAACTGATACGGTAGCTACAAAAATTGACTGCTTACTACAGATAAAAACGGAGGCAAATATGCGATTATTAGAAATTAGAATCAAAAATTATAGATTGCTTATTGATGCCAAACTGGATGTCGATGCAAAAACAACTCTTATTGTCGGCAGGAACAATACCGCCAAGACTTCCTGTAGTAGCTGCATCAATACTGTACTTCAAGGTAGCGATTTTTCCTACAATGATTATCCTCTGTCAAAGAGAGAAAGTCTCCACAACTTGTTTTTGCAGTTCATGGAGAAAAAGTTGAGTTATGAGGATCTCTGCGAAAAAATAGAAACTATTTCCATAGAATTTTTAGTTGATTATTCATTGAATGATCCGGATGTAAAATTGGGAGCGTTATCGCCTTTCATTATCGATGTTGACGTGGATACCACTACAGCGTTAATTCGTGTGGAATATCAGTTGAAAACTGACGAAAACAAACTGTGGGAACTGTTTAAGGATAGTTGCTATAGGGAGGGCAAGTTTAATCCCAAAACAGAGGAAATGCATGATGTACTTGTAAGCAATTTTACGAGGTTGTTTGGTTTAACCATCTATGCGGTTAATCCGAAGAATTTAGAAGATCGGCAAGTTAAGAACCGCAGAGAACTTGAAGACCTTTTCCCTTATTATCCGATTCCTGCGGAACGCATACTCGGAGAAGATGGTACTCAAAAGAATGAGTCCCTCAGTTCATTGATTTCAGAGTATTTCAGTTTGAACGAGGAAGAATTGACTCCGGACATAGCTGAAAAGGTCAAGGAGCTCCGCTCAGTAGTTGATAATGCAAACAAAGATGTGCAAAAAGAAAGCGATCGAATACTCAGCGACTTGGTCAACAAAGCAGTTGGTTTTGGCTATCCTAATGCTGAAGAATTACAGCTTGGCGTTATTACTGAGTTGAAAATCGACGATCAGATAAAAAACCAGACACATCTTTCATATCACTCTGGCACCGTAGACGAAAGCCTGCCCAGCTCTCATAATGGACTTGGATACAAGAATTTGATTAAAATGGAATTTCTTTTAGCTGCGTTTGCACGAGATGTTGAGAAGAAGGGAGAAGCCTGCATTCCGTTGTTGTTTATTGAAGAACCAGAGTCACATATGCATCCTCAAATGCAACATGCATTTGCTGAACATTTAGAAAACTTTCTTGCAAAAATTACAACCATTCACATCCAGACGTTTTTAACTACACACTCTGCACATATAGCAAATACTATGGATTTTTCAAAAATCCGATATGCACAAAAATCTAAATCGGGAGTCATTTATAAGAACCTTGATGTTTTTGCCAAAGAAAATGCCGACAACATGGATTTCATCAAGAAATACCTTACGCTAAGCAGATGTGATTTGTTCTTTGCAGATAAAATTATTTTTGTTGAGGGTGCTTCAGAGCGGTTGATGCTACCGGACATGATAGAAAAATGTGAGAAAGAAAAACTGTTTGACCCAGAAAAGTATAAACTGCCTGCACAGTATTATGCTTTGATTGAAATTGGAGGGGCATACGCATATAAATTCATACCATTTGCAGATTTCCTTGGAATACCTTGCTTAATTCTTACGGATATAGATTCTATGATAGATGGCAGAACAAAGGCTGTTGTCAGCAAGGGCAAAACTACCTCTAATGCAACAATAAAGTGGTGGATACGTAAAATTAAGGGTATTCCGCAGAATAGCAAAGATACGATATCCCTTGCTGATATTACCTCCGCAACAGATGCGGAAAAGACTTTGGGGAAATGTCATATCGAATATCAAACCTTGGAAAATGGGATATGCGGCAGATCCCTGGAAGAAGCTGTAATGAATGTGAATCGTAGTCATTATGGACTCGTGGAACCTGTTGCGGAAGAAGACTTGGAGTTTACCGAGAAAAGCAAGACTGACTTTGCACTGAACCTGATTTGCAATAACCCCAATTATTCTATTCCCCAATATATTAAAAATGGCTTGATCTGGCTTAATAAGCAACGAGTTCTTGAGTGAGGAGGTGTTGAGAATTGTCCAAGAATTGTAAGCTTTCAAATTATGAAATAGCTAAGGCGGAAGCAGACAAGGTTGACGAACAAATTATTGCTGCACTCAAGGCTGGGCGTAGCTTTCGTGTGGAAGCAGGCGCTGGTTCTGGAAAAACCTACTCACTAAATCGTGTTATCGAATGGATTCAAGCAAATAAGTGGAAGGATTATCGCCGAAAAAAACAAAATGTAATATGTATTACATATACAAATGCAGCTGTTGATGTAATCGCAGAGCGGTTATCCCAAGATTCATTTATTCTTCCGTCGACAATCCATTCCTTTGCTTGGAGTGCAATCAAGCAGTACCAAAGCACTCTTATGAGCATTATCGATAACGATGAGTCATTAACAACGACGGAAACGGACTTCAGCAAGGTGTTGGAGATTCGTTATACCTTAGGACGCCGTTATGTGTCCCAAGGAGTACATTACTTGCACCATAATGATGTTTTGAAACTTTTCTGTACTCTGTTGGATAATGCAAAATTCCGTCGTGTTTTCTCTGACAATTACCCTTTGATTTTAATTGATGAATACCAGGATTCCTATAAGCCGATTATCACACGTTTTGTAAACTTCTTTATTGCTGAAGGAATAGGGCCACAATTTGGCTTTTTCGGAGATGCGTGGCAAACTATTTGCCAAAGCAATAATGCCTGCGGTGCGATAGAGCATAGCAATCTTGTAGAAATCAAAAAAGGCTCAAACTTTAGATCAGCACCCAGAATTGTGAATCTCTTGAATGAAATTCGCCCAGATTTGCCACAACAATCTGCAATAGATAATTTTGAAGGCGAAGTAGTTGTTGTAACCTGCGATGATTTTTCTGGAGCACGTCGCTCAGATCGCACATTTAAAGACGATCTCCCTGCAGAAGAACTGAAATCCAGACTGCACCATCTTTCAGAATGTATTAAGAAAAATGTACCAAAGGATGAAAATATTAAGATTTTGATGATCACTCATAAAGTTCTGGCCACACAGCAAGGATATGAGCAATTATTAGCTATTATTGATGATGGTCTTCGAGATAAACAAGATCCATTTTTGCTATTCTTCATGAATACCGTTGAACCGATATACGAAGCACTTAGCACATCAAATATGCAGCTTCTGTTTGATACGCTTGGAATTAGGCGCTATCCTATCACAAAAAAATCTGAGAAGATGCAGTGGAAAGAGTTTGAGGTGCAACTAAAGAAAGCTCGTGATGGGAAAGCCATTGATGTTATTAATACCATCGTAGAAACAAAGTTGGTTCCTGTTCCATCATTGGTTGATGGATACTACCATCTGTATTTTGATGCTCCTGATACGATCTATGGCTTGGATGCAACAATCCGTGATGTTTTAGATTTGGATTACAGCCAATTTCGGGCTGCAATGGAATTTCTATATCCTGAAGCAGAATTTTCGACGGAACACGGCGTTAAGGGTGAGGAATATGATAATGTTGTCTTTGTTATCAGTAAAGGCTGGAATCAATATCAATTTGAAACCT
The DNA here is from genome assembly GCA_963618495.1 of Acutalibacteraceae bacterium. Classification (GTDB taxonomy): domain Bacteria; phylum Bacillota; class Clostridia; order Oscillospirales; family CAG-272; genus Apopatosoma. The sequence continues at coordinate 7,716 of CAVESF010000025.1, forward strand.
ATGCACCGATGATAACAGGACATACCCCTATACCAAACGGAAAGCAGACTTCCTACGAAAGAAATCGAAATCTGTTTTATGTGTGTTGTTCAAGACCAAGAAAACGATTATTTTTCTTTGTGTCTGTGCCAATAGATGCCACTTTCAGAGCTTTTCTGGTTGATTTGGTTGGAGCAGAAAATATCTATACCTATGGTCAATATCTTGAATCAAAACAATAATATAACAGCACCCGTTGATTGGCCGTGATCAACGGGTGCTATCGTTTAAGAACTATCTGTCTTCCATAACTTACAACATCATTCTGGCTCCCAACTTAAAACTATTTTGGAAGATCAAGCAAGCTGTAATGGTTTGGTACACACACAATCCGTGTATTTCTCAAACATTTCTTTCTGTTCGTCTGTCATAGTGACTCGTAGCTTTTCTTCATTCCTGCAAATCAACTCCAGTAACTTCTTATACTCCTTAGAAGAAGTATCGTATTCTGTAGGCTTGATATTGCCATACCAAAATTCTTCAAGGATTCTCATGTGGCGTCCTCCTCATATATCATCTCACGGAGAATAATCTCCTCTGCACGATGGCGGATGCCGTTCATAGCACCAACCCATGCCATCTAGTCAGTCACTTTCATGCCCTCTGTTACGCCCTCGGCGGCTTTCATTTGCTCAATGATACGTTCAAGGCGGTTCTGTGCCTGCTCGTTCAAGTCAGCTAGATACTTCCACAATTCGCCGCTAAGACATAGATCATTGAAGCGGATGGGGTTATGCTCCTTGATATAATCTCTGTGCATATGCCCCCACCGACCAATAGGTCTGCTTTCCTCAGGCAAGCGAATATCGGGAATATAGTAATCACCACAACGGATATAGTTTGGTTCCTGCATCATATGTACCTCCAAATCGTTATTTTAATAGCATTTGAGATGAAAAATAAGCTATACCTGGTCATCAAACCAAGTATAGCTTACTTTCGTTTTAGCCAACCCCGTCTGACAGATGCCGTAAAATAGTTAAATTTTTGGTTTAACTGTTTTACGGACACCCGCCATTGCCGCCCGTGTTTTTTTACGCAGAAAAGTAGTTTTCTTTCCGCGAGAAACGAGAGTGTACTTTTTACTGACAAACAGCGCAAGATAAATTTCCCCCCCGCGGATTTTTATTCTGCCGCAGTTGACATGGCACGCGATTTTTGATATAATTTCGGTAAAGCATGATTTATTTTGGAGGGAGAGCAGATGAAAAGGAAACGCAAAGGCAAGACCGGCATAACAAAGGCCATAGACTTTTTAATCGACCTGAACTCCAAAAGAACAACAAAACTGATAATTGTTCTTCTGGAAGCCATCGGTGTGCTCACCTTTTGGCGAAATGCCGATATTTTCTTCATGATTATCATGTTTGCCGTCTCGTGGGTACTCATTCCCTGCGTGTGCGACGATACCTCATATATCAACCTGCGTTTCGCAAAGCTGAAAAATGACGGCAAGCTGAAAAACGGCTTTCTGCGGCAGATGAAACTCCCGCGCTTTATGCGGAAATTTTACTATGGATGCAGTTACGAGGGAGATTTTCTCTGGGTATCGTTTGTCTTTCAGACGGTTTTATATCTCTATACCGCGGCTTTTCTCGCCCTTTGCGGCGTTCTGATAACAAAGCTGATAATCGGAAGCCCTACGGAAACGATGCGTGCATATTGCCGCTTTATGCTTATTTTTGTTATCACATATATTTTTATATTTCGCCTGAGTCGCTTTGGCATAAACCTGTTTTTCAGGCGCCACGACGGAAAAGAGATAAAAAGCTACATATCAAGTAGCAAAATCGATTTCGGGGGCGACAAGGAGATAAAAAATGCGATTGCAACGGTCAATCGTCAGGTGGACATAATAAACAGTCTGAAAAAATCGGGGCTTTGCGAATACAAAAAGGGATACTGCATCAGAAAAGACAACCTGCCCGACTTCGAAAATACCGTCCGCTCCGAATATCCGAATCTCGAATACAGCATCAGCCGCCGCTCGCGGCAAATCTATATCACAATATGCGAAAAGGGCGAGGACGGCATTCTGCTCCGCGCCGCAGTAAAAAACAGCGTAAAATGAAATTTTATGTCGCGTATGCACTCCGCAAAGCACACGAAACATAGGAAAACAGGCGCACGATGTGCGCCTGCTTAATTTTACATATACATTTTGCCTATTATCTTATTTTGCAGTCTCTGCGGGAGCAGGCGCGAAAGAAAAACAAAAAGCTTATATTTCCCGCCGACCGTACAGCGCGCGGGCATTCTTCTCTTCTCTGCTATGCGGCAGATTTTCCTTCCGACAGCATCGGCGCTCATACCGCCGCGCTCATCCTTTTCCATAGATGAAACGCTGCGCGATATCATACCGCCATAAAGCTCATCGCCCGCAAAAGTTTTTTCGCGCGCGTCGGTGAATCCTGTTTTCGCATCGCCGAGCATGACGGCGCAGACCTGAATCCCGAAAAGCGAAAGTTCATTTGAGAGCGCGAAAGCAAATGAATTCAGCGCCGCTTTGGAAGCGGAATAAAACGCCTGAAAAGGTATCGCAAAGACAGCCGCCGCAGAGCTTGTAACTATTATCCTACCGGCTTTCTTTCCGCCATCGCCTGCGCGCAGAAGCGGAAGAGCCGATTTTATACATCTGTATACTCCGAAGAAGTTCACCTCAAAAAGCCGCTCTGCGTCTGCATTTTCGGTAAATTCCACCGCGCCCGATATACCATAGCCGGCATTGCAGACAAGCAGGTCTATACCACCGCTCTTCTCTGCCACCTTTGCAAAAGCACCTGCGACATCGGCTTCCGAGCAGACATCGCATCGCAGACTGACAACACTGTTTTCGGGACAGCGACTGCGGCTGAGATTATATACCGTATATCCGCGCGTGAGCAGTGCCTTTGCAGTGCCGAGCCCGATACCGCTCGAAGCCCCAGTGATAACGGCAACTTTCTTTTCGTTTTCCATGATTATTTCAGCTTCTCGAGCGTCTCCCAGATGCCAGCCATATACATGGCGCCGAGCGCTCTGTCATAGAGACCGTAGCCGGGCTTGCCCTGCTCGCCCCATATCATTCTGCCGTGGTCGGGACGCAGATATCCGTCGAAACCGACATCATGATAAGCTTTCAGTATCTCGACGACATCGAGCGAGCCGCAGGGAGAATAATGTCCGCTCTCTTCAAAGCCGCCGTCATCGAGAATCTTTATATTGCGCACATGCGCAAAATGGATTCTTCCCATAGCACCGTATTTGCGCACCATCGCGGTATAATCGTTTGCCTTTGTGCAGCCGAGGCTTCCGCTGCAAAGCGTGAGACCGTGATGCTTGTCGTCATAGAGCGAGAGGAAGCGGTCGATATTCTTTTCGCAGGTGATTATTCTCGGTATACCGAAAATAGACCACGGCGGGTCATCCGGATGTATCGCCATATTGACATTATACTCCACGGCAACAGGCATTATTTCCTTAATGAAATATTCAAGATTCTGCCAGAGTCCCTCTTCGCCGAGCTCTTTATATGCATCGATAAGCTCCTTAATCTCCGAGGGAGAATAAGAAGCATCCCAGCCGGGCAGGGTGAGCTTGGTTGGGTCCATCTTCGCTACATCCTCGATGTGATATACGAGTGCCGTTGAACCGTCGGGGAGCGGCTGGTCGAGACGCGAGCGAGTCCAGTCGAAAACAGGCATGAAATTATAGCATACGCATTTCACTCCCGCCTCGGCAACGCGACGGATATTTTCCTTATAATTATCTATATACTCCTGATAATTGCCGCGGCGGAGCTTTATATCCTCATGAACGGGAATGCTCTCGATAACCTCCATTTCAAGTCCCTTGTCATTGCAGAGCTTTTTCAGGCGGGCTATGCTTTCGCGCGGCCATACCTTGCCGGGAGCCACATCGTAAACCGCTGTGACCGTTCCCGTGACGCACGGGATCTGTCTGATTTTGTCAAGTGTAACGGGGTCGTCCTCCCCATACCATCTGAATGTGATTTTCAAATTCTGTATACTCCTTTCCGAATAATACATAATAAGATTATTATAAAAGTGCCGATTTGTCAAGACTTTTTCCCGCAAAAAACGAGACAAAAAAATTTTTTTCGCTTTTTTGAAATATTTGTGAGAAAAAAACGATATGCTTTCGACTAATAAACGTAAATCGCGATAAAAAGCGAAAATCAAATATCAAAAATGAAAGTCCAAAAGGCTTTCGGGAGGTTTCAAAATGAAAAAAATCATATCACTTCTTCTTATCGTAGGTATGCTTGCGGCAGTACTCGCTTCCTGCGGCAACTCAGATCAGAATAACACAACGGAAAGCAGCGGCACTCCCGCTTCCGCCGAAACGACAGAATCTACCACGACAGGCAAGCCCGAGGAAGTAAAAAACACGGACTACAGCGTGGAGGACCTGATGAACAAGGTCATCGAAAACATCGGCGGCAAGATAATGACAATCGACGAATACGACGGCTCCGAATTTGAGATAATGGTGACAGGACCCACACACTTCAGCGTGAGCAATGCAAACGAAGGCAAGTATTACAGCGGCATCTCCGAGAGCGCTTCCCTCGTCGAGGACGACGCGGTATGGAACGAAAACGCCATGATGGGCGGCGCACCTTTCTCCATGGTTATAGTAAAACTCAAGGATGCAAAAGACGGCGACACGGTTAAAAACGAAGTATTTGGCGGCGTAAACATGAGGAAGTGGGTCTGCCGCAATGCAGACTACCTCATAACGGTAAACAACGGCAATTATGTTCTCATGGTCATGTGTTCCAAAGATACCTGCGAAAAGATTGCAGACGCCTTTGACTCCGTTCTCGAAGAAAAGTCCGGAACGCGCCTCGAAAAAGAATTTGAAATTGATTTTTAAACAGCAATTCAGAAAGGTTAAAAGAAAATGGTCTTTTCAAGCTTACCTTTTCTCTATTATTTTCTGCCCGCGGTGCTTCTGCTCTATTTCGTAGCCCCGCGCAAAATAAAAAATTATGTACTTCTCGCTTTCAGCTTGTTCTTCTATTTCTACGGCGAAAAAAAGCTCGTATTTCTCATGGTATTCACGGCGATGTGGGATTATCTCTGCTCGCTCTCCATAGATTTCTTCCGTCGCAGAAATAATAAGGTCATGCCGAAAGTATCGCTTGTCCTGTCGCTACTCGTCGATCTGGGACTGCTCTGCTACTTCAAGTATACCGACTTCTTCATTTCAAATATAAATGCGCTCGTGGGAACAAACATTCCGCTCCTCAAGGTAGCTCTTCCTATCGGCATCAGCTTCTATACATTCCAGAGCCTGAGCTATACCATAGATGTATACCGAGGAAATGTCCCCGTTCAGAAAAATCCATTCACATACGCCACTTATCTTACGCTCTTTCCTCAGCTCGTGGCAGGTCCTATCGTCCGCTACTCGACTGTCGTCAATGAGCTTGAAAACAGAAAGCATTCCTTTGAAAAATTCTCGCAGGGCGCATTCCGCTTCTGCACAGGTCTGGCAAAAAAAGTTCTCATCGCAAATGTCATAGGCGAATTCTGCTCCAAGTTCTCCTCCATCGGGGAGAAAACAGTAGTCCTCTATTGGTTCTATGCGATAGCATACAGCCTGCAGATTTATTTCGATTTCTCGGGCTACAGCGATATGGCTATAGGTCTGGGCAAGATATTCGGCTTTGAATTCTGCGAAAACTTCAATTATCCCTACATTTCAAAAACAATCTCCGAATTCTGGCGCCGCTGGCATATGTCGCTGGGCAGCTGGTTCCGCGATTATATCTATATCCCGCTCGGCGGCAACCGCGTGAAGTTCGGCAGATGGATATTCAATATATTCGTAGTATGGTTTGTCACGGGCTTCTGGCACGGTGCCGGATGGAACTTCATAGTATGGGGTCTCTTCTTCGGCGTACTGCTTGTGCTTGAAAAGCTCTTCCTCAAAAAATGGCTCGATAAGATTCCCGCCGTATTCTCGCATATATATGTGCTCCTCGCCGTGATGATAAGCTTTGTCATCTTCTCAAGCAAGGATAATCTCGGCGGATTCACGCAGGGTCTCCGGCATATCGGAGCCATGTTCGGCGGTGCGGGCGTAAAATTCTGCTCCTTTGAAACACTCTATTATCTGCGCGACTATGCAGTCGTACTCCTTGCGGGTATCATCGGTTCCACTCCGCTTGTAAGAGATACGGCAAAAAAGCTCTGCGAAAAATGGAAGCCTATCGAATATGCCGCTCCTTTCATCGTAGCCGGCATACTGATAATCTGCACGGGCGAACTTGTTGATTCCACCTTCAACCCGTTCCTCTACTTCAATTTCTGAGGAGGCAAATATATGAAATGTACAAAAGTAAAAAATATAATAACCTCCATGGTCTTTCTGCTGATAATCGGCGTCCTCTCGATATCGTGCCTTTTTCATGAGGCAAAGGACTATTCTGAATCGGAGAGAAGAAAACTCGAGCAGTTTCCCTCTCTGACACTCGCAAATGTGCTATCGGGCGATTTCTTCAAGAAATTCGAGACATATGCCGCAGACCAGTTTCCCATGCGTGAGGGCTTCCGCAGCATCAAGTCCGTTTCCCGCTTCTATCTGCTCGGCAGACAGGAAAATAACGGCATCTATATCTCAAACGGTGTCGCCGTAAAGAAAGAAACCGAGATAAACAGTGACCGCGTAGCGTCAAATGTGAAGCTCTGGCAGAGCATATGCGATAAATATTTCTCCGACGCCAATATCTATTACAGCGTGATACCCGACAAAAACTATTACGCTTCGGGAAATAAATATCCGCATTACGATTACAATGAATTCATGAAAATCGTTTCTTCAAACGCTCCGAAGAACTCGCAGTATATCAATATCTTCGATAATCTCACCATTTCCGATTTCTACAGCACTGATATCCACTGGAAGCAGGAAAATATCTACGGCATCGCCGATAAGATAGCAAGCGCCATAGGCGCAAAGATTGATTCCAAGGACAGCTACCGCATGGAAAATCTCGGCGATTTCTACGGTGTTTATTACGGGCAGAGCGCACTTCCTCTCTCTCCCGATAAACTCAATGTGCTGAAAAACAACACCACAGACTGCGCAAAGGTTTATCTCTACGGCTATAAGGACGGCAAATTTGTAAAGGATGAAACCGTGGTTTACAATCCCGCCGACCTTACATCAAATGACAGATACGACATCTTCCTTTCGGGACCCGAATCGCTCGTTGAAATAGAGAATCCGAATAATAAAAACGGCAAGACGCTCTTTGTCTTCCGCGATTCGTTCGGTTCTTCGCTTTCTCCCCTGCTCAGCTCGGGTTATGAGCGCGTAGTTCTCGTAGATACAAGATATATGGCAAGCTCGCTCCTCGCTCAGATAGGCGTGAACACTAAAGCAACCGATGTCCTCTTCATCTACACAACCACAACTCTCAACGATACAATAATGAGATAATTTATATCAGCGTATAAACAGTACAGGCGCACGGCTTTTGCCGTACGCCTGTACTGTTTTTAACTTATTTGACCTTTTCGAGCAGCTTGTCTGCTATATCAATCTTTTCCCATCTTACGCCGAGTTCTTCTCTGCCGAAGTGACCGAAAGCGGAAAGCTCACGGTAGATAGGCGCGCGAAGTCCGAAATAATCGATTATCGCCGCAGGACGCAGGTCTACCACCTCGGAGACAGCCGCCGCTATCTTGTCATCCGCGCAGATTCCCGTTCCGAATGTGTTTACGTTCACGCAGAGAGGCTTTGCCACTCCTATAGCATATGCTATCTGCACCTCGCATTTCTTTGCGATGCCTGCCGCCACGATGTTTTTCGCGATGTATCTTGCGGCATAGCAGGCGCTTCTGTCAACCTTTGTCGGGTCTTTTCCCGAGAAAGCGCCACCGCCGTGTCTGCCGTAGCCGCCGTATGTATCAACGATTATTTTACGTCCCGTGAGTCCGCTGTCGCCATCGGGACCGCCGATAACAAATCTGCCCGTCGGATTTACAAAAATCTCGGTCTTGTCATCGATATATTTTGCGGGAACAACAGGCTCTATCACATACTTTATGATGTCGCGGCGAATCTGCTCAAGCGAAACATACGCGCTGTGCTGAGAGGAAACGACGATATTTGCAAGGCGGATAACCTTGTCGCCCTCGTATTCCACAGTCACCTGCGTCTTGCCGTCGGGACGGAGATAAGGCAGAGCGCCGTTCTTTCTCACCTCGGTGAGTTTTCTCGAAAGCTCGTTTGCCAGCACATAGCCGAAAGGCATATAGCACGGCGTTTCATCGCAGGCAAAGCCGAACATCATTCCCTGGTCTCCCGCGCCTGTCTTTTCATATACACTGTCGTCACCCTCCTTTGCCTCTAGCGAATTATCCACTCCGAGCGCGATATCGGGCGACTGCTTGTGAATCTTGTTTATAACCGTGCAGGTGTCGGCGCAAAAGCCGCAATCGGGATAGATATAGCCTATCTCGCGCACAGCCTCGCGGACTATTTTCTCTATGTCGATGTCCGCACTCGTCGTAATCTCGCCCATGACCATCACGAGATCGGTCGTAGCGCAGGTCTCGCAAGCTACGCGAGCCATCGGGTCAACAGCATAAATAGCGTCAAGCACGCTGTCGGAAATCCTGTCGCAGACCTTGTCGGGATGACCCGGGGTCACGGATTCCGTAGCAAAAAATTTTCTCTCCATTCTACATTCCTCTTCGTTTTTATTTTCGTCTTATACATAAAAAAAGCCCTCGGGTTATCCCCCGAGGGCGAGCATATCATACTCTTTGCTCATCTATCGGGAATTGGCACCTTGTAAAAAACAGGTTGCCGGGCTTCATCGGGCCAGTCCCTCCGCCACTCTTGATAAGACTATATAAGTATACAGTATATATCTTATTTTGTCAATAGTTTTTTAAAAAAGTCCTACTATGAATTTTACAAGCTGCGAACCGAAGGTCATGATAAGACCTGCCGTCAGCACACCTGCGCAGATAGAAATTATCGCCTTTTTCTTCGACATACCGAAAACGGAAGCCACGAGCGCACCTGTCCATGCGCCTGTGCCGGGAAGCGGTATCGCCACGAAGATATAAAGTCCCCATGTGGCATATTTTTCTATCTTTTCTCTGTTTTTCTCCGCCTTTTCATAGAGCCAGTTTGAAATTCTGACGAATAATTTCACCTTGCATCCGCGCATCCATTTCAGTATGGCATTTATAAAAAGGAGAATGAACGGAACGGGGACGCAATTGCCTAATATGGAAACTATAAGTGTCCAATGCCACGGGAGTCCCATCGCCGTGCCTATCGGAACTGCGCCGCGAAGCTCTATTATCGGCACCATCGAGATAAAGAATACATAGAGATATTTTTTAAGCATAAATCCCTCATTTTCTGCCCTTGATTATGGGCGAGAGTTTTTTGTATATAGGAAGCGAAAGCGCAAATGTCACCATGCCTTTTATAAAGGTGAAAGGCATATTGAAGATGAAAAGCGCCTGCCAGAGATTTCGTATGTCGGGGTTCACCGCCTGATAGAGGCCGAGAACCATTTCGCTCTTCCAGCCTATCAGTGAGAAAAGCGGGTAGATTATGAAATAATTTGAGAAAACGCCCGCCACAGCCATGGTAAAAGCGGCGATAAGTGCCGCTACGGCAGCACCTTTTCTCGTTTTGTGATGCTTGTATATCGTTCCCGCCGTGACGGCGAAAATACAGCTTAGTATGAAATTCGAAAGCTCGCCTACACCGCCCGTGGTGGTAAAGATGAGATTTATCAGGTTTTTTATCAGCGCTACAGCGGCACCGCCGAGCGGACCTATGGCAAACGAAGCGATAAGCACGGGAAGCTCGGAAAAATCGAATTTGATAAAGCTCGGCATCAGCGGAACATTGAAGCTGAGCATCATGAGTACAGCCGCGACGGCGGAAAATACAGCCGTTACGGTGATATAGCGTAAGGAAACACCTTTGGTTTTCATTTTTTATACACCTCTTTTTTCATCCGGACTTTTACCGTCGGTCAGAGAATCGCACTCTGTCAGGCATTTTTGCCGCGCGGACTATACCGCCGATATGGAATTTCACCATTCCCCAAAGATTGTATGCGGGAAGATTTCCCGATATCATATTTTATACAATTGTTTTATTTGATTTGCCGCCGAAAAGCGGCACAAATCGTGAAAAGCGCCGAAAAGAAAAGTTTCGGGGCGGATATCCGCCCCGAAACAGACAAAAGTCAATTTACAAAACCGATATTCTGCGATAAATACTTATGCAAGAATCTCAGCAACGACGCCTGAACCAACTGTTCTGCCGCCTTCACGAATAGCGAAACGAAGTCCCTTTTCGCAAGCGATAGGAGAGATGAGTTCAACTGTCATATCAACGTTATCACCGGGGCGGCACATTTCAACGCCTTCGGGAAGCTCGATAACGCCTGTAACGTCTGTTGTTCTGAAGTAGAACTGAGGTCTGTAGCCTGCAAAGAAGGGTTTCTTACGACCGCCTTCTTTTTCTGTCAGAACGTAAACATGACCAACAAACTTTGTGTGAGCATTTACAGAGCCGGGCTTGCAGAGAACCTGTCCTCTTTCGATTTCGTCCTTAGCAATACCACGGAGAAGAGCGCCTATGTTGTCGCCTGCTTCAGCCTGATCAAGAAGCTTCTTGAACATTTCAACACCGGTAACTGTAGTTGTCTTCTTCTCTTCTGTGAGACCGACGATTTCAACCACATCGCCAACCTTAACTGTACCTCTCTCTACTCTGCCTGTAGCAACTGTACCACGGCCGGAGATGGAGAATACGTCCTCGACAGGCATAAGGAAAGGAAGATCTGCCTTTCTGTCGGGAGTAGGAATATAAGAGTCAACTGCATCCATGAGCTCAAGGATAGGAGCATATTCGGGAGCGTTGATATCTGTGCTTGCGCTCTCGAGAGCTGCACGAGCGGAACCGCGGATGATAGGAGTATCATCGCCCGGGAAGTCGTACTGATTGAGAAGATCGCGAACATCCATTTCAACGAGTTCGAGAAGCTCTTCGTCATCTACGAGGTCGCACTTGTTAAGGAATACGACGATTGCAGGAACGCCAACCTGACGAGCAAGAAGAACATGCTCGCGTGTCTGCTGCAGAGGACCGTCGGAAGCTGCAACAACGAGGATGGCACCATCCATCTGAGCAGCGCCTGTGATCATGTTCTTTACATAGTCAGCGTGTCCGGGGCAGTCAACGTGAGCATAGTGACGTTTAGCCGTTTCATACTCAACGTGTCTTGTGTTGATTGTGATACCTCTTGCCTTCTCTTCGGGAGCGTTATCGATCTGGTCATACTTGAGGAACTCGATATTGGAGTTTGTGAGAGCAAGAGTCTTTGTGATAGCCGCGGTAAGAGTTGTCTTGCCGTGGTCAACGTGTCCGATTGTACCAATGTTAACGTGGGGTTTTGTTCTTTCGAATTTAGCCTTTGCCATTGTAAAATCCTCCTTGGTTTTAAGTTTTTCTTATTTTTGATTTTCAGAAACGAAATTATTTCTTTCTGCCGTTGATTATCTCTTCGGCAATGTTCTTCGGAACCTCCGCGAAGTGGCTGGGTTCCATCGAATATACACCGCGTCCCTGTGTTCTGGAACGGAGGTCGGTAGCATATCCGAACATTTCCGCAAGCGGAATAAAAGCAGTAATCTGCTGTGCGCCTGCTACGGGCTCCATGGACTGGATAGCGCCGCGGCGGGAGCTTACATCTCCCATTACATCGCCCATATAGTCGTCCGGCGTAACGATTGTAACCTTCATTATCGGCTCTGTGAGTACCGGTGAAGCTTTTCTCATGGCGTTCTTGAAAGCCATAGAACCGGCTATCTTGAATGCCATTTCAGACGAGTCAACTTCATGGTAAGAACCGTCGTTCAGGGTAACCTTTACGTCAACTACATTGTAGCCCGCGAGAACACCTGCCTGCATTGCGCCGCGGATACCTGCATCAACAGCGGGGATATACTCTTTCGGTATAGCGCCGCCAACGACCTTGTTGATGAATTCGTATCCCTTGCCGGGTTCGTTGGGTTCAATAGTAATCTTGACATGACCATACTGGCCTTTACCGCCGGACTGCCTTGCATATTTGCAATCTTCGTCCACAGCCTTTTTGATTGTTTCCTTGTAAGAAACCTGTGGCTTGCCTACATTTGCCTCTACCTTGAATTCACGAAGAAGTCTGTCTACGATGATTTCGAGGTGAAGCTCGCCCATGCCGGCGATGATTGTCTGACCTGTTTCCTCGTCCGTATAAACGCGGAATGTCGGGTCTTCCTCGGCAAGCTTGGAAAGTGCGATACCCATTTTTTCCTGACCTGCTTTTGTCTTGGGCTCTATGGCAACCTTGATAACAGGCTCCGGAAATTCCATGGATTCGAGAACGATAGGATGTTTTTCGTCGCAAAGAGTGTTACCTGTTGTGGTATTCTTTGTTCCGACTACGGCTGCGATATCGCCGCTGTAGCATACATCGATATCCTTTCTCTCGTTTGCGTGCATCTGGAGAATACGTCCGAAACGTTCTCTCTGATTTTTGTTTGTGTTGTATGCTGTTTCGCCTGCTGCGATCTTGCCCGAGTATACGCGGAAGAAGCAAAGTTTTCCTACATAAGGGTCGGTCATAATCTTGAAGGCAAGAGCCGCAAAAGGCTCGTCATCGGAAGAGATTCTGTCCTCTTCCTCACCTGTATCGGGGTTTACGCCCTTGATAGCCGGAACATCTGTAGGTGCGGGCATATAATCAACGATTGCATCCAGAAGCTTCTGAACGCCCTTGTTCTTATATGATGTACCGCAGACTACGGGAACGATTTTGTTTGCAATCGTAGCGGCGCGGATAGCCTTCTTGAGTTCTTCCGTGGTGATTTCCTCACCTGCGCAATACTTCTCGAAAAGCGCGTCGTCTGTTTCGGCAACAGATTCTACCATTTTTGTTCTGTATTCGTTTGCGAGCTCGACCATATCCTCGGGAATGGGTTCTACACGAATGTCCTTACCGAGATCATCATAATAAACATCGGATTCCATGTTCACAAGGTCGACTATGCCGCGGAAAGTAGCTTCTTTTCCGATGGGAAGCTGTATCGGTACAGGATTTGCTTTAAGTCTGTCCTTAATCATCTTCACCACACGATAGAAGTCCGCACCTGTTATGTCCATCTTATTGACATAGCACATTCTCGGAACGCCGTACTTGTCTGCCTGACGCCAAACGGTTTCAGACTGAGGCTCGACACCGCCCTTAGCGCAGAGAACGGTAACGGAACCGTCCAGTACGCGGAGTGAACGCTCAACCTCTACAGTAAAGTCAACGTGTCCCGGAGTATCGATAATGTTGATACGATTCTGCTTCCAGTAGCAGGTCGTAGCGGCAGAGGTGATTGTGATGCCTCTCTCCTGCTCCTGCTCCATCCAGTCCATCGTAGCTCCACCGTCGTGAACTTCGCCGAGCTTATGTGTCTTGCCCGTATAGAAAAGTATTCTTTCCGTAGTGGTGGTCTTACCCGCATCGATATGAGCCATTATACCAATATTTCTGGTACGCTCAAGTGGATATTCTCTCGACATATATAGCTCCTTAATTTTTATGGGTTGTTTTGTTTTTCTATGATTACGCTATGCCGCAGTGCGTCCGGCACGATAATCAATATCTGTAATGTGCAAAAGCTCTGTTTGCTTCTGCCATCTTGTGAGTCTCCTCTTTCTTCTTGACGGCACCGCCCATATTGGAAAGGGCATCAATGATTTCACCGGCGAGTCTTTCAGCCATGGTTCTTTCACTGCGCTTTCTCGAATATGTTACGAGCCAACGAAGACCGAGTGTCTTTTTTCTTTCGGGGCGAACCTCCATAGGAACCTGGTAGGTTGAGCCGCCGACTCTGCGAGCCTTGACTTCCAGTGTAGGCATAATATTCTCGATAGCCTCCTGGAAAGCGTCAAGTGCGGGCTTGCCAGTCTTTTCCTCTACGATTGCGAATGCATCGTAAACGATTTTCTGAGCAACGCCCTTCTTACCGTCGTTCATTATGTTGTTGATAAGCTTTGTTACAAACTTAGAACCATAAAGCGGATCCGGCAGAACATCTCTCTTTGAAATTTGACCTCTTCTGGGCACTGTACTTCCCTCCTTCATAGAATGATATCATAGGTACTCGAAAGTTTCCTCCCGCTGTGCTTTGTTTTGAAAAGTCGTGTTCCCTTTGGACATATACACATCTATTTATCAAAAGCAATGGCACCTGCGATTAGATTTCTCTATCTACTCTATTGTAAATTATTTTTTAGCGGCTGTTTTCTTAGCGCGCTTGGCACCGTAGAGCGAACGGCTCTGATTACGGTTTGCAACGCCCTGCGTATCGAGCGTACCGCGGATAATGTGGTAACGCACACCAGGCAGGTCACGTACTCTTCCGCCTCGGATGAGGACTACGGAGTGCTCCTGAAGGTTATGTCCGATACCGGGGATGTAGGTTGTAGCCTCGAGACCGTTTGTAAGTCTTACTCTGGCAATCTTACGGAGAGCGGAGTTAGGCTTCTTTGGAGTCGTAGTTGTAACCTTTGTGCAGACACCTCTCTTCTGAGGAGAGCTGAGATTCGTATACTCTTTTTTCAGAGAGTTGAAGCCCTGCTGGAGTATAGGAGTCTTCGACTTGTAGGTGTTCTTTTCACGACCGTTGCGAACAAGCTGGTTAAAGGTTGGCATATGGCACCTCCTTACTTTTATAATAAATAGATATATATACATCCGTGCCCGCGGAACGCACTTTTCCGCGGAGGCGGTTGTAAACTTATTTTAAGACGACGCAGACCGCACAGCCCACATCTATTTCGCAGAGCTTTCCGAGCTCTTCCATCGTTTTTGTGCAGTCAAGCTCTATTCCCGCATCGCCGCATATATCGCGAAGCATTGAGATAAGCTTTTCTTCCGCATCAGTCGCGGCAAACGCTTTTCTTGCGCTTCCGCCTTTTATCAGTTTTTTTGATTGATTGAGACCTGCAACATAAACCGCAGGCAAAGGTATGTCTGAAGACATTTTTGAGAAATTTCCTTTCAGAATTATTCAGAATCATTCGGATTTATGCCTTTATGTGCGCGCCGCAAAACGGCATTATTTCACACATAATTACATATCATATAATATACCATGAAAATCCCGATTTGTCAACGAGTTTTTCAATATTTTTGCCATTTTTTTGTCTTTTCAGGCACTTATCCGAAACAGCGCGGCGCAAACGCCGTTTTTTGTGCATTTTGGCACGGTGTGGGTATCGACACCTTTTGAAAAAGGTTCATGAAAAGTTTGCTTATGAGTGCAAGCCGACGGAACATCAAAAAGAGAACCTCCGGCAGGAAGTTCTCTTTTTTCATTTTTACTCTGCGCTTTCAGCCGCATTTGCTTCGGAAGCCGCCGCCGTTACAGCCGCAAATTCCGATTCGGCTACGCCCTCTTCTCCGACTTCCTTGACCTCGATATTATTGTAAATATCAAGACCTGTGCCGGCAGGAATCAGCTTACCGATAATAACATTTTCCTTAAGACCGATAAGATGATCGACTTTACCCTTGATAGCTGCCTCTGTAAGCACCTTTGTTGTCTCCTGGAAAGAAGCCGCGGAAAGGAAAGATTCCGTCTGCAATGCCGCTTTTGTGATACCGAGGAGGACAGGAGCAGATGTTGCGGGTCGGAGCGTCTTTTCTCCCGCCGCGATTCTCGCCTCTATCTTCTCGTTTTCTTCGAGGAACTCTGTATTGTCGATTATCGAACCCATGAGCAGATCTGTATCGCCGCCGTCCTCTATGCGCACTTTGCGCGTCATCTGGCGGGCAATAACCTCGATATGCTTATCGTTTATTTCGATATCCTGCATGCGGTAAACACGCTGGATTTCGCGGATGATATAATCGTAAACAGCGGCAAGTCCGTTGATTCTCGTGATATCGGCAGGACTCATATTGCCCTCGGTGAGTACATCGCCGCGGTTTACGTAAGCGCCGTCCTCGATAAGAATATGAATGCCGTAAGGAATCGGATATACCACGTCTTCGCCTGTCTCGGCGGAAGAAATAACAATATTTCTCGAACGCTTTGCATCGACAAAGTGAGCAATACCGGAAACCTCGGAAACTGTAGCAGTCTTTTTCGGCTTGCGTGCCTCAAAGACCTCCGTAACTCTCGGCAGACCCTGTGTAATATCGCTTCCCGCGATACCGCCGGTATGGAAAGTACGCATCGTAAGCTGTGTACCCGGTTCGCCTATAGACTGAGCCGCGATGATACCGACAGCCTCGCCTATGCTTACGGTCTTGCCTGTTGCAAGGTCGGAGCCGTAGCAATGAGCACATACACCGTACTTGCATTTGCACTTGAGTATGGAGCGGACATACACTCTTGTTATGCCTGCGTTCACAATGTTCTGCGCCTGCTCGAGCGTGAGCATATCGCCATGGTGAGCAAGCACCTCGCCCGTCTGCGGATTTACGACATCGTTTATCACAAATCTGCCGGGGAGTCTGCTTACGAGCGGCTCGATGACTTCGGTGCCGTCACCCATTACATCAGATACCCAGATACCCTCCGTAGTGCCGCAGTCCTCTTCTCTTACTATGACATCCTGCGATACATCGACAAGTCGTCTCGTAAGGTAACCGGAGTCTGCCGTCTTAAGAGCCGTATCGGAAAGGGATTTACGGGAGCCTCTTGCACCCGAGAAGTACTCGAGAACATTCATGCCCTCACGGAAGTTGCTCTTTATCGGGATTTCCATGGTACGACCTGTTGCCGAGAACATCAGACCGCGCATACCTGCGAGCTGACGCATCTGGCTCATTGAACCACGGGCGCCCGAGTCGCTCATCATGTTGATAGGATTGTATCTGTCAAGACATTCCTGAAGCGCGTCGGTAACATCCTTTGTCGTCTGCTCCCATACGCTGATAACGCTCTTGTAGCGTTCCTCTTCGGAGAGAAGTCCTCGACGGAAATCGCGCTGGATATGGTCGACTTTCTTCTCTGCTTCCGCAATGAGAGTTTTCTTCTCGGAAGGAACCGTCATGTCCGAAACGGATATGGAAATGGATGCCTTTGTGGAATACTTGAAGCCGTTTGCCTTTATCGCGTCGAGAACGCGCGCGGCAACCGCGGGACCGTGCTTTCTTATTGTTCTGTCAACTATCTGACCGAGCTGCTTCTTCTTTGTCGTGAACATGATTTCGAGGTCAAGCAACTTGGAAGGGTCGCTTCTGTCCACAAAACCGAGGTCCTGCGGGATAGGAGCGTTGAATATAAGTCTGCCGAGCGTGGCGTCGATAAGACCCGTGTGGGTAACGCCGTCTATCTCGCGGGAAACGCGCACCTTGATAGGCGCGTGCATGCCGAGCAGACCGTTTGCATAAGCCATCATGGCTTCGTCAAAATCTCTGAATATGCTTCCCTCTCCGGGTTCGCCCGCGCGGTCTATGGTCAGGTAATAAGAACCGAGCACCATATCCTGCGAAGGAACCGTTACGGCTTTGCCGTCAACAGGCTTCAGGAAGTTGTTTGCGGAAAGCATGAGGAAGCGCGCCTCCGCCTGCGCTTCGCTTGAAAGCGGAATATGAACAGGCATCTGGTCGCCGTCGAAGTCGGCGTTGAATGCCGAGCAAACGAGCGGATGGAGCTTTATCGCTCTGCCCTCTACGAGCACAGGCTCAAACGCCTGAATGGAAAGTCTGTGAAGCGTAGGAGCTCGGTTGAGAAGCACGGGATGGTCCTTGATGACCGTCTCGAGTGCGTCCCAGATTTCGGGACTTGCTTTCTCCACCTTTTTCTTTGCGTCCTTGATGTTGGAGGCGCTCTGCGTCTCGACAAGGCGCTTCATAACGAACGGCTTGAAAAGCTCGAGAGCCATTTCTTTCGGAAGTCCGCACTGATAAATCTTCAGCGAAGGACCTACGACGATAACGGAACGACCGGAATAGTCGACGCGCTTGCCGAGCAGGTTCTGACGGAAGCGTCCCTGCTTACCGCGGAGCATCTCGGAAAGAGACTTGAGCGGACGATTGCTGGAACCGCCTGTGACAGGCTTGCCGCGTCTGCCGTTATCAATGAGGGCGTCTACCGCCTCCTGGAGCATGCGCTTTTCGTTTCTTATGATTATTTCCGGCGCATAAAGCTCGGTGAGCTTCTTGAGTCGGTTGTTTCTGTTGATAACTCTGCGATAGAGGTCGTTTATATCCGTCGTTGCGAATCTGCCGCCGTCCAGCTGTACCATCGGGCGGATATCCGGCGGGATAACTGGGATGACGTCGAGTATCATCCACTCGGGGCGATTGCCCGACTTTCTGAATGCCTCTACAACCTCGAGTCTCTTGATAATGCGGAGCTTTTTCTGACCGCCTGCCGTAGCGAGCTCAGCCTTGAGCTGCTCGGAAAGCTTTTCTATATCTATCTCGCAGAGAAGTTCCTTTATAGCCTCGGCACCCATGCCTACGCGGAAATCGTTCTCGTATTTCTCATACATTTCGCGGTATTCTCGTTCGGAGAGGAGTTGCATCTTCTCAAGTGGCGTATTGCCGGGATCGAGAACGATATACTGCGCGAAATAGAGCACCTTTTCAAGGAGCCTCGGAGAAAGGTCGAGCAGCAGACCTATACGGGAAGGTATGGCGCGGAAATACCAGATGTGGGACACGGGAGCGGCAAGCTCGATATGACCCATTCTCTCACGGCGCACTTTCTTGGTTGTAACCTCAACGCCGCACTTTTCGCAAACCTTGCCCTTATAGCGGACTCTCTTGTACTTTCCGCAGAGACATTCCCAGTCCTTTGTCGGACCGAAGATTTTCTCGCAGAAAAGACCGTCCTTTTCGGGGCGAAGCGTTCTGTAGTTTATGGTCTCAGGCTTGGTAACCTCGCCGCTTGACCAGCTTCTTATCATTTCAGGGGACGCAAGTCCTATTTTAATCGAATTAAAAACCTGTTTTCCCATTTTGCATTTCCCCCTTTCTTATTCCATATCGTCATCTTCGGCGAAGTCCTCTTCGTCGTCGAAATCTTCATCATCGAAGTCAAAATCGTCATCGTCATCGTCGCCGCCCGCAAATTCGGATTCAGGATCGTCAATGATGGTTATATGCTCGTCGTCATCCTCACCCTCAACCGTTCTGCCGATGTCGTCCATGGAAACTGTTGTGGGCGTATCGTCGAGATCGTCGCCGATGGAAGAAAGTGCTATCTCCTCGCCGTTTTCATCGAGAACTCTGACATCGAGCGCCAGCGACTGAAGCTCTTTTACAAGCACGCGGAATGATTCCGGAACGCCGGGCGTCGGGATGTTCTGACCCTTTACGATAGCTTCGTATGCCTTTACACGGCCCGTGACATCGTCACTCTTGACCGTGAGGATTTCCTGAAGCGTATAAGCCGCGCCGTAAGCCTCGAGAGCCCATACTTCCATTTCTCCGAAGCGCTGACCGCCGAACTGCGCTTTACCGCCGAGAGGCTGCTGCGTAACGAGAGCGTAAGGACCTGTCGAACGCGCGTGAATCTTATCGTCTACAAGGTGGTGGAGCTTGAGATAGTACATGATGCCGACGGTAACGGGGTTGTCAAATGCCTCACCCGTTCTGCCATCGTAAAGAATCTGCTTGCCGTCTACGGTCTTCAGCTTCTTCTCCGCTATCTTCTCGGCTACGAGCGCCTTGTTTGCCAGCTTATCCTCGCCGAATTCTATATATTTCTTTTCGCCCGTTTCCTCGTCGGTGACCTCTTCATAGAACTTTCTGCCCTTGAGCACGTCGCTCGGGAGAACATCTCTGTAGAGTCCGGCAAGAGTGAGCGCCTCTGTGATATCGCTTTCCTTTGCGCCGTCGAAAGCAGGCGTCATGACCTTGAAGCCGAGATGCTTTGCGGCGATACCGAGATGCACCTCGAGCACCTGACCGATATTCATTCGGGAAGGAACGCCCAGAGGGTTCAGCACGATATCGAGCGGCGTGCCGTCTGCGAGATAAGGCATATCCTCGGGAGGAAGTATGCGCGAAACGACACCCTTGTTACCATGGCGTCCCGCCATCTTATCGCCGACGGAAATCTTTCTCTTCTGCGCGATATAGACGCGGACCGTCTTGTTTACGCCGGGAGAAAGCTCATCGGAATTTGCGCGCGAGAATACCTTTACATCGACAACGATACCGCTTTCGCCGTGCGGCAGGCGGAGCGAAGTATCGCGAACCTCGCGTGCCTTTTCGCCGAATATGGCACGGAGCAGTCTCTCCTCGGGAGTAAGCTCGGTTTCGCCCTTGGGCGTAACCTTGCCTACAAGTATGTCGCCAGCGTGAACATCCGTACCTATGCGGATGATACCGTCGGCATCGAGGTCCTTGAGCGCATCCTCGCCGCAGTTCGGAATCTCTCTTGTGATTTCCTCCGGACCGAGCTTGGTGTCTCTTGCTTCCGTATTGTATTCTTCTATATGGATAGATGTATAAACATCGTTGCGAACGAGATTTTCATTGAGAAGAACGGCGTCCTCGTAATTGTATCCCTCCCATGTCATGAAGCCGATGAGAGCGTTCTTACCGAGGGAAATCTCGCCGTTCGAGGTAGCGGGACCATCCGCTATTACATCGCCCTTTTCAACTCTGTCGCCGAGATTTACGACAGGTCTCTGATTTACGCAGGTGCCGACATTGGAGCGCTTGAACTTCAGGAGAGAATATCTGTCTTTCTGTCCGTCGTCGCGGCGCACTATAACCTCGTCGGAGGATACTCTGTCAACATATCCGCTTTCCTTGGCTACAACGCAGACGCCGGAGTCTATCGCCGCCTTGTATTCCATGCCGGTGCCGACTATGGGAGATTCCGTCATCATGAGCGGAACAGCCTGCTTCTGCATGTTCGAACCCATGAGCGCACGGGAGTTATCGTCGTTTTCAAGGAACGGAATGAAGCCTGTGGCAACGGAAATGAGCATCTTCGGCGAAACATCCATGTAGTCCACCCTGGAAGCGTCCACTTCGACTATCTCCGCCTTGTCTCTTGCCGTTACCTTGCGGTTTATGAATCTGCCCTCTTCATCGAGAGGCTCGTTTGCCTGTGCAACAATATAGTTGTCCTCGACATCGGCTGTCATGTATTCGACATTTTCGGTGACGATGCCGGTTGCCTTGTCGACCTTGCGGAAAGGCGCCTCGATGAAGCCGTAATCGTTTATTCTCGCGTAGCATGCGAGATAGGAGATAAGACCGATATTAGGACCCTCAGGCGTTTCTATCGGGCATATGCGTCCATAGTGAGTATAATGTACATCGCGGACTTCAAACGATGCGCGATCTCTGGAAAGACCACCGGGACCGAGCGCGGAAAGACGGCGCTTGTGAGTAAGCTCGGCAAGCGGGTTGTTCTGATCCATGAACTGGGAGAGCTGTGACGAACCGAAAAATTCGCGTATCGCCGCCACAACGGGACGGATATTGATAAGTCCCTGCGGCGTGAGGCTGTCCGCATCCTGAATGGTCATGCGTTCTTTTATTATCTTATCCATGCGGGAGAAGCCGATTCGGAGCTGATTCTGAATAAGCTCGCCTACGGCACGGATTCTTCTGTTTCCGAGGTGGTCGATATCGTCGGGATTGCCTATACCGTGCGCAAGGCAGATGAGATAGTTCATCGAAGCGAAGATATCGTCCTTTGTGATATGCTTGGGAGAAAGCTCTGCTGCTCTTGCCTTTGCCGCCACCTTAATCTTTTCGGCGTCGCCGCCGCATTCCTCCATGATGGAGAGCAGGAGGCTGAGCTTGACATGCTCGTTTACGCCGCAGTCGCGCAGATCATAGCCGAGAACATCCTTGGCATCTACCATGCCGTTGCCGAAGACTTTCATCTCCTTGCCGTCGCCGATATCGACATAAGCCTCATTCACGCAGGCGTGCTCGATAACCATAGCCTCATCGTATGTGAGAGTCTTGCCCGCATCGAAGATGAGCTCGCCCGTGATGGGGTTGACAACGGGGCGCGTAAGCGTTCTGCCCGTGATTCTCTTGCCTATCGCGGTTTTCTTATCGAATTTGTATCTGCCGACAGCACCGAGATCATAGTGCTTGGGGTCGAAGAACATATTGTTTACGAGTATCTGCGCACTTTCGACTATCGCAGGCTCGCCGGGACGGAGCTTCTTGTAGATTTCCTTGAGCGCCTCTTCATAGGGAGAGGTACCGTTTTTATCCGCCTCGTTCTGCATTCCGTCCTTTTCAAGGGTGGCAAGTATTTTGGGGTCGTCGCCGTAAACGGAGCGTACTCCCGTGGAGGATGACGTTGCTTCCTCAAGTGCACGGATAAGTATTGTGGCGGGTATTTTTCTGTTCTTGTCTATACGGACCCAGCAAACATCATTGAGGTCTGTCTCATACTCAAGCCATGCGCCGCGGTAAGGGATGACGGTAGCTTTCACTATCATCTTGCCTGTCTTGTCCATCGCGGTTTCGTAGTACATGCCGGGGGAACGGACGAGCTGGGATACAACGACTCTCTGCGCGCCGTTTATGATAAATGTACCCTCGTCGGTCATCAGCGGGAAATCTCCCATGAAGAGATCCTGCTGCTTCACTTCGCCTGTACTCTTGTTTGTGAGTCTGACAGTAACCCTGAGCGGGGCTGCATAGTTGGCGTCTCTCTCCTTGCATTCCTCTATGGAATACTTGGGCGTTGCGTCTATGGAAAAGTCCACGAACTCGATAACGAGATTTCCGGAATAATCCACGATAGGCGAAACATCCGAGAGAACCTCTCTGATACCCTTTTCAATGAGCCATCCGTAGGACTTCTTCTGCACCTCGAGAAGATCGGGCATGTCGATGATGTCCTTTACCTTAGCATAGCTCATTCTGATGTTTTTGCCAAGCTGCTGGGGTTTGATTCTCATATAATCACTCCATTCATAATTTAGCTTGCCTTGATTTTTGCGCAAAAATCTTTGTTTTCACTTGCTTTTACCGCCTTTTCCGCGCCTTTTGATTTTGCGGTCGGCTAAAAATGGCGATAGCATAAGCAATTATAATGCAGTTTATAAGTATACCATCCATTTTTCAATATGTCAAGAGGAATTTGTCATTTTTTTAAATAATGTGAAGTTGTATAATAAGTTTGACAGTTGCGGCGGTCTTTTGGACTATATATTTATACGCGCATGCGATAAGTATTACTCACTACTTAGTCACACATCGTAATAACCATGTGTGACTCGTCAGATTTTCAAAATCTTTTTTGCGCGAAGCGCAATGTACCCTCTGCCGTCCGCGCCTTGGCATATTTAACTTTCGTTGAGGCACTTTGTTTATGCTCGGGTTCGCGCGATCTAACTAAAGTTATTTAGTGGCACTTAATTTGACGGTGGCGCGCGGACGGCAGAGGAAAAGAATATATAACGAAAAGAGGTGAAAAGAATGGTGGTAGCAATAGCAGGTCTCGTTCTTACAACGATATTGCTTATGCTTATGGCAAATAAGCTTAGCAATAGAGTTTCG
>CAVESF010000026.1:0-24659 GCA_963618495.1 Acutalibacteraceae bacterium
ACACCTGAAATCCGGCAGGAACAGAACAAGAGTTTACGCGGGAGACACTGCCAATACGAACATTCGGGTAAACGGGTAACGAATACCGCAAAAGCATAAAAACGCCGACACTCTGAAATCCGTGTCGGCGTGGTGTGAACAAAAGTATGTAACGATAGCAAGCCGCGCAAAAAAGCGCAAAAGCACAAACAAAACAAGTGAAAACAGAAAAACGGCACGGCAGAATCAATCTGCCATGCCGTCTCCCCCAGCGCCGCCCATGGGCTGCCTGCTTTATCGCGGGTGCGCCTTGGCGACTTTTCTTTTTACTTTTTCACTTTTCACTCTTCATTTTTAACTTATTCCTATCCTATTCCCCTACATTTTGCCTATGTTTCGTAGTCAAAATGTAGTCACTAAAAAGCGATGCTTACAAGACTATATTTATTTACGCTTTCTGCTTTACTTGACTTTTTCGGATTTTGCGGTTATACTGATATCACAAAAAGGTTTTACTTGCGAGGAAGCTATGAAAGGAATTTTTAAAAGGCGCATTAAGGAATATATATGGGCGGGTATTTTGGCTTTTATCGGAGTTGTCTGCGCGGCTTCTTTTTCCGTTATCATGATTTGGGCGCTTGCAGAGCATGAAGCGACAAGAGGTGACTTCGCGGTTTTGGCGACATTTATTGTGTTGGGGCTGATTTGCATTATATTCGGCATCGGCAACATTTTATCGAAATCGGGCGAATATATAAAAATCGAAAACGGGCATATCTCGGCAAAGGGTAATTTCGGAAAGCGACTTGAATGCGAGCTTGACAATGCGGAATTTGCCATGTGCGGTGATTATATGAGGCGCGAGCTAACGGTCAAGGCAAACGGAAAGAGATACGATTTCTCTTGTCTTGAAAATGCTCATAAACTTGCACTTTACCTGAACTCTCCGAAGAAAAACAAAAGGCAAGGCAAGAGCAGAGAAGAGCTGCTGAAAAGTTATGACAGAGCAAATTACAGGCTGAAGCTACATGTTGCTGCAATGGTGCTGTCTGTGATTGTATTTATAGTCATAACCATAGCGTGCAGTGCCACCACGGTCGGAAAAGACGACGAATTTACGCAAAAGGCTTGGATTTGCTTTGCGATATTTATGGTGTCGCTTGTCGGAATGTTTGCGACTGTAATGCTGTGCAGCACTTTTATAAAAAGGGATGATTTGGAGAGATGCATTGCTGTCGAGGGGCTGAGAAACAGCATATTTTATAATACACCGCTTCTTTCCTGCAATATTGTCAATGTATATCGCGATGAAAATATGTGTCGCATCTGCATCGCAAAGGTGCCGACGGGAGAATTTTATTATACAATCGAGGAGATGAGCACGGCGAGCGACAATAGACTTTCGCTTGCGACGGTGCATTGCTCGAAACTTTTTCCCGACAGGGAATCTCTTGTGCGAAGTTTCGGCGAAAGCGCTACGTTGCTTTACGATGTTACGGAAAATTTCAAATCAATAACATAAGCCAAAAGGCATGGAATCAGAGGACTCCATGCCTTTTGTCATTAATTTTATATTACCGAAAAATCATTCCTTAAGCGCTGCCTGAGCTGCCGCAAGTCTTGCTATCGGCACGCGGAAAGGCGAGCAGGATACATAGTCAAGACCAATCTTGTGGCAGAACTCAACGGAGGAAGGATCGCCGCCGTGCTCACCGCAGATACCGCAGGAGAGATCGGGACGTGTGCTGCGACCGAGTTCAACAGCCATCTTCATGAGCTTGCCTACGCCGATCTGGTCGAGCTTGGCGAAGGGATCATTCTCATAAATCTTGGAATCATAGTATGCGCCGAGGAACTTGCCGGCGTCATCACGGCTGAAGCCGAATGTCATCTGGGTAAGGTCGTTTGTACCGAAGCAGAAGAATTCAGCTTCCTTAGCTATCTCATCAGCTGTGAGAGCGGCACGAGGAATCTCAATCATTGTACCTACTTCGTACTTGAGATCGCTGCCCGCTGCCTTGATTTCCTCATCGGCAACCTTTACAACGAAGCTCTTTACGTACTTAAGCTCTTTTACATCGCCTATGAGAGGAATCATTATCTCAGGGACAACATTCCAGTCGGGATGATTCTTCTTTACGGTGATAGCCGCACGGATAACGGCTCTTGTCTGCATGGAAGCAATCTCGGGGTATGTTACGGCGAGACGGCAACCACGGTGACCCATCATCGGGTTGAACTCATGGAGGGAAGCGATGATTTCCTTGATTCTTTCAACGCTCTTGCCCTGGTCCTTTGCGAGGCGGGCGATATCTTCTTCCGTTGTGGGAACGAACTCATGGAGCGGGGGATCGAGGAAACGGATAACGACAGGGTAGCCTTCGAGAGCCTCATAGAGCTTCTCGAAATCGCTCTGCTGCATAGGAAGAATCTTGGCAAGAGCGGTTTCTCTCTCTTCTACTGTATCGGAGCAGATCATCTCGCGGAAAGCGGCGATTCTGTCCGGCTCGAAGAACATGTGTTCTGTACGGCAGAGACCGATGCCCTCTGCGCCGAGCTCACGAGCTTTCTTTGCGTCTGCGGGTGTATCGGCATTTGTACGGACCTTGAGCTTTCTGTACTTGTCAGCCCAAGCCATGATTCTGCCGAATTCGCCTGCGATTGTAGCGTCAACGGTGGGGATAGCCTCGCCGTAGATATTACCTGTGGAACCGTCGATGGAGATAACGTCGCCCTCGTGGAATGTCTTGCCTGCGAGAGTGAATTTCTTGTTTTCTTCATCCATTGCGATGTCGCCGCAACCGGAAACGCAGCACTTGCCCATGCCGCGTGCAACAACAGCTGCGTGGCTTGTCATACCGCCACGAACCGTGAGGATACCCTGAGCGGCTTTCATACCTGTGATATCTTCGGGGGATGTCTCGAGACGGACGAGGACAACTTTCTTGCCCTTATCCTTCCATGCTTCGGCGTCTTCTGCTGTGAATACTATCTGACCGCAAGCCGCACCGGGAGATGCGCCGAGACCGCGACCAAGGGGCTTTGTAGCCTTGAGAGCCTTGGAGTCGAACTGCGGGTGGAGAAGTGTATCAAGGTTACGGGGGTCGATCATAAGAACAGCTTCCTGCTCGGTTCTCATGCCCTCGTCAACGAGGTCGCAGGCAATCTTGAGAGCGGCCTGAGCGGTTCTCTTACCGTTACGGGTCTGGAGCATATAGAGCTTGCCGTGTTCAACGGTAAATTCCATATCCTGCATATCTCTGTAGTGTTCTTCCAGAGTCTTGCATACCTGCTGGAACTGAGCGAATGCCTCGGGGAACTTCTGCTCCATCTCGGCAATCTTCATAGGTGTACGAACGCCGGCAACGACATCTTCGCCCTGAGCGTTTGTAAGGAACTCACCGAAAAGACCCTTTGCGCCTGTAGCGGGGTCACGGGTGAAGGCAACGCCTGTGCCGCAATCGTCGCCCATGTTACCGAATGCCATGGACTGTACATTTACGGCTGTACCCCAAGAGTAGGGGATATCGTTGTCACGACGGTAAACGTTTGCACGGGGATTGTCCCAGCTGCGGAAAACAGCCTTGATAGCGCCGAAGAGCTGTTCCTTCGGGTCGGAGGGGAAATCCGTGCCTATCTTAGACTTATATTCTTCCTTGAACTGACGGGCGAGCTCCTTGAGGTCGTTTGCATCAAGCTCGATATCCTGCTTAACGCCCTTTGCCTCTTTCATCTTATCGATGAGTTGCTCGAAATACTTCTTTCCGACTTCCATAACAACATCGGAATACATCTGGATAAATCTTCTGTAGCAGTCCCAAGCCCATCTGGGATTGCCTGACTTCTTGGATATGACTTCAACAACTTCTTCGTTGAGACCGAGGTTAAGAATGGTATCCATCATACCGGGCATGGATGCGCGCGCACCGGAACGGACGGAAACGAGAAGCGGATTCTCGTGGTCGCCGAATTTCTTGCCTGTGATAGCTTCCATCTTCTCGATGTACTCCATGATTTCAGCCTGAATTTCGGGATTGATCTGCTTGCCATCCTCATAATACTTTGTGCAGGCTTCTGTGGTAATTGTGAAGCCCTGCGGAACGGGAAGACCGATATTTGTCATTTCTGCGAGGTTTGCACCCTTGCCGCCGAGAAGCTCACGCATACCTGCGTTACCTTCTGTAAAAAGGTAGACATACTTCTTTGCCATATGTTTTTTTCCTCCATAGTTTTTATTGAGATTTTTACAAATCCATACATTTTGGTATTATACCATAGATTTTTCCAAATATCTATAGCTTTTATAAAAAAAGTTGAGAAAAAACGAGAAAAATTTAAAAAAATTGCAATTTTCTCTTGCAAAAATTTCTTTTACGGGTTAAAATAAAGTGAAAAATGCCGCGAGACGGTATAAATACGGCATCGCTACGGAAGGGAAGCTCTCCTTTCCGCATTTCGTGCTGTTTTCGGAAAGGAGAAACATGTCGGTTTTCGATTTATTCAAAAAGACAGAAAGCGGGGGGAAGAGTGCACCCGTAACATACATTGTGGCGGGACTTGGAAATCCCGGGACAAAATATGAAAAGACGCGTCACAATGCGGGATTTCTCGCGATAGACCATATGGCGGGGAAGCTGGGCGAGAAGACAAATTCATCGAAATTTCAGTCGCTCTGTTGCCGCACGGTGATAGACGGCACGGGCATACTGCTCATGAAGCCGCAGACGTTCATGAATGCTTCCGGTATAGCCATAGAAGAGGCGGCATCATTCTACAAGATACCGCCCGAACATATAATAGTGCTGTGCGATGACATCACGCAGAATCCGGGGAAAATCCGCATAAGAAAGAGCGGAAGCGCAGGCGGACACAGAGGGCTGAAGAGCGTGATAGGTTTCTGCGGAGAGGACTTTCCGCGTATCCGCATGGGCGTGGGCGAAAAGCCGACTCCCGAATATGACCTTGCCGACTGGGTGACAGGCAAGCTCCCCGAGGCGGATATGAAAGCTTTGCAGGGGCGCTTCGACGATGTATACGAAGCAGTCCGACTGATACTTAAGGGCGACTATGACCGCGCAATGAATCTTTATAACAGATGATAACGGTAAACATAAAATGAATATTATATCAAATCGAATTTCTGCGGGGCGCGAGTTTTCGCAGATATTGAAAACGAGACGGGAAAACAAGGGCAAGACAAAGAAACTACCCTCTATGATAACGGGACTCTGCGAGGGCGCGCTCGACGCTTTTCTTGCCGCTTTTATCACCGAGGAATGCATGAACGAGCCTTCGCTTGTCATAGTGCAGGACGAGAAGAGCGCGAGACATATCGCCGCGGCTCTCGGAGCATACGGCATACGCACGCTTGTCTATCCCGCGCGCGATCCCGTATTATATAATATGGTAGCTTCTCATGAGGCGGAATATGACAGAGTTTCCGCACTCTCCGAGATATCGGAGGGAAACGGCGTTGCGGTTATCGCCACGCCTGACGCGGCGATGCAGTTTACCATGCCTGCGGATAAGCTTCGTGAGGGCGCATTTACTCTCTCCGTCGGAGATACGGTGGATATGGTGGAGCTTTCGCGCAGGCTCGTCGATTTCGGCTATGTGCCGTGCGAGCTTGTGGACGGCAAGGGCAGATTTGCCGTGCGCGGCGGTATCGCCGATATCTTCTCTCCGCAGTCGGAGCTACCGCTGCGAATCGAGCTTTTCGGCGATGAGGTAGACAGGATAGGATATTTTGATATCATCACCCAGCGCTGGGCGGAAAATCTGCACTCTGCAAAGATAGTCCCCGCGCGGGAGATTATCCCCGATGACGATGCGCGCGGACGCATAGAGGGCGCGATACAGCGCATGATGAAAAAGGCAAAAAGCGAATTCGTACGTTCATCGCTTGCGGGCGAGCTGACGGCGGTGCAGTCGGGCGCGGAGATACTGACGGCGGAGAAATATCTGCCGCTCATATATGAAAAGAGGGAATGCCTGCTTGATTATTTCGGCTCCGAGAGCGCTGTTTTCATAGCGGAATCCTCAGGCGTTTCTGACAGGCTCCGCGCTTCGCTCCGCCACGGCGAGGAAATCGCAAAACAGCTCCTTGAAGAAGGCGTGATGCCCGCAGGTTGCGGCATCTTCATGAAAGATGAAGCGGATTTGCTCACTTTCGCCGAGAAAACGGGCGCACTGATAGCTAATGCCTTTCTCTCACAATATGCGGGCAGGCTCTGGGAGATATATTCCGTTCACACGAGGACGACCTCGTTCATGACGGGAAATGCCGAGGCGCTCTGCGAGGACATAGATTCGTACACGCGGGCGAAATACGAGATAATCATCGCGGCGGGAAGCGAAACCGAAGCGGCAAATACGCGCGACATTCTGCTGGATAACGGCATAAACTGCGCTTTCATTCCGAAAATCGGGGATATAACCGAGCTTACGCGCGGTGTGCCTGTGATAACGGCGTTCTCGGGCGCGGGCTTTGAGATAGTGAGCGGTAAATT
The DNA here is from genome assembly GCA_963618495.1 of Acutalibacteraceae bacterium. Classification (GTDB taxonomy): domain Bacteria; phylum Bacillota; class Clostridia; order Oscillospirales; family CAG-272; genus Apopatosoma. The sequence goes on from CAVESF010000026.1 coordinate 6,489, forward strand.
CATGCTCCTCTCGCTCGGAGAGGGCAGAGCCGAGCAGACAAGGACGCGCTCCTTGCGCCGCTCCAAGGCGAAGAAAACGGCAAAAGAGAAGATTCTCTCCTATGCCGACCTCACCGTCGGCGACTATGTCGTCCACGATACGCACGGCATAGGCAAATATATGGGGCTGGAGACGATACGCGATTATACGGGCGTCTGCCATGACCATATAAAGATACAGTATTCGGGAACGGATGTGCTGTATGTCCGCTGTGAGCAGATAGAGACCGTTTCAAAATATATCGGAGCGGGCGCCGACGAGGGCGCGATAAAACTTTCGAAGCTCGGCGGCACGGAATGGGGCAAGACGAAAGCGCGCGTCAAAAGCGAGGTCCGTCAGATGGCAAAGGAGCTCATCGAGCTCTATGCCGAGCGTATGCGCCGCCCGGGCTTTGCCTTTGAACCCGATGACGATATGCAGAGGGAATTTGAATCGCTCTTTGAATACGAGGAGACGGACGGTCAGCTTGCCGCCGCGGAAGATATCAAGCGCGATATGGAAAAGCCCGTGCCTATGGACAGACTGCTCTGCGGCGATGTCGGCTTCGGCAAAACGGAGGTGGCTCTGCGCGCGGCTTTCAAGGCGGTGGCGGGCGGCAAGCAGGTTGCTATACTCGTGCCGACAACTATTCTGGCGATGCAGCATTATCAGACGATAGTTTCGCGCATGCGCGGCTTCCCGATAAAGGTTTCGCTCCTTTCGCGCTTCAAGACGTATGCGGAACAGGCGGCGACTGTCCGCGCACTGCGGCGCGGTGATACGGATATCGTCGTCGGCACGCACAGGCTTCTCTCCGCCGATATACAGTTTCATGACCTCGGACTTGTCATAATAGACGAAGAACAGCGCTTCGGCGTCGCCCACAAGGAGAAGCTGAAGCAGATGGCGAAGAATGTCGATGTTCTGACGCTGACGGCAACGCCGATACCGCGGACGCTGAATATGGCGATGAATTCGATACGGGACATGTCGGTGCTCGACGAGGCGCCGGGCGACAGAATGCCTGTTCAGACATATGTTCTGGAATATGATGATCTCGTGATAAACGAGGCGATAAGGCGCGAGCTTCACCGCGGCGGGCAAGTTTTCTACCTGCACAACAGGGTAGAAAATATTGCAGGCACGGCGGCACGGCTGAAAAAGGAATTTCCCGATGCAAATGTCGATATAGCGCACGGCAGGATGGAAAAAGAGGAGCTTGCCGATATCTGGCAGAGCCTTGTGGAGGGAAATACGGATATCCTTGTCTGCACCACGATAATCGAAACGGGCGTCGATGTTCCGAATGCCAACACGCTGATAATCGAAAATGCGGATACGATGGGACTTTCCCAGCTTCATCAGATACGCGGCAGAGTCGGCAGGAGCGCACGCCGCGCCTATGCCTACTTTACCTACAGACAGGGCAAGGCGCTCAGCGATATCTCGACTAAAAGGCTTTCCGCGATACGCGATTTCACGGAGTTCGGCTCGGGCTTCAAGATAGCCCTGCGCGACCTTGAGATAAGAGGCGCGGGAGATATTCTCGGCGCGCGTCAGCATGGGCATATGGAGAGCGTGGGCTATGATATGTATCTGAAGATACTGAACGAAGCCGTGCTTGAGGAGCAGGGAACAGCCATACCGAAAAAGACGGAATGCACTATTTCCGTCGGCAGGGACGCATATATTCCCGAGAGCTATATTTCCTCGGTTTCACAGCGCATAGATATGTATAAGAAGATAGCGGCTATAGAAAACGAAGCCGATGCCGACGATATAGCGGACGAGATGCTCGACCGCTACGGCGATATGCCGCAGTCGGTGGAAACGCTGCTTTCCGCTTCGCTTGTGCGCGCTATGGGCAGTGCATGCGGCATCACTCAGATAGATAAGCGCGATAACGCCGTGGTGTTCTATCCCGAGCAGCCCGATTTTCTCGTTTTGTCGGAACTTTCGGCGGCTTTTCCAGCGAGAATCACAATTGTACCCTCGGAAAAAACCTGTTTTTCATGCAGAATCAAGCGCGGAGAGACCGTTTTTGAGATAATTTCCAATTTGTTAAAGAAATATATACAAATAAAATCGAAAAAAGAGTAGATTTTTTTGAAATTTTATGTATAATATTATTATACTTGTTTTTTCTGCGCCGTTTTTGACGCAAAAGCACTAAAAACCAAAGGAGTTTCAAATCACAATGAAAGCAAAAAGACTTATTTCACTCGTTATGGCTGCGCTGATGCTTGCGGGAGCCATGTTCATTTTCGCATCATGCGGAGAAAAGGTTGCGATGTCTCTTGAGGTCGACGGCAAAACCTATACCGTCACGACAAAAGAGCTCGACTTCCTTTTCCCTTATATTAAAATGAATCTTTTCTACAGTTACGGAATGACATCCGTTTTCAATGATCCCTCTTTCTGGAGCAGTGAGATAGAAAACGACGACGGCACAAAAACCACCGCAGGAGATGCTCAGACGCAAAATATTCTGAATATAGCAAAGAATCTTGTTGTCACAAAGTACCTCTATGAGAAATACGGCAAACCAGCCATCGACAATGAGGCTCTCGAGAAATACAAGACACAGCTCGCGCAGATGCTCTCCTACTACGGCTATGGTAAGGAAGGCTACTACAAGAGATACTTCGGCTATACCACAGACCAGGAGCTTGAATATTATACCCGCGGTCTTGAAAACGACGCCATAATGGAATATCTTTTCGGTGAAAACGGCACAATGAAGCTTACCGACGAGGACAAGGAAACCTACTATAAGGACAGTTATATCGCATATCAGTTCATCATGCTCGATATGAACAAGGACATAACAAAGGACGAAGAGGGTAACCGCGTTCAGAAGACCGAGACGGATGATGACGGCAACGAGACAAAGCTCGAAGAATATGAATACACAGATTTGACCGACGAGCAGAAAGAAGAGAAAGAGAAGCTTGTCGACGACATAAAAAAGGCGCTTGCCGCCGGCACCGATTTTGCAGAGCTTGTAGAGAAGTATTCCGACAGCTTCGTTTCCCACAAGTATGCAAAGGCTTATATCGTAACAAAGGACGGCACGCTTCTCAATTCCGATGTTCAGGCAAAGGTAAAGGATTTTGAGGTAGGCGACTATACAGAAGAGGGCATTTCAGTTTCCAACAATAACTATGTTTACTTTGTAAAGAGAGTTGAACTTCCCGAGAAAGCATATAAAGACGAGGAATACGAGGATGTATTCTCCTCCTTTGAAGATAATATGAAGAGCGAGAAGTACAACGATATCTGCGAAGAATATGTTGATAAGGTTGTCGTAAACGAGAAAATTGTTTCAAAGTACAGCTTTGTAAAGGCTTTCCTCAGCGATTTCGTTGATACAAGAAGCACAAGCACGACAACAGACTAACTGACAGTGTTCGGATTTGTAAAGCCTTTCATACCCGAGCTTCGGGTAAAGGACAACGAATTTTATAAAAGCGTATATTGCGGCGTTTGCCGCGCTATGAAGAGAGAGACAGGTGCACTTTCGTGCGCCTCTCTCAGTTATGACGCGGTTTTTGTCGCACTTGTGCGGCTTGCCGTGACTGGAGAGGCGTACACCGTGAAAAAAGAGCGGTGTATGCGTCATCCTTTTCATACACGGGCTGTGATGCACTGCGATGATTCACTTAAGACAGCCGCACGGATAAGTGCGGCTCTTCTGTATGGTAAGCTTGCCGACGATATCTCGGATGAGCGCGGAAAGAAAAGAGCGGCGGCAAGGCTCGCTCTGCCGTATGCGCGGAAGTTCAGCCGCAGGGCGAATGTTCCGGAGGCGAATGCCGCGATAGCGGAGGGGCTTGCGGGACTCGCTGAGCTTGAGCGGAGCGGGGAAGCAACGCCCGACGCCTGCGCCGATATATCGGGGAAAATGACCGCCGTGGTAGCCTCTCTCGGGCTTTCCGGCGCACAGCGCGATATCATGTATGAGGCGGCTTTTCATATAGGCAGGTGGATATATCTCGCCGATGCCGTATGCGATTATCCCGAGGATATGAAGCTCGGCAGATTCAATCCGTTTTCTTCCTATGATGAAGAAAGGATGAGGGAATTTGCCATGGAGGAGGCATACAGTCTCACCGTGCCCGAGATTATCGCGGCGGAAAATGCGATAGCTCTCGCCGATTGCCGCGATGAGCATATAAACGCCTGCATAGAGAATATATTTCATTACGGAATGAAAAATTCATTTTACACCACAGCAAGAAAGGAGTGGCATGATGACAGATCCATATAAGGTACTCGGCGTTTCGAGAGATGCGAGCGAGGAGGAAATAAAAAAAGCATATCGCGACCTTGCGCGCAAATATCATCCCGATAATTATGCCACAAGTCCGCTTGCCGACCTCGCGCAGGAAAAAATGAAAGAAATAAACGAGGCATACGATACCGTCATGCACGAGCGACAGAGCCGCGCGGACAGTTCGTCAGGCTACGGTTATTCCGCCGACGCGGGGACAGGGAAGTTTGATTATATCCGCACGCTGATAAACAACCGCAGTTTCTATGAAGCGGAAATTCAGCTTGACGCGGTTGCAAAGGACGAGAGAAATGCCGAGTGGTATTATCTCAAGGGATGCGTTTTCATGGGCAGAGGATGGTATTTCGAGGCGTCGAAGCATTTTCATCGCGCCTGTGAGATGGACCCGCAGAATCCCGAATATGCCGCGGCTCTGAACAGCATGAAAAATATGTCATATGACTACGACAGGCAAAACGGACAGCGCGGCGGCTCATGCAGTACCTGCGATATATGCTCGGGGCTTATCTGCGCCGACTGCTGCTGTGAGGCTATGGGCGGCGACCTGATAAGCTGCTGCTGAGGGAAACGCGATGAGGAAGGTTAAAAAGCTGGCGCTCTGCGCACTTATGACGGCATCTTCCATAGTCGTCATGTTTCTCGGCTCGATTTCGGGCTTTCTCGATATATGCACGGCGGCTGTGGCGGCGCTCATCGTGGCTTTCTGCTCGATAGAGATGGGCGCGGGCTACGGCTGGCTTGTATATCTTGCATCGGGCGCAGTATCGCTTCTGATACTACCCGCCAAGGAAGCCGCATGGAGCTTTGCGCTTTTCTTCGGGTTTCATGCATTGCTTATCCCTCTTCTGTCAAAGATTCCGCGATGGGCTTCGTTTCTCATACGGCTACTTATAATGAACGGAACGCTCGTGCTTATCTATGTATTTTTCAGCGATCTTTTGCAGATGCCGGACGCAATGTGGATGAAAATAGCCGTATTTGCCATGGCAAATGCCATATTTATACTCAGCGATATGCTCTACAAACGCCTTTTGAGGATATATTTCTTTAAATACAGAGATAAAATTTCAAAATTTTTGAAATAATATTGATTTTTCGTTTTGTTTGTGGTATTATATATTGTATAAAAGTGCTAAAACAAAATTTTGGGAGGCAATTATGCAAAACAAGAAACTTTTTGCGATAATGTCATTCATCATGGCTATGCTCATGGTGTGTACATTTTCTTTTTCACTGCTCGCGGCGGTAGGCGATGCGGACAAACCAATCACAGGCGAAGAATTTGAAATCGTCGATGACTGCGTGCATAATTTCAGCGATACTTACAGATACGACAAAAAGACCCACTGGCATTTCTGCAAGAAATGCGGTGAAAAGAAGGATGAAGCAGAGCATACGCTGGATAACGAAGGCAAGTGTACTGTTTGTAATTTCGGCAGGGCAAAGCTCGGCGATGTCAATGATGACGACATAATTGATGTGAAAGATCTTATGCTTGTCCGCAAATATATGGTAGGTCTTGACGTTCCCGATTTCAATGCTCTCGCCGCTGATATAAACGGCGACGGCAAGGTAAATGCTGTTGACCTTACACTTTTAAGAAAATATCTTGCAGGATATTCCGGCACAGGCATAGGTGAATAATGCTGTTATCCGCTCGATTTCGGGCGGATAATTTTTGTCCGAAAATGCGCGCAAAAAGCATTTTGTTGCCAAAAGCGGTTGACATTTTTCGCAAAGAGTTATATAATACCGTATGTAAAATATTTTTCAAAGGGGGGTCAAAGATGAAAAAAATCGCTGATTTCTTTGCCGGACTTCCGTGGCTCGTGCTTCTTTTGCTCGTCATTTTCTTTGACGGACTTGTGGGCGGCACTATCAGAATCGGAAACGGTAAATCCACGGCTTCAAAGGTTGTGGGCTGGATACTCTTCATTTCGTTTATCCTGAACATAATCTCTTTTGCCGTAGCGATGCCCGCAGCGATAGCTTGGGTACTGCATGTCCTCTATGCCGTATGCTGGATAGCTGATATCATCACTGTTGCTGTCAGCAAGAAAATCACTCTTTTTATGTAATCCAAAAAGGCAAACAAGAGTATCGAAACGGACAGCTTCGGCTGTCCGCTTATCTTAATATGCAGATTTTTTTGCGGGAGAACGAAAATGAACGAAATATGGAATGAATTATACAGAGAGGCAAAAAGCACCTTGAATCCGAGAAGAATTTCCGAGTGGATGGAAGCGGGCGGAGTTGCCGCCGCGATAGAATCCGATTCGGGAGAAATATATAGGGGCGTCTGCGTAGACGGCGCGAGTACACTCGGAATATGCGCCGAGCGAAATGCGATTTTCAATATGATTACTCACGGTGAGAGCAAAATCAGACGCGTAATCGCCGTCAACTGGAACGGGAAAATCATGCCGCCCTGCGGAGTCTGCCGCGAACTTATGACTCAGCTCATGCCCGATGGCTAAAGGGATATTGAAATAATGCTTGATTATGAGAAAAATGAAATTGTGACGCTCGGCGAGCTTACGCCGAAATGGTGGATATGAGAATAAGCCGCGGATACGCGGACGAAAATACTCAGACCCGGAATGAAAATCGCCGCTGAAAAGGGCTTTGAAAAGATTCTTTGTGTCTGCGATGATGACAATTATGTTTCTGAAAATGCTATCCCAAATAACGGCGGTGCCTTGAAAAATCGAATACAAGGGCTGAATCAAAAGCATTTAATTAAGCAGAGACTCAGCCTTTTGCTATGCATTTTTTTGAAATTCAACATTCCAACAAAGAAAAAAGCCCATTTGAGGCAAAAAAGAGTATGACGAAAAGAGGATCGGCAAAATCCTTGTTTTAAAGAGTTATACAATTTCTTCTTATCTGAAACGAACATTTTCGCTTTCGCGTAATGACCTTTTTTGACAGACTGAGGGGGCGAAAGTCCCCTTTTTGCATGAAAAAATTTTTAATCGGCTATTGACTTCTTTTATCATTGGTGATAGAATATATTAAAATATCGGCACGCGGAAGCGAAAGCCGATAAATAAAATCTCTTTGAAGTTTTTCGGGAAAGCGGCAGATGCCCGCCGAAGGAGTAATACTCTCAGGCATCCGAATAAAAAGGATAGGACCGGAAAATACAGAGAACTCTGGAGAAACCCGTTTGGGTGCCGAAGGTGCAAGGCGAAAGCCGAATCTCTCAGGCAAAAGGACAGAGCAAGTTTTCCATGCGCGTATCTTAACCGTACTTTCGGCGCGATATTTTGCGGAAATATTGCTTTTTCAGATTTTGTTTGCGGAGCTGCCCGAGGTACGGACGGCTCCCATTTTCATTTTTTGGAGGAAAGCTTTATGACCGGATTTTTAAACGCACTTAACGACATAGTAGTGAAAATCGACAATATCCTTGCCGATTATGCCATCACGATTCTTCTCATCGCATGCGGACTTTTCTTTACTTTCCGCACAAAATTTGTGCAGATACGCTGTTTCGGAGAGGGCTGGAGGAGAATGTTCGGCGGGTTCAGCCTGAATGGCAAAAAGGCAGGCAAGGACGGCATGAGCTCATTTCAGGCATTGGCAACGGCTATTGCCGCGCAGGTCGGCACAGGCAATATCGTCGGTGCCTGCGGCGCTATACTCATAGGCGGACCTGGTGCTATATTCTGGATGTGGGTGATAGCTTTTCTCGGCATGGCTACGATATATGCCGAGGCAACTCTCGCGCAGAAAACAAAGCAGACTGATGAAAACGGCGAGGTTGTCGGCGGTCCGGTATATTATATAAAGGAAGCTTTCCGCGGTAAATTCGGAAAGGTGCTTGCCGTATTCTTCTCAATAGCGGCGATACTGGCACTCGGACTCATGGGTGCGATGGTCCAGTCAAATTCCATAGGCGAATCAATGAACAATGCCTTCGGCATACCCGCATGGATTGTGGGTCTTGCCGTGACTCTGCTTGCGGCACTCATATTTTTCGGCGGTTCAAGCAGACTTGCGTCCGTGACGGAGAAAATGGTTCCCGTAATGGCGCTTATTTATATCGTCGGTTCTCTTGCAATAATCTGCGCGAGAATAAAATATGTGCCGGAAACATTCGGCATGATATTCAGATATGCTTTCCGACCCGATGCACTCATCGGCGGCGGCATAGGCTATGCGTTGAAAACAGCAATATCGCAGGGTGCGAAACGCGGTCTTTTTTCAAACGAGGCGGGCATGGGTTCAACGCCGCATGCGCATGCCGTTGCCAAGGTGAAAAATCCGCATGAGCAGGGTGTTGTCGCTATGATAGGCGTATTTATAGATACATTTGTTGTGCTTACGATGACGGCGCTTGTTGTCATTTCGACGATGTATGCGGGGCATGACGGGCTTTTGGGCGTTGCGGGATATGAAAAGACAAATCTTGCGCAGGCGGCGTTTTCATCCGTATTCGGGGAGAAAGTCGGCGGTGCTTTCGTCGCGGTGTGCCTCCTGTTCTTCGCATTTTCAACGATAATCAGCTGGAATTACTTCGGCAGACTGAATATAGTATCGCTTTTCGGAAACAGAAAAGCGGCTCTGATAATATATAATATCGTGTCGCTCGCCTGTGTTTTCATCGGCTCCATGCTCTATAATGACCTCGTGTGGAATCTGCAGGATGTTTTTGACCTGCTCCTTGTCATACCAAACGTAATAGCGCTTTTCGCTCTGAGCAGCTTCGTGGCAAAGGAAGCAAGACGCAAAAATGAACTGCTTCCTCCCGAGAAAAAGAAAGAAAAAGCGGTAAGATAACGAAAAAATAATGGCAAAAATAAGGCAGGGCGCGGAAAAACGCGCCCTGCTTTGTATTCGTTTTCACAGCTCCACTTTGTTTGCCTTGATTTCTTTTTCCCCGCCGAGGAAAATCCATGCGTTTGCGGAGAAGCGCTCCGGCGCATCGGAAACAAAATATTTCACTTCGCCGTGCGTTCTGTCGGAAGCTATTCCCGCGTTATTCAGCGTATGGAGAAGCTCGTGCGCCGCTTCTTTTGCGGGGTCTACAAGCGCGACATCCGGCATGAAATCGGCTACTATATCGGAGATGATAGGGAAGTGTGTACAGCCGAGAATCAGCACATCGGGAGAAAAATCTTTCATTTCCGCGAGATAATGGCGGCACATGAGGCGCGTTATCTCGCAATCACGCGAAATGAATCCGTTCTCCACGAGCGGCACAAAAAGCGGGCAGGCGGTGCTTTTCAGCTCGGCATCGGGCATAATATTATGAATCTTTCGCTCAAAAATGCCGCTGTTCACCGTCGTTTCCGTGCCAATGATGCCTATTTTGCCGCTTTTACCGCCATGGCAGAGCGAAACGGCTTTTTTCACCGCGCCGTCGACAACGCCGAGAAGCGGGATGGGGCATTCGCCGGTCAAATCTTCAAGCACGGATGAGCTGACCGTGCCGCAGGCGGCAAGAATCATTTTTACATCATGGGAGAGCAGAAAGGCGATATCCTCGGCGGCATATTTGCGCAGCGTCCGGACGGAACGTGAGCCGTATGGCACCCTGCCTGTGTCGCCGAAATAGATTATATTCTCTCCCGGGAGTATTTTTGTAAGCTCGGAAACGGCGCAAAGCCCGCCGAGCCCGCTGTCAAAAACGCCTATCGGTCGTCTGTTCATGGTCATTCTTCCTTTCGAAAAATCACAGCCGCGCGCGGATTTCCGCCGTAATCGCGGAAAACTTCACAGCCAAGCCCGAATGATGCGGCGAGGTTTTTTATTTCGGTTTTCTCGTCGTATCCTATCTCAAAAATTATCTTTCCGTCGGTTTTCAGATGAGAGGGCGCATAGCGCAGTATCGCACGGTAAAAATCCATGCCGTCACTTCCGCCATCGAGCGCGATATACGGCTCATATCCGATGCTCTTGCCGAGTCCAGCGATATCGGCTGTTCTGATATACGGCGGATTTGATATTATCATGTCATATTCGCCATCGAGCGCGTCGCTTTTCACATCGGCAACGGCAAATTCGGTCAGTGCCGAAACGCCGTTTGCCGCAGCGTTTTCCTTTGCTTTTTTTATGGCACCCGCGGATATATCGCAGGCAAAAACATGGGCACCGCCGTGCTTTGCCAGCGCTATGGCGATGCAGCCGCTGCCTGTGCAGAGGTCTGCCGCGCGTGCATTTTCGGGAAGGAGCGAAAGCGCCCTTTCGCATACAAATTCGGTATCGGCGCGCGGGATAAGGCAATCGCGCGTCAGAGCTATGCGCAAATTAAAAAATACAGTCTCTCCAAGAATATATTCGGCAGGTTCGCCTTTTGTTCGTCTTGCAAGCATATTTTCAAGCAGCTGCTCGTCAAAATGCGCTTCGTCATGCATGCGCATGAGCATCACTGCGTGCGAAACGCCGCAGAGCCGCTCTATGAAGAGAAGCGCCTCATAATCGGAAAGCTCGCCGCTTGTGGCGACGAGTTTTTCGGATATATATTTTTTCAGTTCAAAATAAGTCATATTTCAGTTTGCCGCGCCGTCATGTCCGTCTGCATCGGCTGTTGTTTCTGCTTCCGATGAGTAGCGGCACTTTCACCATCGCTTTCTGCGGCGGGATTTTCGCTCGATGTGCTGTTGCTCTTTTCGGAGACGCCTGCCTCTTCGGCGGCGTTCTCGGCTTCGACTATGGCTATCTCTTCGGGAAATTCGTCAGGCAGAGCGCACTTGAGCGAACGGATTGCGACCTCTATCTGAGAGGCATCGGGTTCGCGCGTCGTGATGCGCTGAATCCAAAGACCAGGTGCCGTGAGCACCTTGGTAACAATATTATCGTGCTTTGCCGAGAACATGAGAAATTCATATCCGATGCCGACAACGAGCGGCAGGGTCAGAATCTTGCAGAGCACGCGTACGAGCCTGTTATCCCATGTTATGAAAAGACCGATGATGATGCCGAGGATTATCATTACGAACATGAAGCTTGTTCCGCATCTGGGGTGAAAACGGCGCTGAGCTCCTACGTTTTCGACCGTCAGCGGGAGCTTTTTTTCATAGCAGAAAATGGATTTATGCTCCGCGCCGTGATATTCGAAAGTGCGGCGTATATCCGGCATGAGCGAAACGAGCGAGATATATGCGATGAAGATGGCTATCTTCATGACGCCCTCGATGATTCCCTTGAAAATACCGAGGTCCTTGCCCACGAGCTTTTCTATGCCCGAGGTGGCAAGGGCGGGCAGATACATGAATATGACGAGCGCGAGCGCCACGCCGAGCACTGCCGATATCGGCATGAGAACGTCAAGTATGCTCTTGCCGAATTTCTTTTTCAGCCATTTTTCGAATTTTGTCTCCGTTTCGTCGATGCCAAGCAGGGAAGCGGAACTGTCCAGCGTTTTGAAAGAAAGTATCATCATTTCCACAAAGTTGACAACGCCGCGGATTATCGGCAGGCGGAAAAACGCGCATTTTTTGCGAGCCGAGATAAATTCGGAATTTTTTGTTTTTATTGTGCCGTCCTCGCGGCGCACGGAAACGCTGACGCGCTCTCCGCTTTTCATCATTACGCCTTCAAGAACGGCCTGACCGCCGACATTGGCGTATTTCGGGGCTTTTTTTTCTTTGTTTTTCATTTATTCTCCTGAAAAATAAGCTTTAAAAATCAAAGAGCGGCAGAGGCAAAAAGCTTCTGCCGCCCACTGCTTTAATTCGTTTGCGTGCAATATCTTTATAGGGTAAAGGTATCAATTGTCAAAGCGGGAAGCGCCTCTTATTTGCCTACTACGAATGTAGCGAGAGCAATAACAACGAATACGATGGAAGCTATCGCTGTGAGCTTAGAGAGCTTTTTCTGCTTGGATTTGCCTTTGTTCTTGCCGTAGTAAGTATCGGAACCGCCTGCGATGGCACCGGAAAGACCCTTCTGAGAATCCTGAAGAAGGACTGCTATGATAAGGAAGAGCGCACAAGCAAGAAGTATGGAACCAAAAACAATAGATATAGTGCTCATTTCAAAAAATCTCCAATCCGACGGATTTATTTGAATTTTCCGCGCTTACCGTCTCATTATGCGGCGGAATAAAAATTTCAAAATACGGCATTTCAGAGTGACAATGCCCATAGTGTTTATTATCATACCATAAAACGAGCATAAATGCAAGGCTTTTTTTGAAATTTTAAGTAAAAATACAAAAATTTTAAAGGAAAAACAAAAAATCAATTGACAAAATCGGAATATAATGATATAATACTACATCGGAAGAAGGCAGAAAAATGCCTTTTCTCCTTGCCGCGGGTAAATTTCATGTGTTCGCGGCCTTATGTCCAAAAGGAGGTGTACAATAATGGAAAAGATTCTTTCTAAGTACGAAACTATGTTTATTGTCGATGTTTCGGGCGGAGAAGAAGCTACAGCCGCTGTTGTTGAAAAGTTCAAGAGCCTTATCGAGGCGAACGGAACGGTGGAAAGTTTCGATGAGTGGGGCAAGCGCAGACTTGCTTATCCCATCAACGATATGAATGACGGCTACTATGTTCTCGTTAATTTCGAGGCAGAGCCGAGCTTTGTAGCTGAACTCGAGCGTATCTTTAACATCACGGAAGGCATTATGCGTTCCATGACAATCAAAGCGTAAATAACACAAGGAGGCTTTAAAATATGGCAAGTCTTAACAAGGTTATTCTTATCGGTCATCTTACGGCTGATCCGGAGCTCAAGCAGACTCCCTCGGGTGTGAGTGTCACTTCGTTTTCTATCGGTGTAACAAGAAGATTTCAGCGTCAGGGTGAGCAGCCGCAGAGCGATTTCATCAATATTGTCGCTTGGAGAAGCACAGCCGAATTTATAACGAAATATTTCAGAAAAGGCAGTGCCATATGCATTTGCGGTTCTATTCAGACAAGAACATGGACGGCAAATGACGGTTCCAAGCGTTATGCCACAGAGGTCGTAGCCGACGAGGCAAGCTTCGTGGAGAGAAAGAGCGAAGGCAGAAGCGAAGAATATCCTGCTCCCGCTTTCTCAACAGGCGAGGTTGAAGCTCCCAAATTCGAGGAAGTTTCCGGCGACGACGATTTGCCGTTCTGATTACGGCAGTGAAAATAATATAGGAGGTTTCGTATAATGGAAAAGGAAATGCAGAAGCAGCCTGTTCGTATGAACAGAAAGAAAAAGAAAGTTTGCGTTTTCTGTGCTGAAAAGGTAGAAAACATCGATTATAAGGATGTTGCAAGACTCAGAAAGTTTACTTCCGAGAGAGCCAAAATTCTGCCTCGCAGAATCACAGGTACTTGCGCAAAACATCAGAGAGAGCTGACCGAGGCTATCAAGAGAGCCCGTCATGTCGCTCTTCTCCCCTTCATCAGCGACTAATCGCTTTTTGAGTCCTCACACTCAAAAATAATCAATTTTGTACAAAGAAAATTATTCTGTTTTACAAAAGACAAAAGCCCTTACAAAAGGGCTTTTTTGTTTGCAATTTTGTGGCATTAAAAGTGTTTTTATAAAAAGCAAAAAACAGTTTTTTCTTTATACTGCCTGATATTTTGAGTTTTTTATATTTTGTCCGACAAGAAAATTCACAGCAAAAATTATTCTGTAAAATAAGTATTTTTTGTTTGATTTTTGCTGTTATATGAGGATAAAATTTTTTGTACAAAAGTGGATATTGGGATTTGTGCAAAGACATAGTGATTTTCGGATAAATAAGAAAAAGTACCCTTCTGCTCACGGATTGCCTGCAAAAAAGTATTAAAACAGTGCCAAAAGGTATTAAAACAATTTTAAGTAAAAAGTATTAAAAGCAAAATAATACCTCCGGCACGGAAAGAGGTTTTCTGTGAGAAACACAAACACAAAGGGCAAAACAATGACGAGGGCTTTGGCAAAATGCAATAAAAGATTTATTGCCTATAACGAAGTGCAATGGGCTTATGCAGAGGTTTTGGAAAAGGACGATAACATTGCAGAGATAAAATGCAATGTAAAACTGCCAGGCTTTGAACTTGGCGACAACTATTCGACGGATTTTGTCTGCTCAAAGAAAAGCGGCGAGCTTCTGATAGTTGAAACCGTGCCGAAAAAGCACCTGCTTAAACCGATGAACTGCCGACTTCTTGACGGCTCACGCCGATATTGGACTAGTCGTGGAGCTACAGATTTCAGACTTGTGGTAGGTGATAAAAATGATGAAAAATGACATTTTGCAGAGCGGCGAAAAGCTGATAAGAGTGCTTGCTCTGTCGGAAAGCAAAGTTTTTATTATCGACTGCAAAAAGCAGACTATGCCGTATTGGACGGAAAAAGAAAATCTTTCCGAATTCAAATCCATATCCGAAGCAGAAATGCAAGAAATACTCGGCTGTCGTTTTCCCTGTGCAGATGAGCTGTGCGGAGATGAGAAAAGACAGATGAGGGAGGCTTATAGCATCATAGCCTCAGTTGTGCCTTTTGCCGATGACGAAACCGCGCGTAAAGAAATGATAAAACGAGCATCGGAAAAGCACGGAATAACTACACAGACCGTGAGAAAATATCTTTGCAAATACCTTGTTTTTCAGGATATGATGTGCTTTCTCCGTCGAAAAAGCAAAAGAGCAATGACTGATGATGAAAAGAATTTCAGATATATCCTGAACAAATATTTTTACAGCACAGACCGTCGTTCTCTTCACACCTGCTATATCTATCTTCTGAGAGAAAGATATTCCGATGAAAAAGGCAAGCTTCTGCCCGAATATCCCCCATTTCACAGATTTAGATATTACTATTACAAAACAAAGAGAACGGACAACTTCCTTATATCCCGATACGGCAGATATAAATATGACAGAGATTTCAAACCTCTTCTCGGCAATTCACGGAATTATTTTGGCAGTGTCGGATTCGGTGAGGTTGACAGCACGATAGCTGATATATGGCTGTCGGATGAGAATCACAACCTCGTCGGACGACCGATAATCACGGCAATGATCTGTCCATTTTCTCAGCTTTTGCTCGGATATACCATAGGCTTTGAGGGCGGAGCGACATCTCTTTCCGACCTTATGAGAAATGTAAACTGCAACAAGGTTGACTTCTGCAAAAGCTTTGGTGTTGAAATCGATAAAAATGTTTGGGCAAACAGCGGAATACCTATGACAATAATAACGGACAGGGGCAAGGAATATCTCTCCGAAAACTATTCACAGCTTACCGATTTGGGGGTCGAGATAATAAATCTCCGTCAATTCACACCTAATGAAAAAGGTATGGTGGAGCAGTTTTTCAATATAATTCAGAATTACTATAAGCAATACCTTATGAACAGCGGCGTTATCCGTGAAGATTTCAATCTTCGTGGTGCTCCCGATTACAGAAAGCAGGCAACTCTTACTTTACCCGAATTCAATAAAATACTGCTTATGTGCATAATTCATTACAATTCCAAAAGAGTTATACGGAATATGCCATATAGCTACATAGGAAAAGCAAAGCCTTTTGCCTGCGATTTGTTTTTGCAATCATACAGCGAAAATCCGAACTGTTTTATAGAGGTGTCGGATGAAAAATTGCGAAAAGTGTTGCTTCCGAGAACAAGTGGCACTTTCAGAAGAAACGGACTTTTTGCCTGTGGTCTCCGATACAGAGCACCGAATTTTACGGAAAGATATCTTCGCGGCAGCAGTGCAGTTGTTGCCTATAATCCGTACAATATCGGAGAGGTATATCTCTTGGAAAACGGAGAATATACAAGATTTGAGCTGATTGATTCGTTTTTCGAGGGCAAAACATCGGATGAAGCCGAAAAACTGTGCAAGGACAGAAACAAAGCAATCAAAGCCTGCACAGAGGAAAGTCTGCAATCGGAAATGGATTTGGGTGCTTGCATTGATGACATTATTATCGGCAAACAAAGAGTTGCAGACACGAAAAATGTACGGCAAAACCGAGCCGTCGAAATAGCCAAAGAGCATATAAGGAAAGGGGCAAGCAAATGAATCTGACGGATAAAATGCCACCATATTATACAGACAATGAGCTGACTAAAAAGCTTTCAGTCCTGCCCGAAATCAAGTCCGATGACACATCGAAGCAGAGCCGACTTTTGAATTTGCTTTCCGTATATGATTTGTTCATCCCCACAAATATGGCAAGAGAGATATACAGCACCGTATATTTTGCTCTTGTGCGTAGCCTGAACAGAAAAAGCAAGCTTTACGACACATATAAAATGAATGATAACAGAAAGGTCATAAACGGCAGAGGGATAACAAGCGGAATAAACGGTGGCGATTGCTCTTTGATTGTGGGCGACAGTGGAGTTGGAAAATCACAGAGCATAGCAAGAGCCGTGAGCATTATCTCTGAAAATTCCGTAATTGAAACCGAAAATCCATACTGTACCGTAATCCCTGTTATGACTGTTGAAGCAAGCCCGGTGGTGAGCATAAAAGGCTTTTTTCTTGAAATTCTGAGAGTTATGGATTCAATAATCGGAACTGATTATTATACTGCAAACAACAGAACAACAATAAACACCGATTCTCTTCTCGGTGCTGTAAGCAATGCCCTTTTACTGCACTGCGGAGTGCTTATAGTTGATGAGGTGGACAGACTTGTCGGAAACAAAAAATCTTATACTTTTGTCAATTTTATAACAGAGCTTCTCAATATGTGCGGTATAAGTATTATTTTTGTCGGCACACCGAGAGCAATTGAATTTTTCTCATCGACAGAGTACCTTTCCCGTCGAAGTATGGGAAATGTATATAGGCAAATGACATACGGAAACGAATATTATGAGTTTTGCAAAGAGCTTTTCAATTATCAGTTCACACTGCATAAGACAGAACTTGACAGCAATATTTTACGGCTTTTTTATAAATATTCAAACGGTATAGCGGCGTTAACGGTACAGCTTTTCGTTGCGGCACAACAGATAGCCATAAGCAATGATTATGAAAAGCTTGATATGCTTTCCGCAAGTCAAGCCTTTACCGATAAAATGAGTATCATAACACCTTATGCCGACTTGGGAAAACACATTTTCCCGAATGCAAGAAGTCAAAATGAACTGTCTGAAACTGATAATGGAACGATACCTTTTGACTATAACAATATTTTTGAAAATCTTTCGGCTCGTGCAGATAAAAATGCAGATAAGGCAATAGAAATTTTGAGCAAATATATCACTGTGGAGTGTATAAAGCTATGATACGATATTTGCCACAGATATATGAGGAAGAACTGCTTTTCAGCTTTCTTTCACGGTTGTATACTCACAGTCCCTATACAACAAGCAGTACCTTCAAAAAGAGCATTCTCAGACGAGAAACAGAAGCTGTTGATTATACTTTTTATAATTGCTTCAATAATGAAACGGCAGATTTACTTGATGAAAAATTCGGCATTGAAAATCTGATAAAAAAGCATACCCTTGTCCCGTTCTATTCTGCTTTTTACAGTCGAGAAGCCAAAAATGAGATTTTGAAAAAAGCAATACGGCTTGAGCCTAATATTTCAAAATCACTTGCATATCCGACGGAACACTGCGGCTATGTTCGTTATTGTCCGATATGTATAAAGGGCTCCGGAGAGCCTTATTTTACACGAGAGGCACAGATTATGGGGGCTGATTTCTGTCCCCGTCATTTCTGTCAGTATCGTAATGCAAATCTGAAAGTTGATAAAGAAAAATATATTTCTTTCAAATCTCTTGACCAGATTGATTTTGACTTTTCCATATCAAAGATGATAAGTGAAAATGATATAAATATAAAAGTATCGGCTTATATTTCGGATTTTGTCCAAGCAGAGCAGAATTATAATTGTGATATCCCCATAGGCTCTTTTCTGACAAGCAAAATAGAAAATACAAAATATGTATCTCCTCGTGGAGTACGAC
>CAVESF010000026.1:24669-25298 GCA_963618495.1 Acutalibacteraceae bacterium
ACGAAATCTCGACCTCTTGCTTTCTGATATGGAAAGTTTTTATAAGGGCTTGGAGTATTATAAAATAAACAAATCACGACTTGCAAACATTTTAAGGAACCGATATATGAATGTTTTCGATATTTTGCTTATAGCTCTCTTTCTCGGAATAAAAACCGATGAGCTTCTGCATCCAAGCCTGCCCGAAAAATCACAGTCAGAGCTTTTTGATGAAAAGGTGAATGATCTGTACCGTGGCGGAATGAATATAAGCAGAATAGCTCGTGAAATGAACGCAAACAAAGAGGTCGTCCGTCAGATTTTGCTCGGTGCGTATGTAAAGTAAAGGTTTACAAATTCAGACAAATGTGATAGAATAGATGAAAATGAGTTTGCACACTAAAGGTTAAAATACGTTACTATCAACCACATACCTACTATCATCTCATACCTAAATCTCTTACTATCATTACTCATTATAACTGTCTATCCGTAATAGAAATCTGTATGCAAATCAGTATCATTACTTGAAAGGAAAATATTTTTTATGAATTCAAATAATAATCCTGCACCCTGTCTGTCGTTTGAAGATATCTTAGACAATGATTTTTTTGACAATGACGAACAATTTATCGAGCCGACAACAGAAC
>CAVESF010000026.1:25308-29826 GCA_963618495.1 Acutalibacteraceae bacterium
CGATAATCCCAAGGGGAATTTATCCGAAATTTTGGGCAGACAATATAAAAGCAATATATTGAATCATCGTCAGCTGATAGAATTTATTTCTTCAAAATCTCAGGGAAAAGATGTCATTTTTATCCCTCAGACTACAGAGAGTTTGCTGAAAAGCTATGATAAGAAAGGAAAACTTGAAAACTTAAAAGATGCGTCATCCGAGGAAAAGGATAAAGCATTTTTGTCCTTTCACTCTAACATAAGTCGTGGAATTGACATTTTAACAAAAATGAATGTAATACATGAAATTGAAGTTGATATGCAGAACGGGCTGAATTATAAGCCACATCAGCAAGCAAAAAAATATTATGTAAATCATTATAATCTTGACAATATTTTAAGTCTGCTTTATCAGTTATCAAACAAAAAACAGCAAAATCCAAAAGAACTTTTTGAAACGGTCAGACTTGATGCAGATTTGAAAATTACAAAAGATGATTATAAAACAATCAAAAATATATATATCGAATTGTATAGCTGGTACCCTCAGATACCTTATTTTATTTCTTTTGTTGATGAGCTCAATAAGAGAATTGCTTTCGATGCCGAAAAGATACGGTTTTCACCGAATATACATATCAATGATAATGGTACAATTACAAAAATAGGTATCAGAGCATATTCGGATGTATGCAGATATACCTCATTTGAAAAACAAATCAATAAAAATTCAAATTACAAAAAGAAGTCCGATGAAATTTATCGTGAAGACTATTTGATTTCTCGGCTTGGCAATGATTATGAAGAATTTGATGTTAAGGCAAGCGTTCCGAGAGTTGCCCGTGCAATCAATAAAAATAAACCGATGGGAACTATGAAGGAAGATATTTATGAAACTTTATTTGGCAAGTTCACTGATGATTATGAATTGTTGTTCGGAAAAAAAGGCAATCTGAACGAACCCAACTGTCGTTCATTTTTTTTTTTTTTTTTTATGAGACTATATTTCGGCGGAGATGCAGAAAGAATTGCCAAAGGAATATTGAAAAAAGAAAAACGAGCAGAAGGATCTGCAATTAAAGAAGAAAACAGATTGGCAGAAAAAGAAAATCGCGCGCCGAATTTTATTACAGTGTCAAAGCCTTTTTGTGAATATGAAAAGAAAGGTTTTTCATTGAAAGAACTTATAGAAAAATGGCAGAAACCACTTGTTAAAATAATCGGTGCTAACGATAAAGACAAAAAAACCGAAGTGTTTTTGGACGAATCCTGCATATACCTATTGGTTAATAAAAGGCTGAGAGATATGAAAATTGATTTCGTTCAGGTATACGACGGATTTTATTTTCCGAAGAAAACTTTGAAATCCGTCGACAATCCAAATGGAGTTGATTTGGAGAAAATGATAAATGAAGAAAAAGAAGAATATGTTCTGCTCGTTGAAAAATTGATACTTGAACAATATAATGAATCGGTTGATAAAATGATAGGCATTTATCATTGAACTACAACCCAAAGTCTTGTACCCAAGCAACTAAAATACACGAATAAGGCATACCTCTGCCCTATATAATCAAACAAGCTCCCGCCCTGAAAAATCAGACGAGAGCTTGTTTTTTTATTATGATTTTTCTCCGAGATGGAAAGTGTGATATTATACCGCAGAATTATTTGCTTGTCAAGAGAAAAATGCAAGAAAAGAGGAAATACGGTTGAAAAAATTAGAAAGATATGTTATACTACTCTTGTAATTGCTTGCACAATATGAGATTTATGCAATGACAGTTGGTTGTGATAAAAATCATAACTATTTTATTGCTAAGACACGATGAAAGCGGAAATAAGGACAGCAACTTTATATTATATTGTTTGCCAATATAGTTGGCGCAAGCACTAGCTTTACAGGTGGCGGTGAAACAAAATGAATTGGGACAACTTTACATTTATTGACTTATTTGCCGGAATAGGCGGAATCAGATTGGGGTTTGAAAGCGTCGGCGGAAAATGTATATTTTCAAGCGAGTTTGATGAGGATGCTTGCAAAACTTATGAAGCAAATTTCGGCGAACATCCTGCAGGAGATATAACAAAAATTGATGCAAAAAGTATTCCTGACTTTGATATTTTATTGGGAGGATTCCCTTGTCAAGCATTTTCTATTATAGGAAAGAGGGAAGGATTTGCAAATGAAACTTGTGGAACTTTATTCTTTGACATCGAAAGGATATTAAGGGAAAAAAAGCCGAAAGCATTTATGCTTGAAAATGTTCGAAACTTAACTGCCCACGACAATGGCAACACATTTAAGATTATTACAAACCATTTGGAAGCACTCGGCTACAAAGTTTTTTCAAAGGTGCTGAATGCCTTAGATTATGGTGTCCCTCAAAAACGCGAACGAATAATTATTGTTGGCTTTATTGATGATGTTAATTTTGAATTTCCAAAACCTGTTCCAGTATCTGAAAGAAAAACTTTGACCGACATATTGGAAAGCAATGTTGACAGCAAATATTATGTAAGCGATAGCATAAAACGGTCTCGGCTAGAGCGACTAAAAGATAAGTGCTATCCTAAACCATATATTTCTCACGAAAATATGGCAGGGGCAATTACACCCCATCCATACTCGTCTGCTTTGCGTGCGGGAGCTTCAGCTAATTATATACTGGTGAACGATGAGCGTAGACCAACGGAGCGAGAACTTTTAAGGATTCAAGGCTTCCCGGACAGTTATAAGATAGTTGTTCCCTACTGGAAAATCAAAAAACAAACCGGAAATTCGGTTGCAGTTCCTGTTATTAAGGCAGTCGCACGAGAAATGATGAAAGCTCTAAAAGATTTCTACCATACGGAGGATGGAACAAATGGAAAATAGACCAAAGCTGAGAGATTCCAAACATTTAACAACACAAACACTATATCCACTGAATGTATTTCCTAAAGATATAATAAATAAAATTGGTGCTTATCTTGTTTATCTAATATACATAGGAAGAAAAGATGTTTCTGGCAACGATTGGGGAGATGCATTTGCTGAGTCAATTGGTGGGACTCACTTGGATTCACCTGTTGGCATAGCCGATGTGGTTTTGGATAAGAATTGTTGGTCGATGAAAACCGTAAAAGTTAAAGATCCTTTCTTGTGCACAAATGTAAGGCTCATTAGTGGCAGATGCTCACCAGATTATTCTTATGGTATTACAGATCCTCACAAAGATGTTCAAAAAACTGGCGAAGCTGTTTTGAATATTTGGAACGAAAGAATCAATATTGCAACCGACCATTATAGCAGAGTTAGAACTGGTATTTTAGTTAGAAGCTATGACTTGCTTTCATATAGGCTTTTTGAAGAAGAGACAACAAGATATAGGACAACGGACTACCACTGGAAAGTTAATGATAATGGTAATCTGATTGGCTTAGATCATAATGAAAAAGTATGTTTCACTTGGCAACCACACGGCTCTCAATTTACAATTCACACAGAAGTTCCAAGAGAAGCGGTTAAATTCTGCGTGCGCAAGCCACCAACATTGAAAAAGGAAGATGTGCTTAAAGGAATAGAATTTGACGAAAACTGGATTACTATTTTGGATTAGAATAACATCACACAAACAAAAAATCAGAGCTTTTCCGGCTCTGATTTTTCATATTCAACCACAGTTTTCCCTCACCCTTCTGTAAAAGGTATTTGGCTTCATTTTCAGCTCTTTCATAGCGGCGGTAGCCGTAATCTCTCCGTTTCTCCAACGGTTGCAAACGGCTTGAAACTGTGTAATATCGTATTCTATAGGCTTTCTGCCTTTGTATTTGCCTTGTGCCTTAGCAATTTCTATGCCCTCTTTCTGACGCTGTAAAATGCTTTCCCTTTCAAGTTCACTTATAGCTCCGAAAACCGTAAGCATAAATTTGCCTTGAGGCGTCCTCGTGTCGATGCTTTCTTTCAGACTGACAAATTCAACATTCTTTTCTGCAAGAGTTGCAACGATAGAAAGCAAATCTCTTGTATTTCGCGCGATTCGTGAGATGCTTTCGGTAATAACCGTATCTCCACTGCGGACAAAATCCATCATTTCACGGAATGCCTGTCTGCCTTCAACAGATTTTCCACTTGCTTTGTCCATAAAGATTTTTTCAGCCTTGTTTACAGACATAAGCTCCGTTTGTCTTGCTTCATTTTGTTCGATTGTTGATACTCTTACATAACCTATTCTCATATTATCCTCCGACACTATTTTCTGGGGTCAATATGATAGCATCGACCACGGCATTTGTCAATAGAATAGGGTGTCATATTTGAAATATTTTAAAAGAAATAATGGGCTTTTATGACATACTTTTGAGGTGTATTTTGACTGTTTCATTTGGGTATAGGCTATTGAAATATCAAAATTTATCTGTCAAACATTGCATTTTATTTGCTTTTGCGTTATCATATTTATGTAAGGCAATCTGTGAGTCCTCACACTCAAAAATAATCAATTTTGTACAAAGAAAATTATTCTGTTTTACAAAAGACAAAAGCCCTTACAAAAG
>CAVESF010000027.1:0-27291 GCA_963618495.1 Acutalibacteraceae bacterium
AATACAATGATCTGCGGGAGCAGGCGGAGCTTGGCAACCTATATGCCGGGTACCGCCTCTCCCGTATTTTGTTTGATGAGGACAGTCCGTACTACGATGAGTACGACGGCGCATATTACCTTGAATCCTCCGCAAAGCAGGGCTACCATGTGGCGCAGTATCGGCTCGGCAAGATGATCTATGAGGGTGGTTATTACCGTCGTATTCCCGAGAACGCCGAGTATTGGCTTTTGCTGTCCGCAAGGCAGAACAACCCGTATGCCGAGGCATTGCTGGGGCGATTGTATCTCACCGGAGATTTCCTTCGCCTTGACCGCAAGGCGGGTGTCGATCTTCTATACGATGCAATACGCCACGGGAACGCTCACGCGGCATATACGCTCGGCAAGTATTACGCCGACGGAAAGTGCCTGAAAAAAGACATTCCGAAAGCTATCGCGCTTTTGGAGCAGGCGGCGCAGATGGGCGACATTTATGCGGAGTACAGGCTCGCCAAGATCTATCTCTTTGAATCGGACTGTTTTGATTGGCAGAAAGCAGTGGAGTATCTGAACACGGCAGCGCACAAGGACAACGAAAATGCCTATCGGGCATTGCAGAACATGAGCCGGAACACGGTGATCTCCATCACCACCGGCATTGCCGACCTGGTCGGCGATCTGTCAGCCATGTTTGATGAAAGACCGGCGGTGGAAGACTGCACCACCATGCCGGAACACAGAGAAAGGAAGAAATATGAGTATGAGCAAAGTTTATAGTATCACATTTTTATTATCTGAATTATTTTCTCTCGAAGGGAGGAAAATATATCTGAAAAATCCTGAAAGAACGAGGTAATCGGATGGGGAAAGTAATAACTGACGAAGAACGCGAAAAACGCATGGCAGAAGATATTTGGCTTAATTATTTCAATCGTTATCTGTTTGAGAGCGGTACAATCTCAGAGAAAGAATACAAGAGAATGACCGAAAAGATTGCCGCAAGAAAAGCAAAACGCTATCCTGAAAGGGACGCAAGGTGAGCGGGTTCACCTCGGGAGTGCTTTAAGCACTCCCGATACATAAAGATTTGCTAAAGATATTATTTGACAAATTTCGATTTCTGTATTGCAATATAAGGTCGATTATGGTATAATACAATCGATAGATAATGATAAAACGAATTTATGAAAGGGCGATGATATGGATATCTTAAATATCAGAGCATTATTGCGAACCAAATCAATATATGATATCCCCCTGCGGGTCACATATTACGCGCGCGTTTCTTCTGAAAGCGATGAACAGCTCAACTCACTCGACAACCAGATTGCATATTATGAAGACTTGATTAGGAGAAACCGCGTATGGACATATGTTCCGGGTTATGTTGACGAGGGGCTTTCCGGTATCTCTACAAAGAAGAGAAAACATTTCAATGAGATGATTACTGATGCTAAGGAGGGTGCATTTGACCTGATTATAACAAAGGAAATCTCACGATTTGCCCGTAATACGCTTGACTCTCTGCAATATACAAGAGAATTGCTCGGATGGGGAGTGGGCGTATTTTTCCAAAACGATAACATCAATACGCTTGACGAAGATGCAGAGCTTCGGCTTACAATTATGTCCTCCATCGCGCAGGATGAGCTTCGCAAGCTCTCATCGCGTGTCAAATTCGGGCATCAGCAAGCTATCAAGTCCAATGTGGTTCTTGGCAACAGCCGTATCTTCGGATATAAAAAGGATGAAAAACGCCTTGTCATTGACGAAAGCCAGGCACCGATGGTGCGCGATTTGTTCAGGCTTTACGCGACAGGCGAATACAGCATGAAGCAACTCGAAACGCTGTTCTACGAACAGGGATACCGTAATTACAACGGCAATAAGATTGCCCATACCACAATGTCGGGTATCATATCCAATCCGAAATATAAGGGTTATTATGTAGGCAACAAGGTTCGTATCGTGGACATGTTTACAAAAAAGCAGAAGTTTCTGCCTCCCGAAGAATGGGTCATGTTTAAAGATGAAACAGGAGAAATTGTTCCCGCCATCGTATCCGAGGAACTATGGGATAAAGCAAATGAGGTATTGACCCGCAGAAGTGAGGATGTTAAAAACCGTCAGGGTATCTGCAACCACGCCAATCTCCTGACAGGAAAATTATACTGCGCCCATTGCGGTGCCGCATATTACCGTCGTGAATCCAAAAGCAAGGATGGCACGGTCAATTCAAAATGGGTATGCTCCGGAAAGATAAACAGCGGTGCTGATTCCTGTCCATCTTTCCCAATCTACGAGGATGAGATCAAGCCCATCCTGTTCGAGGTGTTCAGTGAAACGCGTGTGGATGTGGAAGCTCTGCTTGCAAGCTACGAAGAAATGTTCCGGTCAATGGAAGCAGATGATGAAACCGCGGGACAGATGGAAGAACAAAAGCGGATTATAGCACTTGCCGACCAAAAGAAAAATAAACTTCTCGAGCTTGTAACGACAGGCGCCATTACGACGGCGAATTTCAAATCCATGGCCGCCTCCTGCGACAGGGAAGCGGAGGAAGCGCAGAAAACGCTCACAGAACTGGAAAAGCAGCTATTCACAAAAGAGGAATACCGCAAGCACATCGGCGAGGTAAAAGCAAGACTTGATGCTGCTGTTCGTGACGCAAGCACAGGTATGATTACAAACGAATTTGTTGCCCAATATATTGATAAAATCATAGTCACATCAGACGGAAATGATACAGCGAAACTTGAAATCAAGATATTTACGGGCAAAAATACGGAAAAATGGCTCAAAAAGCTCAGTGAACGACATCGGGGTCGTACGGGTGTCATGTCTAAGAAGATGATCGAGTCCTACGAGAACTCTATTAAATAAGCTTCAAGGGAATATTTATTAAAAATGAAATCGGTCGCATGGCATTTTGCTGTGCGACTGATTTTTTTGTTGCGTTTTGCGGGCATCGGCTTTTTGTTTTGCCGAAAATGTCCTTACGCTCTTGAATAATTTACCGATATATGTTATAATTATTACATCAGGACACGGCACGGATGCCGAAAAACCCGCGCGAAAAACAAAAAACAAATACAAATGAGGTGTAATCATGGAACTTGAAAAGATTTTATCCGCGGTAGACCACACATTACTTGCACAGGGTGCGACATGGGAGGAGATAAAAGCAATATGCGATGACGGCATAAAGTATCATACGGCTTCCGTATGTATTCCGCCGTCATATGTTTCGCGCGCAAAGGAATATGTCGGCGATAAGGTTGCCGTATGCACGGTAGTCGGCTTCCCCAACGGATATTCCACAACGGCGGCAAAATGCTTTGAAGCGGAGGACGCAATAAAAAACGGTGCCGATGAGATTGATATGGTCATCAATATCGGCTGGCTCAAGGATAAGAAATATGACGACCTGCTCGCCGATATAAAAGCCGTAAAGGCTGCCTGCTCGGGTCATATACTCAAAGTTATCATCGAAACATGCCTGCTCACCGATGAAGAAAAGATAAAGATGTGCGAAATAGTAAGCAAATCGGGCGCCGATTTCATCAAGACTTCCACAGGCTTTTCCACAGGCGGCGCAACTTTTGACGATATCGCGCTTTTCGCCGCTCATGTTGAAAGCCATCTCAAAATAAAGGCGGCAGGCGGCATCTCGTCACTCGAGGATGCCGAAAAATTCCTCACTCTCGGCGCATCGCGTCTCGGTACGAGCAGAATAGTGAAAGCAGTAAAGAAAATGCCGACGGAATCCGTCGGATATTAAATAAGGAGGACAATATGGCAAATTACCCGACACCGCATATAAATGCGACGCCCGATGATTTCGCTCCCACCGTTCTCATGCCCGGCGACCCGCTCCGCTCAAAATTCATCGCGGAGAATTTTCTCGAGGCTCCGAGACTCGTAAACAATGTCCGCGGTATACAGGGCTATACCGGAACATACAAGGGTACTCCCGTATCCGTCATGGCGAGCGGCATGGGCATTCCGTCCATCGGCATATATTCATATGAACTCTTCAACTTTTTCGGCGTTGAAAATATCATCCGCGTAGGCTCTGCCGGCGGCTACTCCGAAAAAGTGCATATCCGCGATATCGTTATAGGGCAGGGTGCCTGCACGGATTCAAACTACGCTTCGCAGTTTCATCTCCCCGGAACATTCGCTCCGATATGCGATTTCACTCTGCTTTCCGCCTGCGTGGAATCGGCAAAATCACTCGGCATAAGCAATTATCATGTCGGCAATGTGCTCTCCTCCGATTGCTTCTACGGCGACGGCGCGGGACTTCCCGACTGGATGCAGATAAAGAACGCATGGGCTAAAATGGGCGTGCTCGCAGTGGAAATGGAAAGTGCCGCACTCTATATGAACGCGGCAAGAGCGGGCAGGCGTGCGCTCGGCGTTTTCACCGTGTCCGATCATCTTGTGACAGGTGAGGCTACAAGCGCGCTCGAGCGTCAGACCTCGTTTACGGCAATGATGGAGCTTGCGCTCGAAACAGCCGTTTCCATGGCAAAGGCAAGACTCTGATGACGCTATAGTGCGCTTTGCATATAGTTGCGCGGTAAAAATGTCGATTTTGCACAACCGTAGAAAATTATAAATAAAATTTATATGGAATGTGCCAAAATGGCATTGACAAATAAAAGCATGTCATATATAATAGTTATAGTATTAAAGTTTTATACTTTAAACAAAATATGGGACTTTCCCAAAAAACACAGGAGAAATACTATGAAAAAGATTGTTTCTGTTTTCCTTTGCATTGCAATGCTCGCTACATGCTGCGTTGCTCTTGCATCCTGCGGCAAAAAGACATTTGAGATCGCAGTAGTTACGGATGTAGGTCAGCTCATGGACGGCGGCTTCAACCAGGGTACATACGAAGGTGCCAAGGCTTATGCCGAAAAGAACGGTCTCACCTACAAGTACTATCAGCCGGACAACGGCTCCGACGCCAGCGACAACGACCGTATAGCTGCTATGAGACAGGCTATCAACAACGGCGCTAAAGTTATCGTTACTCCCGGCTTTCTTCAGGAAACAGCTATAAAGACTGTTGCCAAGGAAAATCCAGATGTCAAATTTGTATTTGTTGACGGATGGGCGCTCGGTCTTAACAATGTTACCGCTATCACCTACAAGGAGCAGGAATGCGGCTACATGGCAGGCTACGCAGTAGTTAAAGACGGATTTACAAAGCTCGGCTACACTGGCGGTGGCGGCGGTGCAAACCCTGCCTGCAACCGTTTCGGTTACGGCTTCGTTCAGGGTGCTGAAGCGGCTGCAAAAGAGCTTGGCACAAACATCACAATCAAGTACAGCTACAAGTACGGCGACAGCTTCTCGGCTTCTCCCGAGCTTCAGACACAGATCGCAGGCTGGTATGCGGCAGGCACAGAAGTAGTATTCTCCTGCGGCGGCTCCATGCTCCAGTCCGTTAAGTCTGCGGCTGCAGAATATCCGAATGTAAAAATAGTCGGTGTTGACACAGACCAGTCTGCCCAGTCTGCTCAGGTCATCACATCCGCTATGAAAGAGCTTGCAGTATCCGTTCAGCAGGTTCTCGGTCAGTTCTATGCAGATAAGTGGGACGCTGAGCTTGCAAATAAAGTTCAGGACCTCGGCGCTGCAGATAACGCTACAGGTCTTCCCACAGCGGAAGGCTCATGGAGATTCTCCAAATTTACCGTTGCCGAGTATACAGAGCTCTTCAATAAGATTAAAGACGGTACGATAGTTCCGTCCAGCAAGGTTCCCGAGGCTGCAAACTATGCCGAGTGGCTCTCCGAGGGTCTTACAAACACAACTATCGAATTTGAGAAATAATAAATAGTTTTTCAGTCCGCCGTATGTGCGCCAATCGGCGCACATACGGCATTCTGTTATAGCAGGCTCACTTCCTTTTGAGAGCGCATCTGTGCGCTGCCCCCTCAAAAGGAAATGAAAACTATATCTGTAAGGAAGGCACAGCTTATGAACGAAGAAAAGATAAATATATCGCAAGGCAAAACAGGCGAAGCTCCCTACATTATCGAGATGCGGAATATCACAAAGGTATTTCCCGGCATCGTCGCAAACGACGATATCACTCTCCGGCTGAAAAAGGGCGAGATTCACGCTCTGCTCGGCGAAAACGGTGCCGGAAAATCTACGCTCATGAGCGTTCTTTTCGGTCTTTACAAGCCGGAAAAGGGCGAAATACTGAAAAACGGAGAGGTTGTCGATATCAGAGACCCGAACGACGCGAATGCGCTCGGCATAGGCATGGTACATCAGCACTTCAAGCTTGTAGAGGTATTTTCCGTGCTGGATAATATCATCCTCGGAGTGGAACCGAATAAATTCGGTTTTCTTCGCAAGAAGCAGGCGAGAGAAAAGGTTATGCACCTCTCCGAAACATACGGACTGAATGTAGACCCCGACGCGCTTGTCGAGGATATAACCGTCGGTATGCAGCAGAGGACGGAGATTCTCAAAATGCTCTATCGCGACAATGAGATACTCATTTTCGACGAACCGACGGCGGTTCTGACCCCTGCGGAAATTTCAGAGCTGATGGATATCATGAAGAGAATGAAGGAGGAAGGCAAGTCAATCCTCTTTATCTCTCACAAGCTCAACGAAATAATGTCTGTTGCCGACAGAGTAACGGTTCTGCGCAAGGGCAAATACATAGGCACGGTCAATGTAAGCGAAACGACAAAGGAAGAACTCTCCAACATGATGGTAGGCAGAGATGTCAAGTTTGTCGTGGACAAGGCATCGGCAAATCCGAAGGATGTTGTTCTTGCAGTCAGAAATATGTGCATTTACAGCAAGCATAAAAAGAAGGATTGTGTGCACAATGTTTCCCTTGACGTTCATGCGGGAGAAATAGTCTGCATCGCGGGCATCGACGGGAACGGACAGACTGAATTTGTCCACGGGCTGACGGGACTCGAAAAGGTGGAGAGCGGCACAGTCACTCTCTGCGGAACCGATATCACGCACAAGAACGTGCGCTATCGCAATACGCACGGCATGAGCCACATCCCCGAGGACAGGCACAAGCACGGGCTTATCCTTGATTATTCGCTTGAAAACAATCTCGTGCTCCAGCGTTATTTTGAGCCGAAATTCCAAAAGCACGGATTCATAAAATTCGATGAGGTGGAAAGATACTCCGAGGAGCTTATCGAACGGTACGATGTGCGCTCCGGTCAGGGCTCGAAAACCGCCGCGCGTTCCATGTCGGGCGGCAATCAGCAGAAGGCGATAATCGCCCGCGAGCTTGACCGCGAGCATACGCTCCTCGTGGCTGTTCAGCCGACGCGCGGACTCGATATCGGCGCCATAGAATCCGTCCACAAAAAGATGATAGAATCGCGCGACAACGGAGCGGCTGTTCTGCTCGTTTCGCTCGAACTGGACGAGGTAATGAATGTTTCGGACAGGATTCTCGTCATGTATGAGGGCGAAATAGTCGGCGAATTTGACCCGAAGAAGATAACCGTGCAGGAACTCGGACTCTATATGTCCGGTGCAAAGAGACAGACTGCCGCAAAGGAGGAAGAGGGCAATGAATAAAAAAGACAGATTCAACAATTTCCTGAAAAAAGACGGCACGAAGTCCGTCGCCGCCTCACTGCTCTGTATACTCGGCGGCATGCTCGTCGGCTTTATAGTTCTGCTGATTCTTTCGATAACATCGAGCGATATAGATATCTCCGAGGCTTTTTCGGGATTGGCTATCATCCTCGGCGGTCCGTTTGCCGCGGGAAGCGGAAAGGATGTGCTCTTCCAGTTCGGCGATATGCTGCTTGAGGCGGCGCCGCTCCTGATGACGGGTCTTTCCGTAGCCGTGGCTTTCAAAACGGGACTCTTCAATATCGGTGCGCCGGGTCAGTATCTTATGGGTGCCATGACATCGCTGCTCGTCGCGCTCTCCATCCCGACAACGCCGAATACAGCCTTTTTTGTATGGCTTCTCGCGCTTGTCGCGGGCATACTCGCGGGTATGCTCTGGGGAGCTATCCCGGGATTTTTCAAGGCGGTATTCAATGTAAACGAGGTTATCGTCTGCATCATGACAAACTGGATAGCCGCAAACGCTGTCAGCTGGGTATTCTATCTGACAGGCGACAGATTCATCAATATCGCCGAGACTAAGACAAAATTCATCCGCAAGACCATCACAAACGGCGTGGCAACTCCGAAATTCGGGCTGGACAAGCTTTTCCCGGGTTCCCATGTCGATATCAGTCTTTTCATCGCGATACTTTTTGCCATCGTGATATACATCATCCTGAACAAAACGACTTTCGGCTATGAGCTGAAAGCATGCGGCTTCAATAAAAACGGCGCGAAATACGCCGGCATGAACGAAAAGCGCAATATCGTGCTTTCCATGATGATAGCGGGCGGTCTTGCCGCAGGCGGCGCCGCGCTCTGGTATCTGAACGGCGAAAACGATTTCCTATGGAATACATACAGCACTCTCCCGAGCGAGGGCTTCAACGGTATCCCCGTCGCCCTGCTCGCAAGCAATAATCCGATAGCGGTTATATTCAGCTCGATATTCCTGCGGTATATCGGAAAGGGCGGCTTCAATCTCGCGGGATACACCGCTTTCAATGAATATGTATCCGACCTCATCGTCGCCGTGATAATCTATTTTGCGGGCTTCTCCAAGTTCATCAAGGATTTCATATCGGCAAGACAGGCAAAAAAAGAAGAAAAAGCTCACGCGGCGGAAGCGGCAGGCGCCGTGGCGACGGAAATCGCCGAGCGGCACGAAGCCGAAGCGGCAAGCGCAAATGCTTCACAGACAAAAACAGAGGAGGGTGATAAGTAATGGTATTTCTGCTTCAGAAAACTCTGATTTATTCCATTCCGCTACTGATAGTTGCTTTGGCGGGCGTTTTTGCCGAGCGAAGCGGCATCATCAATATCGCGCTCGACGGCATCATGATATTCGGCTCGTTTATCGGCGCGATAACGGTCTATCTTTTCCAGAGGGCGGATATCCTCGTCGGCACACAGTGGCTTTTTATCATAGCCATGGCTGTGGCGGCAATGGCGGGAGCGCTCTTCTCGCTTCTGCTCTCGTTCTCGGCTATCAAGCTGAAAGCCGACCAGACTATCGGCGGCACGGCACTCAATATGCTTGCCCCCGCCATCACTCTTTTCATCGTTAAAATATTCTTTATGCAGGATAAGCTCGTTATGCCGAAAGATATCGGCTTCGTCATATTAAATGACGACCTCGGCAGTGTCGGCAGGGTATTTTTCGATAAGGCTTATATATCTACTTATATCGCTGTCATAGTGTTTGTAATACTTTCCGTGCTTCTTTATACAACAAAGCTCGGACTTCGTCTGCGTGCCTGCGGCGAGCATCCGCAGGCGGCGGACTCCGTCGGTATCAATGTAAAGAAAATGCGCTACCTCGGAACAACCGTTTCCGGTGCGCTCGCGGGCATGGGCGGCTATATCTACATAGCGACGACGGCGGGCGGCACCTCCGAGGGCACTGTTGCCGGCATGGGCTTCCTTGCTCTCGCCATCATGATATTCGGAAACTGGAAGCCGCTTGGCATCGCGCTCGGTTCGCTCATGTTCGGTTTTCTCAAGTGTCTCGGCGTAGTTTCTTCGTCTATTCCTTTCTTCAAAAATCTCGGACTTCCGATGTATTTTTATAATCTTATTCCTTATGTCGCGGTGCTTGTGGTGCTTGCCTTTACCTCAAAGAGTTCCCGCGCGCCGAAGGCAGAGGGCATTCCTTATGATAAGGGGATGAGATAATTATGAGAATGTATGATATCATTCATAAAAAGCGTTGCGGGCTGGCGCTCGATGAGGAGGAAATACGCTTCTTTATCGAGGGATATACCCGCGGCGATATACCCGACTATCAGGCGTCGGCGCTCTGCATGGCCATCTGTTGTCGCGGAATGACGAGCGAAGAGACGGCTGTCCTGACCGATGCGATAATGCGCTCGGGCGATGTCGTAGACCTCTCAATGTTCGGAGATTTCTCGGTTGATAAGCATTCGACGGGCGGCGTCGGAGACAAGACCTCGCTGATAGTCGCGCCTGTTGTCGCCTCACTCGGCGGCAAGATGGCAAAAATGTCCGGCAGGGGACTCGGACATACGGGCGGCACTGTAGATAAGCTTGAGTCAATCGCGGGCTATCGCACGGCGATGACGAGGGAAGACTTTATCGATACCGTGAAAAAAGTCGGCGTCTGCGTAGTCGGGCAGAGCGGAGACCTTGCTCCCGCCGACAAAAAGCTGTATGCTTTGCGCGATGTGACCGCAACCGTAGATTGCGTGCCGCTCATAGCTTCGTCCATCATGGGCAAAAAGCTTGCCGCAGGTGCGAAGTCTATAGTGCTCGATGTCAAGGCGGGCAG
Organism: Acutalibacteraceae bacterium; assembly: GCA_963618495.1. GTDB lineage: Bacteria > Bacillota > Clostridia > Oscillospirales > CAG-272 > Apopatosoma. The sequence goes on from CAVESF010000027.1 coordinate 10,402, forward strand.
CGGCGCTTTCATGAAAACGATCGACGACGCGAGAAAGCTTGCCGATGAGATGATAAGAGTCGGCGCCATGTGCGGCAAAAATGTCCGCGCACTCGTAACAAATATGGATATTCCGCTCGGGCATAACGTAGGCAATTCGCTTGAGGTTGTCGAAGCGGTGCGCGTGCTTCGCGGCGAGCAAAAGGGAGATCTTTATGAAATTTGTGTGGCGCTCGCTTCAAATCTCGTCTCCATGTTCAAAAATATTCCTGTGGAAGAAGCGCAACTTTTGATTGCCAAGTCGATAGAAAGCGGTGCGGCTTTTGCCAAGATGAAAGAATGGATAGCGGCGCAGGGCGGCGATGTTTCCATGATAGAGGATACATCGAAACTTCCGAGAGCGCCCTACAGCAGAGATATAGTGTCGCCCTGCGGCGGTTATATCTCGCATATGAATACCGAGGGCATAGGTCTTTGTGCTTCGCTACTCGGCGCGGGCAGAGTAAATAAGGGCGACAGCATTGATTTCGGCGCGGGCATAGAGCTGGCAAAGAAAACGGGCGATTATGTCTGCAAGGGCGAAAAAATCGCCACGCTTCATACTTCAAACGAAGAGCTATTTGCCGATGCGGAGGAAAAATTCCTCTCTTCGCTTGAATTTTCGGATGAAGAGACAGCAAAACCACAACTTATTTTTTGATAGCAGGACGGGAAAATGCATAATATAATCGTTATCGGAATAGCAGGCGGCAGCGGAAGCGGCAAAACTACGCTCGCCGACAAGATAATAGAGCATTTCGGAGATGATATCGCCATCGTTCATCACGACAATTATTACAGAGGCTATAAAGACCTCTCATATGAGGAACGCTCGAAAATAAATTTTGACCATCCCGATTCTTTTGAAACGGATTTGATGATAGAGGATATCAAAAAGCTCAAAAACGGCAAAGCTGTCGAATGTCCCGTTTATGATTATACTATCCACAACAGAAGCAGTGAAACGGTGACTGTCGCGCCACGTTCCATAATACTTGTTGAGGGAATCCTGATTTTTTCCGATATACGGCTTTGCAATCTCATGGATATAAAAATATTCGTTGATACGGATGCGGATATCCGTCTCATACGCAGAATAAGACGCGATATGAAAACGCGTAGCCGCACGCTTGAATCGGTGCTTTCGCAATATACAGCAACTGTCAAGCCGATGCATGACCTTTATGTGGAGCCGAGTAAAAGAATGGCTGATATCGTCGTGCAGGAGGGCGGAAATAACGCTGTCGCTTTCGATATGATAGTAAATCGCCTCGAGGCGCATATCGGCCGCGGCAACAAATGAACAGAAATAACAAGGAAAGAGGAAATTCCGCGGGAATTTCCTTTTTGCGTATCGCGCACCAATAAGTTTTTGCCCGCCTTTTGGGGAAGGCGGCGCGAGCCGTCGTTGGCGACGGTCGCGCTCCGCAGAGCGCGAAATCTCCCACTCTGCGTTTTCTTTTTGATAGCTTTTTCTTTCGTGGCGGCGAAAACTTTATTGAGAGCAGGCAAAAATATTATTACAAAAGAAAACCGGGCGCAAAAAAGCGACGGATGAGCCGTCGCTTTTTCATTATTCCTTTTTCTCCCCAGTTTTCACTATCGGGAGTTCTTCCGTTTCATCGGAAGCAGGCTGTGCGTTTTCTCCTGCTGCAACTGCCTCTGCGGCTTTTGCCGGCGGAACTGCTGTCCGCTTTTCCTCGCCGCGGAGCGTGCATGTCTTGAATATCGCTATTTTTGCGCATCCGGGACCGATAAGCTCATAGAGCACGGACGACGAAAGCACTATCGTCATAAGCAGGCTGCCGATATCATCAGGCAGTATTCTCTTTCCGAGATAAGCAAGACCTATAGCAACACCCGCCTGCGGAATCAGCGCAAGACCGAGATATTTGCGTATCGTTTTATCTTCATGCGTGATAAGGCAACCGAGATATGCGCCCGCATATTTTCCGATGATTCGCACGAGAAAATATACTATACCTACCACGCCGAAAGCACCGAGTGCCGTAACATCAAGGTTTGTGCCCGACATTACAAAGAATATCGACATTATAGGCGGTGTAAATCTGTTTATCTGCTTATAAAGTTCCTTATCGAGCGTCATATTCATATATACCGCGCCGAATACCATGCATGAAAGAAGCGGCGAGATATCGAAAATCGAGCAGAGACCGGAGAGCCCGAGCAGCAGAGCCACCGCGAGAATAAGACGGTTATCATCGCTTCTGTGGGTAAGAAGCTTTGCGAGAATCAGACCGAAAACGGCGCCGAGTATTATCGCGGCAAGATTATATGCAATCGGCAGGAGCACGCCGGAAGCGGAAACGCTTCCCTCTCCCATAGCGCCGATGACGGATGCGGCGGCACTGAAAACAAGCAGGCAGACGACATCGTCCAACGCCACGACCTGCAATAGTATGCTGACAAATTTTCCTCTTGCATGATACTGATTTATCGTCATCATCGTGCTTGCGGGAGCCGTCGCCGTCGCGATAGCGCCGAGCAGGAGCGCAAGACCGAGGTCGAGTCCACAGGCAAAATACATCACGACAAAGACTATCAGACCCGCGAGCAAAGCTTCGAGTACCGTTATAACGATGACTCCCCAGCCCGTCTCACGCAATGTATCTTTCTTGAAAAATCTGCCGACGCCGAACGCGATGAACGCAAGCGCGATATCGCTGAAGAAACTCATACCGTTTATTATACGCACAGGTATGAGATTGAGCAGATGCGGGCCTATGATTATGCCCGCTATTATGTATCCGCTGACATTCGGCAGCTTGAGAAGCTTTGTTATTCGCGTCATCAGGAAGCCCGCGAGCAAAAGTATGGCTAAAGATAAAAGAATTGCCGTTCCGTCCGGCAATTTATCGAGTATGCAATCAAACATTTTTTTGGAATATGCCTTTCATTATATAATCAAAAACATACCGCACGAAAACGGTATGAGAGGATAATCTGTTTATAATTATATGGTCTTGACTTTCTCTTGATAATATGATACAATACTTTTTGCATAAATGCAAATTATTTATTTTTGGATAACCATAAATTTCATTTATAAAGGAGAAAATGATGCTTGATATAAAACTTGAAACACTTCTCACCGTAAATGAGAAAAAAAGCTTCACAAAAGCGGCAGAGGTGCTTTCGCTGACCCAGCCCGCCGTTAGTCATCACATCGCCATGCTCGAAGAAGATTTGAAAATAAAAATCTTTCACAGGAGCAGAGGAGAGATAAAACTCACGCCGGAGGGCGAAATTGCCGTCAAATATGCGAAACGCATCAAGGCGCTCTATGCCAAAATGCAGCAGGAGATAGCCGATGAGGAAAAGCAGATGACTAAAATCCGCGTCGGCATAACGCACACTTCCGAGAGCAATATTATAGCAGAAGTTCTGGCTAAATACGGAAATCAGACAAGCGGCATCAGCATAACAATTATTACTGATTCGATAAATAATCTTTATGATATGCTTATGAATTATGAGCTTGACATTGCGATAGTCGAATGGAATATCAACGATTCGCGCATAAATGCGCGTCTGCTCGATACGGACTATCTCGTCTGCGTCATGTCCAACAACAATCCGCTCTCGAAAAAGAACACCGTCACGCTCGCCGATATCAAAAAGGAAAAAATGATACTGCGCCTGCCCAATTCGGGTACGCGAAATCTTTTTGTTTCGCATCTCGAGAGCATCGGCATGAGCATAGACGATTTCAATATAGTGCTCGAGGTCGACAACATAGCGACGATAAAAGACCTTGTGCGAAAAGACCTCGGTGTTTCCATCCTTGCTCACAGCGCCTGCATGGACGAACTGAAAAAGGGCAAAATCACTGCCCTGCCCATAGAAAATCTGAGTATGATACGCGGCATAAATCTGCTTTATCACAAAGATTTCGGTCATGACGACATCATCCGTTCGATAACGGAACTTTATAATGACACAGCGAAGATATACAGATGAGATTTCGCGTATCTATTGACTTATATGTAAGATTGTGATAGTATATGGCTGAAAGTCGCACGTTGCGGAGGAATGAAATGATAGGCATAATATGTGCTATGAAAATAGAGACAGCCGAGCTTTTTTCGGCAATGACCGAGACAAAAGAAGAGATGCTCGCGGGCATGAAATTCATCTCGGGCAAGCTGGACGGGTTTGATGTCGTAGTCGCCACCTGCGGACCCGGCAAGGTTTTTGCGGGGGTATGCACGGAAGCGATGATTCTGCGTTACAAGCCGAGTCTGATAATCAACAGCGGCATCGCGGGTTCGCTTTCGCCGGAGCTTCATATAGGCGATGTCGCGATAGCGGACAAGGTCTGCCAGTATGATATGGATACATCGGGTTGCGGCGACCCTGTCGGCATGGTGTCGGTAGTGAATATGGTTTATTTTCCCTGCGATGAAAAAGCGATAGAAGCCGCGGTGAAAGCGGTGAGCGAAATGAAGCTCGATTATCGCATCGGCACGATAGCTACAGGCGACCGTTTCATTGCAAGCGCCGCGGAAAAAGAGAAGATAAATTCGGTTTTCCCCTCAATATCGTGCGAAATGGAGGGCGGTGCCGTAGGGCATGCCTGCTATATAAATGAGGTGCCGTTTTTCGTCATCCGCGTGATTTCGGATGAGGCGGACGGCGGCGCGCCCGACGACTATGAGGAATACGCGCACTCCGCGGCGAAAAAGTCCACGGAAATAATCCGCCGCGTGGTGCGGAAAATATCGGCGTAGGATGAAAAAGGATATTTTCGTGTTTTCAATGAATTAAGCAATACAAGCTAAAACCCAAGTGCATCCACAGACAAAATAAAAATATATATCCATCCAGTCAGCGCACAGACAAAACCCACGCCCGCGCCCAAATATCGATACCCTGTCTCGGCGACGCGGAACGCGAAAGGGCAGCCTGCCCTTGTCCTCGCCGCCTTCTCCAAAAGGCGGGCGAAAACTTTAACGGGTTGGCGAAAGATTTATTATAGCGAAAAAATTATTGAAAGCAAAAACAAAAGAATATATATAAAAAAAAGGAATAAAAAAATGAGAGCATACGAAAGATTTCTGAAATATGTCGCTTTCCCGACGATGTCCGACCCGGAAAGCGACAGCGTGCCTTCCACAAAGAAACAGCTCGTGCTGGCTGAAGCTCTGGCAACCGAGCTGCGCGAAATGGGACTTGTCGGCGTTGAAATAAGCGAATACGGTTATGTTTACGCCTCTCTTCCGGCAAACTGCGATAAGAAACTGCCGACAATCGGTTTCATCTCGCATATGGACACATCAAGCGAAGCCGCAGATGAGCCCATTCGTTCCCGCATCGTAAAATATACGGGCGGCGACATACTTTTAAATGAAGAAAAAGGCATATATATGCGCACCTCCGACTATCCTTATCTTGCGGATTACGCGGGCGATGAGCTCATCGTCACCGACGGCACAACGCTCCTCGGAGCCGACGACAAGGCGGGCATAGCCGAGATAATGACAGCACTTGAAAAGCTCATCTCCGAAAACATCCCGCACGGCGAGCTGAAAATAGCTTTCACACCCGATGAAGAAATAGGCAGAGGCGCAAATCACTTTGATGTCGCCCGTTTCGGCGCGGATTACGCCTACACGGTAGACGGCGGCGCACTCGGCGAGCTTGAATATGAAAACTTCAATGCGGCAGGCGCGCTTGTCACGATACACGGCGTTTCCATTCATCCCGGCAGTGCCAAGGACAGAATGAAAAATGCGATCCTCATCGCGGGAGAATACAATTCCGTGCTCCCCGAAAACGAAATCCCCGCAAAAACCGAGGGCTACGAGGGCTTCTTCCATCTCTATCATATCGAGGGCGAAGCGGAAAAAGCCACGATGAAATATATCATCCGCGACCATGATGCCGGAAGTTTTGCCCGCCGCAAAGAGTTGATGAAATCTGTCGGCGAGGCGATAAACCGCATTTACGGCGACGGTACGGCAGAGGTGAAAATCACGGATTCCTACCGCAATATGCGTGAGATGATAGAGCCGCGCATGTATATCACAGACCGCGCGAAAAAAGCGATGGCAGACTGCGGCGTTTCGGCAAAGATTGTCCCCATCCGCGGCGGCACGGACGGCGCGCGGCTATCCTTCATGGGTCTGCCCTGTCCCAATCTCTGCACAGGCGGCGAAAATTTCCATTCCAGATTTGAATTTGTATCGGTTTCCGCCATGGACAAAATCTCCGACATTATAGCAAAGATAGCGGAAAATCTAACACGCGACTGAACGGAGGCGCACATAAATGAATATTGTTATCATAGGTTCCGGAAAAATAGGCGATTCCATCTGTGAGCAACTTGCCCGCGAGGGACACGATGTCACGCTCATAGACAAAGCTTCGGATATCCTCGGCACGACGGCAAATCAGCTCGATATCATGTGTATAGAGGGCGACGGAGCCATGCGTTCCACGCTGATAGAAGCGAATGCGGGCGGTGCCGACCTCGTTATCGCCTGCACGGGCAGCGACGAAACAAACATGCTCTCCTGCCTGATGGCAAAGAAGCTCGGCGCACGGCGCACCGCCGCAAGAGTGCGCAATCCCGAATATTACAAGCAGATAGACTTCATCAAAAACGACCTCGGCATAGATGTCGCCATAAATCCCGAGCTTATCACGGCAGAGGAAATATGCCGCGTATTCATCTTCCCCGCGGCGCTGAAAATCGAGGTTTTCGCGCGCGGCAGAGCCGAGCTTGCGGAATTCAAAATAGACGAGGGCAGTCCTCTCGACGGAATAACGCTCTCCGCTCTTTCGCGTGAAATAAAGGTAAAGGTTCTCGTCTGCGCAGTTCAGCGCGGCGATGATGTATTTATCCCGAAGGGCGATTTCCGCCTGCTCGCGGGCGACAGAATCCATGTTTCCGCCTCGCACAAGGATGTCGAAGGCTTTCTGCGCACCATCGGAGGATTTCGCGAAAAGGTCAAAACCTCGATGATTGTCGGCGGAGGCAGAATAGGCTATTATCTCGCAGGGCTTCTGATATCGGCGGGCATTCATGTCAAGATAATTGAGCGCGATGAGGCTTTCTGCAATGTGCTTGCCGCGGCGCTCCCCGAAGCCGCCGTTATAAACGGAGACGGCACGGATCAGAAGCTTCTCTTTGAGGAGGGCATAGAACATGCCGATTCTTTTGCGGCGCTGACAGGCATCGATGAGGAAAATATGGTTATTTCCCTCTTTGCCCAGCGTAGCGGCGTAGACAAGGTAGTGACAAAGATAAACCGCGATTCCTATATAGATATGGCGGGCAAGATGGGCATAGATTCCATAGTTTCGCCCAAGGATGTCACCTCCAGCCGCATGGTAAGCTATGCGCGTGCGATGGAAAACACCGTCGGCAGCAGCAATGTGGAAAATATGTATAAGATTCTCGGCGGAAGCGTCGAGGCGCTGGAATTTATCATCCGCGACAGCGAGGCTCCCTATATCGGCAAGCCGCTCAAGGAGCTCCGCCTGAAAGAAAATTCGCTTATCGGCTGTATCGTGCGGAACAGGAAATCCATTATACCTGACGGCGATACGGAAATTCAGCTCGGCGACAGCGTTATCATCGTTACCACCGACAGCAGATTCAATGATCTGAAGGACGCTTTTAATATATGAATTACAAATCTGTCTATAATATCGTTTGCAGAATGCTCGCCGTGGAAGCGGCGCTTCTGCTCATCCCCGCGGGCGTCTCGCTCGCCTATGGGGAAATGCGAAGCTTCTTCTGTTTTCTGATAACGGCGGGAATAACGCTCGTTTTCAGTGTACCGGCTATAATAATTTTCCGAAAAGGGAACGGACATACGCTCTATGCCAAGGAAGGACTCGTCACAGTCTCTCTTGCGTGGATACTCTGGTCGGTTTTCGGCACGCTCCCTTTCGTACTTGACGGCTGCATACCGAACTTTATCGATGCGCTCTTCGAGACGGTCTCAGGCTTTACCACAACAGGCGCGACCATACTTGATAATGTGGAAGCTCTGCCGAAGGGAATGCTCTTCTGGCGCAGCTTCACACACTGGATAGGCGGAATGGGGGTGCTTGTCTTCGTAATGACAATAGTACCGCTCTCCGATGACCATTCCATGCTTCTCATGCGCGCCGAAATGCCCGGACCCACCGTCGGCAAGCTCGTACCCAAGGGCAAATCAACGGCGAAAATACTTTACCTTATCTATATCTGCATGACGCTTGTTGAGATAGTATTTCTGCTTTTCGGCGGGATGAATGTTTTCGATGCGTTGATTCACGCCTTCGGAACAGCGGGAACAGGCGGCTTCTCCTCATATAATGCCAGCGTAGGACATTTCGGCAGCGTATATATAGAAATGGTGATAGCCGTATTCATGCTTCTATTCGGAATAAATTTCAATATCTACTTCTTTATAATCAGCCGTAAAATAAGGGGCGTGCTGAAAAACGACGAGTGGAAAGCTTATCTTGTGATAATCGCCGTAGCGACGGCAATTATCGCCGCGTCACTTTTCGGCGTATACGGCTCCATTGGCACGGCATTGCGATATGCTTTCTTCCAGGTGTCATCATTTATCACAAGTACGGGCTTTATCAGTGCTCCCTTTGCAACATGGCCTGCCGTCTGCCGCACGGTTCTTATGATGCTGATGGTTATCGGTGCCTGTGCAGGCTCTACAGGTGGCGGGCTCAAGGTTTCGCGGCTTGTGATGCTTTTCAAGGGGCTGAAAAAGGAAACCAATCAGATGCTTCATCCAAAGGCAGTTTCCCATGTCAAAATGGACGGAGCAATAGTAGACGATAAAGCGGTAAAAAGCGCGGCATTGTATTTCTTTACGCTTTTTGTGATAATAGGCATTTCTGCGCTTGCCATATCACCGGATAATTTCAGCACCGAAACGAATCTCTCCGCAGTGCTTTCATGCACGGGAAATACGGGTCCGGGATACGGAGCGGCATCGGCAAGCTTTTCCTGCTTCTCGTGGTTTTCAAAAATTATTCTCACGCTCGATATGCTTTTCGGCAGACTGGAGATATTCCCTCTGCTGATAGCACTCACGCCGGGTGTATGGAAAAAGAAATTTTTCTGATAATACCGATAAAAATAAAGCCAGTCTGCCGGACTGACTTTATTTTTATCGCGCACTGTGTCTTATCCTTTGAGAAACGGCAACTTCGGAAGCCTATTTTTTTCGATAACCGAAACAAGCATTTCGGCAAATCCATGCGGGTCGCGAATCTGATATTGCATATGATTGAAGCCGTCGAAGATAGGATAATTCGCATAAGGATAAGCTTTCATCACGGCATCGCGGTATTTATAATGCTCCTCAATACTTCCAAATTCAAAATATGTGTTTCTCTGCATCGCTTGCGGCAGAGGAGGAAAAGGCTTATCCTCCAGGCTGTCTGAAAGCTGACGGCGCAGATTGCCGTATTTCATAGCCTTCCCCGCGGCGATGAAATACGGTTTTATCGCGTCATCATCGCACCACATTATCTTCTTCAGTGTTTTTCCCTTTGAAAGGTACAGACTCCTTATGGCAAGATAGAGGAAAGGCGTCATCAGTCGCCGCGTACCCTTGCCTATCTGCGCAAACTGCCCGCCGTCAAAGAAAGCATGCCCGACGGGAAGTTCCGTCTCTGTCAGAAACGCCATAGCAAGGTCGGCTCCTATGGAGGAAGCAACTGCAAGCGCAATGCTCTCCACCTTCTGCTCCCGCAGGAAATTTTCGATTTCGCGCACTTCGCCTTCTTTGCCGGGATATTTCTGCCCTTCGCAATAAACGGTAGAAGTCGGCATTATGCAGAAATATCTGCCACGCAGAAAGTGCGCCACAGGCTCACTGCTTGCTCCCGTCACGCCCATGGCATGGAAAAACAGCACTGCGGGATTTTGTCTGTTTCCGAATGTTTCAAATAACATATTGCATCCCCCTAAACTTTCGGATTATTTCTCCGGATACCCGCCGCAGTCCTTTTCCGGCTCCTGCCATACGGGATATTTTTCTCCGCTTTCATCATAAAATTTCTCGCAAGATTACAGCCGAGCATGCCTGCGCCGGATACCAGAATTTTCATAACCCGATTTCTCTTTTCGATTTTTTCTTTAAAATTCGGTTAGTTCAGGCTAACTGTGCTGCTTTCGAAAAGCCGCCTCTCAGCAGCTTCCGATTTTTTTATAGCCTTGTCGCTTTTCTTTAATTATTATATCACAAAGGAATTATTTTTTCAATAGTTATTTTGTCTTTTTACGGCTCGGGAGCAGGCTCGGCAGGAGGTATTATCAGCTTTTTATAACTTATGATGAAGCATATGATTTCCGCTATAGCCGTAATTGTCCACGAGAAGATATACAGCAGATACAGCGACGGGATGGTACGGAAATGAGCAAATACGGTATATATCCACACCACACGGAATACGCACGAACCCATGATAACGATGACAGTCGGCGCAAAACTCTTGCCGATACCGCGGCAGGCGGCGATGGTACAATCCATAAAAGCACTGACGGCATATGAAAAGCACATTATCCGCGTGCGCAGAAGCCCCGCCTCAATGACCGCTTCGTCATTTGCGAAAAGAGAGAGAAACTCTCTGCCGAAGAGAAACAAAGCCCCGCCGAGCAAGGCGCCCACGATAAAAGAATATGTGATGGCGATAAAATAGCTTTTCATCACGCGCTCTCTTTTGCCCGCACCGAGATTTTGCCCCATGAAGGTCGAGCAGGCGGTATAGAATGCCGCCATTACATTATATATGATGGAATCGGAATTTGCGGCGGCAGAATTTCCCTCGACTATGACGGAATCAAAGGAATTGACCGCGCCCTGTATAAAGAGATTGGCTACGGCAAAAATTGCATATTGCAGTCCCGCGGGAATGCCGAGTCCGAGGATGCGTTTTCCCTCGATTCTGTCAAAACCGTTTCTGATATCGCGCAGGCGGAAAGTGCAGTCGTTATCCTGCCGCGCCATGTGCATGAGAATGAGTGCGGCGGATATATACTGCGTGATGATGCTGGCGAGAGCGACACCGTCCTCAGCCATGCCGCAGACAATGACAAAAAACAGATTGAGAATCACATTCAGAATGCCTGCAATCATAAGATACACAAGCGGACGCTTCGTATCGCCGTTTGCACTGAGCACGCCGTTGCCGAAATTGAAGATTCCGAGCGCGGGCATACCGAGCGCATATATGCGGAAGTAAAGCACTGCTCCCTCGATGAGGTCATCCTTTGTGCCGAGCAGCTCCAGCATGAATCGTGCGGAAACGAGGCAGAGCACCGTTATGATACATCCTGTCGCAAGGCACAACACAAACGAAGTGCGTATGGAAGCGGATGTCCGCGCCTTGTCGCCCGCGCCGAGGTGATGCGCCACCTGAACATTGACAGCACTTCCCATTCCGATGAGAAAGCCGGTGAAAAGCGATACGAGAATCGTGGTTGAGCCGACTGCTCCCAAAGCTTCCGCGCTTGAGAATTTGCCGACGACCGCCACATCCGCCATATTGAAAAGCACCTGCAAAAGCTGGGAAAACATCAGCGGGATGCTGAAAATAAGCATGTTTTTCCAAAGAGAGCCTGCTGTCATCTGAATCTCGCCGCGCTCTCCTGCGGCAGCAGATGAATTATTTGCCATATATTAATGTCCTCCGAAAAGCTTATATGCCGCGGCGGATATTGCCATCCGCCTTGTACAACAGCATATTATATCATGGAGAATGTCGATTTTCAAGAGGGAAAGTAAAAAAGTTCCGCCCAAAGGGAGAGGGAAGTGAACCGCTGCGCTTGTGTCTCACAAAAGCGCCTCTTCGGGTTGTCGCTCCGCGCTCGTCGTTCTCATAACCCGACAAAACAGCCTAAGGTATTCTGAAATAATCCAGGTACTTCTTGAATTTGTCCTGCGCTGAAAGGCAGATGTCGATCAGATATCCCCGTTCCGTGTTCCATTCGTGTAGGCCACGATAATAGAACAGTTTCATGTCTTCGTCGATGATGAACGGAACAATGCCATTCTTGAGGCACTCTTTGAAAAGTATCAACCGTCCGACACGACCGTTTCCGTCCTGAAACGGATGGATGGATTCGAAGGCTACATGAAAGGCGATCAGATCTTCGAGCGTCTTATCCGGCTTGCGGTTATATGATGCAAGCAACTGCTTCATTTCGGTCGGCACTTCTTCCGGGGCTGTCGTATCATGCCCGCCGACCTCGTTGGGGATTTTCTTATACTCTCCGACAGCAAACCAATCCTTGCGGGAATCACTCGTCCCGCTTTTCAGGGTTCGATGCAGTGTTTTGATGAATGGCTCACTCAGCATTTGACCGGCAGAATCGATGACCAGATCAATACACCGGAAGTGATTTGCCGTTTCCACAATATCGTCAACATTAACCGTCCCGGCTTCAACACCTATGGTATTGGTTTCATAGATATACCGTGTCTGATCGTGCGTCAGGCGACTTCCTTCCATGTGACCCGAATTGTAGGTCAGTTCGATCTGCACTTTATGATAGATACCGCCTTTTGTCCCGCTTGCTTTTTCCGTCCGCAAAACATCCAGCAGGGTTTCCGGCTCATCGCTTTTTTTATTGATCCGATTCGGTCTTTGCGCGTCCTCCGGGATGTTCCAAGTTTTTCCCGTCAGGAATGCTTCGGGAATTTTGCCCTCTGCACAGTAGTTGCGTACCGTTCTTTCAGATACACCCCATTTCTTTGCGATCTGAGCAACCGATACATATTTCATACACGCCACCTCCGTGTGATATTCTCCATAGATATTATATCACATTATCGGCAAGAAATCAAGAATTTATTCTCTTTGATTTCCTTATTTTTGCCGTTATCGGAAATGCGCTTTATACCCGTTCCTGTCTGCTGCCGTATTCTCTCTGCATGGCATCCATCGACACTACCCACTGCTTACCGAATTTGCAGACATCCACACCGTCGACCAGCTTGCCGTATGAGATTGCCTTTGTCATCACTTCGACGGTCAAAGTCGACTATGATGTTTGTGCCGTATTTGTCTTTTCCGAGATAGAATCCGTGCGGATCGGTTTTGCCCGAATAGTTGAAGGGATAACAGTTGGCGACTGCCGATGCCGGAAGGACGCGCTCATACTGCGTCCCGAAGATGTTATAGCCACAAGGCATACAGGAAATAAATCCTTCTTTCTGCCTGAGCGTAAGCCGGTCAACCGAGAGTTTCTCTCGCGTCAGCTCCATTGCCACATCTGCCTGTAACTCTTTGAGCTTTTCAAGGCTACCGGCAGACAGTTCGAGAAAAACGGCACAATGCAGAAGAGGCTCGCGATTGCGTCGAAGGTCATTCATCAGCTCTACGACATCTCCGAGGTTTCCTTCTCCCGTGACCGAATCTTCAAAGTCATTGGAATTTGCAATGAGCTTATTTTTGCGGCTCGCGTTTTGCAGAATCTTTCGCTGCTCCACGCCGTCCACCAATCGGGTGTACATGTGAACGGTCACTGCTTCCTTGTCACCGAAACGGGCAAGGAGCGCCTGATCGCTTGTCTGCAGCGGATACTCGCGGATCGCCCAAACAGAGCGATAGCTGTCCCCGCAGATGAAGTGATCCACATTGAAGCGGATGGCAGAGGGGACCGCCATGTCGAAGAAGTCTTTTACATAGGCTTCACTGTGCGCGACTTCTTCTGGAAGTTGTTTTTTCTTTGCCATAAGAATTCCTTTCATAAAGAAAAACCGTACCTCTGCTGAAGTGCGGTTATCGTAGTTATTTGGTTAATCAGAGCATTGTCTGCCCACCGGATTGTGACTGTACAATATCATCCAGCAGTTCAATGCGCGTCCTGAGAGCATTTGCCAGTATATCAACCCGTATCGGTTCCATATACTCGGACTTCCCATACAGCTCTCTTGCAAAGTCTTCAATGCCGTCGAGAGCGGACAGGTCCAGCCATGAGAAGTCGGTCACAAGCTCCAGATTGTCTGTGGGATTCTTCTTCCACAGCGGGGTTTTGATATTACTGTCATCATCTGCGTGCATCTCACTTACAACACGGTTGAACCACATGGAGTTGCCGTTGTCGTAAAGGGGAGCAACGCCGATCCATTCCAGTGTGACCGCGTTGCGGATCAGTCCGAAGTTGTTCAGGTGCCGGTCTTCGTTGACAATCAGGTAATCCAGCACAAGCATCTGTTCCAGCTTTTCACGGGCATCGGCAATGCCGAGCTTTTCGCAGCATTCAATATAAAATTCGTATTCCGATTGCTCGTTCCGTTTTTTGAACGCACTCATCACCTGTGCCGCCGCAACAAGGTCGGTTTCGGGTGTGATGAAGTCCTCGCACCCAGAGCAAATCTCACCGTGTTCCGCTATCAGTGTATACGGCACATGCGGGATGCCGAGCCGATTGGCAATCTCGGACGCAAGCACCTCGTTGTAGGATTCCTGCCGATAGGGCGCACTGGAATCCTTGAGGAGCACCCGCTTGCCATCGATAATCTTCCATTTCTTTTTGAGGTTGCCGTTTGCCGTGTTGTCGGGGGAGACAAGGCTTGCGCTGTCGGAGCCTGCACCTTTGCCGAACAGGATATTTCCGATGTCCTCCGAGAAGGCATTTTCAAAGAAGTTTACCCGATGCCAATCAAGCGGTTTATCGGTCGGAGAAATCCAGTATTGATCGGACAGGCTCAGCCCAAAGCACTTTTCGATCAGCTCCTGCGGTGAAGACAGCTCCAGCTCCTCCAGCACATCGCGGATACCTTTCCGGCTTGCGGGAATGGAACGCTTTGTCCACCAGCGGTTGAGGGCTTTCCTTTCCACACCGATTTTATTGTAAGTGCCGAGCGGCAGATGCTCTGCGTGATGAATTTTGCCGAGAGAGACGATGTTGGAATATTCGTCAAGCTCCAAGTCCATAACCGGGATGTCACGGTGCATAAGGGTATACAGCATGAGAATTCCTCCTTTCCTCGTGATTATTGTTTTTTATTATACCATTTTTCTCGTGGAATTGCAAGAGAAATACTGTTAATAATACGGCATCAAAAAAATTAGTCCGGGATAATCCACTTTTTAATCATTCTTTCGCCGTCCACATCATCGATAGCATCCTCGGTCATGTGACCGAAGTACCTCGAGAGGATACGCTTGATATCGTCCTTCGTTGCTCGACGGCAGTCGAAGCCCTGATCGTTGATCTGCTTTTCGAGCCGATTCAAAGTTGCAAAGGACTGATCGTTTGCGTTTTTCACACGGTAGGCGAACATGAATTCCCGCGCGGTGGACATCTGCAGCTGAATGTCGTCGAGAAATTTCATGTCCTTGCGAAGCAGAAGCTGTACCTTGAGATTGGTTTCTTTTTCTTCCCTCCGTGCAAGGGAGAGCTTGTTGTACTCAAAATTCTCACGGGCATCCGAGCAGATGATCTCTATGTCGGGCTGCACCGACAGCAGCTGCATCAGATGCTGAATCTTGATGGCGACACTCTGTTCCGAGAGTACCGAGATGTTTGTCGGCTGCACAAGGAAATATACGATTTCGCCCTGCGATTTGGTCTGAAGCCCGTTGCGAGAAAAGTTGCTGATGCCGATCAGCTCGGCGGTGGATTGTTTTCGTTTAGCCATCTTCGCGCTCCTTCCAACTGAAATATTGCTGTGTGGAAACAAAGCACCGCCATGCGCGCATGATAAAATCCAGCACCGAATACTCGTCCATCCGGATGGAGAGAAACGCATATCCGAGTGTCAGAGCGGCAGCTTTGCCTGAGTCCGCATATTCTGCGGGTAGATATGCTGTTTTTGCATTTCTTTTCTGTTTTCCTCTCTGTATTATTTCTTTGCAATCGCCCGTCCGAGGTTGATCGCCGCTGTCGTCGTATGCACCGCACTCATCATGTTGACTCTCATGCTTGTATCCAAACCGAACTGCTGCGCAATGCGAGGCACTTCATTTGCCGCCAGCATAACGCCAAGACCGAGAAGTGCGTGCGTCTGCATGGTAATCATGCCGAGTAACAGAAGTGTTGTCTGCATGAATGCCGTAAAGCAGATGGCAATAATCTGTTTGCACCAACCGGTAAATCCTTCGGAGTACCCGCGCGGAAGGCTGAACATGTGAAGACTCCCGACCGCAATCTGCGTCAGGAGAATCCCTCCGCGTTTGATGTTGGCAAAGAAGCACTTGATGACGCAGTAGCCAAGACAGATCAGCATCAGGAGTGCCAGAAGCGCATTTTTCGTCGATGCTCCCGGTACGCCGATAATGGTGAGCGCTTGCCGACTGAGGGTATCAAAGTTGATATTCATGCCGACTGCCTCGCCGACGAGGTCTTTGGCAAAGGTATTCTGCAAATTGACCGCAAAGCGGAAGAGCTGTACCGGCACGACCGTGAAAAGGTTTACGGCAAGAAGTCCGTATAAGAACGGGAGAATCTGACGCTTGATGTTGATGCGTCCCATGGATTGATATTCAATGGCGATATCGAAGATGGCAACCGCCAGTCCTGCAATAAAGAGTCCCCAGCCGAACAAAGAGAAGAATTTCAGGGCGGCCTGCACCCATGACAGATCGAACAGGTTTGCACCAAGCTCGGTCATCATCGTGAAGAAGTCCGCCAGGGCGTTATACACGGAGGTATAGAGCCAGTTCATGAACACGCCCCAGATGCTTTCCGATACGGTTTCCCATACGCCGGACAGCGCGGAGCTGATGGCATTGCCGATTCCGCTGATGAGGTCTGATATCCAGTCAAACAATCACGCATTCCTCCTGTTATAATATATTTATCCCTTGATTTATGGCAGCCGGCCATAGGCATGGGACATCTCGTTGCCCAAGCTGTTATAATAGAGAGGTAAAGGT
>CAVESF010000028.1:0-12258 GCA_963618495.1 Acutalibacteraceae bacterium
ATTATACTACTTTTCATATATTTTTGCAAGGCTTGCATTAATCAGTGTTTCCTTAGCTTATCCGGGGTTCCCACAACTTTTATTATAGAACCTTAAATTATACAATAAAGCAAGCGGATGCTCAATACCTTTCGGTAAAAAGCATCCGCTTTTTTCTTCCTTCGGGCTAAGTTAATGACTCAGCCCCTTTTTATGCTTTTTATTTCCAAAGCTTCTGCGGATATTCGCCCGCCGCCTTTTCCTTTTCTATGAAAGAGGTAAACTCTTCGCTGTCTTCACGATAGGTGATTCCGTGCCATACGGAGGTGGTGTTTATGATTTCGACATCGGCTTTTCCCTCGTCTATGAGTGTCTGCACGGCGCTTGGGAGGAAAAATTCGAATTTCGCCATGTTGTCGGCATTTTTGCGCAGGGAGGAGACAAACATATCGCCAAGTCCATCGAAAAACGATGGCGTAAAGCCCATGCAGTTCATGGAAACAACGGTATTCTCGCTTATTTCGGTGACGCTTCCGTCATCCCATGTGTTTATCACTGTGCCGTCCTGTCGGCGCTCCAGCTTCTTGTTTTCCACCACATGAAGAAGCTTGCCGTTTTCCACGGAGCAGATTCCGCGGGAGACGGTGCCGTTTTCGCTGAGCGTATTTTTCAGATAATATCCTATCATACAGTAGTCGGCGTGCGCACCGTCATGCGCCGAGGCAAGGTGGCTGTGAAGCTTCAGAAAGGCATCTCTGCCATAGAAATCATCGGCATTCACAACGCCGAAATTCTCCTTTACAGCGCCCGCCGCGCAGAGAACGGCATGAGCTGTACCCCATGGTTTTGTCCTGTCAGCGGGAGCGGTGAAGCCCTCGGGAAGCTCATTTGTCTGAAATACATATGTATAGCTTACACCGTTTCTCTTAAGACGGCTTCCTATCGTCTCTTCGAAAAGCTCGAGATTTTCCTTCTTTATTATGAAAACAATTTTATCAAAGCCTGCGCGTATGGCATCATACACGGTAAAGTCAATGATAAATTCTCCTTCTTTGGTCAGGGGAGTGAGTTGTTTCAGCCCGCCGAAGCGACTGCCCATTCCTGCTGCCAGAATAACGAGTGTCAATAAAAGCACCTCTTTGATTTTTATTTCGGCTTAAAAATCCGATTATATTAAGTATACATTATTTTGTGTAATTTTTCAATGCTTTTTTGAATATATTTTATCAAAATCGGAAAATATCGGAGGATTTCATGAAAAAGATGTTTTGCCTGCTTGTCGTTTTCTGCGTTTTTCTCTTGTGCTCATGCGATGCACCGCAGAGTATGCGTGAACTGCTGACCTATCAGGAGGGAGATTTTGTCTGCGAGGCTGTGCTTTCGGGAGAAAAGCCGATGGCGCTGACGATTTCCCGCAGCGGCGACGAGATAAAAATAAAGCCCGAGGGAATGGAGAATATCGGCGATATGTCGTTCGTTTTTGACGATGACGGCGCATGGCTCTGCGCGGGCGAAACGAAAATAAAGCTTGAAAAAAAGCAGCTGCAACGACTCTGCACCGTGCATGAAATGTTCACGCTCGATGCTTCCGCCGTATGGCGGATAACGGATGAAAAGCTCGGCGGTATCGAGATATACAAATGCGAAAGCAACGGGATCACGGTGTATATCGACGCAAGAACCCGCCTGCCACTCAGATTCTCAGCGGGCGGAGAAGAAATGGATATAAAGAAACTCAGCGTGGCGGAGAAATGACTTGCGTGAATATTTCAAAACCAAAATGGCACTGAGTCATTAAGTTACCAATTCATGGAAAAGCTTTACGAAATGGGCGAGGTCAAATTTAAGAACCTTTTCGTTGACGGAACAAAGCTAGAAGCTTACGCAAACAAATCTTGCTTTTGCTCTGAATATTGAAAAACTTTGCAATCGCACAAAAAAAGGGAGAATTGGCGTGGATTTGTTCGCTCTGAACGCCTCTTGAACCAATTCTTTGCGGAATTGTATAACTCTTTAAAACGAGGATTTTGCCGATCCTCTTTTCGTCATACTCTTTTTTGCCTCAAAGGGGGAATTTTTCTTTGTTGGAATGTCGAAATTCAAAAAATGCATAACAAAAGGCTGAGTCTCTGCTTAATTAAATGCTTTTGACTCAGCCCCTTCGGTTTGTTTCTTATTTCTTTATTACAAAATGCTTTGGGATTCCTCCGACGAAAACGGGTGAGGTTTCGCCGAGGATGAGCGGGTGAATATATTCGAGACATTCGTGCGTCACATTGTTTCCGCGCTTGTTTATAAATTCGCGGGGAACACGGCGAACCGCATTTGCTATGCCGCTGATATCCTTGCTCTCGGTATAAACGGCGTAGTTTGTCGAATCCGTGCGCACAAAGGTCATCATCTTGCCCGATTCGCCCTCGGAAGCGCACTTCACAGCCGCCTTGCCTATCATGACGGATTCGTCAAGGTCTGTTTTGGAAGCGATATGCGAAGCGCAGCGCTGAGGCAGATTCAGCTCGATGGAGCGAACCTTGCAACCGAATTTTTCCTTTACGGCAAGCTCAAGGGTCTTGGCTGTTCCTGAGAGCTGCTTGTGACCGAAAGCGTCGAGATTGCCGTTTTTGCCTTCGCCGACATATGTTCCGTCGCCAAGATGCATTCCTTCGGAAACGGCAACGACAACATTGGGATGGGTTTCGAGCGCCTTTGCTATATCCTCGAAAAATTCGTCATAATCGAATATTACCTCGGGGAGATAAACGAGGTCGGGTGCGATATCGGTGCAGAGAGAGGGAAGCGCGGCACAGGCGGTGAGCCAGCCTGCGTCCCTGCCCATTATTTCCACTATAGTGACAGCCTTGACCGTATAAACTGCGGTATCGCGCATTATCTCTTCCATGGTGGTGGCGATATATTTTGCCGCGGAGCCGAAGCCGGGAGTATGGTCTGTTCCGACGAGGTCGTTGTCTATCGTTTTCGGCACGCCCATGATGCGCATTTCGTAGCCGACGCTGTCCATATACTGCGAGAGCTTGGCAACGGTATCCATGGAATCGTTTCCGCCGATATAGAAGAAATAGCGGATATTGTAATCGCGGAAAACATCGAGAATCTGCTCATATATTATGAGGTTGTCTCCCGTCATATCCTTGGGGAGCTTCTTGCGGCAGGAGCCGAGCGCGGCGGCAGGCGTATTTTCGAGCAGGGAAAGGTCGTCTTCGCCTTTTATAATGTCGTTCAAAAGACAGAAGCGCCTGTCAAGCACGCCCTCTATTCCGTTTATCGCACCGTAGATTTTGTCTATCCGGTCGCATTCGAGAGCGCCGCGTATAACGCCCGAAAGTGTAGCGTTGATAGCCGCGGTGGGACCGCCTGACTGACCTACGATGGCATTGCCGTAAAGTTTTATCATATAGATTACCTCTTTTTGACGATAGATTTTCAATTTGCTCTATTATACTATAAAACTGCCGATTTTGCAAGGGCTTTTACAAAAAGTGCGCGGATATTTTTGCCGTATCGGCGATATCTGCGCAAATTTCATATGCATTATCGGGAAAAACGCGAAATTTTTCGGATATTCTCATTTTGAGGCGGACGCCTGCTTCAACGCGTCGAGACGGCGTTTTATTTCCATCATATCGGCAAGCATATCGTCCTTTTTGCGCGGGTCGCGCAGAAGAGCCGAGGGATGATATACGGCGCATATGGAAAAGGCGCCGCGCTCAAACCATATGCCATGCTCGGCGGTGATGCGGAAATCGGGCTTTATCAGCCGCATAGCCGAGATTCTGCCGAGGCAGACGATGAGCTTCGGCGAAACGGCGCGAACCTGCTCGCGCAGATATTCTATGCAGAGATCCTGCTCCTCGGGCTTCGGGTCGCGGTTTTTGGGCGGGCGGCACTTGAGCATATTCGCTATATAGACCTCCTCGCGGGGAATGCCGACGGCGACGAGATATTTGTCAAAAAGCTTGCCTGCCGCACCGACAAAGGGAATACCCGATAAATCCTCTTTTTCACCCGGCGCTTCGCCGATGAACATGATATCGGCATGGGGATTGCCTACTCCGAATACTACATTGGTTCTCGTTTCCGCGAGACTGCATTTACGGCAATCCTCGCATTCTTTTCTTATTTCATCGAGATTTTTGATTTCCATTTGTCATTCCTCCGCTTTGCCATTGCTTTTGACAATATACTACCATAAACGGAGAAAAAAATCTACAATTTTCGGAAAATTTATTTCGGCAAGTTCAAAGTTCGGAGAGGATGGAGACGGCATCACTGCGGCAGACGGGCGCACAATGCTCGTTTATATACGAAAGAGCCTCGGGCGACGGCAGTTTTGTGCCGAATTCGCCGATGAAAAGCCCCTCGCAGGAATTTTTGACCTGTTTTGCCTGATATTGCAGGGCGTCTTCGTATATGACGAGATAAAATCTGCCTGCCTTTTCTCCGCAGTCGGCATAAGCCGTGCTTTCACCCGAGTAGCCGAAGCGCCGCAGTCTCTTGCAGACGCGAAGCAGCATGTCAAGCTCCGAAAAACCGTATACGGATGGCTTTTTCAAGCCTGTTTCCTGCATTTTTCCTTCCTTTATGAGTGAATAGCTCAAATCATCGTCGGGCGGAATACTGTCGTGCAGTTTTGTTATGTAGATTTTACATCCGCCGCTTTTATCGGGATATGCCTCTATGCATATGCGCCCCTCGGCGGCGTCAAAGCCTGTCTTTTCATAAGCCTCATCGAGTATATCCCAGACCGCCTTTCTCGTTTTGGTGTTTTTATAATCGAGAGACTTGCAGTCTATATCGTATTTCAGCATATCGAGTCTGGTGAGCATAACCCGAAGCATATCATCTTCAATAATGCGAAGTTCCATATGAAAAATCGCTCCTTTCCGACATTTTCAAACATCACTTCCCATTATAATCTGATGTGGCAAAAAAAGATAGAGCAAAAAATATGGTAATTTTCCGCGCTTTCCGCCCGAAACTCCTTTCCCATGCGCGAAAAATTTCAGTTTTTTGCAAATAACTATTGAAAAAAGACAGAAAAATTGATATTATATAATTTGAAATATTTTTATAGAAATCCGGTGAAATACAATGCTTATCAAGATGTCGGATATGTTATCCGAAAAAATGAAATCTCTTCACGGAAATGCCGTGAGAGATATACTTTCCGCCACTATGGGCAGAGATGTCATAGCTTTCTCGGCGGGCAACCCCGATACCTCGACTTTCCCGCTGGAGGCGATGGCAGAGGCTTCGGCTGAAATTTTTGCTTCTGATCCGCAGGCATTCCAGTATGGCGTTTCCGAGGGCTATGAACCACTGAGAAACAAGATAAAGGAGCGCCTTGCCGATAAATTCGGCATGATAAAAGACGGCGACGAGCTTATCACGCTCACGGGTGGTCAGCAGGGTCTTGACCTCGTGGCGAGAACGCTCTGCAACGAGGGCGATACGGTCATATGCGAGACGCCGAGCTTTGTCGGCGCACTCAATTCGTTCCGCTCCTACGGTGCCAAACTTGTGGGCGTACCCATGCGGCGCGACGGCATGGACGTGACTCTGCTTGAGGAAGCGCTGAAGAACAGCAAAAATGTGAAATTCATATATATCATTTCCGCCTTTCAGAATCCGACGGGCATAACGACCTCGCTTGAGCGCAGACGCGAAATCCTCGCTCTGGCAAAGAAATACGGTGTTTTTATCCTCGAGGACAATCCCTACGGCGAGCTTCGCTTCTCGGGAGATGACGTGCCGACTTTCAAGACGCTCGATAACGACGGACTTGTGATATATTGCAGCTCGTTTTCTAAGATACTTTCTTCCGGAATGCGCATGGGTTATCTCGTGGCGCAGAAAGAAGTTATGCGCCCGATAATTCTCGCAAAGCAGTGTGCCGATGTGCATACGAATCTCTTCTTCCAGAAGCTCTGCTACAAGATTCTCTGCACATATGATATGGATGCGCACATAAAGAAAATCTGCGAGCTCTACGGAAGAAAATGCCATCTGATGATGGATATGCTCGACAAGTACATGCCCGAGAGCGTTACGCATACGAGACCCGAGGGAGGACTTTTCCTCTGGTGCGAGCTTCCCGAGGAGTGCGACAGCGCACAGTTTGCGAAATTTGCCTCGGAGCGGGATGTATTCGTGGTTCCCGGCTTTGCCTTTGCCGCGGATATGAGCGCGCCCTCGCACGCTTTCCGCATGAATTATTCCTCACCTACTGAAGAGCAGATAGAGAAGGGCATGAAGATACTTGCGGAGGCGGCGCACGACTTTCTTGCGACAAAATAAGACGCGATATACAATTACGGCGCAAAGCCGGGAAAGGACGGGGGCATCCCCGAAACGACAATAATGGAATTTTCTAAGGAGAAAAAGACGATTTTTTCAGGCGTACAGCCGAGCGGTAACCTGACGATAGGCAATTATCTCGGAGCTATAGGCAACTGGAAGGCTTTTGAGGAGCAGTACAACTGCATATACTGCGTGGCGGATATGCACGCGATAACGGTAAGGCAGAATCCCGCGGAACTTCGCCGCCGCACATACGAGACGCTGGCGCTCTATATCGCGAGCGGACTCGATCCCGAGAAGAACATACTTTTTGTTCAGAGCCATGTTCCCGCTCATGCGGAGCTTGCATGGGTGCTCAACTGCTATACAATGTTCGGCGAACTTTCCAGAATGACGCAATTCAAGGATAAAAGTGCAAAAAATGCGCAAAATATAAATGCCGGACTTTTCACCTATCCTACGCTTATGGCTGCCGATATTCTTCTTTATCAGACAGACCTTGTGCCCGTAGGCATAGACCAGAAGCAGCATGTAGAGATAACGAGAGACATAGCGACAAGATTCAATCAGATATATTCCGAGACATTCAGGCTTCCCGAGATATACACGCCGAAAACGGGCAAGAAGATAAATTCTCTCGCGGAGCCGACAAAGAAGATGAGCAAATCCGATGGGAATACTAATGCTTCGGTATATCTGCTCGATTCGCGCGATGATATAATCCGCAAATTCAAGCGCGCCGTCACCGACAGCGACACAGTGGTAAAGCGCGCCGAGGGCAAGGACGGAATCAACAATCTGATGACCATATATTCCTGCTTCACAGGCAAGAGCGACGATGAGACAGAGCGCGAATTTGACGGTCGCGGCTACGGAGACTTCAAGCTTGCCGTAGGCGAAGCCTGCGCGGATGCGTTGGCTCCCATTCAGTCCGAATTTGCGAGACTGACAGCGGACAAGGCTTATCTTGAGTCGATAATGAAGAAGAATGCGGAGTTTGCCTCTTATCTCGCAAACAAGACGCTCTCAAAGGTTTATCGCAAGGTGGGATTCACGGCAAAATAATTTTTCGGAGCGGTTATGCTCTGAGACGGAGTTATTTTGCAATATACTGTATATTTTTCGGCGGCGGCTGTGGCTTTTCTGCTTTCGCTGGTGCTTACGCCTGCCGCAAGAGCGCTTTCGTTTCGCGTCGGCGCAGTGGATATCCCGCGCGACGGTCGCCGCATGCATAAAAAACCGACCGCGCGTATGGGCGGTGCGGCGATAGTCGTTTCGTTTCTGGCGTCGTGCCTGCTTTGCTTTACGGACGGAAGGGCTTTTCCTGCGGAATGCCTGCCCGTTTTCATCGGCGGCACGATGATAGCTCTGCTCGGCGCTGTGGACGATATCCGCGCGCTGAAGCCTGCTGTGAAGCTGGCAGGGCAGATAACCGCGGCGCTTTTCACCGCGTATGCGGGTGTGAGAATAGATTTTATCGGCACGCCCTCGGGCATCATCAGGCTCGGCATATTTTCCGTGCCTGTCACGGTGCTGTGGATGCTCGTGGTAATAAATGCCTTTAACCTGATAGACGGTATAGACGGGCTTGCCGCAGGCACAGCCGCGCTTTCCGCGGCGGCGCTCGCGGGCGTTTCCGTTTCATGCGGGAGTTATGTATGCGCTGTGCTGTGCTTCTGCCTTTTCGGCGCGGCACTGGGATTTTTGCCGTACAACAGCAATCCCGCGTCCGTTTTCATGGGCGACACAGGTTCGATGTTTCTCGGCTATATCCTATCGTGCGCCTCGGTGATGGGGCTTACAAAATCGCATATGCTTGTTTCCATAGGCGTGCCGCTCCTTATTTTTGCCGTGCCGGTATTCGATACGGCGTTGGCGATGATACGGCGCGCGGTGAAAAGGGAAAACATTTTTTCTCCCGACAGGGGACATATACATCACAGGCTCGTGATCGCGCTCGGCTTTTCGCAGAAGAAAGCGACGCTCACGTTGTGCCTCGTCACGGCGGTCTATTGCATTTCGGCGGCTGTGATGAGCATGAATCTGCCGCTCGGCGCGCTTATCGCATCGCTTGCAACGGCATATGTGATATCAATATTCTTTTTATCGGGAAAATCCGCATAAATTACGGCAAAGGAGGAAAACGCATGAAAGAAAAGCTGAAAAAACTGCTTTTTTCAAACGGGGCAATGTCGCTTTATTCCGTTTTTTCGCTGATGGCAGCGTTTTTCCTCGTTTGCCTTGCCGTGCTGTGGACGCTTTCGCGGGCGGGAGTTTTTGAATTTCCCCATGCCGTGAGCACGACGGAAAGCACGGCGTCATCGACCGTGCCCAATACCGAGGAAAAAACGGACTATGATTACATAGCTGTCCCCGTAAACAAGGCGGCTGTGGCAAAACTGCTCGCGTCATATCCTTTCGCCGATAATTTCTATATGGAAGTGTATATGACTTTTTCCACGCAGGAAGGCTTCATGCAGGACGGCGTGCGTCTCTGGAAGAGCGGCGACAAATACAAAATAGTCTGCAATGAGGGAAGCGACACTCGGCGAAGCACCATTATATGCGACGGCAAAACCGTCTCTTACTATTCCGCCGCCAACGAGCTGATATTCACAGCGGAATACAGCGCGGCTTATGCCTTTGAAAATATCGCGTACACGCCATCGTTCTGCCTGCTTTCAGAAACGGACTACGAGATAACCGACTACTATCTGCGCGATAACGAATATATCGTGGAATACAGTATCCCGTCGCTTTCGTATACTGACAGGGTACATATTTCCGCCGACTCGGGCGTGGTGCGCTCCGTGCGAACCTACTGCGGCAATATTCCTGTATCGCGCTATGATGTCGTAAGCTACACGCTCGGCTATGAGTTTGACGGAGACGAATTTACTCTCCGCTGACGCTACAGCATTATGACTAGGACAAGCAGGACGGGGATGATGATATTATCGCTCTCCTTTGAGAAGAGCAGAAAAAGCGCTGCACCGAAAAGAAGCAAATCCTCCGCCGATATTTTTGAGAAGATTCCGGCGGGCGCGCATGGATTTTCGCGCGGCGGACAGCCGCATGGCGGCTCATCAGGCGCAAAAGGCGGTCTGTGGCATGAATTGAGGCTTTCGTCGCGTGGCTGCGCATCGCATCCGCACGGCTCGCCTGCGGTTTCGGCGCAGTTTCTCGCTTCTTTTACGCATTCCTCCTGCGGGCATGGCTTCTGCACATCGAAGAGATTGCCGCTGTAATCGGGCGGAGGAGAAGCAAATTCTTTTTTCGGCGGATTCTCGGGAAATCTCTTGTCGGGGATTTTACCGTAATTTTTGCTGTAAATAAGTATGCACCCCCTCACATAAAGTATCCTGCCATTTCGGCAAGCTGCATCATCCGCAGGAGCTTATCTATCTTTTCGCATCTTTTGTCATCGAGATACGGCTTGAGCGCGAGGAGAAGCGCTTTGCTGTGTGCCATATTGTTTCCTTTGCGCCTGCCGCGGGGATCTCCCGTGAGTGAAGTCAGGGCGCTGACGGTCCCGGCAATATCGGGAATATCGGACGCACCTGCGGGCGGCGGCTCCTTGCTTTCGCCGAAATTGCCTGCCTGCGCGGCACTTTCCGAGTGCGGAGGGCTTTCGGATATTGACGGCGTTCCCGAGGTCATGGTGTCGGCAAGGCGCTTTATCTGTGCCATCATCTCGGGATTCGAGAGGATGCTGTCGAGCTTTTCGGAAAAATCGTTTGCCAAATCGCTCACCCCTGTATTTCGCGTATCATCTGCTCCGTGCGTTCTTTTCCGAGCATGGAAACGAGACTGCAGATATCCTTATCGCTGATACCGGAGAGCATGGCGCGGATTTTTGACACATCGGGCAGATTTCCGCTCATTCCCGCGGCGCGGGCTACCTTTTCAGCTTTTTCGCGCAGGGTATTGTCGTCAAGACTGAGCAGTCCGTCTACTGTTTTGCGGTTGAGTTCCATAAAAAATCACTCCTATAACTGTTTTTATGCTATATTATGATGAAAACGGTGCTGTTGTCACAGGATAAAATAAAAATATTGAGAGGTAAAACATGTACAAGTATACACCGCCGAAAAATTCAAAGGCAGATACGGTTGTGCTTGCGCTCTTTATAACGGCGATAGCCTGCTTTGCCGTAGCTTCATTTTCGCAGATGTATGCAGGGTTGATACAGGCACTCGGCGTTGTTTTCATAGGTGCGGCGCTTTTTCTGCTTTGCAGATACACGCTCTCGGTATATACATATATGATAGAGGACGGAAATTTCGTCGTACTGCGCACGATGGGAAAGAAAATAAGTCCGATATGCAGTGTATCGATGAAAACGGGAATTGCAATAGTGAAATGCCCACATACCGCCGCGGAAAAGGAAGAATACAGGAAGAGATGCGGTAATGTCCGCTCGCGCTTCAACTATTGCAGAACGCTTTCTCCCGAAAACGCCTATGCTTTCGTCCTTGATTTCAACGGGTGCAGGACAGAGCTTCTTTTTGAGCCGAATGAAGAATTTCTCCGCAGTTTTGAGATGGTTTTTGCCAATGTCCGCAGGGAATATCTACGCGAGCTTTACGGAGATGACGGTGAAAGCGGAGAAATATAAAAAATTCGGCTGAAATTTAATAGAAAATTTTTCAAAATGGTATTGCAAATTGCGCTATAGCGTATTATAATAGTAAAAAACACTCAAATGGAAAGGGTAAATACAAATGACGGCACTCGAATCTGTAAAAGAAATACTTTCAAAGCAACTTCGTGTTGACATTGATTCTATAACAGAAGATACAAATATTATGGAGGATCTCGGCGCGGATTCTCTCGATATCGTTGAAATGCTCATGAATATCGAGCAGGATTACGGTATTGTCATCGCCGATGACGATATAGTCGGCTTCAAGACTGTCGGCGATATTGTTCGTTATATTGAAAATAATCAGTAATTTACTTACATAAAAAATGCGACTGCGCGAGCGGTCGCATTTTTGTGTTTTCGCTTATTCTCCGTGATATGGTGAGAAATCTGAATTATCCCTCATAAAGTCATCAGAGCCACCCCATCATGGTTTTCCTTATAATCGGCGATGAGTCTGTCCGCGTCGGCAAGAAGCGCACGCTTTTCGCGCGCGTTTTTAACGGAAGCGCCCGCAGCGCAGGCATGACCGCCTCCGCCGTATTTTTCGGCAAGTCTGTTCACCTCTGCAAAGCGTGAACGCAGGCGAACACGAAATTCTCCGAATTCCTCCTCGATGAAGGCAAGCCATATGATGCTGTCTTTTATCGTGCTGATATACGAAACGCAGTTGCTTGCGCTCTCAAAGCTTATCGCATATTTTTCCTGCATGGCGCGCGTGACGGTAAGGTATGCCACGCCGTGCTCCGTGAGCTTTACACAAGAGGTGATGTGCGCACGGAATCTGAGCTCGCCTATTTCCTCTGTGTAGAGGTGGGAGAAGAGAGTATCGGTATCTATTCCTGTATCGAGCAGTGCCGCCGCACAGCGCATTGTATTTCCGGTAACGCTCGAAAAGCGGAATCTGCCTGAATCCGTTACCATGCCTGCATAGATATACATCGCGGCAAGCGAATCTATTTTCAGCTCATCGCGGAAGGCAAGGTAAAATTCCGCTATCATTTCGCAGGCGGAGGAGCGGCTGTCCTCAACCTAGCGGATATCTCCGCAGTCGTCTGCGGGGATATGATGGTCTATTTTTATAAGCTCCTTTGCCAAATTTTATTGATGCGCGCAAATTTTCAGACTAAATGCAACTTTAAATATGATATGCACCCCAAAAGTTAGACACTAATGGAGGTACATACGGATATTGCATTTGCAATATAAATTTTCTTGTAAAAAGCGGGCTTCTCAATAAAAAATATCAAAAAAACATTTTTTTCCAAAATATATTGACACGGGCGCAAAAATGATGATATAATTCTATATAATAT
>CAVESF010000028.1:12268-24203 GCA_963618495.1 Acutalibacteraceae bacterium
ATATAATATCATCTGAATTTTTTATTCTTTTCCAAGGAGGAACTTTTATGAATCATGAATATAATCCGTATGAAAATGCGGTTGCAGTTATAAGAAAGGCGGCGGAGGCACTCGGACTGGATGAAAACGACTATGCTTTTCTGCTTTATCCCGAGAGAGAGCTTAAAGTTTCGCTTCCTGTTGTGATGGACAGTGGCAAAACAGAGGTTTTCGAAGGCTTTCGTGTACAGCATTCGAGCGTGCTCGGTCCCTGCAAAGGCGGCATACGCTATCATGCAGATACAAATATAGATGAAGTCAAGGCGCTCGCCTGCTGGATGGCACTGAAATGCTCCGTCGCAGGTATACCTTACGGCGGTGGAAAGGGCGGCATACGCGTTGACCCGTCGCATCTCAGCTCACGCGAGCTGGAGGCGCTCACAAGAAAGTATGCCCATGCAATAGCACCGATAATCGGCGAAAAGAAAGATATTCCCGCGCCCGATGTGAACACAAACGGGCAGATAATGGCTTGGTTCTGCGATGCCTACTCGGAGACTGTCGGCAGTTTTTCTCCCGCTGTTGTCACGGGAAAGCCGCTTGAAATAGGCGGAAGTCTGGGAAGAACGGATGCGACAGGCAGAGGCATTATGCTCGCCGTGAGAGAGCTGCTAGCACGTTACGGCAAAAAGGCGGGTGAAATGCGCGTGACTGTTCAGGGCAACGGTAATGTCGGCGGTACGACGGTTAAACTTCTCGGCGAGCTTGGGTGCAAGGTTGTTGCCGTTTCCGATGTTTCGGGTGCGCTCCTCTGCGAGGACGGACTTGATACCGACGAAATATACAGATACAGCATAGAGCACAGACCCCTGCGCGATTTCGACAAGAGCGCAGGTACATTCATCGCAGGTGCGGACGGAAACGCGGCTTTGCTTGTATGCGATACAGATATACTGATTCCTGCGGCTCTGGAAAATCAGATAACAGGCGAAAATGCAGGAAAGATAAAGGCAAAATACATTGTGGAAGCCGCAAATGGACCGACGACGGTCGAAGCAGATGAAATCCTTGATGCACGCGGCATTCCCGTTGTGCCGGATATACTTGCAAATTCGGGCGGCGTTATAGTATCGTATTTCGAATGGGTGCAGAATCTCCAGCGCTACTCATGGACGCTCGAGCGGGTCAACAGCGAGCTTGAAGAGAAGATTGTCTCCGCCTTTGCAAATGTATTTGACATATCGGAAAAGCATGGTTGCTCCATGCGTACAGCGGCATATATGGCGGCTATAAACAGAATAGTTTCCGCGGCAAAACTTCGCGGATAAATACCAAAACAGGAGCCTGAAACCAAGCTCCTGTTTTTTTTGGCATTTCGACTATATTTCGATTTTTTCAAGGGAAAAATTCTTTTCTCCGAGTGTGCATACCGTGGCACGATATCCGTAGATATCGCGTATCTCGCAGAAAGCGGCATCTTCCTGCACCTTGCCGTATTCGCAGATGTGAGCTTTGCCATGCGGAAAAGTACAGGAAAGCGAAGCGAGCGGGATATCAAAACCTTTGCCGCGCATTTTGACATATGCTTCGCGCAGTGTCCAGAGACGCGTGAAAGCTTCGACGGGATTTGCGGAGAGCATTATGGCATTGCGCTCATATATGCTGAAAAATTTGCCTGCTATCATATCCATCTGCGCAGGAGCTTCGATTTTCTCTATATCGACACCGCATTCCGAATCGGCAAGCGCACATATAGCGCGTTTGCCGCTGTGTGAAATATTGAAAAAGCAGTTTTCATGACCAGCAATATACGGCTTACCGAACTCATTTTTGACAAATCCGGGATTTTCTATACCGAATACAAGAGAAACGGCTTTCTTTGCAAGCAGACCCGAGGCGAGAAGCTCAAGCTTTGTTTCCGTGCGCATCGCCTTTTCTATGCGTGCGCGGTGCTCATCGGAAACTTCACCTATGCGTGCGGCAATTGTCGCCTCATCAAATGCGGAAAAATCCGCACAATATACTTTTACAAAATTTTTGTTTTTCATCATTTTACCTCGTGTCATGGCTTTTAGGCTTATTTCTGAATGCGGTATTGAAAAGCTATATAAGTATACCACAATGAAAGCAAAATTTCAAGCGTTTCCGCGCTTTTTGAAGAAACGCACGCCTTTTGCATCTTAATTTTATAATTTTTGTCTGGTAAAATATAAAAAATATCACGTTAAAATAAGAGAAAAGCAATGAATATTAATAATGTATGATTTTATACTGTCACTTTCTCGTTTGCGCTTTCTGCTATGATTTTCTTTTCCGAGAAAGGAACCTTTTCTCCGCGGATAAGCTGATATTCCTCATGTCCCTTGCCGGCGAAAAGGACTATATCTCCCGCCTGCGCCATGCCGACGGCACGCCTGATGGCGGATTCTCTGTCGGCAATTATCTCGTATTTGCCCAAGTCCATGCATGATGCTATATCGCGACATACTTTCTCGGGGTCTTCGTTATCCGGATTGTCAGAGGTTATCACGGAGTAATCGGCATATTTGTTTGCCGCCTCTCCGAGCTCGCGCCTGCGAAGCTCTGTTCTGCCGCCTACGGAACCGAAAACGCAGATTATCCGACGCGGGTGATATTCGTATATCGCGGCGAGTACCGAGCGCAGGCTCGCACCCGTATGCGCATAATCTATGATATATGAAACTGCGCTGTCATTTGTCGTGACATATTCAAATCTTCCCGGTACGGATACCGTGCGCACGGACTGCGCGAATTCATGCAGTCCGATTCCGCGCCTGCGGCACACCGCGAGTGCGGCAAGCGCATTATATACGGAATAAATCCCGGGAAAGGGAAGCGCAACAGCAGCTTTACCATGTCCGTCATATGCGGTAAACGAGACTCCGAATCTGCCGTCATAGACGGCTTTCTCTATATCGCGTGCATAAAAATCCGCGCTTCCGAGAGCGGAATAGGCGGCTTGTCCGCATTTTGCGTATGAAGAAAACTCTTCGTAATATGCATCGTCTTTATTGAAAACAGCGTATTTGCAACGGCGGAAAAGCTCTTTTTTGCAGTTTTTATAGTGCTCGAAATTAGGGTGTTCGTATTTTCCTATGTGGTCGGGCGACAGATTTGTCATCACGGCTGTGTCAAATGTTAGTCCGCGAATCCGCTCCTGATATACCGCCTGCGAAGAGACTTCCATGACAGCCGTACCAATCCCCGCACGCACCATTTTATCGAAAATCCGATATAGTTCATAGCTTTCGGGCGTCGAATTTTCGGTCGGCTCTCTCGTATCGCCTATGCAAACGCCGTATGTGCCGATTGAGCCTGTTTTTACTCCGCAGGAATTAAGCGCATGAAAAATCATCGCACATGTACTTGATTTGCCTTTTGTTCCTGTTATACCGATGAGATACAGCTTCTTTTCCGGATGGTCGAAGAAAATTGCCGATATATCGGCAAGTGCCTCTCTCGCGTTTTCCACTTTTATGAGGACAGCGTCATCGGGCAGCTCTATTTCATGCTCGCATATAAATATCCGCGCACCACGCGCATAGGCATCGCGTGCATACCTGTGTCCGTCTGAGACGGCACCGCGCATACATACGAAAAGCGCACCGTCAAAAGCTTTTTTCGAATTATATACTATATCTGTGACCGTCACTTCGGATATATCGGATGCGGAACTGTATTTTATTCCAGAAAGTAAATCAGTTAATTTTTTCATTTCAGCCGCCTTTAATTGTATATTTCATCAAATCCGAAGGGAAGCGCACCGCATTTTTCAATAGAAACTTTGGCAAGAACAAGAAGCGAATCCATAAATCTGCATTCGGGGCATATTTTTGACGCTTCGAGCAGTGAAAGCTCTGTGCAACCGAGCACGAGAGTGTCGCAACCCGCATCGCAAAGCTCGTACGCCGCAGTCCTGAATTTCTCTGTATCGGGTGCTTTTGCGCACTTCACACTGCCGTAGATTATATCCATAAGCGCCGCCTGCGATTTTTCACCAGGGATGACATAACCGGCTCCGTGTTCTTCACATACTTTCTGAT
Source organism: Acutalibacteraceae bacterium (assembly GCA_963618495.1). GTDB lineage: Bacteria > Bacillota > Clostridia > Oscillospirales > CAG-272 > Apopatosoma. Next base: position 16,312 of record CAVESF010000028.1, read on the forward strand.
ATGAACCGGATTTTACCGTCCCGTCCGTCGCCATTATGCCAAGTTTTCTCGCTCCCGATTTTTTTGCCTGCATTACCGTTTCTTCTATTATGTTGAGGACAGGAACAGGCGAATCTTTGCTTATCTCGCTGTAAAAATAATGCGCTGTATTGCAGGGGATGGCTATTATATCGGCGCCCGCCATGCAGAGCTTATGTATTCCCGCTTTCATCGCGGGTAGAGGGGAAACTTTGCTTTTTCCTGTGATAAATTCGGTTCTGTCCGGAATTGAAGCTCCGCTCAGGAGCACAACATCTATATGCTCCTGGTCGCAGCTTGCTTTTGTATGCTCGGTTATCAGTCTGTAGAAATATACGCTCGACATCGGTCCGAGTCCGCCGAGTATACCGAGGGTGTTTTTATGCTCATTCATAGATTTCTCCGCAGGCTTCAGTGATAAAGCCTGTATTTTTTATAGTATCTGAAATTGTGTATTAAAAAATATGCGTATCTGCGCGGATTTATTCGCAGGTCATATCCGTAGCCGAGTGAAGATGATACATGCCCGCTCTTTACTATTTTTTTCGCCTTTTCGACAAGTGCTTTATCGGCAGTATATTTATATACCACGCCGAGAGGCACGGCATGCCAAAAGGTGTCGGGCTCGCCATAGATTATATCATCTCCGAGAGAGTCAAAGCAATCATCCACGATAAGACGGGCGATATTTATACCGCTTCCCGTGACATAATAGTTGCTTCGTCCCTGACGCAGATTTATCTCGAATACACGGTAGGCATCGCTTTCTGCATCGTATTTAATATCGAAATTAGAAAATCCGCAGTAGCCGATATCGTCGAGAAAATTGCGTATTCTGTCAAAAAGCGGCTTGTTTCTGTATGTGATTATCGCGGCATGATTGCCTATCGCTTTCGGCGTATGCTCCTCGAGAAGCACATTTCCGAGGCACATCATACGAACTTTGCCGTTTTTGTCGGAATAGCAGGTCAGAACAGACATATTGCAGTCCGCTCCCATAACAAACCGCTGTAGTATTATTTTGTCGGGATATCCCGAGCCATATATCTCTTTTATAATCCGAATAGCGTCATCGGCACTTTTGGCGGTATACACCTTTTTCATGCCGTCAAAAGGATGCTTCCAGTAAAGCACTGAGCTGGATGGCTTGATTATCATCGGATAGCCGAAATCGGGAAGATTTTCCGCTGTAGCTTCATCTGCCGAAGAAATTACTTTCGTATCGGGATAAGGGATGCCGTATTTTTCGCAGGTCTCATAAAATGACGCCTTGAAAATAAGCCTGTTTACAAGCGCCTTATCGGGACAAGGGCAGAAATAGTATTCCGAGAGCTTTTCTCGGCTTAGTATTATCTTTTCTGCATAGTCGTCCGTACAGCCGACGAGAAAAAGGGAAGAGTCGGCATGCTCTTTTGCAAAGCCGATAAGCTTATCCGTCAGCGCGGAGTCGGCTATATCTTTATCTATCAGATGGAAATTTATAAATTTTGAATATTTTATCGTTCCGAGGTTGCATTTGCCGAAAACCTCGGATACGGATCCGTATGCCTCGTGAAATGCTCTTGACACGCTGTAGCAGTTCAAATCCGCACCGAGAAGCACGGGAATAATCTTTTTGTTCTTCAATTTCCAAAGCCCCCATTTTGGGTAAATATTTTCATATAAATAGTATACCACATATTTCCGAAATAAAAATATATTTTTTGAAAAAAATTGAAAATTTCGGAAAAAAAGCGGCAAAAGAAAAAATCCTCCGCAGGTGGGAGGATTTTTGCCTTTTTACTGCAAATCAGATTATTCGGCAGCAGGAGCCTCTACGGGGCAAGTCCCCTGGCAAGCACCGCACTCAACGCACTCGTCGGGATTGATAACATACTTGCCGTCCTTTTCGGAAATAGCGCTTACCGGGCAAACATCAGCGCAGGAACCGCAACCGATGCACTTTTCGGAATCGATAACATAAGGCATAATTATTCTCCGTTTCTCGGCAGCGATGAGATTTTGTTTGAGCGATGCCTTGCTGCCGCGGGGCATCATTACATTAATATTTTACCATAAAAATCGAAAAAGTCAAGTTTTTTGCGCGTAAAATAGCAAAGCAATAAATAAATTTTCGCCTTTGAGAAAAAATATTCATACAAAATCTGTTTTTTCGGAGATAAAGTATGAATTTGGATTCCCAAAATTATAAAAAATACGCAAAAGAACGCGCAAAAAAATCGCCTCTTGTCAAAGACTGCCTCATGGCTTTTCTCATCGGAGGCGCCATCTGCACGCTCGGGCAGGTGTTTATGATTATATATGAAGCCGTGGGCGTGCCGGAGGATATAATCAAAAGTCTTGTTCCGGTGACGCTTGTTTTTCTCGCCGCGCTTTTTACTGGCATAGGAATATTCGACGATTTGGCAAAGGTTGCGGGCGCAGGTACGCTTGTGCCTATAACAGGCTTTGCAAACGCCGTTGTTTCTCCCGCGATAGACAATAAAAGCGAGGGCTTTATCATGGGTGTCGGAGCAAAAATGTTTGTGATAGCAGGTCCCGTTATAGTTTACGGCATCATAAGCTCCGTGCTTTACGGCGTGATATATTATATCGTCGGGCTTTTCTGAGGTGGCATATGGCTGTGATAAAAATAAATAAGCCTGTGTATATTGCTGGAACAGCGGCGATAGTCGGCAAAAGAGAACACGAGGGTCCGCTTGGCGCTGATTTCGATATGCACGATGACAGCGAAAAATTCGGTATGGACACATGGGAAAAAGCCGAAAGCGAAATGCAGCGACGCGCACTGACGCTTGCTCTCGCAAATGCCGGCATGGGCGGCAAATCTCCCGACGCTGTTTTCGCGGGCGACCTCATGAACCAATGTACAAGCTCTGCCTACGGACTCATGGACTTTCAGGCGCCGTATTTCGGACTTTACGGCGCGTGTTCTACCTTTGCCGAATCGCTGATGCTGTCGGCACTCATGGTAAATGCGAGGTATTTCAATGTCTGCGCTGCAGTTACTTCTTCGCATTTCTGCACGGCGGAGCGGCAATTCCGCTTTCCGCTCGAATACGGCGGTCAGCGCACACCTACAGCACAGCGCACGGCTACGGCATCTGGCGCCGCTGTCGTTTCCTCGGCTTCCGCCTCAAATATAAAGATATCCGAGGTGCTTCCCGGGCGCATCATCGACAAAGGCATTACCGATATAAACAATATGGGCGCGGCGATGGCTCCCGCCGCAATAGACACGCTGACAAGGTATTTTAGCGATACGGGAAGCTCACCCGATGATTTTGACATGATACTGACCGGCGACCTCGGCAGAGAGGGTCACGGTATCGTCTGTGATATCTTGCTCTCAAAGGGAACGGACCTTAGAAGAATATACAACGATTGCGGACTGCTCCTCTACAATACAGAAAGTCAGGATATGCACGCAGGCGGCTCGGGATGCGGTTGCAGTGCCGCCGTGATAGCGGGACACATAATGAAAAGAATGCGTGCGGGAGAACTGCACAATGTGCTGTATCTCGCAACAGGCGCACTTATGAGCCCCGGAAGCGTTTTTCAGGGACTGAGTATACCCGCAATCGCCCATCTCGTTCATTTCACGGTATAAAGGAGGACAAAATGGATACTTTTCTTGAGCTTTTGAAAGCATTTGTCATAGGCGGACTTTTCTGCCTTGCGGCACAGCTACTCATAGATAAAACCGCGCTTACCCCCGCGAGAATACTCGTGCTTTATGTCACTGCAGGCGTATTTCTCACCGCAGTGGGACTGTATGAGCCGATTGTAAAGTTTGCAGGATGCGGAGCGACCACGCCGCTTACAGGATTTGGCTATTCGCTTGCCAAAGGCGCGCAGAAAGCGGTAGACGAGACAGGAATTTTCGGCGCGCTGACGGGAGGCTTTACAGGCACAGCGGCAGGCATATGTGCGGCGATAACATTCGGCTATATATTCGCCCTCATATTCCGTGGCAGACCGCGCGACTGAACCGCATAGGGCTTTACCCGATGATGACGCTTTTTCAGGCGTTATCATCGGGTTTTCATCTGACAGAGATTCAAATTGCCTGTAAATTCTTGACAATTCCGCCCCTCTTTGGTATAATAAAGAAAAAAGCGGAGGTTTTCATCATGAAACTTATTATAGCGATAGTAAATAACGACGATGCACATTTCGTAAATACGAGTCTTACAGGCGCAGGATTCCATATCACAAAGATTTCGTCTACAGGAGGATTTCTGCTCAGCGGCAACTCGACATTTCTTCTCGGCGTTGACGAAAGCCGTATCGATGAGGCTCTCGAGATAATCAAGACCCACAGCAAGAGACGCACGCAGAATGTACCGCTTACAGTGCCGGGTACCATGGCAAACAGCGCCATGATGAATACGGCGAGCGTTACCGTCGGCGGTGCCACGGCTTTTATAATCGATGTTGAAAAGTATATAAGATTTTAATGAAAAACAATAATTTCGTACTGCTCGGAAACGAGGAAACGAAGAAATATTTTGCGGGCGCGATTTCTGCCGGAAAGCTGGCTCATGCCTATATTTTCGAGGGAGCGGCAGGCTCCGGCAAGAAAACTCTCGCCCGCGGAATATGTATGCTCATGGCTTGCCGTGAGCATGGCGGCGAGCCGTGCGGCTTGTGCGAAAACTGTGTTGCCGCCGCTCACGGCACCTGTCCGGACATACATACGCTGACCGTGGAAGAGGGAAAAAAGACGATAGGTGTGGACGAGGTGCGCGATTTCTTCGCTACAGCTTCACTTACACCGTCCGTGCTTGATTTCAAGGCGTATATCATTGATAAAGCCGACACTCTGACGCTTCAGGCGCAGAATGCACTGCTGAAAATCATAGAGGAACCGCCCTCATATACATATATATTTCTGCTTTGCGAAAATTCGGAGAAATTGCTCCCCACGGTTCGCTCGAGAGCGCAGAAAATAATCATGCAGGCTTTTGAAGTGCCGGAAATTGAGGAATATATAAAAAAAAGCGGCATCGTATATGATGAAGAGGCGCTTCGTTTTGCCACGCGCAATGCGTCCGGCAGTATAGGAAAAGCGACAGAGCTTTTAACGGAAAAAACTCTGGACAGGGAAGCATACGATATAGCGCGGTCTGTCGTTTCGGCGCAGAACTCCAAAAATGAAGAAATATCCTATTTTACTTTTTTCAAAATATTCAGCGATAAGATAAACTCGCGCGAGCTTCTTCTGAAGGTCTGCTCATGCCTTACGCGTGCATATGCCGATATCATCGCTTACTCGGTGAAAAACAGCGATGATATGAACTTTTTCACTCTTGATGAGATGAACAGGATATCATGCAGCATCGGAGTTGACAGCGCAATAAAATGCTCTGAAGCCGTTATGAAAACGGCGCTTCTTCAGCAGTCGAATGTAAATATCAGCCTGTCCCTGACAGCGCTTGCTTCCATGCTATGGAATAATGTATAAATACGGAGAATAATATGAATAAAGAAAACATAGATACCGAAAATGTAACCGCAGAAGAAAAGGATTCCTATGAGATAGTCGGCGTCCGATTCAAGGATAACGGTAAAACATACTATTTTGACCCGCAGGGAACGGTATGCACCACCAATGACAAGGTTATAGTGGAAACAGCACGCGGACTTGAATTCGGCTATATATCGATTGCAAACCGCATAGTAGACGCTTCAAAGGTTGTCCTGCCTCTGCGCCCCGTCATAAGAATAGCGACTCCATCCGATATCGAGCGTTATAATGCGAATAAAGAAAAAGAAAAAGAAGCTTTTGCTATCTGCGAGGAAAAGATTGCCGCGCGAAAGCTTGAGATGAAACTTGTCGATGTGGAATATACATTTGACAATACAAAGCTGATTTTCTATTTCACAGCCGACGGAAGAATCGATTTCCGTGAGCTTGTAAAAGACCTTGCGGCTGTATTTAAAACGAGAATCGAGCTTCGTCAGATAGGCATACGCGATGAGACAAAGCTCATTGGCGGTCTCGGTGTCTGCGGCAGACCTTTCTGTTGCAAAAAGTTTTTGCCGGATTTCGTTCAGGTATCTATAAAGATGGCAAAGGAACAGAATCTATCGCTCAATTCGCAGAAGATTTCCGGTGCCTGCGGCAGGCTCATGTGCTGTCTGCGCTATGAGCATGAAGTATACGAGGAGGAGCTGAAGAAAACTCCGAAGCTTGACAGCGAGGTCATGACGCCCGACGGTATCGGCACTGTATGCGAAGTAAATCCTCTTGCGGGACTCGTGAAAGTCCGCCTTTTCGAGGCGCAGACGGTAAAGCAGTATTCCCGCGATGATGTAAAGCAGACCGCAAAAAAGAACAACTCAAACGAAACGGAAGAAAAAACATCCGATAATAAATAAACAATACAATTATTGCATTAAGGAAGGAGTTTTTTCACGATGCGTCTTATTGAGATATTAAAATCCGTTTTTCTCGGCATAGTCGAGGGAATAACGGAATGGCTTCCGATAAGCAGTACAGGACATATGCTCCTTGTCGATGAATTTCTCACGCTTGATATGAGTGAGAGCTTCAAGGAAATGTATTTTTATGTTGTCCAGCTTGGCGCAATACTTGCCGTCGTCCTGCTTTTCTGGAACAAAATGTTTCCGTTTCAGTTTAAAGATAAATCGCAGCCTGTTTTCAGAAAAGATGTGTTTTCCACATGGCTGAAGGTAGTCGTGGCATGCATTCCCGGCGCTGTAGTAACGCTACTTTTTGATGATTATATCGAGGCTCATCTGCATACGCCACTTGTCATTGCGATAGCACTGATTTTCTACGGTGTAGCTTTTATTATAATCGAAGCATGGAACAAAAAGAGAACTCCGAAAGTGGAAACACTTGGAGATATCAGCTATTATACGGCGTTTCTTATCGGGCTTTTTCAGGTGCTTTCCATAATCCCGGGAACATCGCGCAGCGGTGCTACTATAATAGGAGCGTTGCTCATCGGCGTATCGAGAATTGCGGCGGCTGAATTTACATTCTTCCTTGCTGTGCCCGTAATGTTCGGCATGAGCGCAATAAAAATAGTCAAATTCGGTCTGCATTTCACGGCGGAAGAGGCAATGATACTCGCAGTCGGCACTATAGTGTCCTTCTTTGTCTCTGTGGCAGTGATAAAATTTCTCATGGGATATATCAAAAAGCATGATTTCACCGTGTTCGGTTGGTACAGAATAGCACTTGGCATACTTGTGATTTTATTGATGTGCATAAAATAATATTTTCGCGTGTCTTTTGCAAACGGTTATTCGCTTTTCTGACCGCAAGTGCCATACCAATTAGTGAATTTTGCATTGTATATATTCGATGCTTCGTCTGTTTTTCCTTCGGTGTGCAGAATTTTTGCGCGCATATTCCAAGTGCCGAGATGAATATTTTCATCCGTACAGCCTTTAATTATCTTGTCGCAAATTTCTAGAAACTCATCCTTATGCGCGACAAGATCAACTTATTTGTTGCCGATACGCAGACAGAAAAATCAAGTGGCATTGCTTTGTCCGAGAGGTATTAGGGGATGCGGGCGCTCATTTCATGGTGCTCACACCCGGATTCTCTTTAAGGGGGGCGCCCCTTGTACCATGTGGACATATTTGAAACTATACTGCATTGGAATCAATGTGTGCTATCCGCACCATATAAGAATCGTTGCTCAGCGTGAGGCTTTATCGTGGCGCTATAAACCGGCGCTTCCTTATCGCAAATTCCACTTGAACTTCCCACAAAAATATGTTATACTATATCAAGTAAAAGTTCAAACAAGGAGGTGGCAATATGATTCATCCGCAACTGCTGACCTTTCTTTCGGTGGCGGAGAACGGGAGCTTTTCCAAAACGGCGGAGG
>CAVESF010000029.1:0-21861 GCA_963618495.1 Acutalibacteraceae bacterium
TTACTCAGGAGAAAATCTTTTCAGACAGCTTCGGTGCTACCGCTGTCGCTATTCTTTTTTATCCCTTATAATACCCCGCGTACCATTCCGCAAATTTCCGCAGGCCTTCGCGTATTCCAATCTTCGGTGTGAAGCCGTAGTCACGTTCCAGCGCCTTTGAATCCGCACAGGTCACGGGGACGTCACCGGGCTGCATACCGACAAGTTGGCGGTGTCCCTCAAAGTCGTAATCTATGGGGAGTACGCCAGCGCGGACAAGCTCCTCTTGTAGCGCACTGATGTAATCGAGCAGATTTTCCGGATGACCGCCGCCGATGTTGTAGACGGCATAAGGCGGGAGCGGCAGACCGTCCTCGCCGTTTTTCTTCTCCGGTGCACCCTGCATCACGCGGTATACGCCCTCCACAATATCATCGATGTAGGTGAAGTCGCGGCGCATATCGCCGTAGTTGAAAATTTTAATTGTGCCGTCCTTGGCGAGTGTGTTTGTTGCGCTGAAATAGAACATATCCGGACGGCCTGCGGGACCGTACACCGTGAAGAAGCGCAGACCCGTTGATGGAATGTTGTAGAGTTTGGAATAGGCGTGTGCCAACAGCTCATTGGATTTCTTGGTTGCCGCATACAGGCTGACGGGATTGTCCACCTTGTCATCCGTGGAGAACGGCACTTTTTTGTTGCCGCCATAGACGGAAGATGAGGAAGCATATACCAGATGCTCGACAGAATTATGTCGGCAGGCTTCGAGGATGTTGTAGAAGCCGATGATGTTGCTCTCAATGTACACATCCGGATGGTCGATGGAATAACGCACACCCGCCTGTGCCGCGAGATTTACAACGATGTCAAAGTGGTATGTGTTGAACAGCTCATCAATCAGACTTTTATTGCCGATAGAGCCCTTAACGAATATGTGCCTGACCGGGGAGGACTGTGCAGCTCCCTCAATGAGGGAAAGACGATGTTCCTTTAGCGCCGGGTCATAGTAGTCATTCATATTGTCCAGACTGACGACTGTGCCGCCACGCATTTCTTTCAGAAGTCTGATTACAAGATTTGCCCCGATGAAGCCGGGCGAGCCTGTGACAAGTATGGTTTTGTTATTCAGATCTACATTTGATTTCATGATTTTGTAATCCCCTTGTATTCTCTCTTTACCGCTTCGTAGCTTTCTAAATTGCCTATGTCGTACCGACTGCCAGGCATTTCCATAGCGTGAACGGCGGTCTGTGTGCATAGCCACGCGATGTAGTTTCCCGGCGCGTCTGTTCCGCAGCCCGCGGAAATTCCGTCTTTCACGCGCTTTGCGTCTATCTTCGTGTAATAGTAAAACGGCGGACAGCACCAGTGCGTCGCGGGTGTCGGTGATTTTTCGGTCATATTCAGAATCAGGTCGTTTCCGTCGATTGTCAGCACGCCGCATTTGAGCAGCTTTTTGTCGGACGGCTCGTAATAGCGCATGACGCAGGAGGTTTTCTTCTTTACGCAGTAGGCGATGAATTTCGTCAGGCTGAAATCCAACACATTGTCCCCTGCGATAACAAGCATATCATCGACGAGCCCAAGCTTATCTATGGCAAACTGAACGTCGCATACCGCGCCGAGCCGCGTCTCGTTTGTGCCGGTGCCATCGTCAACGACTGCAATCTTATACGGCTTTGTCTTTGCCCATTCTTCAAAGTGATGAGCGAATTTGTGATTGGAAATTACGATGTACTCGTCCACCTTGCCTGATGTCTCAATATCGTCAAGAAGCCAGTCGAGAATTGTTTTGTCTCCGACCGTGAGCAGTGGTTTCGGGAAGTTCTCGGTCAGAGGATAGAGCCGCGTCGCGTATCCCGCGGCAAGAATCAAGCATTTCATTCAGATATTCTCCTTTTTCAGACTGAATCGCGCAAATCACGAGGATTTTCGGCTTATTTTTCATTCAGGAAGGGCATGCCCATCCCGTCCGCCGTATGGCAGATATGCGCGCTGTATTTTTCTTTGAGATCCGGAAACGCGGCGAGATATTCTTTTTCGATCTTTTTGAGAATGCTCTCTCTGTATGCCGGATCAATGAGTGCCATGCAGCAGCCTTTGAAGCCCGCTCCTGAAAAGCGCCCGCCGTAAATGCCGTCGGTCTGTGTCATGATCTCGTAGAGCTTTATGAGCTCGGGTGAGCCGGTTTCCCAGTTGTGTATTGAGGAATAGCCGCTTTCAAACGAAAGACTGCCGAATTTTTCAATATCGCCATTTCGCCACGCCTCAACACCGGATTCGACGCGTCTGAATTCGCTATACCAGTGTTCCGCGCGCCCTCGCCAGCTTTCGGGAAGTCGGTCTTTATATTCAAGGTAGGTTTCATACGGCACATCACGGAGGTTGGTTTCCTCAAACTTGCCGTATTCCATACCCGAAAATGCCTTGAGCGCATAGGCGGCGCTACGGCATTCGTCCACGCGCATGTTGAATTTGGAGCTTGCCAGCGAACGCTCAAGTCCGCTGAAAAAGATCGCGATTTCAAACGGCTTCATTGAAGGTGACGCGGGAATCAGCTCATAGCTGTCGTCCCTCATGTCCATATACAGCAGATGATCTTTCCGGCAGTAGATCTCGCAGCTCTGGTCGAGCTTGCCGCAGGAAACGCCGACATATTTGTTTTCCGCTTCCTTGGAGATCTCAATCAGCTCTTTCTTGGAGAGAGTGATTCCGTTCAGGTGGCAGAGTGCCGAAAGAAACGTGATGATGACCGCCGCCGAGGATGAAAGTCCGCCGATCGGCAGCTCGCCGTCTAATACGGCGCAGAGACCGACGCGGAGCGGATAGCGGCTGTTGAGCGCAATAGTCGCGCCGCGCAGATGGTCCGCCCAGTCGCCCTGTTTCACATCGGGCGTTGAAGCGACATGCCACTGTGCCCTTTTGGGAAATTGCAGCGACGAGATTTCCACTATGCCGTTCATCTTCGGACCACAGGCGATGTGAATGCCCTTGTCAATCGCAAAACCCGTGATTTTACCGAGCTGATGGTCGCTGTGCGCCCCGAGAGGGCAGACTCGGTAGGGCGTGAACGCGGTATGTTCCGGCGGCTTGCGGTAGGTCTGCTCGAAATGCCGAGCTGCGTTAGAATTGTTTTGCATAAATAATATCTCCCATAAAATGTTGAGTATTGTTTTACCTGAGAAATTAATCTCTCCTGAAAAGGTCTCTTGTGTAGACCTTTTCCTCTACATCGTCGAGCGCGGCATCATAACGGTTTGCAATAATACAGCCGCACATTTTCTTGAATTTTTTGAGATCGTTGACTACGACTGAGCCGAAGAAGGTCGCGCTGTCCTCCAGCGTCGGTTCGTAGATGACCACCGTCGCGCCCTTTGCCTTGATGCGCTTCATCACGCCCTGAATGGAGGACTGACGGAAATTGTCGCTGTTGCTCTTCATCGTAAGCCTATATACGCCAACAACCGTTTCCCGCTGCTTTTCCTCCTGCGTGGCGGAGAAGTCGGCGGATGGTGTATAGGTTCCGGCAATCTCCATCACACGGTCGGCGATGAAGTCCTTGCGGGTACGGTTTGACTCCACAATTGCTTCGATCAGAGTTTCCGGCACATCCTTGTAGTTGGCTAAAAGTTGCTTTGTGTCCTTGGGCAGACAGTAGCCGCCGTAGCCGAAGGACGGATTATTGTAATAATCGCCGACGCGGGGATCAAGACACACGCCCTTGATGATTGGCGCGGTTTTCAGCCTCTTGACCTCGGCGTAGGTATCCAGTTCGTTGAAGTAGGACACACGAAGCGCAAGATAGGTGTTCACGAACAGCTTGGTCGCCTCCGCCTCCGTGGTCGACATAAAGAGAACCGGGATCGAGGTCTTGATCGCACCCTGCTGGAGTAATGCCGCGAACTGCTCCGCCGCGTCTCTGTTCTTTTCATCGCTGCCGACAATAATACGGCTCGGATACAGGTTGTCGTAGAGTGCCTTGGACTCCCGCAGGAACTCCGGGCTGAAGATGATGTTGTCCATACCTATTGTTCCCCGCACCTGCACGGTGTAGCCAACGGGAATGGTAGACTTGATCACAACGGTGGGCTTGATTTCCCTGTCGGCGGTGGACTCCTTAATCAGTGCCAGCACAGATTCCACGGCACTGCAATCAAAGAAGTTCGTCTTGGGATCGTAGTTGGTGGGCGCGGCGACGATGATGAAGTCGGCATCGGCATAGGCGGATGCACCGTCTGTTGTAGCGGTGAGGGAGAGCCCACGCGTCTCATGCTCGGCGAGATACCGCTCCATGTATTCGTCCTGAATCGGACTGATCCAGTTGTTCAGCTTTTCAACCTTCTCCGGCACGATGTCCACGGCGGTTACATCATTGTGCTGAGAGAGCAGCACGGCAAGGGACAGACCGACATAGCCCGTTCCGGCGACTGCGATTTTTTTGCGTTCAATAGCTACAGGAGCCGCATTTTCCTCTACAATAACGTCGGAGGTCTGAAAATCTAAAACAGTAGAAAGTACAAGAAGTTGATCCACGGATGGAGAATAGTCCCCAGATTCCAATCTGGAAAGCAAGGAACGGTTGATTCCGGTCGCCTTGGACAACTCCGTTTGGGAGAGCTTTAATGTTTTTCTTCTGCTGACTACGGTTTCAGCGAGAAGATGTGCAGATAAATGCTTCATGAATACCTCAAAAATGCCGCTAAAAGCGTCATATAATAATACTATTATAGCACTGGAATGTGAAAATATTATAACACCGAAATGCAAAAAAGTCAAGTATATGATGTTGAAAAATACAGATTTAAAGAAAAATTCCGGAAGCACAGAAAAAAATGATGCTAATAGAAACAAACGAAGGAAGAACGGTGTTGCCGCAGGCAACAAAAAAGAGCCGTCAGAGCCGTTTTAACGGTTCAATGTATACAATCTCTGCGGGATGGTTGATTATTTACTGTATTTATAATATCATATACATTTTGGGCTGTCAAGAGAACATCCGGAAAAGGCTGTTAAGAGCAGCGGCGGCTCATTACCAAAAACAAAAAGCATTGCTTTCGCAATGCTCTTTTTTGGAGGCACCACCCGGAATCGGACCGGGGAATAAAGGTTTTGCAGACCTCTGCCTTACCGCTTGGCTATGGTGCCGTAAATTTGCTAATATAGTATAGCAGAAACGTATGAGTTTGTCAAGGGCTTTTCACAGTTTTCCGCAAATATTTTTGTAGTGTTACAATTGATGTGAGACTGAAAACGAAAAAGGCATAGAAAAAGTGATTGAGATCAGATAAAATAGTCTTGCCCACAAGCAAATCTCACGGAAATGTCTCAATTTATAAAAGATTACACCGTGACCAGCAAAAGTATGCTGAACAAGGAGACCGCTGACGCGGCACCCTGCGGGCTTCGCTCATTCGGCTCATTCATTGCACTCTGTTGCCGCTCTCCCTCATCCCGCAGGGCGTATCCTGTTCTTTTTTCTCAATTATCTTTTGAAATGTTTGTCTCGTATCCTACGATAATCAATTCGAATAATATGAAGAAACCGTATATTTCTTTTTGTTTAGAATAAACATTGCCGATAAAATCATGTATGCGACAATACCGCAATGCCCGCTGATAATATATCCGTTTCCGCGCGGACGATTGTCTGTGCTGTATTCTATGATTCGGTTTTCCGTAAATAAAAGAAGCAACTCGTTAAGGCGGGGAAGAGCAATTCCCGATTTTTCGATAATGTCGTGTTTGGATGTAGGCATGTCACATTCCAGTGACAAAATCAACTTTTGCCCGTCCTCACTGCAAAGTTCTTTCATGATATCAACCGTTTCAAAGTCAAAGACCGAAAGCTTTTTGATAAGCTCCGATTGTATAACACAAACTATGCCCTCGTCGTCCCATATTTTTGTGCCGAACGAACCGATAATGCGAAGATTTCCACGCTTTTTGTCATCTTCTTGTCGTTTGCGATCGCCCACTTCCGCAAAATAAATTCCTTTCCACATTTTCCACAAATCCTCGCCAAGTTCACGATGAAGATTGCCTGTGTAGCCTGCTGCATCTGCTTTTGCCCAGATAAATTCAGTGCCGAGCTGTTCAATTCTTTCAGCCACGGCATTGATATCTCCGCTTGACTCGGTTTCGAGAAGAACGTCTGCGGAAATTCCGTAGATGTCGCTTATCGACTTCAGATTAAAACAGTCAGGCAGGCAATCGCCCGACTCCCATTTTGATATTGCCTGCGGAGATATGCCTATTTTTTCGGCGACATCTTCCTGCGTCATGCCGAGTCTCTTTCTGTGATTGCGAAGTTTTTCACCAAATATTTTTTGATCCAACATGTTTTTGTCCTTTCTGCTTTTTTCAGATGGCCACCTTGTAATCAAATTATACCATATTGCTTTTTCAACTTGCAATAGTATTTTTGTTGAATTTTATGCGATTATCTCTACCGTGGGTTGAATTTTTAAAATTCGCGAACGAGCGGCGGGGATATTCCGTCACTGCTTGCTTCGGGAAAACTATGGCTTACCATGGCACCGAAAAACGCGCAGAATATCAAAACGCTGCCTGCCGAAACCGGCAGACAGCGTTATAAAACTTTATTTTTCTGCAAAATCCTAAAGAGATTTATCCTGCGATATATTCATATATTGTTATTCGGAGATGAGGAAAAGCCTTCGCGCATTTTCAGCCGTTATGCGTGCCACGGTATCGGTATCGACGCCGTGCAGCTCGGCTATCTTTTCTGCGGTATAATGTATATATCCGCTGTGATTCATCTTGCCGCGCATGGGGACGGGAGCGAGATACGGCGCGTCGGTCTCTATGAGCAGGCGGTCGAGAGGGGTAGCCTTTGCCGCCTCATGGGTTTTTGCCGCGTTGGTAAAAGTCACGACGCCGGAGAATGAGAGATACCATCCGAGTCTGATATATTCGCGCGCCATTTCGGCGCTACCGCTGTAGCTGTGTATCACGCCGCGGACATCCGGATGCGCCTTTACCGTATCAAAAACATCGGCGTGCGCCTCTCTGTCGTGGATTATAACGGGAATATCAAGCTCCTCGGCGAGCTTCATCTGCGCCTCGAAAAATCGCTTTTGTACATCCTTTTCCGAGAAGTCATAGTGATAATCAAGCCCTATCTCGCCGATGGCAACGACTTTCTTTTCGCGGCAGAGTAAACGCAGGCGTTTCATCTCATCCTCGATGGAGGGGAAGCGCATACATTCGCTCGGGTGGATGCCCGCGCTTGCATACATATGCGGATATCTCTCCGCCGTGGCAATGCATTTTCCCGCGTCGTCATTGTCTATGGCGACGCAGATTATCCCGCATATATCGGAGGCGAAAAGCTCATCCGTAAGCGCGAAATTGCCTGCCAGCTTTTCATCGGTATAGTGCGCGTGTGTATCGAAAAATTTTTCCATCTTTGTTTATTTTGCGCTTGCGGATTTTTTCGCTTCGTTATCCGCGGCGATGCGCTCGAGCATCTTCGCTTCATCTATGCGCGCGAAAAGCACGCCGACATCGTTTACTTCCTTGCCCGCTTCAAGTCCGCCGAATGCCTCCGCACATTCGATGCCGGTATTTTCGGCATTTATCGCGTGCAGAATCTTTTCGCAGGTTTCGGGCATTACGGGTGCGAGAAGCACTGCGGAAATGCGAAGCGACTCAAGCAGATTATAGATGACGGTTTTCAGCCTGTCTGCCTTGGATTCATCCTTGGCAAGCGACCACGGCGTTGTCTCGTCGACATATTTATTTGCGCGGCGGAGCAGGTCGAAAACAGAGGCGATGGCATCGGCGATATGATAGCTCTCCATATTTCCGATGAAGCCGTCGTAAGCCGCCTTTGCCGCGGCGATAAGCTCATCATCGGGTTCGCCTTTTTCCGCAGGCGCGGGGATAACGCCGCCGAAATATTTCTTTGTCATGGAAACCGTTCTCGAAACGAGATTTCCGAGAGTGTTTGCAAGGTCCGTATTGAAAACGGAAATTACGGATTCATAAGTGATACTGCCGTCGGAAGCATAAGGCGTTTCGGCAAGCATGTAGTAACGGATGGCATCAAGCCCGAAATAATTTACAGCGTCATCGGGATATATGGTATTGCCCTTGGATTTGCTCATCTTGTCGCCGCCGAAAAGAATCCACGGATGTGCAAAAATCTTTTTCGGTATCGGTTCGCCGAGAGCCATGAGGAATGCAGGCCAATAAATCATATGGAAACGGATGATATCCTTTCCTATCACATGGAGGTCGCAGGGCCAGTATTTCTTATAGAGTTCGGAGGGATTTTCAGGGTCATAGCCGAGCGCTGAGATATAATTGGGCAGCGCATCAAGCCATACATAAACGACATGCTTCGGGTCAAAAGGAACAGGCACGCCCCATTTTACGGTAGAGCGAGTAACGCAGAGGTCCTGTATACCCGGCTTGATGAAATTGTTTATCATCTCTTTTTTGCGCGATTCCGGAACGGCAAAATCGGGACATTCCTCATAGAATTTCTCTATGCGCTCCTGATATTTGCTCATTCTGAATTTATATGCTTCTTCACTGGAATGAGCAAGCGGCCTGCCGCAGTCGGGACAAACGCCGTCGGGTGCCTGAGTTTCCGTGAAATACGATTCGCACGGCACGCAGTAAAGTCCGTCATAAGTGGTTTTGTATATATCGCCCTGCTCATAGAGCTTGGTGAAAATCTTCTGAATGCATTTCACATGCTCTTCGTCCGTGGTGCGGATGAATTTGTCATAGCTTGCGCCCATCAGCGCCCAGATATCTTTGATTACGGCGACAACCTCGTCTACATATTCTTTCGGCGAAACACCCTTTGCCGCGGCGAGGTCTTCTACTTTCTGCCCGTGTTCGTCCGTGCCCGTGACGAAGTAGACATCATAACCCTGCTCGCGTTTGAAACGGGCTATCGCGTCAGAGGCAACAATATCGTAAACATTGCCGATATGCGGCTTTCCCGAAGCATACGGGATAGCCGTGGTCAGATAAAATTTTCCTTTGTTTTCCATATTTATTATGTCCTGCCTTTTCAGTTATTTCTTTCGTAAACAATATTGCCGGAAACGATTACTTTCCGTATTTCTAGCCGCTCATCGCAGATGACGATATCCGCCGATTTGCCGATATCGAGCGAGCCTGTCGTATCGTATATGCCCGCCATTTCTGCGGGAGCCTTTGTCGCGCAGAGAAGTGCTTTTTCGAGCGGAATATCGCAGAATCGCATCAGATTCAGTATCGCTGTCGGCATATCAAGTGCACTGCCGACTATCGTCCCTTCGCTTGTACAAGCTTTTTTTCCGCACAGAGTAAACGGAATACCGTTTATATCATAGTCGCCGTCGGGCAGTCCCGCCGCGGGGATGGAATCCGTTATCAGCACGAATCTATCGCCGAAGCGGAGCTTGGCATTGTATGCAGCCTCGACCGTCTCGGGAGCGAGATGAATCCCATCGCAGATAAATTCCGCGAAAGCGGAGGTGGCGAGTGCCATGCCGGATGCGCCAGGCTCACGATGCCCGAAAGCAGACATCGCATTGAATGTATGAGTAAACGAAACGGCACCGTCGGCGAGCGCACGGCGCACCGTTTCCGCATCGGCTCCCGTGTGACCTACGCCGACGCTTCCGCCGCTTCGCACAATCTTGTTTATCACGCCCTCGCCCTTGTCGTCATGCTCGGGGGCCATCGTGAAATGCGCATGGAGAGGAGCTGTGCGCTCGATAATCTGCGAGATTTCGTCAAAATGCGGCTCGCGGATGAATGATTCCGTGTGGCAACCGCGCTTTTCCTTATCTATATAAGGTCCCTCTACATGAATACCCGCGAATTTCGCGCCGCCCTCGGCACTCTTTATCGTGTCTATGGCGCGATATATCTTGTCAAGAGGTGCGGTCATCACCGTGGGGTACATCGTGGTGACGCCTGTTTTCGCATATTCGACCGCGAGCGCGTTCATTTCCGCGGTGTCCGCCTCCATTATGTCTATGCCCATGCGTCCGTGAGTATGCAGGTCTATGAAACCCGGGAGCACATAGGCTCCGGCCGCATCTATTGTTTTCAGTGCGATGCCCTTGCTGCATATAACATCATCGAAATAGAGCGACCTCTCTTCAAAGGCACATTTTTCGGTATTGTAAACTTTTCCGCCGATAATTCTTGTTTTCATAAGCATTCCTCGACTTATACATCTATGTATTATAAATTATACAAATGTATAATTTAATATTTTTAACATTTTTCTTATATTAGTATACCATATTTTTCTATATATTACAAGGGAATTTGCGTTTTTTCTATTTTTTCATGACTTCGGCGTAGACTTCGCTTTTGGCAAGTCCTCTGTCGGAAGCCACGGCTTTTATCGCGTCCTTTTTCGTCATGCCGAGCGAAACATAGTGCTCTGTGTGCTCCTGCATGCTCATGTCCGACCAGAAAGCTTCTTCGTGCATCTCGTCCTCGGAGGCACCATCAATGATAAGCACATATTCGCCGCGCGGAGCCTTTTCCTCATAATATTTCATCGCGCCGGAGACTGTCGTGCGGATGACTTCTTCGTTCAGCTTCGTCAACTCGCGGCAGAGCGAGAGCCGCCTGTCGCCGAGCACGGCGAAAATATCCGCGAGCGTGCCGACGAGCTTGTGCGGCGCTTCATAAAGGATGACGGTGCGGCGCTCGTTTTTCAGCGCCTCGAGCGATTTTCTGCGTTCGGCTTTTGCCGTGGAGAGAAAGCCCTCGAAAACGAAACGCGAAGTCGGCAGTCCCGAGACGGCAAGCGCCGACACTGCGGCGCATGCGCCGGGGACGACGCATACGGGGATTCCTCTCTCGGCGCAGAGACGGACGATATCCTCTCCAGGGTCGCTTATCGCTGGCATACCTGCGTCGGTTATCAGCGCGCAGGAGACGCCGTCCTCTATCCTGCGGACTATCTCTTCGCCGCGTTCGCGCTTGTTATGTTCAAAGTAGCTTACCATCGGCTTTTTGATGCCGAAGTAGGAGAGCAGTCTGCCGCTGTTGCGCGTGTCCTCGGCGGCGACAAAATCCACCTCGGAGAGCGTTTTCAGCGCGCGCTCGGAAATATCTGCGAGATTGCCGATAGGCGTGCCGACGAGATAGAGCGTTTTCGCTTCGGTTTTGTTTTTCTCCGTTTCGGGAGAGATGTACTTCTCAGGGCTTTTTATAGAACTCATGAAAGTCTCCGTTTTCGTAAATGTATTTCATTTCATCTGTGTAATTTGCCTGCGTCATGTCATTTATACTTTTGTATATAATCAGCGGGCGCGTGGTGAAAATGCCCGCCGCAGCTCCTTTTTTGGCTTCGGCAAGCACGAGGCAGGGAACATGCGACACGGTGGGATAGACGAGGGTCAGCCGCTTCGGCTCGAGTGAATTTCCGCGCATGGCGGATATGAGGTCGCCGAGCCTGTCCGGTCGGTAAACCGCGCAGAAAAGCCCGCCGAATCGAAGCAGGCGCGATGCGCATGAGCAGAAATCGTATATACTGCCGTTGAGCTCTCTGCGCGAGATTCTGTCCGCTTCATTCTCGTTTGCCTTGCCGGAGTCCGCTTTCAGATACGGCGGATTTGAGAAAACGACGCTGTATCTGCCGTTATATTCCGCAGGGATATCGCGTATATCGGAGTGCAGGACGCGCACTTTTTCCGAAAGACCGTTTTCCTCGACATTTTTCGCCGCCACGGCAAAAATATCATCCTGCAATTCAAAAGCGTCGATATCGCACATTTTGCCCGATGAGGCGCAAAGCAGAGAGATGACACCCGAGCCCGCGCCGAGTTCGCACGCTTTTTCTTTGCAGGAGCGCATATAGGCATAGAGCAGATAAGCGTCTGTGCCGAAGGCAAGAGAGCCTTTCTTCTGAAAGAGAGAGAGATTTTCGTTTATTTTTTCATTATATATATCCATTTCCGCCTCACTTTCTGTTCTGACGGAATATTTCAAATGCGATGACGGAAGCCGCCGATGCCGCCGAGAGCGCCGCAGGGAAGTCCCTGCCGTAATCAAGCTCGACTATCTCATCGGCAACCTCAAGCGCCGCTTTTGTATTTCCTCTCCGCTCGCCGCCCACGGCAAGGAGCAGAGGAAATTTCAGAGCGCAATCGTAGATACTGCGGCTTTTGCCGCTCTTGTCGGCGACGGCGAATTTATATCCCGCCGCGCGAAAAGCCTTTGCCGTTTCGGCAAAATCTTCGGAGACGCGCATATCAAACATCTCGGATGCACCGGCTGACGCGCGGGCGACTATGCCGGAAACGCCTGTCCAGTTGTGCTTTTCGAGGACGATTCCCGTCACGCCCGCCGCATAGAGCGAACGCAGGCAGTAGCCGAAATTATAGGGGTCCTCTATACCCTCGAGCATGACATAGAAGCCTTTTTCGGGCAGATTTTCCGCGCTTGCCGCGGGGAAGCTTCTGGGAGAGCAGACGGCGAGAATCCCGCCGTGACTCGTGCCGAGGGCGAGAGCCTCTATTTCCTCTGTCGCCACGGGCAAAACGGGGAAGCCGTATTTATATCCCATGGCACAAAGATAAGAAAGCTCCTTTGCTCTCGATTTTCCCCGTGCCTCGTCGTATATTATCTTTTCTATTTTTCTGTCGTTCACTCCGCTCTCGGTACCGCGTATCACGGCACGAACCGAGATCATACCCTCCATTATATCGGAGGCGGTGAATTTTTCGGCTTCCTTTTTTGCCATGTCTTATGTCCTTTACCTTGTCTTATTTTAATTCGGATATGAAATTCTTGTTTTCGCGCATGCGGCTGAGCATCAGCGCGAGTTCCTCATGTGAAATGATATTCTGCGGGCGGAGCGTTCCGTCGGGATAGCCGACGATTATGCCGTATGCCACAACGCGCTTCATCGCCGCACGGAAAGCTTCGCTTGTATTATCAAAATCGGGAAAACTTTCCGCCTTGCCGCTCGATATGTACGATGTGCAGAGTGCCGAGGCGATGTATGAAGCTTCCTCACGCGAAACGCCCTCTGTCGGCGCAAAGCGGTATTCGCTTCCGTCGGCATAAAGCGGGAAGAGCCCTCTTGCCACGGCGGCGCGCACATACGGCAGATACTGCTCGCTTATCATATCCGCGTCGCTTATCGGTAGCTTGTAGTCATCGTATTTCTTTTCGTCTATGCCGAGATATTTCACCATGGCGCGAGCCATATATTCCCTCGTGACACCGCTCCCGGGATAGAAATATGTCTTGTCGCCTTTTGCAAAATATTCAAGCACACCGTCCTTGCAGAGAAGGTCGATTTCGCTTTTCGCGAAGCTGTCGCCGATATCGCACGGGGTCACATAATCGGAAGCGGTGACACCGCCGCCGAGGACGAAAATGCCGATGAGCACTATCAGCAGTGCGCCGATGAATATGCCGGAGAAAACGGGTAGATTTTTTTTCATAAATTTTTCACCTCACGAATAATATATTCTGTTTAGAATATACCACATGAAGCGCGCGAAAACGCTCAGAATCGCGGGGAGAAAAATATATGTTTCGGTATTCTTTTCAGCGACCCTGTCGCATTTTGACCTGCTTTGCGAAAGCGGGTCCCGATTTTTTCGATATGGCGCGCAGGCGGGCGAGAATTTCGCTCTTCTGCTCGCCTGTGAGCTTTCTTCCGCGCACGGAAAGCTGTTGCAGTTTATCTACCGTCTGCGTGGGACGGAGAATATTTTCATCCTTATAGGCAAAAGAAACTCTCGGCGAGGTGAATACGACAAAGCCGTATACGGGCGGCGCAAACGGCATATTTTTCAGTGCCTCTTTGACCGCGGCGGCGTGCCTGTCGTTCTGAAGAAAAGGATTGCGGAAATCCAGCTCCTTTACCTCGCCGGAGCGCGTGACGGCGTTTTGATGCCATGTCTGCGCACCCTCGGGATTTTCTATCCTGCCTATCATGCTTTTTATTTCAATGACGGCGACGCAAGTGGGGAGAACGATGATGTTATCTATCTCCGTATATCGCTTGCCTGCCGAGGTATAAACAGGGAGTACGGCGTTGGAAAGGACATTTTTCATGCCGAAATACGAGCAGAAAAGCGCCGTCGCCGCATCTTCGGAGGCTACGCCGTAGGAGAGAATTTTCTTTCGCGTCACATATGAGCTGATGAAAAGAGACAGCTTCAAAAGTCCGTATGCCGCGAGTACGAAAACGGCACACATTATAAAAGGGATGATTTTTTCCATTTTACAGGCCCCCTTTCTGCTTTAATATTCAGTATATCATAAAAATGTGAACATATCAAGTTTTTTCGATTATTTATTTTGCGTTAAAACCGCTTCTTTTTTCTGCCGCCTATTGACAATCACCGTCTGAAGAGTATAATAAGTATGAAAAGTTATACTTATCATATTGAGGAGGTAACATGGAAAAGAAATCGGAAAAACTGATGGATGTGGCGAAAATAGGGGCAAAAGGGCAGATTGTCATACCGAAATCAATGCGTGATATGTTTGGGCTTCGCCCGGGAGATACGCTGCTCCTGCTTGCGGACGGAAGCCGCGGCATCGCCATGAATAAGCTGGATTCTATCACAGACGCCGTGGAAAAAGCGATGATGGGCGAGCCTACGGCAGATGACAAAAGGTTTGCCGCGGAGCTGAAAACCGTCGTCGAGAATAACATTACGACGGTGGAGGACGAAAGGCGGTTTGCCAACGAATTCAAAGTGCTTTCAAAGGAGAAAGAAAAATGACGGCGATAGAAACATCGGCACTGACGAAAAAATACAAGGATCTGACGGCGGTAAGCTCACTTGACCTTGTGATAAACGAGGGCGAGCTTTTCGCTCTGCTTGGCGTAAACGGCGCGGGCAAATCCACGCTGATAAAAATGCTTTCCTGTCTTGTGAAGCCGACCTCGGGAGACGCGAAAATATTCGGTCACAGCATCATAACGGAAACGCACGAGGTGAAAAAGCTGATAAATGTATCTCCGCAGGAGACGGCTGTCGCGCCGAATCTATCTGTGCGCGAGAATCTGGAATTTATCGCGGGCATCTACGGCGCAAAAAATCCGGGGGACAGCGCTTCCCGCGAGATAGAAGAGATGGGGCTTTCCTCCGTCGCGGGCAAGAAAGCAAAAACGCTCTCGGGCGGTTGGCAGAGGCGGCTCAGCATAGCGATGGCACTGATATCGGAACCGAAACTGCTTTTCCTCGACGAGCCGACGCTGGGACTTGATGTCATCGCAAGGCGCGAACTGTGGAGCGTGATAAAAAAGCTGCGCAGTCGTACGACGGTCATACTCACGACGCATTATCTTGAGGAGGCGGAGAATCTCTCGGACAGAATCGGCATAATGTCACATGGTTCGATTGTCGCCTGCGGCACGGCAGAGGAACTGATAGCACTCTCGGGCAATGGAAATTTCGAGGATGCTTTTGTTACGCTGGCGGGAGGTGAAAACGCATGAAAAGAATGTTTGCTTTTTCAAAGAGAAATGCAAAGGAGATGCTGCGCGATGGCGTGACGCTCTTTTTCGGTATAGATTTCCCGCTGATACTGCTGCTTCTCATGACTGCCATTCAGGCAAATATCCCTGTTGAGATTTATAACATCGACAGGCTCGCGCCCGGCGTTGCCGCATTCGGACTGTGCTTTCTTTCGCTTTTCTCGGCGATGCTTATCTCCAAGGACAGGACAACATCGTTTCTCATGAGACTTTATTCTTCGCCGATGACGCCGTCGGATTTCATCCTAGGCTATACATTGCCGCTCGTGCCGATGGGCATAGTGCAGAGCGCCGTATGCTTCGGCGTGGCAACGATATTCAGACTTTCCGTGAGTGTGAATATCCTGCTTGCGATAGCCGTGCTTATCCCCTCGGCTCTGCTCTATATCGCGATAGGTCTGCTCTGCGGCAGTCTCATGAACGACAAGCAGGTGGGCGGAATATGCGGCGCACTGCTGACGAATGTTTCCGGCTGGCTCTCGGGTGTCTGGTTTGACCTCAAGCTTGTCGGCGGCGCTTTTGAAAAGATAGCCGGCGCGCTTCCGTTTGTGCATGCCGCCGATGCCGCAAGAGCCGCGATAGCGGGCGATTATGCCGCCATCCCGATGCATCTTGCTGTCGTGCTTGCATACGCGGTCGTGATATACATACTCGCCGTGGTCATTTTCAGAAAAAAGATGAAGATGTGAGCTTTTTTACACAGGGGAGGTAAGAGATTCTTTATGATTTTGTAGGGGGGCGGCGACGGCACCGACCCGAAAGATATATAAAGATACTTTTCTTCTCTCGTACTTTTGGTCATGCAAAAGTACGATAAAGGAAAAGTTACTTGAGATTATTTTTGATGGTGATGCGGGCAATGCCTTTTCACCTTCGCCGCCGCAAGCCGGCGTTGCGTGCGAAAATCATCACAATGCTGTGAATTATTGCGCACAGAAAGATATAATATGCTAAAAACAATACATTTTCACTATATTTTTGGCAAATAATGCTTATCAGTTTTTTACAGCATTATAAAAAATATTCCGAAATCTATTGACAATCGCACGCGCGTGTGGTATCATAAATTTGTTATCGCATGATTGATCAACTATACTTTGCGGAGATGCTTTTAATGAACAGAGATAATAATAAAAATTCCAGGCATACTATCGTATCCGGCAGGATACTTCTTGTGGGAAGAAAATGGCGCCTTTTCATGATAGACGCTCTTTGCTACTTTGCGGTGTTTTTCACTATGTACGGGATAAGCTCAATACGCGGAAACGACGGAAGCATGGGCGTGAAAGAGCTTCTGCTTTGCGCTCTCCTGATGTGGGGATTTCCTTTTGCGGCAAGGCTTATCATAGGCTCCTATAATTTCATCTGGAGATATGCCAATTACAGCGCATATCTGAGAATAGTTTTTGCCGATGCGGTCGGCGGTGTGGCGGCACTGCTTGTGACAAAGTTTGCGGACTGTACGCTCGGATTCTGGCGCAGTGTTTCGATTATAGCCGTTTCCTGCGTGGCGACGCTCTCCTCGCGCTTCCTCTATCAGTTTATTTACAGAAATATGCATGTACGCGAGCAGGATAAAGAAGCACCCTCCCATAAGATAGGCGTTGCCATCATAGGTGCGGGCAGAGTCGGTGCACTTCTTGCAAGTGAACTGCTCTGCAATCCGAAATCGCATTATACCCCCGTATGCTTCATTGATAAAAACAGCGATAAGATAGGCTCCGTCATAAACGGAGTGCCTGTTTACGAAGAGGACAGGGAAACGATAACCCGTCTGAAAAATCTCCCGATACAGGAGGTATTCATTGCCATTCCCGATATATCGAACGAAACGGCAAAGGCACTCTACGATATGTACAGCGCCACGGGATGCAAGGTAAAGCTCTATGATTTCCCGCTTATTGAAGTAGGAGCGGGGAATCCGGATGTCGCTCCCGAAAAGCGCGTGATTCGCGAATTTAAAATAGAAGATTTGCTTTTCCGCAAATCTATCGACATAGAAAAAACGCATATGGTGAATTTCTATTCGGGAAAGACCGTGCTTGTCACGGGAGGCGGCGGTTCCATAGGCAGTGAGATATGCCGTCAGATAGCGAAGCTGAAGCCGAAAAAGCTCATTATTCTCGATATCTATGAAAACAATGCATACAGTATTCAGCAGGAGCTTATCCGCAAATACGGCAAGTCGCTTGACCTATCGGTTGAGATAGCTTCCGTGCGCGACAGGGCAAGACTGGACAGCGTCTTTGCCGAATACCGACCTGATATCGTATTCCATGCGGCGGCGCACAAGCATGTTCCTCTCATGGAGCACAGCGGCTGCGAGGCGATAAAAAACAATGTCCTCGGTACATACAATACCGCCGATATGGCAGAGAAGTACGGCACAGCAAAGTTTATCCTGATTTCCACGGATAAGGCGGTCAATCCGACAAATATCATGGGCGCTTCCAAGCGCATGTGCGAAATGATAGTGCAGTGTCGCGCCGACAGCAAAACCGCTTTTGCGGCTGTCCGCTTCGGCAATGTACTTGGAAGCAACGGTTCCGTTATTCCGCTTTTCAAGAGTCAGATAGCGGCGGGCGGTCCCGTCACCATTACCGACAAGCGCATAATCAGATATTTCATGACCATCCCCGAGGCGAGCCAGCTTGTGATGGAAGCGGGCGCAAAAGCGTCGCGCGGCGAGCTTTTTGTGCTTGATATGGGCGCGCCTGTGAAGATACTCGACCTTGCCGAGAGCATGATACGCATTTCGGGTTTCACGCCTTATGTCGATATAGAGATAAAAGAAATCGGTCTGCGCCCGGGCGAAAAGCTCTATGAGGAGCTTCTCATCAAGACGGAAAACTTAAGCAAGACGGATAACAAGCTTATTTTCATCGAAAAGGACGCTCCGCTCTCCCGCGAAGATGTGGAGGGCAAGATAGAAATTCTCCGCCGCGCCGTCGATGAGTCGAAAAACGAGATTTCATCGGATAAGATAAAGGCGGCGCTCAAGGCGACCGTCCCCACATACAGGAATCCCGAAGAGGTCAATCTCGAGGCGGAGAAATCCGAAGAGATGAAGATGGCAGAGCATGAGCAGCATGAAGAGCATGCGCCGGCTCTTGCGGTCTGAGCGCTGACCTGCTACGCGAAAACAAAAAATGCCTCGGCGAAAGCCGGGGCATTGCTGTAGATAAGGAGAATCTGCATGAAAGAAATTTATGAAAAGCTTCTTTCCCTATCGGATGCGGGATATAAGAAATTTCATTCGGCATTGATACCGGATATCCCGCCGGAGCGCATAATCGGCGTTCGCGTGCCGCTTCTCCGCGCCATGGCAAAGGAAATTTCAGGGACGCCCGAAGAGGAAGCTTTCCTCTCGGAACTGCCGCACGAATATTATGAGGAAAACAATCTGCACGCTTTCCTGCTCGAAAGAATAAAGGATTATGACCTGCTGATATCGGAGATTGAGCGTTTTCTGCCGTATATCGACAACTGGGCGACCTGCGATGGTCTGCGCCTTAAAGCACTCGGCAGATATCCGCAGAAAACGGCGGAAAAAGCGCTCGGATGGATGAAGAGCGGGCATACATATACTGTGCGCTACGGTATAGGCACGCTGATGAACTTTTTCCTCGGTGAAAACTATGCTTCCGAATATCCCGAGGCGGTTATCGCCGTGAAAAGCGATGAATACTATATCAATATGATGCGCGCATGGTATTTTGCAACGGCACTTATCGGACATTATGACGATATAGTGAAAATCCTCGAGACCGGCAGGCTTGATACTTTCACGCATAACAAAACGATAAGCAAGGCTCGCGAGAGCTACCGTATCACGCCCGAGAAAAAGGAATATCTGAAAACGCTTCGAAAGTGAATATGAAAATGCCGCCCGAAAACGGGCGGCACTGATAAATTTGCGGGTTTATTTTGTTATATACACCACTGTCAGGCTCACGGGGAGCTTTACTGTGAACTCATTTGAAAATGTTTCGTTCTTGGCGGAATATGAAAATGAGAAATCACCGGAGAAGTCGAGCATATCATTTTCATATATGCTCCTGTCGTAGAGCGCTATGCCGAGCCATGGATAACCACTGACAGTCAGTTCGCCTGTGCCTTCGCCGTAGGTATTTTCGCCTGCGGCGACAGTCACTCTCCATTCATAGCTTTCTCCCGCCTTTATCTCCCAATGGTCTGTCCTTTCGGGACATCCTTTGCCGAAGCTGTCCGTGGAGTGAAGCGAGTGTCCCTTGCCGTCGGAGAGGGAAAACTCTATCTCATGATTGTGCTTGTCGCTCATGTTTTCGCGGCAGAATGTGGGCAGAAACTGCCAAAACGATTTTCCCGAGGTGTTTGTCACTTTCACATCGGCATAGAAAAACTCATTGCTTTTCACATAGAAATCCTTGCCGAGCGTCTTGCTGGAATAGCCGTATACCGTGACCTCGAGCGTGATGCCGTCGGGGGTTTCGCTGACGGAGAATGTCTGCTGCGCGCTCACTTCATCGGCGGGCGCGACAGCGGGCGGCTCGACTATTGGCGGCTCGGCAACGGATGTAGTGGACTCCTGGGAAGTTGTTTCATTCTGCGATTCGGATGTTGCAGAGGTTTTTGCGGTGGTTTGTGTATCCGAAATGGTTGTGTTACTGGTAGACTCAATCTGTGATGGTGCACATGAGGTGAATAAGCATAAAGCTAAAAGTGTGCTCAAAATTAAAGCGAACTTGCGTTTCATTTTAAAATCTCCTCTCAAATTATAAATTTATTGGATGCTCCATGCTACGCCAAAATAAATATCATTATTATAATTTGCTGTGTCGCTACTTGTAATTTTGATTGTATATGTACCGGAAACTTGCGGTATAAATTCGACGATTTCAACATTGTTGTTGGTTGTTGCGGAAATCCAGCTGGGAAATGCGGAATTAGGCGAATATACCATTAGGTTTAAATCTGGCATGGGATATGTGGTGACATTTAAACTTGAGTGATCTGTACCAATGATTACTGGAACCGAGTAAGCTAAAGAGACTCTTACCGTAGAGCCGACTTCTGCACTTGTTACAGTGAATGTATATGAGTAATCATTATACGGTGAGGTAATGGTACTACATCTTGTTTGATTATTTACTGTTGTCTTAATTGACTCGCTTGCACTGAGCAAGCCTGCGCCTACCTGCATATAATTTATTCCGGAAGTTGATCGTTGCGTAGGAACATAGTGATGAATTGTATTTGTATTTACAGATGCAGTCAAAACTGCTTTTAGCATTTCCGGAGAATAAATCATCATAGGGTCAGCTTCAATCAGCAGTGCAGCCGTAGCTGCCACTCTTGGAGCTGCCTCGCTAGTGCCACGTGGACCTATTGCGCAAATATCAGGCTTTGAAGCAAATGTATTTCCTGTATAATATCCTGAAAAACTTGCTAAAGAGTAGTTGGCGCCATTTCGTATCAGTGAACCTACTGTCATTATATTATATGCCATTCCGGGAGGACCTATCATTGCGCTTAAATTGGCAGTAGCGGCAACGAGAAGAACATAGTGATTATATGCTATATGATCAAACCATTTTGATGTATTCCCATAGTTGCTATAGCCGTCGCCACCAGCAGAAAGACTCATGCTAATTACATTTACTCCGTTATCCAATAACCATTCAACATGACTTTCAACGGATATTCCTGCATGACCAGTGAAATAGTAGTCGGCATCAGGAGCGATTTCTTTTAAAATACTTGCTACAAATCCCGAATGAGTCCCATTATATGTTCCGTTCATCGCTATAACATTCATACCTTGTGTTTCTGAATCGTTTGGAATACCCACATCAAAGACGCCTATTTTTACTCCTGTACCTGTAAATTCTTGCGTATTTAGCACCAAATTTGATAATTGGTCATATTCGTCATAATTGTATGTGACGATGTCATCAGGAGTATATAATTCGTAGTAGTCAATAGAAATAACAGAAGAAATTTTACTTAATTTAATAATATCTTTATTATCGAGATTGACTATAATCATAGGCGCATATTTGCTGATATATATGATGTCATCAGTGTTTATTTCTAAGTTTTTCGAGATAAAATCGTTATTTTGATGCGCATATACATTCCTTACAGAAGAGCGGTAATTTTCTATTACCGTTTTAGCTGTCAAAGTTTTTTCTGAATTTGTTAATGTAAAAAATGCTGAATGAGATTTGTCATTGCTTGACATTTGTGATATTGAATTAATAACAGCCGCTTTAGGCGTGCTTATGTCAGGTGGTGTGATCCAGATAGATACGGGCAATTTTGCTGTGTTAGTGAGCATTTTATCCGACAGTTCATCAGATATTTTATTGTCGATTTTTGCCGAATAATTTAGAGACGATAAGTTG
>CAVESF010000030.1:0-21486 GCA_963618495.1 Acutalibacteraceae bacterium
GTCAAGATTTTTTGCCTCTTTTTTGTCGATTTTTTCTTTTTTTGTCGATTTGTGCAGTATAGCGGTCAAAATTTATGCATGAAAAGCAAAAGTGGCTGAGTCATTACTCAGCGCCTTTTCGTTGTATTCATGTGGTATGATACTTCCGATACCGCAAAAATGCTCCCGTTCGGGAGCATTTTTCATTACTGTTCTTTCTTTTTCTTTTTCGATAAGCCGAGGAAAATCAGCAAAGCACCGACCGCGATAAGTATAAAAGATTCTACCAGAGTAAAAGTACCTTTTCCCTGAAAAAGTCCGAATATGCCGAGTGCCGCTGCAAGGATTCCCCATATAAATTTGCGTTTCTTTTTTGCGCCGGCAAAAGCCGCCGCCTGCTCATTCAATATGGCAGTTGCAGTCTCCAGCTCCGACTCGTCAAGCTCACGCACGGTATATTGGGGCAAGCCGAGGATGTGGCTCTTCTTATCGGAAACCACGGTAAGTGCCATGAGGTCGTTTTCATCGAGAGTAACGTTTATTTCCCCGTCCACGGAATTTCGCTCCATGAATGCCGCCTCCCTATAGTTTCCGAGTGCGGCATTTGCTTTGCTCATATTTCTCGATGCTTTGCTCTCGCTCGAGAAATCAAGATGATGAGTTCCCTCCGCTATAGGTATCAGAAGCCCGTCGATAAGCTTTATCTGCTTTTCGCCGTCAATCTTCAGATATCCTCCGAAAGTTTTCTGTCCTGCAAGTTCAATTTGGATATAAGCCATAGATTTTCTCCTCCATAAAATTTATTGATATTTGAATTTTACCGCAATTTGCGGTATTTGTCAATAGATTTCATGCAATTTATTATAATAAATAGAGAATTTACCGTTTTCGGAGGAGATTTTGCCGTGTATCCGAATATTCGTGCGCTTCGCGAAGACAATGATATAACTCAAAAAAAGATGGCGGAATATCTGCACTGCTCTCAGCAGGTCTACAGCAATTATGAACTCGGTCAGCGGGATATACCGACCGATATACTGATAAAGCTCGCGCTTTTTTATGATGTTTCAACGGATTATATCCTCGGGCTTACCGAAAATCCAAAGCAGAATAAATGAAAGCAAAAATGAAAAATGCTCCCGCTCGGGAACATTTTTCATTTTTGCTTTCAATAATTTATTATATAATGAACAAGTATCGTGCGCACCTTGCCGCCTGATTCGAGATCGGGAGCCGTTATTATCGCGCCGCCGAGACTCATCAGCTCGGAAGCCTCCATCTCATCTATATTGCAACGGAATATCACGCGGCTATCGGCAAAAACAATAAAGACGCCGTCTCTGATATTGAAGCCGCCCTCTCTGCCGATGATGATATCCGTATCGTCTGTTCTCTCCACGGCATAGCGCAGTCTCCTGCGTGCTATCTTCTCCGCCATTGCCCGACGGAAAGCAGGTGTTCCCTCCCTTGGTTTCCGCCCGAAAAGTCCCATATGCGCCGCTCCTCTCGCTTTTTTCTATATTCTATCATATCTTTCATAAAAAATCCATACCGTTTTGAAATTTTGCAATGGCTCACAGGGTAATATTTTCATTCTCTTAAAATATAATAATACAGAGTGCAAAATCGGGAGGAAAAAAGAATTGTTCTCATCGAAAAAATACCGTACCGTGAAAGGAATATGCCTTATTCTGGCACTGACGATATGTGCTGTTTATATATCGGGAGCGTCGCCGCGCGGCATGAATCTGCAAACGGGTGCCGACGGCAAAAGCTATATCAGATGGGTCGATTTCGGTATAACGGAAGCGGCGCTTTCCGATGCCGTCCGCCTCGGGATAAAAAGTCATAACGACGGGCATGCTTTCGGCATGGCGGAACTGCTCGCTTATCTCGGCGCACGGTACGGCGGCGATTTTTCCCGCTATAAAAAAGCCGATATGGAGAGCGCATATTCTTCCCTCTCGGAAAACACCTCATGTTTTGACTCCATGAAATATTATTCATATTATAAAGAAGCCTACGATGCCGTGCTCTCGGGATGGCTCGGCGAATATTCCGTTTATGAGAAAAAAGGCGGCGGCTATACATATACGGAAAAATACGGACTCAAGGTTTTTTCGCCGATAGCCGCGGGGTTTTCATACAGCGATTATGACGATTTCGGCGCCGCGCGCTCATTCGGTTATCGCCGCCGTCATCTCGGGCATGATATGCTCGGCAGTATCGGCACGCCGATAATCGCCGTCGAATCCGGTTATGTGGAAGCCGTCGGCTGGAACCGTTACGGCGGCTGGCGCATAGGAATACGGAGTTTCGACGGCAAGCGGTACTATTATTATGCACATCTGCGCCGCAATCATCCTTATGCCGACATATATGAGGGAAAAATCGTCACCGCAGGCGATGTTATAGGTTATCTCGGCATGACAGGCTACAGCAGTGAGGAAAACAAAAACAATATCGATGTTCCGCATCTGCATATCGGCTTGCAGCTTATTTTCGATGTCTCACAAAAAGACGGCACAAATCAGATATGGATAGATATGTATGAGATAACGAAATTTCTCTCGAAATACCGCAGCAAGGTTTACTACAATAAAGAAAAGGGGGAGTATCTGCCTGTAAATCCGATAACGGATTTTTCTCTGCCGGATTGATGACGGTGGAGCATATCGAAATAGGGATTGTTTCAATATGCTCTGTCGGTGAGATAAAAAGATGCTGTTCTCTTCGTCACGCAAAAGTACGATAAATATAAAGTATCTTTATGTATATTTTCAGGTCGTCAAGAAAATTAAGCAACACAAACCCCAATATACCCAAACAAGCAAAACTTCGACTTCAATGAGCCGAAGTTTTGTCTTTACATTTTCTTATTTGCTTTTGCGCCTTGTCTGCTTGGCACCTTCGCCCGCGCCGCCTGCCGTCGGCATTTCCGGTTCTGTGAAGTGCTTACCATAGTAGGCACCGAGATACATCTGCTTTATTTCGCTCATCAGCGGATATCTTGGATTTGCGCCCGTGCACTGGTCGTCAAACGCCTGCTCGGTCATATCGTCAAGTCTTGCAAGGAAATCAGCCTCATCTATATTATAATCGCGTATCGTTTTCTTTATGCCGACGCACTCTTTGAGCGTGTTTACCGCCTTTATGAGGTTTTCGAGCTTTTCGCTATCGGTCTTGCCGCCCAGCCCCAGATAATCGGCAACCTCGGCATAGCGCGCGAGCGTATGCGGATGGTCATACTGCGAGAATGTTCCCATCTTGACGGGAGCCTCGGAAGCATTGAAGCGAAGCACCTCTTCTATCATCAGCGCGTTTGCGATACCGTGCGGCAGATGATGGAACGCGCCGAGCTTATGCGCCATGGAATGGCATACGCCGAGGAAAGCGTTTGCAAACGCCATACCCGCCATAGTAGCGGCATTAGCCATCTTTTCACGAGCCTCAACATCTACCTGTCCATTGTCATATGCCCTCGGCAGATACTCAAAAATAACCTTGAGCGCACGCAGAGCAAGTCCGTCTGTATAATCCGTTGCCATAACGGAAGCATAAGCCTCGAGCGCATGAGTTACCGCATCGATACCGGAAGCCGCCGTCAGCCCGCGGGGAGCGCTCATGTGGAAGTCGGTATCGACTATCGCCATATTCGGCAGAAGCTCATAATCGGCAAGCGGATATTTCACGCCTGTCTTTTCATCCGTGATGACAGCAAAAGGTGTGACCTCACTGCCTGTACCTGCCGAGGTAGGCACGGCGATGAAATATGCCTTTTCGCCCATCTTCGGGAAAGTATAAACTCTCTTGCGGATATCGATAAAGCGCATTGCCATATCCATGAAGTCCGCTTCGGGATGCTCATAGAGAACCCACATTATCTTGCCCGCGTCCATAGCCGAACCGCCGCCGAGAGCGATAATGCAATCGGGCGCGAAATCGGTCATCTGCTTTGCACCCGCAACAGCACAGGCAAGCGTCGGGTCGGGAGCGACATCAAAGAACGTGGTGTGGACAATGCCCATTTCATCGAGCTTATTCGTTATCGGCTTGGTATAACCGTTGCGATACAGAAAATTGTCTGTTACGATGAAGGCACGCTTCTTGCCCATTACGGTTTTCAGCTCGTCAAGAGCAACAGGCAGACAGCCTTTCTTTATATAAACCTTTTCGGGTGTGCGGAACCAGAGCATATTTTCTCTCCTTTCGGCAACTGTTTTGATATTGAGCAGATGCTTGACGCCT
Organism: Acutalibacteraceae bacterium; assembly: GCA_963618495.1. Classification (GTDB taxonomy): domain Bacteria; phylum Bacillota; class Clostridia; order Oscillospirales; family CAG-272; genus Apopatosoma. The sequence continues at coordinate 4,228 of CAVESF010000030.1, forward strand.
ACGTTTTCGGAAACACTGTTTCCGCCCCATGAACCGCAACCGAGCGTCATCGAGGGAGAAAGCTTAAAATTGTAGAGGTCTCCGATGCCGCCCTGAGAAGAGGGAGTATTTACGAGGATACGGCAGGTTTTCATTCTTGCCGCAAATTCATCGAGCTTCGCCTGCTCCGTGCCGACATTGAGATATATCGAGGAGGTATGACCGTAGCCGCCGTCCGCGACGAGATGCTCCGCCTTGTCGAAAGCGTCGCTTATATCTTTCGCGCGGTACATGGCAAGCACGGGCGAGAGCTTCTCGTGTGCAAACTCTTCGGAGAGCTCGACGCTTGTGACTTCGCCTATCAGTATTTTTGTGCCGGCAGGGACTTTCACGCCCGCAAGCTCGGCTATCTTCGCCGCGCTCTGACCGACTATTTTCGCATTGAGCGCACCGTTTATGATTATCGTCTTTCTGACTTTTTCCGTTTCCGCAGGGGAGAGGAAATAACAGCCGCGTGCGGCAAATTCCGCCTTTACCGCGTCATATATTCCATCAAGCACGATGACAGACTGCTCGGAGGCGCATATCATGCCGTTGTCAAATGTTTTGGAATGGATTATCGAGCTTACGGCAAGTACGATATCAGCCGTATCGTCGATTATCGCGGGAGTATTGCCGGCGCCTACGCCAAGCGCAGGCTTGCCGCTGGAATAAGCCGCCTTCACCATGCCGGGACCGCCTGTCGCAAGGATGATATCGGCTTCTTTCATGAGCAGGCTTGTCATATCGAGGCTCGGAACATCTATCCAGTCTATGATGTCCTTGGGTGCGCCTGCCTCCACAGCCGCATCAAGCACAATCTTTGCCGCCGCCGCAGTGGAAGCTTTTGCTCTCGGATGCGGGCTGATGATTATGGCATTTCGCGTCTTGAGCGCGAGCAGCGTCTTGAAAATAGCGGTGGACGTGGGATTTGTGGTAGGGATGACAGCGGCGATAACGCCGATAGGCTCGGCTATCTTCTTCATGCCGTATGCCTTGTCCTCTTCTATCACGCCGCAGGTTTTGGTGTGTCTGTAGGCATTGTAAATATGCTCGGCGGCATAGTTGTTTTTTATCACCTTGTCCTCAACTATACCCATGCCCGTCTCGGCTACAGCCATTTTTGCAAGGGGAATTCTTGCCTTGTTCGCCGCGATTGCCGCCGCTTTGAATATGGCATCTACCTGCTCCTGCGTATAGGTGGCAAATTTTCTCTGCGCTTCCTTTACGCGGGCAATTGCGCTTTCAAGCGATTCAACACTGTCTATTACCGTTCTTGTAGTTGTTTCCATAAGCTTCTCCTCAATAATTTATTTTTTGATTTATTCAGTGCTTTTCTACCTTCTGACGCAGTCTTGCAAGTGAAAGTGCAAGACTTTCGTTCTGCACGGTGATGCCCTCGGGGACATTGAGCCGTGCCGATGAGAAATTCCATATGGCACGCACGCCGCTCCTGATAAGGAAGTCCGCCGTTTCCTGCGCATAATCGTGCGGAACGGTGATGATGCCTATTTCTATCTGCCGCATTCTGCAATAAGACGGCAGTTCGTCAAGCGGGCGTATGTATTCGGAAAATTTCGTGCTGTCAGTATCGAATGCGTGCGATATCGTGATGCCGTACTGCGAAAAGCCGCCGTAGCCGAGCAGAGCGGAGCCGAGCTTTCCCGCGCCGACGATGATAGCCTCGCAACTTCGGTTTATGCCGAGTGCGGATTCGATTGCCGCACGCAGTTTTGCTACTTCATAGCCGGTTTTCGGCTTGCCTGAGCCGCATACCGCCGACAAATCCTTGCGAACCTGAACCTCGCCGAGCCCGAGTGCGGAAGCCACGGATGTTGCCGAGATATGCCGCATTTCCTCCGGCAGAGAATCAATAAAAGAAAGATATGACGGCAGTCTCCCCATTGTGGCACGCGATATTTCGTTTCGTTTCATTTTGCACCTCCTCCGATAAGATTCCGAATACAGTATATCATCTCGCGGCAGTTTTGTAAATTGCCGATTTTACATATCAGTATTGTATATATCGATATAGCTGATACCGAAATAAGAAAAAGGAGATTTTATGTTGCTTTTCGGGTAAGAAAACGACAAAAGAAAGTTTTCTTTTATCGTGCTTTTTCGTGATAAAAAATACCAAAAGTCATTTGAGAGGATTTTCCCGCCTGTCTCGGCGATGCCGACACACACGCTCCGCGTATGCGTTAATTCCGCCCTCTTAAAAATCTTCTTTCCTGTCTCCGTATCAATAAACACGGGAACGCCGCCCTCATAAACCACAGGATTGAGTGTTGCGTCAAAGGTCATATCCAAGCAGAACACCTCCTAATGTCAAGGTAGGAACAACAAAAAAAGTGAGCCGAAAGTGTAAATTCCAAAATAAAAAAATCCCTCACCCGATATGCTCACACTGAGCTGCCCGGATGAGGGGATTTCTATGTGTTAAATTTTTGCTATGGACTTCAATAAGCTGTCGTTTTTGAAAACGATTGCGATTGTACTGCCGTCAAACTCATACGAAGGGTTTGATTTATTTCGCTTTGGAATCAGTACAGTCCACTTGCCTTTTGTATTTGAACCTTCACGAACAATATAACCTTTTTTCTTCAAGGAATCAGGGCATCTTTGAACCGTTCTTGAAGCAGCACCCGTTTTTCGGAAATTTCCTTGGCTGTAATTTCTGGATTGTCTATCAAGAATTGCAATACAGCGGTTTCCGTTTCACTAAGGTTTACGACATCCTTTACACTGTTCGTTTTCCAGCGTATTTCTGATAATATAGGTTTTGCCAACCTGCCGTGCGCCATCGATCAGCAGTGCCTTTTTCCCGGTTCTTATCCAATCAATAATGGGCTTCTCAATTTTTCTATGCAACATACTTCAAGCGCATCTCGTATATAGTATACTACAAAATCGACATTTTTGCAATAGATTCAGGAAACTATTTGGCATTTATTCCTGCTTAGCTCGTGCGGTTATGGCATTTTTTCTTTTCGAAGCTTTCTTCGGCAAAGCGGGGCGTAATCCTGTCATTTATTCTGTACGTTATTCTGACGAATATGACATTTTTGCATACCAAAAAAGCGGGGACAGGACGACGCCCTATCGCACCATCCTATCCCCAATGTCAATTACGGCAGATCGCGTTCGCCGCTGAAATAGCGGCATTTGTCCATGCACGCGCCGCATGCACTTCTTATATCGCGCTGGCACCGTAGTTTGAGAGCACGCGCGCGGAGGGATCGTTGACATCGCAGCCCTCCCATGCTTTGTTGGGCATCCAGAAATCCGTTATCATTTCCGCCTGATGGGGATAATACTTCTCGAAAATCTCGCGATAGAGCAGGGACTCCTTGGTGAAAGGCTTGGCATGCGTGTATTTCGCACGCTTTTCCTCATATTCCGCATCCGTATAAACCGCATCGGCATATTCCTTGAGATAATCCACCATCGAGTGGCCTACCGCATCGGAAAACGCGGCTTTTTCACGCATGAGAATATCATATGGCAGGCAGCCGTCCTTTTCAAAGGCATGGCGCAACAGATATTTCCCCTTGCCGTATATGTTCATTTTCTTTGCGGGGTCTACGGACATGACATATCCGACAAAATCAAGGTCGCCGAAAGGAACCCGCGCCTCAAGCGAATTTGACGAAATGCACCTGTCCGCACGAAGCACATCATACATATGCAGTTCGTAGACGCGCTTCTCCGATTCACGCTGAAATTCCTCCGCGCTCGGAGCGAAATCCGTATATTTGTAGCCGAAAAGCTCATCAGAAATCTCACCCGTCAGCAAAACGCGGATATCCGTATTTTCATGGATATATTTGCAGAGCAGATACATTCCCATGCTGGCTCGGACAGTCGTGATATCGAATGTGCCAAGTATGGAAATGACATTTTCAAGCTCGGAAAGCACCTGTTCGCGCGTCATATATACCTCGGTATGCTCGCTTCCAATATAGTCGGCAACCTCGCGGGCATATTTCAGGTCAATGGCATCGCCCTCCATGCCGATGGCAAAGGTGCGTATCGGCACGGCGCTTTTTCTTGCGGCAATGGCGCAGACAAGGGATGAATCAAGCCCGCCCGAGAGCAGAAAACCAACCTTGGCATCGGAGACAAGCCGCTTTTCCACGCCTGCGATAAGCTTGTCATGAATATTTTTACAGACTGTTTTGAGGTCGTCATGACATACCGTAGCGGCATGGGAAATATCGCTGTAGCGTATGAATTTTCCGTCTTTCATATAGCATCCGGGCGGGAAAGGCATGATTTTTTTGCAGATGCCGACAAGGTTTTTCGCCTCGCTTGCGAAAAGCAGAGCGCCGCCGCTGTCGTAGCCGTAATAAAGCGGGCGAATACCTATGGGGTCGCGCGCGGCGATAAATTCTCCTGTTTTGCCGTCATATATTATCAGCGCAAATTCCGCATCGAGCATGGCAAACATATCCGTGCCGTATTCGCGGTACATGGGCAGCAGAATCTCGCAGTCCGAGCCGCTTTTAAAGCTGTATTTTGCCGAGAGCGCCGCCTTTATCTTCTCATAGCCGTAAATCTCACCGTTGCAGACAGCATAACTTCCGTCCAGCTCAAATGGCTGCATCCCCTCGGGGGAAAGTCCCATTATCGCAAGCCTGTGAAAGCCGAGAAGTCCCTTTTCCGTATCGATTATTCTGCTGTCGTCGGGTCCGCGCGAAAGCGTTTTCGCAAATCCCTTTTTAAATTCCGCAAGGTCGGCTTTCGCCTTGCAATATCCCATTATCGAGCACATATTTTCATCTCCTTAAATAAAAATGCGGGCAATACGCCTGTGTTTTCAAGGCGCCTTTGCCCGATACCGAAAAATAAAAAAAGAGCGCTCGGAACCCATAGCCACGAGACGCCCTTGCCTTTTTATGAAGAACATTATACTACAATTTTCTCATTTGTCAATACCTTTCGTAAAATTTTATTTTTCTTGTGAAAAGCGATTGACAAGACCGCCTAAATATGATAAAATATATCGTCAATGGGCAAAGACGGTCATGCAAAAAGGGTAAATTGCCCTTTTCATGTGACCGCCTTTTTTATTTTGTATTGCAAAAAAGCCGAAAAAGGCATATGAATTTATCCTTTATACAGAGGAGGGGAGAAGATGACTAAATATATCTTTGTAACGGGAGGCGTGGTTTCAGGCCTCGGAAAAGGAATAACAGCGGCTTCGCTCGGGCGTCTGCTCAAAGCACGCGGGCTTAAGGTGGCGGCGCAGAAGCTTGACCCTTATATAAATGTAGACCCGGGAACGATGAGTCCCTATCAGCACGGCGAGGTTTATGTTACAGAGGACGGCGCGGAGACAGACCTTGACCTCGGTCACTATGAGAGATTTATCGATGAGGATCTGAACAGATATTCCAATCTGACGACAGGCAAGGTTTACTGGAATGTACTCAATAAGGAGCGCCGCGGAGAATATCTCGGCTCCACCGTGCAGGTCATCCCTCATATCACAAACGAAATAAAAGATTTTGTCTATCGCGTCGGCAAGCAGACGGATGCCGATGTCGTGATAACGGAAATCGGCGGCACGATAGGCGATATCGAATCTCAGCCTTTTCTTGAGGCGGTACGCCAGATTTCGCTCGAGGTCGGAAGCGAAAACAGTCTCTTCATCCATGTCACGCTCGTGCCTTTCCTGCGCGGCTCGGACGAGCATAAATCAAAGCCGACTCAGCACTCGGTAAAAGAGCTTCGCGGAATGGGTATCAATCCCGATATCATAGTTCTGCGCTGTGATGAGCCGCTCGAGGAATCCATTTTCAAAAAAATCTCGCTTTTCTGCAATGTAAAGCCCGATTGCGTAATAGAAAATATCACTCTTCCCTATCTTTATGAAGCACCGCTGATGCTCGAAAAAGCAAACTTCTCCTCTGTTGTCTGCCGCGAGCTCGGCATAGACGCGCCCGAGCCTGACCTTACGGAATGGAAAGATATGGTGCATCGCATCAAGAACCGCGAAAAAGAGGTTCATATAGGGCTTGTCGGAAAATATGTCCAGCTTCATGACGCATATCTCTCGGTAGCCGAGGCAATGCGCCATGCGGGCTATACGCTCAATACGCATATCCGCATACACTGGATTGATTCCGAGACGCTGACGAAAGCAAATTATGAAAAAAAGCTCGCGGGGCTTGACGGAATCATCGTTCCGGGCGGATTCGGCGGCAGAGGAATAGAGGGAATGATTCTCGCGGCAAAATACGCGCGTGAGAATGATATTCCTTATTTCGGAATATGCCTCGGTATGCAGATAGCCGTTATCGAATACGCAAGAAATGTCGTCGGCATCGCCGACGCGCACTCGGGCGAATTTGACGAGCTCTGCAAAAATAAAGTAATAGATTTCATGCCGGGTCAGAGCGATAACGTAGACAAGGGCGGAACGCTCCGCCTCGGCGCATATCCCTGCGTCATCTCCGAAGGAACGACTATGGAGCGTTGCTACGGAGCAAAAACCATTTCCGAGCGCCATCGTCACCGCTATGAATTCAATAATGACTACCGCGAGGCACTCACCTCGGCGGGGCTGACGCTCTCGGGTCTTTCGCCCGACGGCAGGCTTGTCGAAACCGTGGAGCTGACAGACAGAGATTTTTATGTCGGCGTTCAGTACCATCCGGAATTCAAGTCCCGCCCGAACAAGGCGCATCCGCTTTTCGCGGGATTCATTGCCGCCGCGCTCAAAAAGCACGGTAATTAAGGCGCGGAGCCTTTGCCGCGCTCCGCAGAGCACGAATTTACTCCGTCTCGGCGACACAAACACAACCACATCTCCAACAAACAAAAAAAGGAGCTTTTGAAATGCACGATATATACGAAAATCCGCTCTGCAAGCGATATGCAAGCAGAGAAATGCAGGAAATCTTTTCAGACGACCGCAAGTTTTCCACATGGCGCAGACTCTGGATAGCTCTCGCCGAGAGTGAAAAAGAGCTGGGGCTTGATATTTCCGATGAGCAGATAGCGGAGATGAAATCGCATATAACCGACATCGATTATGACACCGCGGCAAAACGCGAAAAGGAAGTCCGACATGATGTTATGGCGCATATCTTCACCTATGGTGAGGCTTGCCCTGCGGCAAAACCGATAATCCATCTCGGCGCGACAAGCTGTTATGTCGGCGACAATACCGATGTCATAATTCAGCGCGACGCACTGCTCCGCATAAGAAAACTTCTGATTTCCGCAATATATGAGCTTTCCGTTTTCGCCGAGAAATACAAATCGCTCGAAACACTGGCATATACGCATTTTCAGGCGGCTCAGCCGACGACCGTCGGCAAGAGAGCGACGCTCTGGATGCAGGACCTCATGCTCGACCTCGAGCATCTTGATTTCGTCCTCGGCAATATGAAGCTGCTCGGCTGCAGAGGAACCACAGGCACGGGCGCAAGCTTCCTCGAGCTTTTTGAGGGCGACAAGGAAAAGGTCAAGGCACTGGAGAGCAAGATAGCGGAAAAGCTCGGCTTCCGCTGTGCTTATTCCGTCAGCGGACAGACATATACGAGAAAAGCGGATTATTTCGTGCTTTCCGTGCTTTCCGGCATTGCCCAGAGCGCGCAGAAATTCTCGGGCGACATCCGTCTGCTCTCTCATCTCAAGGAATTTGATGAGCCTTTCGAGGCGGGTCAGGTGGGTTCCTCCGCCATGGCATATAAACGCAATCCCATGCGCAGTGAACGCATTTCTTCTCTCTCCCGCTTCGTTATCGCCGATACGATAAATCCCGCGATGACAGCAGGCACGCAGTGGCTTGAGCGCACGCTCGACGATTCTGCAAACAGAAGAATCAGCATCCCCGAGGCTTTTCTTGCCGTGGACGGTATCCTCACGCTCTATATCAATGTAATAAGCGGCGTGACGGTCTATCCCAAGGTCATCGAAAAACACCTGCGCGAAGAACTGCCTTTCATGGCAACGGAAAATATCCTCATGCACTGCGTCATGACGGGCGGAGACAGACAGACCCTGCACGAGGCAATCCGCCGCCACAGCGTAGCCGCCGGCAAGGCGATAAAGCAGGAAGGCGCGGACAACGACCTGCTTGACAGGATAGCCGCCGACCCTGTATTCTCTCTTACGCGTGCCGAGATAGACGATATAATAGCGAAAAGCAATTTCACGGGGCTTGCCGCAGATCAGACAGAAGATTACCTTGCAGAGGTTCGCGCAGTGCTCGCGGAAAATGCCGATATGCTGAGCGACAGACCCGATGCCACGGTCAATGTATAAAAAAGTAATATAAATCAAAGGAGATTTTTAAATATGCTTACATCAATAGTCGGAATCAACTGGGGTGACGAGGGAAAGGGCAGAATGGTAGACCTGCTCTCCTCCGATTATGACATAATCTGCCGTTATCAGGGCGGCAATAATGCCGGTCACACCGTTATCAACGAAAAGGGCAAATTCATCCTCAATCTGCTTCCCTCGGGTATTCTCCGCGATACGACGGTCAATATCATGGGCAACGGTATGGTTATCGACCTCGAGCATCTCGTAGGCGAGATAAATTCTCTTACCGAAAAGGGAATCAAAATCACTCCCGCAAATCTCAAGATAAGCGAAAAAGCAATAATCTGCATGCCTTATCACAAGATGCAGGATATCATGGAGGAAGAGCGCCTCGCAGATAAGAAATTCGGTTCCACACGCCGCGGTATCGCGCCTGTTTATGCCGATAAATATATGAAAAAAGGTCTGCGCATGGAAGATCTGTTCCATATGGACGATAAGCTTGCCGAGAAAGTTCGCGATATCGTTGAATGGAAGAATATCACCGTCACAGGATACGGTCATACTCCCGTCGATGCCGATGAAATGATGGCTTGGCTGCGCAAATACGGCAGTATCATCGCTCCTTATGTCACGGATGTTTCCGAATATCTTTTCAAATCCGCCGGAGAGGGCAAGAATATCATGTTTGAAGCTCAGCTCGGCGCGCTCCGCGATATAGAATTCGGTATATATCCCTATACATCTTCTTCCACGACACTCGCTTCCTATGCGCCTATCGGCGCGGGCATTCCGGGAATCAGGCTCGATAATACCATCGGCATCATGAAGGCTTATTCCACATGCGTCGGCGAAGGTCCTTTCACTGCAGAAATGTTCGGCGACGAAGCGGAGGAACTGCGTAAGGCAGGCGGCGAATACGGCGCCGCTACGGGCAGACCGAGAAGAGTAGGTCCCTTTGATGTTCCCGCTTCACGCTACGGCGTAAAGGTTCAGGGCGCGGATTATATCGCGCTGACAAAGATGGATGTGCTTTCTTATCTCGATAAGATTCCCGTTTGCGTGGCATATGATGTTGACGGCGAAATAACGACTTCTTTCCCGACAGGCGAGCGCCTCAACCGCGCAAAACCCGTTATCGAATATATGGAAGGCTTCGGCGATATTTCCTCATGCAGAACTTACGCTTCTCTCCCCGAGGCGGCAAAGAAATATATCACCTATATCGAAAGGGCTGTCGGATGCAGAATAAAATATGTATCCGTCGGTGCCGAGCGCGACGAATATATCAAACTCTGATAATTTCAGGTAAAGCAAAAATCTCCCGACGGAATATCGGGAGATTTTTAATTGTAAGGGCGTTTCCCTTATTTTTCTTCTGTAACGGTTACTTCTCTGGAACGGAAGAGCAGTGAGATACACCATACGCCCGCGAGCGCAACTATTGTATATATGATTCTGCTGGCGAGAGCCGCACTGCTGCCGAATATCCATGCGATGATGTCAAAGCCGAAAAGTCCGACGCTGCCCCAGTTGAGCGAACCGATAATCGTTATGATAAGCGCAATTCTGTCTATCATTGTTTTCATCTCCGGTATTTTGTGTTTTATCTTTCGACAGGATTATTTTCTGCCGTCGGGAGATTTTTTATTCATGCGAAAAAATAATTTTTGGTTTTATAAAGATCGCAGCTGTCGCAAAGCCGAAAACAAAAATACATTTTGCCGAAAACGAAATGGTTTTTCTTGACTTAATGCTTTTTTTGTGGTAGGATTAAAGGGCAAAAATAATTTTCGGAGAAATTCAATGAGAGTACGAAAAAAGAAATCGGGCGATACGAGATTTGCGGCGCAAAAAAATATCACGCTGGAATATAACCGCGAAGCGCCCGAAATGATAAATTTAAGCGAGGCTTTTCCCGGGTATTCGCGCTTTCGCATAGAGATAGGCTGCGGCAAAGGCAGTTTCATAGCGGAAGAAGCAAAACGAAATCCCGATGTGGCATTTGTCGCCGTAGAAAAAGTGCGCGATGTCATTATTTTCGCCATGGAAAAAGTCGCCGCGGCAGAGCTTGCCAATGTGCGCTTTCTCTGCGCCGATGCGGAAAAGCTTGACCTGCTCTTTCCTGACGGCACATTTGAGCGCATATATATAAATTTCTGCGACCCGTGGCCCAAGGCGCGCCATGCGAAGCGCCGTCTCACATATAGAAAATTCCTTGAGAAATTCAAGCCGCTTCTCGCAGAAAACGGAACGATAGCTTTCAAGACAGACAACCGTGCGCTCTTTGATTTTTCGCTTGAGGAATTTCCAGTGGCGGGCTTTACTCTGCGCGATGTGACCTTTGATTTGCACGCAAGCGAGTGGGCAGAAGAGAATATCATGACGGAATATGAGAAAAATTTCAGCGAAAAAGGATTTAAAATAAACAGGCTTGTAGCATATATAGATAAATAATGCATTTTATCGCCGCATATAGGCGGTGATAAAAAATATTTTTACAAAAAAAGAAAAAAATTATTGATTTTTTGCTTAGTATGTGATACAATATACCGTGCTATATTGATTTTTAATGCGGAACGCTCTCTGCGTTCAGCTTTAAGCTATGAATTTCGGTAGGAGGTGTAAATATGGCAAAATGTGCATACTGCGGCAAGGGCGTTACATTCGGACACAATGTTTCCCATTCCAACCGCAAGACAAGCAGAACCTGGAAGCCCAACATAAGAAAGGTTAAGGTAGTAGACGGCGGCACACACAAGACTGTGGCTATCTGCTCCCGTTGCCTGCGCGCAAACAAGGTAGAAAGAGCATAAGCTTTTTCGGATAATGTGGCTTCATGCCGTAAAGCGGCGCATATTGTCGGATTTTTTTCCGGTAGCGGTAAATTGCGCAAAGCATATGACTTAAACCGACAGCGGAAGCAACTTTGCTTCCGCTGTATGCGTTTTTGCCTGTTTTTTCGTGAGGTGCATGATGCGTTATATTTTCATGAGCTGTGATATGCCGCGTGAGACGGAAGTTTTGCTCTCCGTCTACGGAGAGTGCGTGCGCATATCGCCGCTTGCCTCACTGCCCGCGCCTGTCTGTACTCATCCCGATATGCAGATGGCGCTGCTCGGCGGCAAAATGATAATTCACAGCGAAAATACGGCTCTCGCAGAAATACTCCGAAAGCGGCATATCCCGTATATCGCCGAGCCGCGTGCGGCAGGCGACGCCTATCCCCATGATGTACTGCTCAACTGCTTTGCGCTGGGAAGCCTTTTCTTCTGCAGTAAATATACCTCGGAGGCGGCGCTTGCCGCAGCGCTGTCCGCAGGGCTTATCCCTGTGGTCACAAAGCAGGGCTATGCAAAATGCTCCTGCCTCTGCCTTTATGAAAGTATAATCACTGCGGACGGCGCCATCACCTGCGCCTGTGCGAAGCACGGGGCGCAGTATCTGCATATCGGTGCGGGCGGCATCGGGATTGGCGGATATGATTACGGCTTCATCGGCGGAGCAAGCGGCGTTATCGGCGACACAGTGATATTTTTCGGCGATATAAACACGCATCCCGACGGGGAGAAAATAAAAGAATATATATATTCAAAAAATATGGATATTATCTGCGCAGGGGACGGCAGGCTCTTCGACTATGGCGGGCTTGTCATCTTCGAGACGGCGGATTAAATAAAATAGCATATAAAAGCGGAGGACAAAATTAATGAAAACCGAGAAAATTTATCTTTACGAAGGACGCGACGATGTTTTTCTCACAACATATACAGCGGAGCCTTTTGAAGAGCTTCCTTTCAATAAAAAAAGAAAAGCGGTGCTCGTTTTCCCCGGCGGCGCATATTGGTTTGTTTCACCCAGAGAGGGCGAACCGATAGCTTTAAGCTTCCTTGCAAAAGGCTTCAACGCCTTTGTGCTTAACTATACGGTAAAGGGCAAAGACCGCTTCCCTGCGCAGCTTCTCGAAGCTTCCATGTGCATGAAACTGCTCCATGAGAAAGCCGAGGAATTTCATATCGATCCCGATTATATTTTCACTATAGGCTTTTCCGCAGGCGGTCATCTCTGCGCTTCGCACGGAACCATGTGGAATAAAGATTTCATCTATGACAAGATAGATATGCCGAGAGAAAACAACCGCCCCCGCGGTATGATACTCGGTTATCCCGTCATCACGAGCGGCGAATATTCGCACGAGGGTTCGATAAAGAATCTGCTCGGCGGCGAAAACTATGCAAAGCAGGAAATGCGCGACCTTGTTTCGCTTGAAAAAGCCGTCTCCGAAGAGACCGTACCTACCTTTATTTGGCACACGGTGACGGACAATGTCGTTCCGATTCAGAATTCGCTTCTCTTCATGTCGGCGCTCGCATATAATCATATTCCATTTGAAGCGCATCTCTATCCCGAGGGCGGTCACGGACTTTCGCTTGCGGACAAGACGGTAGGCGTAAATGCCGCCTACCATGCCATCCCTGGCTGGATTGACCTCGCTGTCAAGTGGGCAGACAATCTCTGATATACCGGAAAAGGCAAGCGGGATCCGCCTGCCTTGATTTTTTGTCAGACAAAAATCGGGAAAGCTACGCGGCTTCCCCGATTTCATATATCTGCGCTCAGATGCGATTATTTACCGAAATATCTCTCGAGCAGACCGGCAAAAGCTTTGCCGTGTCTTGCTTCGTCCTTTGCCATCTCGTGAACCGTATCATGGATAGCGTCGAGGTTGGCAGCCTTTGCGCGGCGGGCAAGATCATATTTGCCTGCCGTAGCGCCGTTTTCAGCCGCAACTCTCATCTCGAGATTCTTCTTTGTGCTGGGTGTGACAACCTCGCCGAGTATCTCCGCAAATTTAGCGGCATGCTCTGCCTCTTCATAAGCTGCCTTTTCCCAGTAGAGACCAATCTCGGGATAGCCCTCGCGAAAAGCAACTCTTGCCATAGCAAGATACATACCTACCTCGGAGCATTCGCCGCTGAAATTAGCGCGCAAGTCCGCGATGATATCCTCGGAAACACCCTCTGTGATGCCTACAACATGTTCGGCTGCCCAAGAGAGAGTGGTTTCTTCCGCCTTTTCGAATTTATCACCGGGAACTCTGCACTGGGGGCACTTTTCGGGAGCACTGTCTCCCTCGTAAACATAACCGCAAACCTTACAAACAAATTTAGCCATAGTAATTTTCCTCCGTATAATTTAAATTTTTATTTTTGATTTTTTGCGCATTCTGCGCATGTGCCATGTATCGAGACATCGATGCTTTCTATTTCGCATCCGAGCTCGTTTTCTGCTTTTTTTGCGATATTGCTCGGAAAAGCAGAGAAAACATCATAGATTCTGCCGCATTTGTCGCAGTAAAAATGCATATGCGGACTTATATCGCCGTCAAAGTGGTCTTTATCATGCTCCGTCAGCCGCATGATAATCCCGCTGTCGGCAAGCATGGTCAGATTGCGATAGACCGTGCCGAGACTGATATTCGGATAATCGCGGCGCAAATCCTCGTAAACCATGTCTGCGCTCGGATGGTCACTACGCGAGCGCAGGTTTGAGAGAATGGCTTCTCTCTGCCTTGAATATCTTTGCATCGTTAACCTCCTAATAACAGTAATCATTATTGATTATATATTATCATATGATTTCCGATTTGTCAATAGAAAAATCGAAATTTATGTTGACTTTTTTTATTTTTTCTGATAGAATGCTTTCGGCTTTTGAAAAAAGGCTATTTCTATGCGTTTTCAATACGAAAGGAAAAGAAAATGTCTGCTCCAAATTATAAGCGAACACTTCGTGCCTGCTATCTCGGTTATGTCACGCAGGCGATAGTAAATAATCTTTCACCGCTTTTCTTTGCGATATTCAGAACGGATTTCGGAATATCGCTTTCACTCCTCGGCACACTCGTGCTGATAAACTTTGCAACACAGCTGCTTATCGACCTGCTTGCCGCCAGATTCGGCAATCACTTCACATACAGGCAACTCATGGTGACGGCGCATTTCACAAATGTCGCGGGGCTTATCTGCCTTGCCGTGCTCCCGAGGATAATGCCATCATATGCAGGTCTTATCATAGCGACTATGCTCAATGCCGTCGGCGGCGGACTTGCCGAGGTTGTCGTCAGCCCGACGGTCGAAGCGCTCCCGAGCGACTGCAAAGAGGCTTCTATGAGCCTGCTCCATTCATTTTATTGTTGGGGTCAGCTTCTCACCGTTGCAGTGACAACGCTCGTGCTCAAAATAATCGGCACATCCAACTGGTGGATAATTCCTCTGCTCTGGGCGCTTATTCCGCTTTATAACGCTTTCAACTTCATGCGGGTGCCGCTTATCGAGCCGGAAGCCGATGAAGAAAGCGGCGTGATGAAGCATCTCTTCCGCGATAAATTCTTCTATATAATAATGATAATGATGCTCTGCGGCGGCGCGGCGGAGCTGACCGTTTCGCAGTGGTCATCGCTTTTCGCCGAAAAAGGACTTGCCATTTCAAAGGTTGTGGGCGACCTGCTCGGTCCCGGGCTTTTTGCCGTATTCATGGGTACAGGGCGTATGCTCTACGGCATATTCGGCTCCAGAATAAATCTGCGCGGTGCGCTCATCGGCTGTTCAACGCTCGGCGTCGTCTGCTATATTGCGACCGCCTTTGTGCCTAATGCGTTTATTTCGCTTATCGCCTGCGCTATGACAGGACTTGCCGTGAGCCTGATGTGGCCCGGTGCGCTTTCCGTCGCTTCTGCCGAATTTCCGCGCGGCGGAACATCCATGTTTGCCATACTTGCTCTCTGCGGCGACTGCGGCTGTTCCCTCGGTCCTTGGCTTGCGGGCATGGTTTCCGATGCGGCATCGGGAAATGAGAGGATAATCTCATTTGCCGCGAAGTTCGGCGTAGATGCCGAAAGCGCCGCCCTGCGCTCGGGTATCGCCGTCGGCACGGTGTTCCCGCTTCTCCTGCTGATACTTCTCATCGCAACGGGAAAGAAAAAGAAGAATGGTGAAAAAAGAGGAAAGTGTTGACTCCCATCTCGGCAACGCCGTTCAGAGGTGGCTCCGCCACCCTGAGCCCTCCTCTTCGTCAGTGAAAAGCGCGAGAAGTAAAAAATATCTTTAATATATCTTTTTGAAGTGTCAAGAACATTAAACACTTGAATTTTCATTCAAAATACAGCAAATATCTTGCATAATTCTGTTGACAGTGCAAAAAAGTTATGATATACTGATAATATAATACAGAATTTGCAGAGGAAATGTGAAAACAAGAAAACTCATCCTCATACATATTGCCGTGCTTGCCGCGCTTTCGGTGCTTGCGGTTTTCGGTTGTCCTCTCTTCCACCTGACAGGGCTTACCTGCCCCGGTTGCGGGCTGACGCGCGCATATGCTTATGCTTTTCGCGGTGATTTTGCCACAGCTTTCCGTTATAATCCTTTCTTTTTCACGCTTCCGCTCTATGTATTCGTCTTTGCGCACAGGAGCTGTGCTTTTATGCGCAGATTCCGCCGCGCCGCCGATATATTTCTCACGGTATACACGATTGTTCTGATAACCTTTACCGTCGGGCGGAATTGCGGCTTGATTTCCGGATTTATTCCTTTACGGGGTGAATTATAAATTTATTTGGAGGAACTTAAAATGGATGCTAATGTAGTAAATCAATTTTTGGTGGCAAACGCAAAATACTTCCCCGAGGAGCAGATTCCTTTTCTCAAGCAGAAGCTTCTCGATGCAAGCGATGACAAACTCACGCTTGTTCAGTGCACAGAATTCAAAGATCCCACGACAATCCTCATCATTTCTATCCTTATCGGCAGTCTTGGCATAGACAGATTTATGCTCGGCGATACAGGCATGGGTGTACTCAAGCTTCTTACGGGCGGTTTATGCGGCATTCTCACGATAATCGACTGGTTCACCGTAACAAGGAGAGCAAAAGAGAAAAATATCAATAAGCTCATGATGATTCTCTGATTTAGGCAACATTCCCACTAAACAGGGCATATTTTCGTGAATTTTGCCCGTAACATTTTTTTGCAAAATATGGTAAAATAGAATAGGCGGCGGATAATCCGCTGCCTGTTTTGTTATGCAAAAGGAGGATAGACATGAAATTTACCGTAAATGATCTTGTCAGTTACAGGACAAGCGGTGTTTGCAGAATAGCTGAAATAAAGAGGTGTGATTTCGGAGGGAAGCAGGAGGAATATTATATACTGCACCCCATCCACGATGAAAAGTCGGTAATTTTCGTGCCTGTGGACAGTCCGCTCTCCGATAAAATGAACAGTGTTCTCACAAAAGATGAAGCAAATGAAATAATCTCTGCGTCCATACCGGAAAAGCCTTTTGACTGGATAGAAAACGACCGCGAGAGGACTGCAAAAATTAAAGAGGTTGTCTCTTCGGGTGACCGCGAACGCATAACCCGCATGATAAAAACGCTCCGTCTGCGCAGAAAAGCGCTCTCGGCATGCGGAAAGAAGCTCCGCGTGACGGATGAAGCGGCGCTTGTCTCCGCTGAAAAAGTGCTCTATGATGAATTTGCATATGCGCTCGGCATAGAACGCGATGATGTTATGCCATATATAGAAGCGAAAATCTCCGAGGCGAAAAAATCCGAGGCATGAGTTCAAGTCATATAGGCTCCAAAAAAGTTGCACTGTTTTGCAAACATCATTTTTGCTCCGAAAATAGCATATGGTTACGATTTTAACTGCAACACCGGTTCTTGATCATGCTGCTCTTTCAGTTCTTTTTGAATGGCACGCTTCGTATCTGAATTCAAAACGCATCCGCATTTGAAAGTCATTCTCACTCTTGCTGTTGAGCTTCTCCTCGCGAGCTGATGCTGATCTAAAAAAGCAAAAGAACATTTATATAACTAAGGAACTGCTGAATAACTCGCCTCCAAATCTCCCGAACATTCAATCATGCATAAAATGATGAATAAAACATCAAGGA
>CAVESF010000031.1:0-20163 GCA_963618495.1 Acutalibacteraceae bacterium
AGCGCGTCTTGCCCGAGCGGCGAGCGGATTTGTACAAAATCAACAAATTATTGCCGTATTCAAATTTATGCATCTTTCACAAACTTTCAAAAATGTAAAATTTACTATTGACTTTTGCCATACTTTTGTTTTATCTGTGTTTTTATGGCTTTCTTCGGCGTCGCCGAGACAGAGTAATTTCGCGCTCTGCCGGAGCGCGACCACCACTGTCAGTGGACGACACCGCCTTTTGAAAAAGGCGGGCGAAAACTTTAATTATGGACGGAAAAAGCTTTTTTATGCACGCAAAAACGCAGGAAATCCGCGCGCGGATTTCCTGCGTTCCTTTAAACCGATATTGCCGAAAAATTTAAGCTTTCGTAAATGTCTTTATCCGATAAAAATATTTACCCTTTCAGTTTTTTGTTCTGCACTTTTTCAGCATCATTGCCTCAATATATCTCCACTGCGCCGAATGAAGCCCCTGCATTTATCGTAATGCTGTGGTCTCCCTTTCTGTCGGCAACGCTGTTCTTCACCTCGCCGAAAGCAACGTCGCTTTTCACAATGACTGTAGCATCGGCAGGCGTGCGTACAACAGCTCTGGCAAAGGAAGAGCTTACATTTATCACCACGCCGTCCGAAACAGTAGCGCCGCGCATATCTATGATAAGCTCGCCAAAGCTGACGGAAAAGCTTCCGCCTTTCACATTTTTGCCATCGTAGTTTATACTTTTAGAGCCGAAAGTCAGTTTTTCCGTCGAAACGCCGTCATACGTCTGCCCGCTCTCGCTGTGACTGACGGAAAATTTCGGTCTGCGTACAACTGCGGAAAAGATGATGCGCAGGGCAATATATATTATCAGAACGGCAAAGAAAAGCTTCCATGTGATGTATTTCCCGATATTTTCAAAGCGGTATTTGACAAAGAGCACCGCGCCTATGACAAATACGAAAATATCCCATTCGCTGAAGCCGTGCGAGCATATTCCCGCAACGGAAAGCACCATCAGAAGAACGCACCACCAGCCCTTGAAAAAGATGTCAAAGCTCCACAAATCGAGCGCACTGCCCGCGAAAGCAATGCCTACGGCAAGGAGAACAAGTCCGTAAAAGATTTTAACTGTCATTGAGCGGCGAAAACCGTTGTTCATAAATCATATCCCCTTTATCTTTTAGAATATTTTTCGAAGAAGAAACGTCTTCTTCTGTTTATTATTATGCGGGAAACGAGCAAAGCAACAAGGAAAATCACGATAATCAGGCAGATTATATAAACAGCCGCGCCGATTTCGCTCTCTATTTTCAGTTCTTCCCAGAGGCTGTTCATATGGTCGCGCGTGGCGTCTGGAAGGTCATAGAAAAATTCCATATTGCTCATATCGAAATCATAGAGGACGGATATCGCATCCGGATGTATCTCCTCTGTCATATATTCGATATATTCCTCATCATCATAGACAAGCGAATTGGGACTTGCATAGCAAATATATTCCGCATTTGCTATGGCAATCTCCTTTGATAGCATAAAATTGATATATTCGAGCGCGAGGTCGTAATTTTTCGTGCTTGCGGGGATGCACATGGCATCGACGAAAACATTCGTGCCCTCCTCGGGATAGTAGAAAGCGAGATCCTCATTATCGGCGTACATCGTGAAATAGTCGCCCGCATAATAAGGAGCGATAGCCGCGCTTCCGCCCTTCATCTTATTGAAAACCTCGTCCATTACATAGCCCTGAACAACGCTTTTCTGCTTTTTCAGCAGTGCGAGCGCACTGTCCCATGTTGCGAGGTCATCGGAATTTACGCTTGTTTTCTGATAATACTGCGCTGTTCCAAAGGCGTCGCGCGGGTTATTGAACTGGAGGATATTGCCTGTATATTCCTCGTCCCACATGAGCGACCAGCTGCCGATATTCTCATCATCCTCGCGGACAATACCCGTATTATAGATGATGCCGACGGTGCCGTAGGTATACGGCACAGACCACTTTTCATCCGGGTCATAATAAAGCCCTCTGAATTTCTCGTCTATATACTTATAGTTTTCTATCTTGTCCTTTGGATTCAGTTCTTTCAGCAGTCCCTCCGCGGCAAGGCGCGCTATCATATAATCCGAGGGGATTATAACATCATAGCTGACAGCGCCGCTGGAAAGCTTGGCATAGAGGTCCTCATTGCTGGAATAAAGCGAATAATTCACAGTTACGTTCTTGCCAAGCACCTCGCGGCAGTATTTTTCAAATTCCTTATTAGTATCGAGCGAGCCCTCGGAACCGTCGGAAATATATTCGCCCCAGTTGTAAACATAGAGCGTGGTGCTTCCCTTTGCGGGAGCGTCCGTATCCGCGCCATCCGATTTGCCGCAGGAAGCAATCGAAAAAATGAGCGCCGGGAGAAACGCAAAGCAAAGAACGAGAGAAAGAATTCTTTTCATGCTGCAACACCTCCCTTTGTCTTTGCGCGTTTGAATTTTTCACCGCGCGAGCCGGCGAAGTTGACCGCGAGCAGAAGCCCGAGTATAACAAATACCATCAGTGCGCAGAGCGCGTACATACTGTATTTGACCTCGTGCGCCGTCTGGTTGTAGACATAGAGAGGCAGGGTCTGAAAATCCGGTGAGCTTACGAAATGGCTTATTACGAAGTCGTCAAGCGAAAGCGTGAAGCCGAGCATGAGACCCGAGATAACACCCGGCATTATCAGAGGGAGCTCCACCTTGAAAAAGGTTTTTGTCGGTGTACAGCCAAGATCAAGCGCCGCCTCCGTGAGATGCCTGTCCATACTGCGGAAGCGCGGAAGCACGGAGAGGATAACATACGGCAGGTTAAAGGTCGTATGCGCGATAAGCATGGTCATGAGACCGAATTTTATCGGCAGGAAAGCCATTCCCGACGCGGCTACAAAGAGAAGCATCATGGAAACGCCCGTTACGATATCGGGATTCATCATCGGGATATTGGTCACCGAGGAAATAGCCGTTTTCACGAACCTTGACTTCATCCTGTCTATGCCGAGCGCGGCGAAAGTGCCTATCACCGTGGCAAGCAGAGAGGAAGAAACGGCGAGGATAAGCGAATTTTTGAGCGCTTTCAGCGCCTGAGCGTCGCGGAAAAGCTCCTTATACCAATAGAGCGAGAATGTTGAAAAATGGTTGAGTGAGCCTGCTCTGTTGAAAGAAAATATGACAAGCACGATTATCGGTGCGTAAAGCAGCGCGAAAATCAGCCACATATAGATTTTCGAGAGTGTTTTCATACGATAATACCTCCTTCGTCTCCGTCGGTAAAGCGGTTCATCACGGCTACCGATATAAGAATAAGTATCATCATTACGAGCGATATCGCCGCGCCTATATGATATGTGTTCACATTCTGGAACTGGCGCTCTATCGTATCGCCGATGAGGTCAAACGAACCTCCGCCGAGCTTTTGCGAAATATAGAAGGTGCTGATGGAGGGAACGAAAACCATCGTTATTCCCGAGATAACGCCCGGGAGAGAAAGCGGCAGAGTGACGCGGAAAAGCGCTTTCACGTTACTGCAACCGAGGTCGCGCGCCGCCTCCATATAGCGTGGGTCGAGCTTGGAGATGCCCGTGTATATCGGGAGCACCATATACGGCAGGAAATCATATACCATGCCGAGAATAACCGCGCCCGATGTGCCGACTATTTTCGCCTTCGGAAGCCCGAGGCTTTCAAAGAGCGAATTGAGAAGTCCGCCGTTGTCGAGCAGAGCCATGAGCGAATATGTGCGTATCAGCAGGCTTATCCACATGGGGAGCATGAGAAGCACCACCATTATTTTCTGCTTTGTCGGCGAGAGCTGGGAGATGACGAAAGCGAGCGGATAACCTATGATAAGGCATATCGCCGTCGCTATCAGCGCAAAGCAGACCGAGAGCAGAAATATATGCGCATAATCGGAGAGCATCGTTATATTGTCAAAAGTAAAGCTGCCGCCGTTATCCGTAAAGGCGAAGTACACGACGAATATAAGCGGGGCCGCCACAAAAAGAAGCACCCATACTATATGAGGCACTGCGGCAAAGCCCTCGAGAAAAGAACGCTTTTTCATTCCTCTCCCGCCTCCTCGTCCTCTTCCTCGTCATCGACGACGGAAAGCTCGTCAAATTCCTCGCTGAAAGAGGAATAGTCGCCGAACATATCGGAATATTCGGATTTCTTCATTACATGTATAGCGTCGGGTTCTATAAAGAGACCTATCGTGGAATCGGGAGCGCAGTAATCTGTCGTCTGTATCATCCACTTGAAGCCGCCGATATCGACGATTATCTCATAGTGCACGCCCTTGAATGTGACGGATGTCACCGTTCCGCGGAGCATTCCCTTTTCGGGCTCCACTATATCTACATCCTCGGGGCGGACAACTATATCAACGCTCTCATTCTTTTCAAAGCCCGCGTCAAGGCATTTGAATTCGTGACCGGCAAATTTCGCAAGGTAGTCGGCGGGCATTGTGCCGTCCAGAATGTTGGATTCGCCGATGAAATCCGCAACGAAAGCGTTCACGGGTTCGTTGTAGATATCCGTGGGCGTGCCTATCTGCTGTATCTCGCCGTTTGCCATGACAACTATGGTATCCGACATGGAGAGAGCCTCCTCCTGGTCATGGGTCACATAGATAAATGTGATACCCGTCTGCTTCTGAATGTTTTTAAGCTCGTTCTGCATATCCTTGCGCAGTTTCAAATCAAGCGCGGCAAGCGGCTCGTCGAGCAGAAGCACGCGGGGATTGTTTATGAGCGCGCGGGCTATCGCCACTCTCTGCTGCTGACCGCCCGAAAGCGTAGCCACCTTGCGGCGTTCAAATCCGCGCAGATTGACGAGGGCGAGCATATCCTCAACACGCTCGACTATTTCCTTTTCCTTTACTTTCCCGACGCGCAGACCGAAAGCAATATTCTCGAAAACATCGAGATGCGGAAAAAGCGCATATTTCTGAAAAACCGTATTTACCGACCGTTTATACGGCGGCACTTCGTTCACCTTTTTATCCATGAAGATGACATCGCCCACATCGGGAGATTCAAAACCTCCGATGATTCGCAGTGTCGTCGTCTTTCCGCAGCCTGAGGGACCGAGCAGAGTCACAAACTCCTTATCGTGGATATCGAGGTCAATACTTTTCAGTACCTGTTCGTCGTCGAAGCTTTTTGAAATGTTCTTTAAGCTGATAATAACCTTTGTTTCGTCCATTTCTTCTTTCACTTTCACCTTTTTAATAAATTTTCGTGCGCCCACCGACAAGGTCCGCCTACGCACAGGACGGGAAAACAAATTCCGCATACAACCGACAGTTTTCGCCGCCAAGCTTCAAAAAAAGCACGAAAAAAAGAGATTTTCCGTGCAAAAAAAGCGCCGTGAACAATATCAAAAAATATTTTGAACGCGAGTAGGTGCGGGAGGTTTTTGCCGATGCCGCCGCCCGAGTGGAAAGCGCTTTCCGGCATGGCAAAAGCCTCATTTTCGTACCTTCTCATGATTCACGAGTGCATTATAGCAGATATGCCTCAAAAATGCAATAGGTTTTATTAAAAAAAGTTGAAAAAAATCGGAATTAACCGTAATTATCCGCGATTAGACCGAAAAAAGCCGCAGATAAGCTCGGTAAATCTTGCTTTTCTTGCGAAATTCTCCGAAAATCTCCGAAATCCTCTGTTTTCTATGCGACTGTGCGAACAGGTTCGTCGGGTGCCTTTGCGGCGCTTTTCGCGATGCTTTTCACGCGGGCAAGCTCGACCGTCATATCGTCGCTTCTCCTCTCGTGAAGCTTCGCACCCTCGGCTATCTTTCCGGCAAGCGCATCGAGGTCACTCTTGTCCGCGCTCCCGAGAAGCTCCGAGAGCCAGAGTCCTCCGTCGCCGTCGGGCGTGTCGTTTGCCGCGATGCCGTCGGATGAGAGAACTATGATATCACCGTCGCGCAGGTCAAATTCCGTCATCTCCGCCACAAGCCGCGGCATTATCCCGATAGGTGCCGTGGAGCTTGCTATCTTGAAGAGGCTTTCGCCGCGTATCACATACGAGGGCGTCGCGCCGCTCTTGATAAACGATGCCGTGCCGAGCATGAGGTCTACCTCCAGCAGGTCGACCGTAGCGAAACATTCTATGCCCTTGCCCGCGATTATCATATTCAGCATTTCAAGCGTCGTGGATTTTTTATTTCCGCAGGCAAGCATTTTTTCGAGGAAAATGCGGCATATTCTCGCCGTCAGCGCCGCTTCTCTGCCGCTTCCCATGCCGTCGCAGATGAAACAATAGGAATATCCCTCGTCGCTCTCGGCAAAGGAAACGCTGTCGCCGCAGTAGTCCTCGTTTTCTTTCGTTATCTGCCTGCCCGCGTATTCCACCTCAAAAAGCGGGAGCGATGAGAGCGTCATCGCCGTTTCCCCGTTTTCTATGATAAATTCCGGCGCGGAAAATCTGCCGCCGCATATCCGCTCGCAGATGGCATGGATATCTTCAACGCCGACTGACGTGCGCGAAAGCTCGCCGCCGCATGCGACGATGTATTTCTTTCTCGTGCCGCAGACGACAACATTCTCAGGCGCGAGTCCCGCCGAGAGGAAAGCGCGGCGGAGCTTTTCCGTCAGCACTCTGTCCGGCACGCAGATTCCCTCGGAATAAGCCGCCGTATCGGCAAGTATGCGCGCCGCCATATCGTAATCGAAGGCAAAAAGCCCCGTTTTGTCGTTTGTCAGAGCCGCGCCTATCATCTTGGCGGCGCAGGCGTTTATATCCTCAAGAATATATCCGAGCCGCTTGCAGCCGCTCACGGCAAGCCCCTCTATTTTCTCGGGCGTCATTCTGCCACCGCTCATCAGCTTCGCCGTGAATTTCTCGAAAAATGTGCCGTCGCCGCCGCAAAGCCCGAGCGGCGAGCATCCGCCGTCGCACATGGAGCAGTGACTTTTCCATATATCGCGGCACATTTTTTCGACAGCGGCTCTGTCGGGTACACGGAGCTTGTCAGAGAGGTCGCGCAGAACTCCGGAGAGCGAACCCATCGTTTCCGAGATGCCCTCTATGCGCTTCGTATTGTCCGCTTCCCTCTTCTGCGCTATTATATCGCGGCAGTTGAGCCGTTCGCCATCTTTTTTATAGAGGCAGATATCCGGCAGTGCGCCTATGGCGGCGGGAACTCCGATGAGAACCGCGCCAATAAGTATTTCAAATATAAATGAAGAAATATCCGTTTTTCCGCCGATGAGCGCACCCGAAACGAAAACTCCGAGCGGCACGGCAATGCCCGCAAGCACGCTTGCGGAGAAGAATATTCCCGCGGCAAGCCCCGCCACGGCAAAAAGCGGAATGTATATCCCGCCGCAGGCGATGCCTATCAGCAGTCCCGTAACGCAGCCTCTCGCCGCCTGCCCGAAATATCCGATATAGAGCGCTCCGGCAAAGCCGACAATAAGCGAAACGGAAAGCCCGAATATATGTATATCGCGAAGCGAAAGCACTATCGCAAAAAGCAGTGCCGCCGTTCCTGTATCATAGAGCGATGTGAATCTGTAATCCTTCTCGAAAACAAGGCTGAAAAGCAAAGTGAATACCACCGCCGACACTGCCGAAAAGAAGAGCGAAAGAAAATCGTATCCGTCAAATGTGCTTCCGCCGTATATCAGTGAAGCGATACCGCCGCCGAGCGCAACCACGGCGGAAAGCAGAAGCCGCGCCGATACGGAATCGCAAAGCACCGCCGCTTTGCCGTTTCTTCTGATGTCGTCAGCGGTGCGCACGGCAAAGCTGAAAGCGTATCTTACGGCACACGCCGCGATGCATGAAATAGCGGAGATGAGCATTGCGTTCTCTTCAAGATAGAAATGCTCCGTAAAAGCCCGCACACATATTCCGAGAGTAACGCCGAGCGCACCGCGCGAAACGCCGCATACCATCGCTATGCCGAGCACTTTTGCGCCGAACGGAAGCTCCGCTCCGCAAAAGAAAAATCCCGCCGCGATATATAATATCACACCGAGCGCACCGCAAAAACCGCGCCATGCGCCTCTCCCGAAGCGCAAGCCACGCGCTCTGCTCCTCCCGTAAATATCCGACATATGCCTGCTGTTTGTCATTTTTACCATCCTTTCTCGCTTTAAAGACAAGCCTGATGCTTTTTTGCCGCGAAAACGCCCTCTTTCCGGCATTTTCGTCTGCACACAGTTTATCATAAAAATGCCGCGGCGCGGGTCGATAACGGTAGGGCGCTTTCTGTAACCTTTTCACGCTTTTTACCGTATCGACACGCACCGACGGGAGAAATATTGACTTTTGTTTCTTTTTGCTTCTTTACGCGATGAAATTCCGGCTTATGCCGTTTTTCCTTATGCCGCCATGCCCGCCGCGCCGTAAAGCTCGGCAAGCATATTTTCAATGAAAATGCCGTATCCCGATTTCGGGTCGCCTATCAGCACATGAGTCACGGCACCGATGATCTTGCCGTCCTGTATTATGGGACTTCCGCTCATTCCCTGAACTATGCCGCCAGTTGCCGAGATGAGTGCCTCATCCGTCACGGTGACGGTAAAATTCTTGCTCTGCACGCCCTGATTTATCGCCGATATCTCTATCTCATAGGTTTTTCTGCCGCCGTCGTCCACAGTGCAGAGGATATATGCCTTGCCCTCGTGGATATCGGTTTTGGAACCGACAGGATAAAGCGAATCCTTTACCTCCCGCGGCATCGCACCGAAAGCGCCGTATACGCCGCTTGGGGTGTTTTTTATCAGTTTGCCCGTCTTGTCTCCCGTGAAATATCCTTTCAGCTCGCCGGGTACTCCCGCTTTGCCTGTATTGATACCCGAGAGAACGACATTTTCGACGGAGCCGTATGATATCGGAAGAAGCTCGCCCGATGAGGCTTCGCATATGCCGTGCCCAAGCCCGCCGAACATCAGCGTTTTCGGGTCGATGAAAGTCACCGTGCCTATGCCGGAGGCACTGTCCTTTATCCACATACCGAGCTTGTATTCACCCTCGGAATTTTTCTCTGGCGTAACCGTAAGCGTCTTTGTTTTGCCCGCACGCATCACGGTTATTTTAAGCGGCTCTCCGCCGCTCTCCTCGCATATCCTGCATACCTGTGCGCCGGACTGGATCTTTTCTCCGTTTACCGATATTATCATATCGCCTTTTTTGAGTCCGGCGTCCATCGCGGGGCGTTTGCCTGCCGTGCCGCACCGTACATCGCATACATTGACCACGAGCACACCGTCCGTATGGAGCTTCACGCCGAAGGGAATTCCGCCCGCTATCAGCATATCGCCCGCTTTTGCCGCGGGCGTCTCCGAAGACGCACGCAGGCTTCCTTGATTTTCATTTATAAAAGTTCCCGTCATAAGAAAAAATAATATTGTCAGCGCAAGCGCAAAAAACGAATTTGCCTTTCTGCCTTTTGTTTTTGCCATGGTTTGCTTTTCCTTATTTCTGCCTTTATTTTCGCACATCTCTGTGCTGTATTTAATTTGCGACGACGCCGCTTTTTTATGTGTAACAATTTTTTTGCATCTATCCATTTATTTTTACAAAAGCGTTGAAAATCATCTTTGTTTTTGGTATACTTATATAAAATAAAACGAAAAAAGGAGGCTTTGCCTTGAAGATAGCCGTCGTCGGTTCACGTAGCATAGAATACGATAAGATTCACGATATGGCAATAGCTTTTCTCGAGAGATATATCCCCGTCAACTGCACTGAGCTTGTCAGCGGCGGAGCGCTCGGAGCGGATAAGCTTGCCGAGGAATATGCCGGGCGTTACCATCTGAAAATGACAGTGCTCGAGCCGGATTATGTGCGGCACGGCAAGAGAGCGCCGCTCATGCGCGATGAGGAAATAGTGCGCGGCGTGCAGTATGTGATAGCCTTCTGGGACTGCCGCTCCAAGGGCACGGCGTATACCGTCACATACGCGATAAAAGAAGGAATCCCCGTCAGGATAATCCGCGTATGAAAAAATCTGCCGAAAATATAAAATATACCCGCGAAGACGGGATAGGTCGGTATCTCGGCAATATAAAAAACCGCATGGACGCAGGAACAGATTCGCCTGTCGGTTATCCCTATGAAAAGGAAAAACTGCTCCTGCGGGCGATACGCACGGGCGACGGCGATACGGCGCGCCGCCTGCTCAATGAGATACTCGGCTGTATATTCTTCTCCTGCGCATACGATACCGATTCCATAAAGCTGCGAGCCCTTGAGCTGACGGTACTCATGTCCCGCGCGGCACTTGACGGCGGTGCGGACGAGAGCCTGCTGCGCCGCATGAACCGGAAATATATTTTTGATTTTTTCCGCCTCGAATCAATAGACGATATCTGCCTTTCGCTTACAAAAATGCTCGGCGATTTCTCGGGAGAAGTACTCGGCATATTCGAAACCAAGCATTCCGCCGTCATATCAAAGGTAGTTTCCTTCATTCGCGGCAATTATATGCATAAAATAACGCTCGAGGATACGGCAGAGGCGGCTTCGCTTTCCGCATCGCATCTCAGCCGCATATTCAAGGATGAAATGCACACCTCGTTCAATGCTTTCCTCTCCGATATCCGCATAGAAAAAAGCAAGCTTCTGCTCCTCTCGGGCGATTTCAGCATAGCGGAGATATCGGAGCTTGTGGGCTTTTCAGACCAAAGCTATTTCAATAAGATTTTCCGTAAAAATACAGGTATGACGCCAAAAAGCTTCCGTGAAGCAAACGGAGAAAAGGAGTGCGCAAATGTCGATTTTCGATGAAATTTCGCAAAAGCTGCAACGCGCCGACGGCGAAGCGGTAACCACGCTTGTGCGCCGCGCCGCCGCAGAATATCCGCCCGAGGATATTCTTGTAAAAGGGTTGCTCTCGGGCATGAATACGGTCGGCGAAAAATTCAGAAAAAACGAAATATTCGTTCCCGAGGTACTGCTTGTCTCCCGCGCGATGAAAGCGGGCATGGACGCTCTGCGTCCGTATTTCCCCGCAGGTGATATTCCCACGCTCGGCACGGTTGTACTCGGAACGGTAAAGGGCGATTTTCACGATATCGGCAAAGAACTGGTGAAAATAATGCTCGAGGGCAAGGGACTGCGCGTCATCGACCTCGGAATAGATGTGCCTGCAGAGGATTTTGTCCGCGCAGCAAAGGAAAGCCATGCGCAGGTGATATGCTGTTCTTCTCTGCTCTCCTCCGGCGTGAAAGAAATGAGGAAAACCGTCGCCCTCTGCAAAAAGGCAGGCATACGCGATAATGTGAAGATAATGATAGGCGGCGCACCGATAACGGATTCTTTCTGCCGTGAGATAGGCGCAGACGCGTATACCTCAAATGCCGCCGACTGCGCGGAAAAGGCGCTCGCTTTCTGCGCGAGATGAACGGAAAGGCGATTTTTCATTATTCTTTCGCGCAAAGAAATAAAAATACTTTTCCTTTAATGTTCTTTTCGCTTGTCCGAAAAGAACATTAAAGGGCAAAAAAGGAAAGCGTTGACTACCGTCTCGGCGACGCCAAGGCACATGCTTCGCATATTTATACCAAAAAATCCCCACCGTCTGCGGAAATCCGCAGACGGTGGGGATTTAAAATTATATTGTCATTTCCCGAGGACAGAATCATATCCTGCAAGGAATCTGCGCAGGAGCATAAGGTCAATCGTATTGACCTTGCCGTCACCGTTGAAATCGGCAACAGAAATGTCTATTTCGCTGCTGTATCTCGCAAGATATCTGCGAAGCATCATCAGGTCGATGGTATTTACCTTGCCGTCATAGTTAAGGTCGCCATACATGAAGTTGGCTACTTTGCCGCAGGCAGAACATACCTTTGTGCGTTTGCCATCGGCATCAGTTTTCAATTCGCCGAAGCTGTGCTCTGCAAGATCGCCGTATTTCTCACCGCAGATTGTGCAGGTTGCTTTCTCAGAACATGTGGCTGTGCCGCCCTCGTGGTCGGAAAGTTTTCTTCCGCATGTGTCGCAAACGTGCTTGTTCTTGGTGTTGGTGTGAGCTGTGACATTCTGTTTATCTCCACAGACTGTGCACTCATCCCAGTGACTGTTCTCGTCATGTTTCTGCTCGTAGCTGTGGGTTATGCTTCTTGTATAACCGCAAGTATCGCAGGTTGTATCACAAGCATTATCGAAGATGTGAGCTGTTATGTCTTTCTTGCTGTGGCATACAGAACACTCGAGCCAATGATTCGTCGCATCACTGCTCCAAGCACCATATGTATGGCCGGTCGCCGCGCACTTATGTTCCTTGCTGAAAACTGCGCGTGCAGAAATATTACTGCTTGATGTAGCAGGAACAACATCGTCAACTCCGTCGCCATCGATATCCCAACCGAGGAACTCATAATAATATGTATCATCCATCGTGGAGGCAACATACGGCTGGCGAACAATCTGAGATGTCAGAAGTATGTCACTGCTGAGAACATTTCCGCTTTCGTCATAGAAATCTGCGGTTATCCACTTGTCGCCGTAAACAACCTTGTTACCGTTGTTCCAACCGGGGAAGTTTTCGTCCCAGCGCACATCTTTTTCATTTGCCGCGACATATATGGTAACGCCGGTGATGCCGTTAAATGCATCGGAACGCATACGCACGCCGTCAGTGAGGACGATATTTTTCAACGTGATGGGAAGGCTTGACGAATTCCAACCGAAATAATTGACAATTCCATGCGTTGGCATTTCGGTTATAACAAGCGTTTCAAGGTTGGTAAGCGAAGAAAGTATTTCATAATGATTGCCTCCGATAGTCAGTTTTTTGAGTTTATAGCAACCATCAAAAGCATCATCTGCAATTGCGCCACCGCGAGAAATATATTCTGTTGCATCTTCGGAGAGCTTTATAAGGTGATTGCCTATGTGTAATGCGCCGTTTTCCCAATTGTTGGGATTGTCATAGTATGCTGTGTAAAGGAACGCATTATAGCCTATGCTCGTCACGCTATCCGGTATTGTAATGCTCGTAAGGTTTATACACCACGTAAATGCCCAATAATCTATGCTCGTCACGCTATTCGGTATTGTTATGCTCGTAAGACTCGTGCAATGAGAGAATGCATTACTGCCTATGCTCGTTACACTGTTCGGTATTGTTATGCTTGTGAGACTGCTGCAGCCGGAGAACGCACTATTGCCTATGCTCGTCACGCTATTCGGTATTGTTATGCTCGTAAGACTCGTGCAATGAGAGAATGCATTACTGCCTATGCTCTTTACGCTACTGCCCATTGTGACACTCGTGAGGCTACTGCAAGCCCAAAACGCACTATTGCCTATGCTCGTTACGCTATCCGGTATCATTATGCTCATAAGGTTACTACAATTGTCGAACGCTCCGCCGCCTATGCTCGTCACACTGTCAGGTATTGTGATGCTCGTGAGGCTTCTGCAACCGGCGAACGCATTTCCGCCTATACTTGTTACACCGTCGTGAATAATTACATTACGAACGCCGCTCATCTCGTAAATAGTGTAGCTGTTTCCGTTGATATCCTTCGGTAATGTCACTGTATTTTCATTGCCCAAATATGCGATCAGCGTATACTCGCCGTTTTCCTTTGTAAAAAGGAAACCATCAGCGGTATCAATATATTCAAAGCCGGAGCCTTCGTCCTTGTACCTCTTGTTTCCGTTTTTGTCAACGATAAGCTTGGCGTATTCGGCAATATAGCCATTGTCCGAACTTCCAAATTCAAAGTTTAAATTGCTGTTATTGTAGATAACATATAGGCTACTGCAACCGTAGAACGCTTGATTGTCTATGCTTGTCACACTGTCAGGTATCGTGATGCTCGTTAGGCTTCTGCAATTGCCGAACCCCCAATTTCCTATGCTTGTTATACTATCAGGTATCGTAATGCTTGTGAGACCATCACACGACAAAGATACAGCCGTTATCTTATCCGAAAGTTCAAGATGCCCGACTATTCCGAGTCCCAAGACTCCAGAAGTAGCTTCATAGCGTATCGTACCATCCAAGCCTATCCCTGACACCGTCGTTATCGTGTTAGTCAGCTCATATCTCGCGGTAGTATCTGCAAATGCGCCCCAATATATCGTCGTCACGCTGTGCGGCACGGAGATTTCTTCTATTGAGGCAAGATGATAGAATGCATACGCACCGATTGAGGTTATTCCCTCCGAAATGGTCACTTTTTTCAGGCTCTCCGGCACATATGTGCTGTTGGCTTCATAGCTGCCCGCACCGAAGATATAGCCAAGCCAAGTCAGATCGTCGCCCTCAAATTCCGCGCCGATGAAAGGCAGTGTTATCTCCTCCAGCTCGTTGCAATCCTCGAATGCGCCTATGCCGATGATGAGTTGCTTTGCATTTGCGTCGGGAATAGTGACGGTTTTCAGCCTTACGCCCTTGAATGCATAACTGTCAAGATCCACTACCGTTTCCGGCAGTGTGAGCTCGGTAAGCCCTGTATATGCCATGCCGTAGCTGTATATGCCCTTGAGCGCGCCTGTATCCGAAACGGGCAGAGCTGTCAGGCGGCGGCAACCGTAAAATGCAAAATCCGAAATTTCCACCACGCTGTCCGGCAGTGATATCTCGCACAGGCTCTTGCATCCGTAGAATGCGCCCTCGTAAACGCCGCGAAGCAGATTTTCCTCTGCAAATGTCACCTTCTCAAGCGCCGTGCAGTTTGCAAAAGCATAATAGTCGATTGCGACAACGCTTGCAGGTATCGATATCTCGCGGATATTCTTCATTCCGAAGAATGCGCGATATCCGAACGAAAGTATATTTGCATTGTCAATGAACAGTATTTGTGAAAGTTTCGAGCTTTCAAATGCGCCGAAACCTATGACCTCGATTTCCACGGGAAGTGTAAGGCTTCCCTCGCGTCCCGCAGGCGCGGCAATGAGTTTCCTGCCGTTTTTGCTGACGAGCAGACCGTCGACCGCCTTATAATACTGATTGCTTTCGGCTACTTTGAATTCTCCGAGCTCGCCGAGTCCGACGAAAGCATATTCGCCGACATATGTCATGTTTGCGGGAATTTCAAGCGTTTTCAGTCCGGAGCTGTAGAAAGCATTGCTTCCCAGCGTCGGATTTTCTCCCGCGCCGAAAATCACCGTCTCAAGGTCTGCCGTATTGCGGAATGCTCCGTGGTTGATAAGCGTAACGCTGTCGGGTATCTTTACTGATGTTATTGCGGTATAGGCAAATGCCTCCTCGGGAATTTCGGTGAGAGCAAAGCCGTCCGCAAATGTAAGTGCTGTGATGCCGCTGTTTTTGAATACCGCGCGTCCCAGCTGCTTAATTGATGCGGGAATGATAACCGAATCGAGGTATTTTGTATTTTCAAAAGCCGAACGCTCGATAACGGCAAGCTTTGTTCCTGTGGCAAATGTCAATGTTTCTATCGGTGTGTCGGCAAATGCCTCTCTGCCGATAAATTCCGTACCTGCGGGGACACTTATGCTCTTCAGTGCGGAATGATAAAAAGCTCTCGCCTGAATTGCAGTCAGAGTTTCCGGCAGGAGTATGCTCTCGACAGTACCGTATTCAAATGCGCCGCCGCCTATATTCACTATATTTCCGCCGAAATCAAGTGCTGTAAGATCGATATTTATATCTGTGCCGAAGTAGCCGAGAACAGCTATGCCGCCGTCGGTCAGTTTTGCGTATTTCCAGTCGCCGTCGGTCACCACATCCGTGACGCCGAGATAATATCCAGCGGTGCCATGATCCCAGTCCTCCGCAAGATTTGCCGGTAGTGTTTCCGCGGCAAAATATACATTCAGCTTGTTCGTGCCGAGGAATGCAAATCTGCCGATGAAGTCCATACTTGCAGGCACTGTCACGCTCTCGAGAGCTGTGCAGTAGTAGAAAGCATATCCTCCGAGGAAAGTAACGCCGTCGGGAACGGTGAAGCTTGTCAGGCTTTCGCAGAAACGGAAAGCAAAGTTGTCTATATTCGTAAGCTTTGCGTCGCCGAAATCGACGGTTGTCAGATTTCTCATTCCCTCAAATCCGTGCGCCTGTATGCTTGTGAGCGCACTGCCGCTTTCGAATGTCACTGTGCGAAGATTGATACATCCGTCAAACATATATGCCGAGATGCTCGTAAGCCTGCTGCCGGCAGCAAAGGTAAATGAAGTCAGCTTCGAGCAACCCATAAATGCTCTCTGCGCCATCGTCGAAACGCTTGCGGGAACTCGGAATGACTGCAGTCCGCAGTAAGCAAAAGCGCCGAAGCTGATACGCGGCAGTTTGCTGTTTTCCGTAAACGTAACGGAATACAGCGACCAGTCTTCCGCAAATGCGTAATTGCTTATCTGCATGAGACTGTCCGGCATAGCCATGCTCCACAGAGACAAGTTCATAGCAAATGCGTATCTCTTTATATATGTCAGAACATCGGAAAGTGTATATGATGTCACGCTTCTGCAATCGTAAAAAGCATATTCGTCAACAGTCTCGACTGTCTGCGAAAGCATGACTCTCTGCAGATTCCACGAGCCGCAGAAAGCATACTGTCCTATCGTCACGATGCCGTCTGACACAGTGTAATATGTTCTCGCATTGCCCGCGGGATATTCTATGAGCGTCGTCATCGCTCTGTCGTAGACCACGCCGTCTATATCAATGTACTTTGCGTTTTCCGCATCTACCTTTATATCCGTAAGGCTGTGGCATGAAGCAAACGCACCAATGCCAAAGGCTTCCACATTCTTCGGTATGGTCACCGTCACAAGCCCCGTTTCGTTGAAGGCGAAATCTCCGAGGTATACAAGTCCGCCCGGAAGCGTAATTTCCGTAAGACTTACATTTTTTACAAATGCCTCTCTTCCTATATATACAATGCTCTCCGGCAGAGTAATTGCCGAAAGCCTTGCGTCTCTCGCAAAGGTAGATTCTTCAATCCTTGTAAGCTTGCTTCCCTCCGCAAAAGTAACGGTGGAAAGCGCGCTGCACTTTGAAAAAGCTTCTGTTTCCACGGAAGTGACCGACGCGGGAATTTCGACGGAAACAAGTCCGCTTCCGAAAAAGGCAGAACCGCCTATTGTCGAAAGGCTGCCGCCCTCGGCAAACGTCACCTTTGTCATAGAGCCTGTTCCGGCAAATGCCATGCCGCCGATGCCGACTATATTCGCGGGTATTTCTATTTCCGGCAGAGCGGAACAATATAAGAATGCAGAACCCGAAATATCCGTAAGTCCCGCGCCAAGCTTAACTGCTCTCAGGCGGAAGCTGCTTGCAAAGGCGGAATTACCGAGGCTCTTTACACCGTCCGGAATTACAAGCGATTCAAGAGAAGAATACATAAATGACGAATCGCCGATATATTTCGTTTTGTTCAGGTCTATCTGCGTTATTTTGGAGCAGGCAAAAGCACATACTCCTATCATGCTCACGCTGTCGGGAACCCTGTACTCTCCGTAAAGCCCTGCGGGATAGCATATAACGGCGTCTTCTCGGATATTCATGAGTACGCCGTCACGTGCGGTAAAGGTCTTGCTTCCGCCTGCTACGGTAAATGCCGTCATCGACGTTGTGCCGAAGAAAGCCGTTCCGTTTACATCGGCAAGCGATGCGGGAAGCTCAAATCTTGCCAGCTTCGAGCATCCGCCGAAAGCATATGGTTCTATCTTTGTAAGCGCACTGCCCTCTCCGAATGCCACATATGAAAGGCGGACATCGTCATAGAATGCTTTTACGCCTATCTCCGTCACCGTATCGGGAATCTTTATATTAAGAAGATTATTACAGCCGTAAAATGCATTGTCGCGTATTCTGACAAGGTATCTCGGCAGATTTACTTCTCTTATTCTCGTTTCGCCCGCAAAAGCGCCGACGCCGATGCTCGAAACAACTTTTCCGTCTATATAGTCGGGTATGGTGAAATAACGTCGGTGGCCCGTATATGAGCGGATTTCTATCGTCCCGTCCGGAAGCTCCACGTATGTATACGGAATGCCGTCCTCCTCGTTTACCCAGTTTGCATAAAGCGTGAGGTCGGAGACAAATTTATCCGAATAGAGATTATATTCATCCGTACACTGCGGGTCATAATACCATCCGTCAAAGATTGCATAAAGTCTCTCGGGCTCGGGAATATCCTGCAATGTATGATTGCGGATAAAGGTCTGCTTTGTATTTTCCAGTTCATCCGTGAGCATATTGAAGGTAATCGTGCCGCGCTCCTCAAGTATGAAGGCGCTTACATCGAGTGCGCCGTAGCCATAGTACCAGTCGCATCCGAGATCGCCTATGTCATAGCACGAAGCATAGAGTATTTCGCGCACGGTGATAAATTCACTGTACCAGTTCTGTGAAAGATACAGCGCCATCACACCCGCGGTTATCGGCGAAGCAAACGATGTGCCGTCCATAGTTCCGTAGCCGCCGCCCATTTTTGTGGTATATACCGTACCAGGAGCAACGAAATTGACATTTTCGCCATAGTTTGAGTAGCTTGCGAGATTCCAGCCGTCGGCTTCGAGTGCGCCTACGCCGAATACATTCGGGTCTGCCGCGGGATATGTAAGTGATGCCGTAGCTTCGTTTCCTGCCGCCGCAACGCAGATTATATCGCTGTCCACGGCAAGCTGCGTTGCCGCCGCAAACGGGTTGTAGTTAGTTCCGAATGACATATTTATGACATTGACATCACGCTCAATAGCATAGTAAAGTCCGAAAACAAGGTCGGATGTTCTCTTGAAAGCGCCGCTTTCATCGCATTCCGCTTTTATCACGAGAAGCGTCACCTCGGGTGCCACGCCGACTATGGCGCCGTTATTCATAGACGCGCCGATAACGCCCGCAACAGCCGTTCCGTGTCCCTGTTCATCCTCGATAAGCGACCAGTCGTAGCCTCCGTCCGCCGCCGTATAATCCTTGACTATCTTATCCTCTGTAGCGTTATACGAATATTCGCTGATTCGCCCGGCAAATTCGGGGTGATCGGTATCTATACCCGTATCTATCACGGCAACGGTTATGCCGCTTCCGCGCGTATAGTTCCAGACATTTTTCAGATTGAGATAATCGAGATATGTCTGGAGGTTGTATTCCGTATCGGTTACGGTATATTGCGGACGCGCGGGAATGCGCGCCGTATCCGTTTCTTCCTCGGAAAGCTCGCTGATATTCACGCGGTAGTCCGCCGACATTGCGGAAAGCTCGCCGAGATTTTCATCCGCCGCATAGACGTCGAGTATGTCGTTCCTTCCGGCAGAGTCAGTACGGCAAAGCGCCCGTCCTTTGTGATACGCAGACCTGCTCCGAGTCTTTCCGCAAGCTCTTTTGCCTTGTCCTCCGATGTGTCGGAAAGCACTATGCGGCTCTCGTCGTATTCTCCGCGTCGCGCTGTCAGCTCCTGCAGTGCGTTGCTACGGTATTCCAGTAGCTCCGAATGTCCTCTGAACACGATTATGCCGATAACCGTAATCGCTATCAGCAATATTGCCGCAAATGTCAGGACGATTTTCTTCGTAGATATTCTGCTTGCCGCGTTCATCCCGTTTCGTTCTTTTTCCATTGCCTTTTGTTCCCCTCTCTGATTGATATTTTGCTGTTGAGTTTACCCATAGGATTGCCATATCGGATATTAACATTGATATTGCAAAACTGTCCTGTAAGAAAGTACACCTTTTTATAGTGATTTTTCATGCGATTCACAAGCAGAAATGCGGCGAAAATACCGCGATTTCTGTACTTTTCTTTATTATATCACATAAAAATCTTTTCGTTAATCATTTATACAAAACTTTTGGTATGTATATAAAAAGGTGTACCTTTTTACCAATGAGCCAAGCTCATTTCTCAGCTTAATGATATTAATCGGTTCATCTTCGGAAGAAAACAGTCCATGAGAACCGACGCGTTCGGCTCTCTGACGGGTTGCAATATAGTCGGCATAGGTCGGTGAGTCGGCAATCACCCTCTTTCAATTTTTTTGCATAAAAAAAGGGGCTTAGTCAAAAGTAAAAACCTTCCCGAACTTCGTCCGAGAAGGTTTTTGGCAGGGGCAGTAAGAATCGAACTCACGACACGCGGTTTTGGAGACCGCTGCTCTACCTGCTGAGCTATACCCCTATATAAAGGCGAAACCGTATAGGCTTCGCCGATATTTGGTGGGCCTTTAGGGACTCGAACCCCAGACCAACCGGTTATGAGCCGGTTGCTCTAACCAACTGAGCTAAAGGCCC
>CAVESF010000032.1:0-19819 GCA_963618495.1 Acutalibacteraceae bacterium
ACGCTTCCATATGATTTTCAATGGTTTCTTACATTTTCGTCAGACTTTTTCTACCCCAACTATTGACAAAAAGCCAAAAATTCGCAAAAAGAAAGTGGAGAGATCGCCATCCCTCCTGCTTCTTTGCCTCTTTATCTTTTTTTGATTTCTTCTTGTCTGAAATGAACATCTTCGCTTTCGCGTAATGACCTTTTTCTACACTCTGACACCCGCTTACTTTCGCAAGCGGGTGTTTTCGCTACTTATCAGATATAAATTTTTGAAACAAGATACATCGGTATCATCCAGAAAAGCTGATAGAGCGCAGGATAGAAAGGAAGCATCTTATCATAATTTCCCGTCACGGTGAGCAGCACTGTGAGCGCCGTCGCCACGAGCATGGAAATAAGCTTGATGGCAAGATTTGTCTTGCCGATATTTCTCGTCTTTTCGCAGGCGATGAGCGTCTTGATAAGACCCTTTGCATCATGGTTGGATACGATTCCCGCATCGCGCGCGGATACTCTTTCCATTTCATCCTGCGGCATCATCGGCTTGATTATCTTTATCGGATAAGCGTTGGGACTGAGCTTGTTTTTGCCGAGGAGTGCACTGTCAAGACCCGGGTCTGCCGTTGTCACAGCGGTGCAGATGCCCTGCTCCGCGAGATGCCTTACGATATAGATGAAATCGGATGATGCATTATACTGGAGATAGAATTTTGCTATGACCGCATTATCCTTTGCGAGATAAAGAATGCGCTTGTTTGTATCGCCCTCATAGAGTTCATCTCCCGCTTCATATGTGGTGCTGTAG
Source organism: Acutalibacteraceae bacterium (assembly GCA_963618495.1). Classification (GTDB taxonomy): domain Bacteria; phylum Bacillota; class Clostridia; order Oscillospirales; family CAG-272; genus Apopatosoma. Next base: position 796 of record CAVESF010000032.1, read on the forward strand.
CACTGATTATCCATATATGCAGGCTGACCGATAACTACGGAATATCCGTCTACGGTAGCTTCTGCGCCGTTTTCGGCAAGGGAAACAACCTCTACGCTATCCGAGATGATGCCGTTGAGCGCCGCTTTGCGGAATACCGTGGAGAGCGGTCCGCCGAGCTTGGAATAAACGCTTGATGCAAGATAGATGACATCCTCTATGCTGTTGTTCTCAAAAACCTTGACGCTTCTTATTCTCAGCTTATCCGCAGGGAAAGCAACATCGTCGCCAAAGGATATCACTCCCGCCCTTTCATATTCCTCGGGAGTAGTATCGCCGACTATTGCCGCACCGTATGAATAAGCACGGATAGAGGCGAGATATGCCGCGTATGTATAAGAAACGAGCACGGATGCGGGCGCACACATAAGCATGGTGAAATACATATTTGTCATGCTCTCAAAGAATGTTGCCTTTCCGACAGCAAGCGAAAGCACAAATACGACGAGCGAAACCACGGCGGAAGCGGCAAGAAGTATGCCGATAATCTTCTTTTCCTTGGGATATTCTTTTCTTCTCGCAAAGAAATCATCTATGAATTTTGCTTCGCGCGTCTTGTATATTTCGGCATTATCTTCGATGTATCTTGCAAAGCTCGTGCGCTCTTCCACGCTGCTCTCTCTTGTGGCTCTTGCGAGGACAAGCTTTTTCTTCTTGGAAGATATTATATTGAAGGTATATATCTCCTTGCGTATGCCGATATACGAAGCTATTGCGGCAAAAAGCACGCATAGTGCGAATGTGAAATTATAGAAGCGGAGCGTCGTATCTTCTCCCGCAAAAAGTGCGGAAAGCGTCGTCACAAACGAAATAAGGAACATAACCGGAATAAACGCATTTCCGTTCGGTTTTTTCGTTACGAGCGAGCGCACGCCGCCAACAAGCTTGTCGAAGGCAAAGAATGCGCAGAGGAATGTAAGTGCAAAGTCAAGCAGTATAAAGCCTGTCATCCCGAGGGCTTCGCCTATCGCGGGAATGCACTCGATGATGAAAAGCACAGCGGCAAAGAAAGCGGCGATGCCTATGCGAAGCTTTGCCATGGAATATTTCTGCTTGTATCTGTCAAAAACCTCTTTTGTCTGGTCAAAAGACCTGTATTCGTATGAAACGGCAGGCTTCTTTTCGGCGCTTTCGTCCGTTTCGCCTGAATTTCCGCCGATCTCGGCATTTCCGTCTACAACGGGAATGTCGGTAACCGTCGTCTGCACAGTCGCCGAGAAAGGATAATCGTCAAATATCTTCTTCGGCGTCTCTTTCTTGTCGGATCTTCTCGGGTCGAGACCGAACGCCATCATTATTTCCGTGTCCCTGTCGGGGTCGTCAGCCTCTTTTTCTTCGTCATCGGGTTCTTCCTTTACCTCGGTATTCGGCTGATAAGGCTCGAGCATCTCCGTATTGTTGTAGCGCTCGATTATCTCTTCTGTATAGGCGTTTTCATCGTCTGCGCCGTAACTGTCGGCTGCCTCGGGCGTTTCCTCGGGTTCGGAAATTTCCTCTGCCTCGGGTGCAGGCTCTTCCGCAGGTTCTTCCCGGTCTTCCGTCTCGTCCTCGGCGTCATGCGGCTCATCAAGCTCCGATGCACCATCGTCAAGCTTCAGTTTTATGATGCCGCCAACAGGCGTATCGTCTGCAGTTTCCGGCTTCTCGGATTCTTCGGATTCTTCCGCTGTTTCCGATTCTTCGAATGCTTCAGGTTCTTCTGCCACTTCGGGTTCTTCGACTGCTTCAGGTTCTTCGGCAGGCTCGGAATCCTTTACGGGTGCTTTCCATATTTCGCCGTCACTGCGGATTGAAAAAACAGAAAGATCAAGGTCGTTTTCGACCTCTGTGAGAAGCGGCCTCTGCTCGTCTTCCGATTTTTTATCGGTGCTCTCGGCTGTCGCCTGCTTGGATTTTCTGCTTTCCTTATCGGAATCGGGAATGAGTGAAGCGAGCATATCAAAAAGCGAACGCTTCTGACTGCTTTCGCGCTGTGCCGCATCAGATGCCGTACCCTGTTCCGCGCCGCTCTGTGCACTCTTCTCGGCTACGCTCCCGGATGCTTTTTCCTCTTCCTTTGCAGGCTCATCGGCTGTAGCATTCTGCTCGGATTTGCCAAGATACTTTTCATAAAGACTCTTGAACTCGTCGCTTTCTGCCTTTTCCTCATCGGTCATGGAAGTTCCGTCGAAAATATAGTCGTCGCTCTTCTCTTCCGCGTCCGTGTCGCTCTTGGCGAGGCTGTCCGCTCTGCGTTTTTCCGCGGCGATCTTGTCCGCGTCAAACTGAGAATTCAGCCTGCGGAGCAAATCTGTCGTGGAATGGTCCTTTGCGAAATCGCCGTTTTTTTCGGTATCAACGCTATTTGCCATAGTATACCTCCGTCTACTTTATTTTTTAATCTGAAACGCCGCTTTATCTGCATTCCGCCGCTTTGAAAACAAGAACGGCGGCGGCGGCGGAAACATTCAGAGAATTTATCTTTCCACGCATCGGTATCGATACGGTAAAGTCACATTTATCGCGGACAAGTCTGGAAACGCCGCTTCCCTCGCTTCCGAGGACGATGGCGCAGGGACAGTTGAAGTCCGTCGTGAGATAGGAGACACCGTCCATATCAGCGGCAAAAGTCCATATGCCCAGCTCTTTCAGCTCGTCTATCGCCGAGGCGATATTGTTCACCTTGGCAATCGGCAGGAAGGTTACCGCGCCAGCCGATGATTTCTGCACAGTCTGCCCGATGGCGGCACTGCGATGCTTGCTTATCACAAGTCCGTGTGCGCCCGCACATTCGGCACTTCGTATTATCGCGCCGAGATTATGCGGGTCCTCCACCCCGTCGCAAACGATGATGAGCGGCTTTTCGCCCTTTTCCTTTGCGGCGGCTACAATATCCTCTACGCTTGAATATTCTTTTCCTCCCGCGATGGCGGCAACGCCCTGATGAGCGTTTCCCGCGGCGAGAGTATCAAGCCTGTGTCTGTCCGCTTCAGAAACGGGAATGCCTCGAGCCTTTGCCTCGGCGAATATCTTCTTCACCGAGCCTTCGCGCTCCCCGCGCTGAATATATATTTTTTCTATCTGTGCACCGCTTGAAAGAAGCTCGAGAACAGGATTTCTGCCGACTACGACAGAGGAATCCTCTCCGGAGGCTTCGCTTTCATTACGGTAATTTCTTTTTCTATCCATATTGACTCTTTTCTTATTTTGCAAAAAGGCTTACCATCCGTGAAAGACCGAGCGCGTTTACAAAATCACTGTTTTTCGCCGTATCAAAAGGAATTTTTATCCCGTCGCCCTCACCCTCGAAACTCACCTTTATCTCATATGTCGCGCTGTAAGATGAAAGTCTGCCGTCCGTTGCGAGTAACCGGAGTATCTCCGCCTTGTCGGTGCTTGTGCCAAGCGCATACGAATCCTCGACATATCGCGCAAGCCTGTCGAAATCGAACGAGACAATCTTAATGGAAAGAGATGATGCTCCCACTTCGGTTATCTGCCATGAGATGCCCGAATAGAGCACTTTCAGAGCTTCCCTGCCGCTTTCGGAAATTTTGCCCGCGTCGGACATGACGGCATCAAAATATGCCGAGCCCGAAAAATACTGCGAAAATCCGTCCGTATCAAAATTCTGCACTCTCTCCATTGCCGCGCCGAAAACCTTGTCTGCGCTCTGCTCTTTTCCGCAGGAGGAAAAAAGCGAAAGGCACACGGCAAGAGCCAGCACCGCAAGAAGCAATGACGCTGTACGCTTTTTCAGAAAATTCGCCCCTTTGCCCATTGTATTTAGTATAATTATATCATATCAATTCCATTTTGTACAGAGGTTTATTTCAATTATTTTGAAAAAAGTTTACCAATTTTCCACTTTTTTCACCATATTTTCTCATAATGCGGCAGTTGCTCCCCACTTTGGGCGCAAAAATCGGCATATTTTGTATCCCGCGATGAGAAAAAGGAAGAAGCATCTTTATGTTTCTATACGGCTACGCACCCTGAACCATCCTCTTGGTCACACAAAAGTATGAGTAAATCCTCTTTCATACGCAAAAGCGACAGAAGTTACATCCTGCCGCTTTTATTATGCGCAAATCAAAGAGCCTTTACTATGCTCTCAGTATCTCTTGCTATCATGAGTTCCTCATTTGTCGGAATCATATAAACCTTTACCTTGGAATCGGGTGTGGAAAGCTCTGTCACGCCGGAAGAGCCTTTTGTCTTGCTGTTTACCTCGTCATCTATCTTTATACCGAAATATTCCATATTATGGCATACGCGGGCGCGTGTTTCGGCGCTGTTTTCACCGATACCCGCTGTGAATACGATGGCGTCAAGTCCGTTCATCGCCGCCGTATAAGAACCTATGTACTTCTGAATCTGATAGCCCAGTATCTCAACCGCAAGCTTTGCGCGTGCGTTGCCTTTCTTGACAGCCGCCTCGAGGTCTCTGCTGTCGGAAGATACGCCCGATACGCCGAGGAAGCCGCACTTCTTATTCATGAAGTTGCTCATTTCATCGGGTGTGAATCCTTCGTTTTTCATAATATAAGGAACTATGGCAGGGTCGATGGAGCCGCAACGCGTGCCCATTTCAACACCGTCAAGAGGCGTGAAGCCCATGCTTGTATCCATGCACTTGCCACCCTTTACAGCGGAAATGGAGGAACCGTTGCCTATATGGCAGGTGATAATCTTTGTCTCTTCCGCGGGCTTGCCGAGAATCTTTATCATCTCGCCGGAAACATAGCGATGCGATGTTCCGTGCGCACCGTAGCGGCGGATATGCTTCTTTTCAACCATTTCATAAGGAATGGGGTAAACATACGCCTTTTCGGGCATGGTCTGATGGAAAGCCGTATCAAATACGAGCACCTGCGGAACATCAGGCATAACCTCTGTGCAGCCCTTGATTCCCATAAGGTGAGCGCCTGTATGAAGCGGTGCGAAATCGCGGCAAAGCTCAAGCTTTGCAAGAACTTCCTTTGTAACGAGAACGCTCTCGAAGAAGTAAGGCCCGCCATGCACTACTCTGTGACCGACAGCCTCAATCTGGCTCATATCCTTGAGACAGCCTATCTCAGGATCTGTGAGCGTGTCGACTACGAGCTTTGTGGCAACGGAATGATTGGGCATGGGAAATTCTTTTTCAAATTTTCTGCCGTCTGCCGTCTTGTGAGAGAGGAAGCCGTCAATGCCTATTCTCTCGCAGATACCCTTTGCGAGAACATCACCGCTCGCCGTATCAAAAAGCTGATATTTGAGAGATGAGCTTCCCGCATTTACTACTAAAACATACATAATAAAATGAAACCTCCGTTTGGACTTGATTTTATTTGAACTTTGCATTATACTGAATATTATACAGGAAGTTTGCGACAATTTCAATAGCAAAAAACAAAAATATGGAGAATTTTTATGAAAATCAGCGCCGTAATCTGCGAATATAATCCTTTTCACCCCGGACACGCATATCATATTTCCGAAATAAAGAAAAATTCCGATGCAGTCATTGCCGTGATGAGCGGCAGTTTCACTCAGCGCGGCATCCCCGCCGTCATCTCCAAATACGAGCGCGCACGGGAAGCGATAGCCGGCGGCGCCGACCTTGTGCTGGAGCTTCCCTTTCCATATTGCGCCGCATCCGCCGAATATTTTGCCCGCGCTGGTGTGGATATCGCGGAGCGTGCGGGCGTCGTCTCGGAGCTTTCATTCGGCAGTGAAAGCGGAGACATTGATGCGCTCATGAAAATCGCCGGAAATATGAACAGTGCCGCCTTTGAGAGTGCGCTTGCCGAAGCTTCGGCAGAGACAAAAGGCACGCACTACGGCAGGCTGTATTTCTCCGTCTATCGCTCGCTTTTCGGCGATGCGCCGGAGCTGGACGGCTCAAACAATATCCTCGGCATCGCATATCTGCGCGAGCTCCTGTGGCGAAAAAGCAGCATAGCGCCGCATACCGTGCGCCGCGAGGGACTTTGCTACAATGATACTGCGGGCGAGGGTTTCATTTCCGCATCCGCCGCGAGAAGCATGATATATTCGGGCAAAATCCCGCCGCTGACAAAATCGGGCGCGGACACCCTGCGCGACTGTATGGCAAGCGGAAAAATCGCGCGTGCAGACAACCTCTTCCTGCCGTTTGCCGCATTTCTGCGCATGGCAAAAGCAGAGGAAATATGCCGCTTTTCCGAGATGAACGATGAAATTGCAAGCCGCCTTATCTCTGCCGCACGCACCTCCTGCGATATGGCTTCGCTCATCGACGCAGCGCGGACAAAATCATATTCCGAGGCGCGGATAAACCGCGCGATGCTCTTCGCTCTGCTCGGGATAACTGATAAGGATTTCGGCGATGTGGGCTACACAAGCCTGCTTGCCGCAAACGAAACGGGACGCCGCATAATCTCTGAGATAAACAAAAAAGGCGGGCTTTCCATCCTCACAAAACCTGCCGACTACAGGCAAAGCCACTTTGCCGCGCAATATGAAAAAGGGCTTCGCGCCGAAGCGCTCTGGTCGCTCGCGCTCGATAAGCCCGCCCCTGCCGACCTGCTTATAAAAAGCAAGCCTTATATCATTTGACAATGTCAAAAATCACCTCATATGCGTAAAATGGCATGAGGTGATTTTTTATGTACAGCGGTTCTTTTGTCGCGCTTGTAACGCCGTTTGATAATGACGGCAAGATAAACTATCTGAAAGTAGCGGAGCTTATCGATTTTCATAAGAATAACGGCACAGACGGCATCGTCCTGCTCGGCACGACGGGCGAAGCCCCGACCATAACCGAAGCCGAAGCGGAAAAACTGATACTTTTTGCCATCGACAAAGCGGGAGAAATACCGCTGATTATCGGCTGTGCCTCAAACGACACGCGCACGGCAGTCGAAAAAGCACGCAAATACGAGGCGCTCGGAGCAAAGGCTCTTCTCGTTCTCACTCCGTATTATAACAAAGCAAACGACATCGGTATGATGCGCCATTTTATGAGCATAGCAGATGCGGTGAATATTCCGATTATCATCTATAATGTTCCGTCGCGGACTGGATGCTCCGTTTCCGTTCCCGCGCTTGAGGTACTCCGCGAACACGAAAATATCATCGGCATCAAGGAAGCAAGCGGCGATATGTCGTATTTCATGCGCGTATCGCGGCTGATAAGAGACGATTTCTCCGTTTTCTGCGGGAACGACGATATCGCCGTGCCGATGGTGGCTGTTGGTGCCTGCGGCGTAATTTCCGTACTCGCGAATATTTATCCCGCCGAGGTAAGCCGCATGATTTCGCTCGCGCGCTCGGGAGATTTTGCCACGGCATCGGAAATTCAGCGGAAATATCTGCCGATCATAGGCGCGCTCTTCTCCGAGCCGAATCCCATCCCCGTCAAGGCGGCAATGAACAGGCTCGGCTTTGATGTCGGTCCCTGCCGCCTGCCGCTCTGCGAAATGAGCGAGGCAAAATTCGCGGCGCTCGAAATGGAACTGGAAAAACTGCGGTAACTCAGCTTTATGCTTCAGGCAGGTAGTCATTTAGCCGCTCTCCGTGGGAGACAAAGTATACAGACAAAAAAGCTATGCAAAAAATACAGATTCCATGCAGAAATGCACGGAATCCGTTTTGCCTTTGTAAAATTATTTTACCATATTTGCGATGTGGTAAAGACGCCTCATACCATCGAGAACTTTCTCGCAGCGAGCCTCCGCCCAAGCCTTATCCTCGGGAGAAAACGCCGCTATCTCCTCTGCCGAAAGCTTGCCCTTGAACATGCTGTCAACCATAAGTGCGCGAGTGATATCGAAATCGCATATCTTATCGTCTACCTTGCAGACAACAATATCGGATTTTCCCTCAAAAAGCTTCTCCACCGCATAAACGCCCATTTCCGTAGCCGTGAGTCTATCAGCAAGAGTAGGCGAACCGCCGCGCTGGATATGAGCGGGGCGCGCGAATTTGGTCTCTATGCCCGTGCGCTCCTGAATCGTTTTCGCAAGCTTTTCGGCATATCCGGGAAGTCCCTCGGACACAATTACGATAAAGCTGCGCTTGCCGTTTTTCTTCTGCTCGATGATATTGTTTATAGCCTTTTCCTCATCGAAAGGAATCTCGGGGATAGCAACGGCGGAAGCGCCGCAGGCGATACCGGTGCGCAGAGCGATGTGACCTGCCCATCTGCCCATAACCTCAACAACATCGCAGCGTGCATGAGATTCGCATGTATCGCGAAGCTTGTCCACGAGGTCGACAACGGTATTCATAGCCGTGTCGAATCCTATGGTATAATCGGTGGAAGTAATGTCATTATCGATAGTGCCCGGGATACCGATGGTCGGTATGCCGAGGAGCGAAAGCTTTGTGGCGCCGCGGAATGTGCCGTCGCCGCCGATGGCAACGATACCGTCGATATGTCTCTCTCGGCAGAGTTCAACAGCTTTCCTGCGGTATTCCTCATCGAGAAATTCAAGGCAACGCGCGGAATAAAGTATTGTTCCGCTTCTGGAAATGATATTGGAAAGCTCGCTCGGATTTGAGAAGAGCTTCATATTATCATGGATAAGACCCGAGTAGCCTTCATATATGCCGTAAACCTCAACGCCGTGAGAAAGAGCCGTTCTTGCAACCGCACGAACAGCCGCATTCATACCGGGAGCATCGCCGCCCGATGTGAGTATGCCTATGCGTCTGAATTTGTTCATTTGTTTTCACCTCTGATTTATGTTACTTTAATTTTTACGAATTTTTTCCGCCCGCGATGAAGTTTATGGCACGCGGAACGCTGTCCTTGGAATTTTTCCATGGCTCGGCATCATAGCGATAATCGAATTTCTTGCAGAACCACGAAACATCGCCGCCCATTTCGGCTATATAAGCCTTCTCTATCTTTGATACGGTCTTGTAAAACCCGGAAAAATCCTTTTTCGAGAGCATGTCTCTGCCGTATTCTATAAATTTGCAATAGTGCGGCAGGCAGAAGAATTTCTGACTTTTCACCTTGTCGCGGAATTCCTCTTCCTTTTCCCAGAGCCATATCGCCGTGCCGAACATTTTGTCTATCTTATCCTCTATTCTGTGGCAAACATAGCAGTCGTTTTCAAGCGATTTCAGCTTCGCGCCCTCCTTCTCTCCCTTGCCGTCGAGAAGCCCGCCGCCCGTGAGATATTCTTTCTCTATATGGGCAATGTGACTTTCGAGCATGAGCGCAAGCCCGAGCCTGTTTCCCGCCGCATACATCATATCGTAGTGATGTCGGCAGAAGCCGCGCTTGTTTGTTTCTATGCGGATATCCGGCTCCATCATGGAAGCGCCGAGTATCAGCTCAAGCTCGTTTTTTTCGAGCATATCGAAGATAAGGCAGAAAGGACAGTCATATTTCTCGCCCGTCAGCGCATTGCGGAAGCCGTCGTTTACGGGTATGGTATAAATCTGTTCAGCCATGTTTTTTCACCCTTTTCAAGAGATTTTCAGAAATTGAGAACAGTGCTGTAGGGCTTGTGGTCGGAAGCGCAGACCTCATGAACCGTCTGCTCGCTCGCGGTAAATTCGGGTGTGGTCATGATATAGTCGATGAGCAGCTTCGGATAGGGCTTGTAGCTGCCGTCTCTCTGCTTTTCGAGGAAACCGCTGTGAGAGGGGAAAGAATATGTTCCCGCGGGGAGCGCGTCGCCCGTATTCTGCAGGGCGCTCATGAGCGGCTCCATCTCGGGATTATCGGGCTGAACATTGAAGTCGCCCATGAGGATAACGGGATTTTTCGCCGCCTTGATGAAGCTGAGCAGAAGCTTTATCGAATTTGCGCGCTCCGTCTTTGCAAGACCGAAGTGCGTTACGAAAACATCGATATAGCTACCGCCGACATCTATCGTCGCGCGGAGGATGCAACGAGTTTCATAGTAGACAGGCTCGCTCTTATCAACGGGATCCGGCACGGGAATAGTGATGAAATCCACTATCGGGAAGCGGGAAATAAATCCGTTTCCGTAAAGTCCTGGCGCCCATGCTATAGCGGGAGCGAAAGCACTGTAATATCCGAGCTTATCGCCGATATACTTTGCAAGCTTCACGCACTTTGAGCGGGGCAGTTCATAGTCCACCTCGTTGAGAGCGCAGATATCGGGCGCTATCTCACGGATAACATCGATGCAGGCATCTGGATTGTGAATACGTCCCCACGGCTCAACGCTGTAGTCTCTGCCGCCTGCGATATTGTAAGTCATGACCTTGAGTTTCATAGTAAAAACCTCCATAAAGGTATTTTTATTTACTTTGATATTATAATACAAACTTCAAATAAAATCAATAGTTTTTTCGCTCGGTTGCGACTTTATGATATAAAACTTTACAAAGTGCCGCAATTTATCCGCATAAAACATAAAATCCGACACATCGCGCCGGATTTTACAGTCGTTTCTTACGCCATGCACTTATTCCACCGCATCGGCAAAAGCATCGGCAAAAAGCTTCGCCGAATTTTCCGCCTCGGCAAATGAATTCCCAAGCGAACCTATGCGCAGGGTCAGCGTGCATCGCGGCAGATGCTGATTGAGCCTTGCGCGACTCACGAGCGTAGGCATCATGAGAGACGAGTATTTCACGCTCATCATGTCGAAAACGGCATCCGCCTGCATCAGTCTCGTGCGCCAGCCGGGATGCGCACCTCCGCCGGCGTCCGTACCGACGGCAAGGCGCATCTGCGCATATCTTTCACCATCGAAAGCAGCGGCAGGGCGAAGAAGGTCGCCGTTCGATCCGCAGAGTACCTCACGGGAGATATCTATTATATATTTCACATCGTCATGCTCCGAGAGGTAGGCGCTTATCTTTTTGTATGCATTTTCGTAGCTGTAATCGCCATCGGGACAAACATCGAAAAACTCCGCCTTTATACCGCGCCTCTGCATTTCCGCCGCCATGAGTGCGGCGAGCGCCGCCGTGTTTTTTCCTTTATACGAAACGCCGCTTCCGCTCTCCGCATAGCCCTCATAGCCGCGCGTGGCAACGAAAAGCACACTTCCCTCGCCTATCTTCGCAAGCGAAACGGTAAAGCCGCCGTCAAGCGCATATCCGCTCTTGTTTTCATAGCGTTCGCCCTGCGCCGCGGCAGAAAGGTCTACGGTCTTTACCTCTTCGTCCTTTTGTGTGGTGCCGAATGTCGATTCCGCCGTCGCAGCGCTCGTTGTTCTCTCGGTCGTTTTGTCCGTTTTCCCTCGGAAAAGAAAGGCAAAACGCCCGTCATTTCGTCCAAGATACACCGTGCACAGTCCCGCGATGCAGAGGACGGTAAGCATCAGAAAAGCAAAGCGCCCGACGCCGCTTTTTCTCCTGCTTCTTTGCTTTATGTAAGGAGCGGGAAGCTCCTTTGATTTATAATCCATCATTATCCCTCCGAAAAACCCGTTTCCCTATAAATATATGGGATAATGTGCTTTATTATTCATTTTTCGCCGTCACATAAGTGCAATTTCTTCGGCGGAAAGCTCCTCCTGAAAGGCGGTGTTCACGGCAAAGCTCAGCGCACGCGAAAGTATCTCCACGCTCCTGTCGATATTTTTCGGCGAAACGAACATCCCCGCGAGCCGCTCGCCCGCCTTTTCCTTTTTGCTTTTGTCTGCCGCATCGCCAAGCGCGTCGAGAACGAGCGTGCGCCCCTCGATGACAGTCGGCACGCCTACTCCGACAACAGGCACGCCGAGGCTCTTTTCATTGAGTCCCGCGCGTAAATTTCCTATTCCCGCGCCCGGGGAAATGCCCGCCGTGCAAAGCTGTACCGTTTTGCAGAGCCTTGCCGTATCTCTCGCGCAGAGCGCGTCTATCGCAATTATCATATCGGGACAGAGTTTTTTTGCCGCCGCCATGACAAGCTCTGCAGATTCCATGCCCGTCTGCGCAGAAACTCCCGGCGCCAGCACCGCCGTATCGAAAAAGCCTATCTTCTCAAAAACCTTTTCATCCGCCGCCTTGATATGGTGCGTGGCAAGCACGCCGTCCGCCGAAGCGGGACCGAGAGAATCCGCCGTTATGTTTCTGCTCCCCAGCCCGCAGACAAGCACGCTTTTCGCCTCGGGCTTCACCGAAAAGCAAATCTCCCGCAGGCTCTGTGCGAGTGCGCCATAAAGCGCACCGAAAGTCTCTGCATCCATATTTTCCGGCTCGGGAAAGGTGAATGTAACATACTTCCCTTTTTCCTTTCCTATCGCGGCGGCACCCTCGTCGCTCGTTATCTCTATCGTGCTTTTTCCTATCGTTTCCGTTATCTTTTCCTCGCGGAAGATAACACCGTCCGGCTCGCCTCTGTTTTCTCTCACGTATTCGCACATGGCATGGTCGCGCATCTCAGCGGCAAGGTCTGTTCTGAAATCAGGCATAAAAAAATCCCTCCTTTTTTGCTATTTTGAAGCAAAGGAGGGATTTTTATTCAGTTATCAGATTGTTCTTCGGATTCGCTCTCATCTCCGGCTGGTTCATCGTGGCCGCGCACCTCGCCGTTCGGATAATACGGGTCTATCATATACTGTTTTATCTTCGGATAAGCCACATATGTTGCGATAAATGACGCTGTGGAGAAGAAAAACATCATGAGTATTATCACCATCGCGGGCATGAATACTGCAGAAAGCGCAAATGTCACAAGTCCGAAAGCAACTGTCGCGAGAAGCGCAAGGAAATTCTTTCCCATAGCAAGTATCGCGAGTATAAACGAATTTTTGAGCAGCTGACGCAGGCTCACCTTGAATGTCACAAGGATATTGTAAATATAAAATCTGATAAACATATACACGCAGACCATAGCAAGCGAGCAGAAGAACATGACGCTGTAGGTCTTATAATTCATCAGATAAAATGAAACCGCATATGCCGATGCGCCCATGATGGCAAGGTCGAATATGCCTACGATTATCGACTGACGCAGATTTGTTTTGATTGTACGGAAAAAGTCCTCAAAGAGAAATATCGGTTCGCATTTTATCAGCGATTTTATGAGGTAGGCACAGCCCGCATTGACAGGACCGAAAGTGAATATCGCAAGTGCCGATATGGAAAAGAGGACGATGCTCGCCGCGTTTCCGTAATAATATGTCAGTCCGACGTTGCCGAAAAGCCCGAAGAGCGTCCCTGCCGCCTCCGTCTCTCCCGCATGGAAAAGTCCGTATGCTATCGGATAAAATTCGCTTGTCGGCATACTTGCCTTGGCGGCGAAATATCCGCTTATGCCGAGCATGAAGAAAAGCAGCGGAAAATTTCCGAATATATAAAGAAAATTCACATATATAAGCTTCGAAAATTTTCTTCCGTAAAGCTTGAAAAAATTTATAAAATTATATTCGGTTATCACATCCTCTTTTTCTACGCCCTTGCCGTCCTTGGCATAGTTTCTGAAAAATATGGATGTTTTTTTCTTTTTCTTGTTTTCTTCCACGCCTTTTCAACTCCCCGATAATACTTATCATATTTATTTTATCATAAAATCCGTATAAAACAATATCTGCGGAGAAAAAATATGTAAATTTTTATAAAAAAGCTGTGTGGATGCTTTTTATCCCGTCAGCGCACAGAATTTCCAATGCCAGCGCCAAAAATCCAATACCCTGTCTCGGCGACGCCAAGCAACGCACTGCGTGCATTGCTTAATTCCCCCCTGTCTCGGCGACGCCAAGCAACGCACTGCGTGCATTGCTTAATTCCCCCAATACACCTTCGGGATATCGCCCACTATCACCGTTTCGGCGAGAGCCACTTTTGCGTTTATCTCTATGTTGAAATTCGATATCAGCGTCAGCACGCAGACATCCGCCTTTATATCGGCATAGATTCTGTGCAGTGTCTGATTTATCCCCGCCGCTTCAAAAGTACTCTCCAGCGTGCTTGTCACAGCGGCGGCAGGGTCAATCGAGGCAGGTATTCGCATATCGGGAAGTCTGCCGAAAATTATTTCATCATCCATCACATTGCCGACGGAAATCTCTATAGTAAAGTCGCTGAGACTTTTGAAATCGTTTATTATATATTCTGTTATTTTCGTGCGCAGGCGCGTCATTTTGAGCGAATCGGCGGAAATAGAGGTTATCCTGCCCGCGCTGTCATATCGGATATTCACGAGATTATCATATGTATATCCCGATTCAAGAATGGCGCGCTCCGTAGAAGCATTTATCATTTCGCTCACCTTGTTTTTCGCCTGAACCTCCGCCATCATGGCGACAAGCGGATCAAGCTTATTATCGAGATATGAGGCTATGAGAATAACAGCCGCGATGACGGCTGTTACTATAAATATCACCTTGTGCTTTTTCTTCGGCTTCCTGCGGCGGATTTCCGTATCCATTTTTATCACCTCGGTTAATTATATGTTTTTTTCACATTTTTGTGAAAAAGCATAAATTTCCTCAGTGATTTCCTCGGAAATCCTCGCGCCCGCTACTCTTTTGCACTGTGTCTGCGCAAAGCAAAAGCCGTCACGGCACCCGAAATAACGGCGACGACCGAAGCGGAAATTACTGCGCGGATGCCGACTTCATTCTCTTCGTCCGCCTTTTCCGCTCTTATCTCGATATCGCCGTTTGCCTCCACGGCTTCATCCTCAGATTCCGCGGCGATACGCTCTTCACGCTCGGTTTCGGCATGAGTAAGTACCCATTCGCTGTGCGATGCCGCCGCGCCTATCGCCGTGAAAACAGCCGAGAAAAATATTATCGCCCATATGCAGATAAACGAAAAAAGTATATCGCTCTTCCCTTTTCCGAAATTCATGCTCTCATCTCCTTTTGCATATTTTTCCGCAGAAGAGAAAAATCTATACAGAATTTCGCGCAAACTGTTGAAAAAAGTGCTTTTTTGCTGTAAAATAATAAAGTAACACAATTTTCCCACTGCGGAGGAAAGAAACCTTGAATAATGCAAAGAGAAAACCCCGCGCATATATATATACGCTCGGTTGCCGCGTAAATCAGTATGAATCGGCGGCTGTGGCGGCAGAGCTTGAAAAATACGGCTTCGAAATAGCAGAAAACGACGCGGACTGCGATGTTTATATAATAAATACCTGCGCCGTAACTGCGGAAAGCGAAAAAAAATCGCGCAAATTCATCCGCCATGCGGCAAAGCGGAATCCCGATGCCGCCGTTATCGTCATGGGTTGCTACTCGCAGATAGCTGCGGCGGACGCGGCAAAAATAGACGGCGTGCGCCTCGTCCTCGGCAACAGAAACAAGCTCCGCGCGGCAAAATATGCCGCGGATTTTGTTTCGCTCTCTGCCGCCGACAACCGCATAGAGATAGCGGCGCTTGAAAATACGCCTATAGAAAATATGCGCATCTATCACACGGAAAATGCCCGCGCTTTCGTCAAAATTGAGGACGGATGCGACAATAAATGTGCCTACTGTATAATAAAAGACGCGCGCGGCGGTGTCGTTTCCCGCCTGCCCGAGGATATCTGCGAGGAAATTCACGGACTTGTTTCGGCGGGCTACAGCGAGGTTGTGCTGACAGGCATAGAAACCGCATCATACGGCAAAGACCTTGACGGTATCGGGCTTTCCGAGCTGATTCTGAAAATAGCCGAAATCGACGGCGTACATCGTATCCGTCTCGGCTCGCTTGAGCCCTCCGTGCTAAAACCCGCGCTCGTGGATACGCTCGCATCCTGCGAAAAATTCATGCCGTCCTTTCATCTCTCGCTCCAGAGCGGAAGCAGTAAGGTTCTTGCCGCCATGCGCCGCAGATACAATGCCGACATGGCGATGAATGCGATAAATTATATAAAGGAAAAAATTCCCGCCGCCACCTTTACCTGTGATATCATCGTAGGTTTCCCGGGTGAGACGGAGGAGGATTTCGCCGCGACAGAAGAATTTGCGCGCCGCGCGGGCTTTCTGCATATGCATATCTTCCCGTTTTCTCCGCGCAAAGGAACGGAAGCGGCTGTAATGCCAGAGCAGGTACCGGAGAATATCAAAACGCGCCGCGCAAGCGAGCTTGCGGAGCTTGGCGCAACGCTTGCCGATGCCGTCTATGAGTCTAATCGCGATTATCACGGCACGGTGCTTTTTGAAACATATGAAAACGGCATAAACCGCGGTCATACCGAGCATATGCTCGAAGCCGAGCTTGAGGGAGATGACCTCCGCGGCAAAGAGGTACGCGTATATGCCGCGGAAATTAAAAACGGCAGGCTGATATGCAAAGCCGAGTGAGGGAAATATGCAGATTGTCACGATAAACAAAAACGACGCGGGACAGCGCCTTGACAAATTCATAGCAAAAGCTTTTCCGAATATGCCGAAATCCATGATGTATAAATTCATTCGGACAAAGAAAATTAAACGCAACAGAAAGCGTGCCGAGATATCGGATATCCTCGAAGAGGGCGATACGCTCCAGCTTTTCGTGAGTGAAGAATTTCTTGTGACAGGCGAGAAAAAAGACCTTTTCAAGAGTCTGCGCCCGCGCTTCGATGTGGCATACGAGGATGAAAATATACTCATATGCAATAAGCCTGTTGGGCTTCTTTGCCACAGCGACGAAGCAGGCGAGCAGAATACGCTCATTGAGCAGATAAAGGCTTATCTCTGGCAAAAAGGCGAATATAACCCGGATAGCGAGCGCTCATTCTCCCCTGCGCTCTGCAACAGGATAGACAGAAATACCGAGGGGCTTGTGATAGCGGCAAAAACCGCCGAGGCTCTGCGCGAGCTCAACGACCAGATACGCGACCGCGACATAAAGAAATTTTATATCTGCCGCGTGCGCGGGATACCGCGCGAAAAGGAAGCGACGCTTGAGGGTTATCTCATCAAAAACGGCGACGAAAATATAGTCCGCGTCTATAAGAAAAAGCCGCCTGCAAAGCTCGGCGACGCGAAGAAAATCACGACAAAATACCGCACGCTTGCCACTCTCGGAGATGAGGCATTGCTTGAAATCGAGCTTGTCACGGGGCGCACGCATCAGATAAGAGCGCATATGGCAAGCATCGGCCATCCGCTCGTGGGCGACGGGAAATATGCCATAAACAAGAGCGACCGCGAAAAAGGCATCTACAGGCAGGCGCTCTGCTCATACAAGCTGATTTTCACAAAGGAAAGCGGAGCTCTCGGCTATCTCACAGGAAAAACCGTTGAGATTCCGATGGATAAAATCTCCTTTGCCGCAATGTAAAATGTAAATATAAAACAGCAGGAAATCCGAGGACTTTCTGCTGTTTTTGTTTGTGTGGTAACTCCATTATAACACAGGTTTGTTATGAGTTCCTGTTTTTTCAATAGTGTTGAGCTTGTTAGTATAATTCACTCACGGCTTTCGGTTGATGCACCACCTGTGGCGGTGCGTCTGCCGATTTTTTAATCAAGCGGACTACTGTAAGTTACTTTACGCTTTTCTTCGGCATAACGGTGATGCTGTTTGAAGTCGGTGCTGAAGCGTTTCCGTCCTTATCATAAACCGTGATGACAATCTCGCAGATCCCCGCCTCATCCGGAATTATTACTGCTTTGAATGTGGAATTTCCCTTCTTTTCACTGATACGGAGCAGTTCCGCATCCTTGCCGTTTACCAGAGCGGAGGTGACATCGAGCGAAACCGTGATTCTTACATTCACTTTCGATCCGACAGTTGCTTCCGCCTTCCCGATAACCTCTTCAAACAGTTCTGGAGTGAATACGGGGATTTCCTCGGTCGTCTGATCTTCCTTGCCGCCGAGCACCTGAAATACGCGGAAGCCGACATCTTCATAGCCGAGCGCGGAATCTCTGCCTTCATTGCGGTATTCGGTACGACAATCGGTTCTTGCCGTGTTCCATGCACCACCCTTGACGCCGAGGGTGACGGTAGTCCCGTCGTTGTCTCTTTCGGTGGAAGTCCATTCCCAGACATTACCCCAGAAATCAACGGCGCCGTGCGCACCGCGTGTAACCTTTGCATATTGCTCAACAGGCGTTCTGCCGTCGTTGACACCGCAGTTAAAGTCTGCATCCTTCGGCATGTGACCTGCGGCAAGCTCCCATTCGCTCTCGGTGGGAAGACGATAGAGATTTTCCTCGTCATTCGCCGTCAGCCAGCTGCAATAGGCTTCCGCGTCCGCCGCAGAAACCATATTGACCGGATAGTTTTCTTCCCCGGCAGGATAAGTACCGTTTATCCAATTTGACGGAGCTTGGTAACCCGTCGCATCGACAAACGCCTTGTACTGCTCATTTGTTACCTGCGTGCGGCTGACATAGATATCGAGTCCCGCACCCATAACCGGAATGTATTCGTACATCGGCGCGTCCGCGATCTTCCATTTGAGAAGCCTTTCATCAGTAAAGCGCAGCATGGTGGAATTGATCCTGTCCCAATAGGTCAGATACATTTCATCCACGATCTCTTTCATCTCGGCAACCTTCGCGTCCCCGCCCGGTTTGCCCTGCGTCTCGGCTTTGAGCTCGGCAAGCTTTGCTTCCTTGCGGACAAGCACCGCATCATAATTGCGGATTACGGCGGCGCGGAGATTTTCGTAATTTTCGTCGCTCGGATCTCTCTGATAGAGCGAAATCAAGCGCTTCGTTTCCTCGTCCAGCTCCGGCTGCTCCTTTTCGATAAAGTCGCTGTGCTCATACATATTCATTCCGTCATCGTCGTCGCTTGCCGCAAATATCGATACCGGAAGTACGGTAAATGCCATCAGAACGGCAAGACCGATACTGATAATACCGCGTAATTTCTTCATAAGATAGCTCCTTTCAAATTTAGGAAAACGCTCAATTGCCTCTCTGTTCTCCGTTTTTCAACCCGTTCTTCAAACCGTTTTTGAGTCCGTTTTTGAGTCCGTTCTTGAGACCTTGCTTTGCGCCGTCCTTCAGACCTTGCCTGAGTCCTTCTTTCAGACCGTTTTTAAGCCCTTCTTCAAGCACGGTAACGGTTTTGGTCTCGGGTTCTGCTGTGTCAGATTCTGTGTTTTCCGCGGCGAATACGCCAAGCGAAAGTGCCGAGCATACGCAAAGAGCCGCAAGAGTCGTTCCTATGATTTTTGTGA
>CAVESF010000033.1:0-18127 GCA_963618495.1 Acutalibacteraceae bacterium
TATTATACCATATTTTGTGTAAAATGACAATAGAACTTGCCGAGTTATTTGTGAATAACTTGTGAACATTCGGAATTTCGCGCTCTCGGAGTGCTGCCCCTGTCTCGGCGACGCCGACACACATGCTTCGCATATGTGTCCATTCCCCTGTCTCGGCGACGCCGTTCAGAGGAGGCTATGCCATCTGAACACTCCTCTTGGTCATTCAAAAGTGCGATAAGCCTTTCTATACAAGCAGAGGAAATCCATTGCGGATTTCCTCTGCTTGTATGTTTAATATATTTACCTTTTTATCATTTCCTATTTCGCTTTCGCGGCGCCGATGGCGGTAGCAAACTGCGCCTTATCGGGGATAATGAAGTTCACGCCGAATTTCGGCGAAAGCGAGGTGAAAAGCTCATTTGCCATCGGCATGGCGGCGAGATTTCCCGTGAGAACGATATCTTTCGTTTTCAGCGAGCGTGCCGCGAAAATGGCGAGCATACCTGCCGTTTCAAATACCATATTTATTATCGCGAGGGCGACATCGGCATTGGAAGCGACATCGGAAACCTTGCCGAAGTTTGCCGCCGTCATATCGGGAGGCAGATTTATCATTGATTCCTTTGAGGAAATATCTTTTATGCGCAGGTCGATATTATCAAGCGATCCGCCTGCGGCAAGCTCCGTTATATGCTCTATCGATTCCATGCCGAGCATTATTTTCGAGAGTCCGACAAGTGTGCCGCCGCCGACGCCTGTGCCGCCGAGATACTTCGTTATATAATCCTCGCCGTTCTTCTTGGCATGAACTATCGCCGTGCCTGTACCCATGCTGACAACTACCGCCTCGTCAAGATGCGAGAGATAAAGTCCGCCGCGCGCCACGCATTCAAATTCGCTTGCCTTTTCGCATGGGAGCGCATAAATAGGCTCTTTGAGATGCGATGAGCCGACGCCCGTGAGTATCACTTTTTCGATATCGCCGAGACCGAGCCTGTTTTCGGCAGTGAATTTGCCGAAGGCACCGTAGAGCGAGGTTATAGGGTCTGTCGCCGTCACGAGCTGGGGAGCTATCATATCTTCGCCGCGGAATGCCACTATTTTCGTAGTGCTTCCGCCTACATCTATACCGACTATGGTTTTCATTTTATCATTCCTTATTTTTTCAGTGATAATTCTATTATTTTTGTGACAAGCTCGGGGTATGAAATGCCTGCCGCCGCCGCTTCCTGCGGGATAAGGCTTGCGGGCGTCATGCCCGGGAGTGTATTTGCCTCGAGGCAGACGAAATCGCCGCTTTTTTCATCGAGGATGAAATCAAAACGCGCGTATACGGAAAGTCCGAGCGCACGGTATGCCGCCTCGGAAAGCGCGGCGATACGCGCCTCCTGCTCTTTTGTTAAGTCTGCGGGACAGATTTCTTCAGTCATGCCAGCCTGATATTTGCCAGCATAATCGTAAAAGCCCGATCTCGGCTTGATTTCTATGCTCGGCAGAGCCTTTCCGTCAAGCACGCCGCAGGAAAATTCCCTGCCGGAAACGAAACTCTCTATAAGCGTATCGCCTTCGTAGGACGAGACTTTTCCGAGAGCCGCTTCAAGCTCGGCTTTTTTATGTGCGATGGAAACGCCGACGCTTGAACCGAGGGAACACGGCTTCACAACGCAGGGAAGAGGGATATCATCCGCTTTTTCGCCGCGGTAGATAAAGCCTTGCGGCACGGGAACGCCTGCCGCCGAAAAGAGCGTTTTTGCGATGCTCTTGTTCATGGCGAGATAGCAGGGCCCGTAGTCACTGCCGGTATACTTTATGCCGGCGCATTCGAGGATAGCCTGTATTCTGCCGTCCTCACCCATGCCGCCGTGAAGCGCGAGAAAGGTGATATCAGCCGCCGCGCAAAGCTCGGTTATGCCGTGCCCGATAAGACGCTCGCCCATGCCGCGCTCGGCTTTCAGCGCCGCGAGATTAGGCTCGGCGCCCGGTATGGTATAGGAATAATTCCCGCAGGAACTGAACATATCCCGTATTTTTGCCGTATCTATATCGCTGTAAACATCCGCGAGAGCAACACTATGCCCGAGAGAGCAGAGCGTATTCGCTATTTTGCATCCCGATGTGAGCGAAACATCACGCTCATGACTGTAGCCTCCTGCGAGGACTGCTATTTTCATAAATTTTTCTCCTGAAAAAGATTTGCCTTTTGTTTTCCTGAATTTAGCCCGTTTTTATTTTGAGAGAAGCGCACGCACTGCGGCGAGCTTTGCACATACGCAAATAACCTCTGCCGAGAGTTTTATTTCGTCCACACTCGGGAAAGTCGGAGCTATGCGCAGATTGCTGTCTCTCGGGTCCTTGCCGTAGGGGAATGTGGCACCGACATTCGTCAGCGTAACGCCCGCCTCGCGGCATAGGCGGAAAACCTCCTTTGCCGTGCCGCTCATTACATCGAGCGAGATGAAATATCCGCCCGTCGGCTTTGTCCACTTTGCGATTCCCGCGCCTGCAAGCTCATGCTCAAAAACGGAGAGTACCGCCTCGAATTTCGGGCGGACTATTTCCGCATGGCGTGCCATTATGGCAGTCAGTGCCTCTTTTGATGGAATATAACGCGCATGACGGAGCTGATTTATCTTATCATAGCTGATGATGCGCACGCCGAGCATTTTGCGGAACCACTTTGTGTTTTCGACGCTCGACATGAAAGCGGAGATACCGCTTCCAGGGGTAGTAATCTTCGAGGTTGAGGCAAATTCGTAGACCATATTTTCATTTGCCGTGCCGCGCGTGAGCGCGAGAATATCGGAAAGCGGCGTGTAGTCCGCGAAATCGTGAACGGCATATGCATTGTCCCAGAAAATGCGGAAATCGGGCGCGGCGGGATGAAGTGCGGCTATGCGCCGTACCGTCGCCTCGCTGTAGGTATATCCCGTGGGATTTGCGAACTTCGGAACACACCACATTCCCTTGACGGCAGGGTCGCGGAGAAGCTCCTCGACGGCATCCATATCGGGTCCCCGGGGCATAATGCCTACGCTCACCATTTCTATGCCGAGCAGCTCGCACATGGCAAAGTGCCTGTCATATCCCGGGACGACGCAGATGAATTTTATTTTTCCCTGAGCCGACCACGGCGCGTACCCTTCGCCGACGCCGAAAAGCATGGCGCAGGTGAGCGCATCGTACATGATATTCAGGCTTGCCGAGCCTGTCACGGTAGTGCATTCGCGGGGAGCGGCGCACATATATTCGAATATGCGCGCCGCCTCGTCCAGACCCTCGAGCTTGCCGTACTGGCGCGTGTCGGTTCCGCTTTCGGAGAGATAATCGCCGTTCTCTCCCGTCACGCAGGAGAGCATGGGAGAAGCCATATCGAGCTGCGGCGCGGAGGGAAGTCCGCGTGCCATATTTAGGCGAAGTCCCATTTCAAGGAAGGCTTCATACCTTGCGGAGAGCGATTTTTCCTCCGCGGTAAGCTCGTTTTTTGACATGAGATTGAAATCTTTCATCTGCTTTTGCCTCGTTTAATATGAAAAATCAGAATTCGGCGTTGCCTGTCGTTCTCGGGAAAGCCTCGACATCGCGGATGTTGGAAACGCCTGTGATATACATGATAAGACGCTCGAAGCCGAGACCGAAGCCCGCATGATGCGTGCCGCCGTATTTGCGGAGTTCCGTATACCACCAGTAATCCTCGGGATTGAGACCGAAGCGCCCGTATGCCTCGAGAAGTTTATCCATGCGCTCCTCACGCTGGCTTCCTCCGATGAGCTCGCCTACGCCCGGAACAAGCATATCCATAGCGGCAACAGTCTTGCCGTCGTCGTTCTGACGCATATAGAATGCCTTTATCTCCTTGGGATAGTCTGTTACGAATACAGGCTTTTTGAATATCTGCTCGCAGAGGTATCTTTCGTGCTCTGTCTGCATATCACAGCCCCAGAAAGGCTTGTATTCAAATTCCTTGCCGCTTTCCTCAAGAAGTTTTATAGCCTCCGTGTATGTCACATGAGCAAAGCTGCTGTTAACTATATTATTCAGACGGTCGAGAAGTGTGTTATCTACGAACTTATTGAAAAATTCGAGGTCGGCAGGACAGTTGTCCATGACATACTTTACGACATATCTTGTCATATTCTCGGCGAGAGCCATATCGTCCGCAAGGTCTGAGAAAGCTATCTCGGGCTCTATCATCCAGAATTCAGCCGCATGGCGCTGTGTGTTTGAACGCTCTGCGCGGAATGTGGGACCGAATGTATAAACCTTGGCAAAAGCCTGCGCGAAACACTCGGCATTGAGCTGACCGGAAACGGTGAGGTTTGCCGCCTTGCCGAAGAAATCCTGCGTATAATCGACGCTCCCGTCCTCGTTTTTCGGTACATTTGCAAGGTCAAAGTTGGTCACGCGGAACATTTCGCCCGCGCCCTCGCAGTCGCTTACCGTGATGAGCGGCGTATTTACATATACAAAGCCCTGCTCGGCGAAGAATTTGTGTATACCCTGAGCGGCGCATGAACGCACGCGGAATACCGCATTGAATGTGTTCGCGCGGGGACGGAGATGCGCTATGGTGCGCAGAAATTCAAGCGAATGACGCTTCTTCTGGAGAGGGAAATCGGGCGTTGATGTACCCTCGACCTCTATCGCGGCGGCTTTCAGCTCAAAGGGTTGCTTTGCCTCAGGCGTGAGTACGAGAGTGCCGCGCGCGATGAGCGCCGCGCCGACATTCTGCTTTGCTATATCCTTATAGTTGTCCAGCTTGTCCGCCTCAAAAACTATCTGAAGCGGGGAGAAAAAGCTTCCGTCGCCAAGCTCTATGAAGCCGAAAGCATTGCTGGAGCGAATAGTCTTTGCCCAGCCTGCGACGGTGATTTCCTTATCTGCAAAAAGCTTGGGACTTTTATAAATTTCGCTTATTGTTGTTCTTTTCATTTTGCATAGTGTCCTTTCTGAGTGATGAAAATTATAATATAATAATTAATTATATACCATGATGCGCGAAATTACAAGAGGAAAAACGCAATTTGCCCCGCCGGAATGAGATTTTTCACAAAAAAATCAAAATATGCCCGATTGTTACCAAAATGCGGTTGACAAATGCAAAATGAAATGATAAAATTTATAATTGGTAATTTATCCATGAAAAATAAAAATCACATATACGAAATCGGAGGTTTTCAAATGGAACAGGCAAAGCTTTCAATGCTGAAAGAAAAGGCCCGCGATATTCGTCTCGGCGCGCTCGAGGCGGTATACAGCGCATCCTCGGGTCATCCGGGCGGTTCGCTCTCGATAGCCGATATTTTGGCATACCTTTATTTTGAAGAAATGAACATCGACCCCGCAAACCCGAAGGATGAGAACAGAGACAGATTTGTGCTCTCCAAGGGTCATACGGCTCCCGCACTCTATGCAACTCTCGCTCTCCGCGGATATTTCAGCCGCGATATGCTCAGAACTCTGCGTCAGGCGGACAGCTTTCTTCAGGGTCACCCCGATATGAAGCATACACCCGGCGTCGATATGACGACAGGCTCGCTGGGTCTTGGCATTTCCGCCGCATGCGGCATGGCTCTCTCTGCTAAAATTTATGACAAGAGCTATCGCGTATATACCATCCTCGGCGATGGTGAGCTTGAGGAGGGTCAGGTATGGGAGGCATCCATGTTTGCCGCTCATTACAAGCTCGATAATCTCTGCGCTTTCATCGATTTCAACGGACTTCAGATAGACGGCAAGATAACCGATGTCATGAATCCCACACCTATCGACAAGAAGTTTGAGGCATTCGGCTGGAATGTTATTTCCATCGACGGCAACAATCTCGAGGAGATAGAAGCCGCTGCAAACGCCGCAAAAGCCTGCAAGGGCAAGCCGACAGCCGTTGTTTGCCACACGACAAAGGGCAAGGGCGTTTCGTTCATGGAAAATCAGGTAGGCTGGCACGGTGCTGCTCCGAATAAAGAGCAGTATGAGCAGGCTGTAGCCGAGCTGATGGCATAAAGGAGGAAGAGAAAATGGCTGATAAGATTGCAACAAGAGAAGCCTACGGCAATGCGCTTGCCGAACTGGGCGATAAATATGATTTCGTAGTGCTCGACGCAGATCTTGCGGCGGCTACAAAGACAGGCGTTTTCAAGAAGAAATTTCCGAGCCGCTTCTTTGACTGCGGTATTGCCGAGGGCAATATGATGACGGTGGCGGCAGGCATTGCCACAACAGGCAAGACGGTTTTTGCCTCCAGCTTTGCAATGTTTGCGGCAGGCAGAGCCTTTGAGCAGGTGAGAAACTCCATAGGTTATCCTCATCTCAATGTCAAAATAGGCGCAACCCACGCGGGCATTTCTGTAGGCGAGGACGGCGCTACGCACCAGTGCAATGAAGATATCGCGCTCATGCGCACTATCCCCGGTATGACAGTTATCTGTCCTGCCGACGGCGAGGAAGCACGCGCGGCTGTTGAGGCGTCTATAAATTATGTCGGACCTGTTTACCTGCGATTCGGCAGAGCAGCTGTTCCGTATCTCTATGCCGGCAAGGATTATAAATTCGAGATGGGCAAGGGTATCGTTCTTGCTGAGGGCAAAGATGTCACTATCGTTGCAACAGGACTGACGGTTCATCTCGCGCTTGAAGCCCGCGAACTGCTTAAGGCAGAGGGCATCGATGCCGAGGTTATCAATATCCATACGATAAAGCCTATCGACGATGAGCTTCTCGCGCGTTCCGCTTCCAGGACAGGCGCTGTCGTAACGGCGGAAGAACACAATATCATCGGCGGTCTCGGCGGTGCCGTATGTGAGTCGCTTGCTTCCACCTGCCCTGTTCCAGTTCTCCGCGTAGGCGTTGAGGATAAGTTCGGCAAGAGCGGCAAGGTTCCTGTTCTTCTTGAGGAATACGGGCTTACCGCGCAGAATATTGCCGCTAAGGCAAAGGCTGCCGTCGCGCTCAAGAAATAATTTACGGTAATATTAACGCTCCCGATGGATATCTTTGCATCGGGAGCGTAAAACTATATGGGATTTTGCGCTTCTTTTTGCCGAAAAAGAAGCTTGAAGAAAAATTTTTTGTCGTAATTTTCAATGGCGAAAAGCAATAAAGGAAACTTTTCTTTTTTTGTCCTTTTCGGGCAAGAGAAAAGCGAATTAAAAGAAAAGTGTGTTTTGCACAAATATGTAAAAACCCGCTCAACATTCGCATTATCGGCGTAAACATTATCGCAGGTGTCAATAATCACAGAAAAACAGGAGGCGCATATATGAATATACTCATGGTTACTATGGGCATGGGCATCGGCGGTGCGGAGACGCACATTATCGAGCTTTGCCGTGCGCTTACTTCGCGCGGCGTTCGCGTGAGCGTTGCCTCTGCCGGCGGTGCGCTTGTTTCCGCGCTTGAAAAAAGCGGAGCGCGCCATATATATGCGCCACTCGATAAAAAAGACCCGCTCTCGATGATGCGTTCTTCCGCCATACTTTCGCGCGAGATAAAGCAAAACAAATACGATATAGTTCATGCTCATGCGCGTATACCCGCATTCATCTGCGGCGGATTGCAGAGGAGACTCGGCTTCCGCTTCGTCACGAGTGCGCATTTTGACTTCCGCGTGAACGGCGCACTGCGCAAAATTACCGACTGGGGCGAGCATACATTTGCCGTTTCCGATGACCTGCGCCGTTATCTGCTGCGCGAATACGGTATCTTCGGCGATAATGTCACCGTCACGGTAAACGGAATAGATACTAGACATTTTTCTCCCTCGGCGGCGGGAAATATCCGCCTGTCGCTCGGGATGTGCGATGGTGAAAAGATGATTCTTCATGTCAGCCGACTTGAAGATTACAGTTCGCTTTTTGCCGAGAAGCTTATTTCGGCTATGCCGGAGATAAACGCGACCACGGCGGCAAAAGCCGTGATAATCGGCGGCGGAGAAAAGCTCGGTGAGCTGAAAGCCGAAGCGGATCGGATAAATTCGGCACTCGGCAGAGAAGCTGTGCTACTGCTCGGTGCGCTTTCGGATGTGCGCGATTATATCCGCGCCTGCGATATTTTTGCTTCTCCCTCGCGTGCGGCACTTGAAGCGATGGCGTGCGGAAAGCCCGTTATCGTCGGCGGTTCGCAGGGATATATCGGCATTTTCGATGAAGGCGCGATACCACGCGCCGTTTCGACAAACTTCTGCTGCCGCGGTGAGCCGCTTGTTCAGTCGGATGTACTTGCGCGTGACATCTGCCGCCTGCTGACCTCGGACAGCGCATATCTTACGGCACTTGGTGAAGACAATCGCCGCTTTATCCTTGAAAATTATTCCGCTTCCCGCATGGCGGACGACCATATGGCAGTCTACGGCAGGCTTGCTACCGTAAAAACGCGATGCAGGGAATACGACGCGCTGATATGCGGCTATTTCGGCTATGGAAACATGGGCGATGAAGCGGTGCTCGGCGGTCTGATACGGGGACTTCGCGAGCGAAAGCCCGATATCCGTCTCTGCGTGATGACGGCTTCCCCGAGAAAAACCGCGCGCGTTTTCTGCGTCGATACCGTATATCGCTTTGACATGGCGCGCGTTCGTGCCACGATGAAAAAGAGCCGCCTGCTCATTTTCGGCGGCGGCAACCTGCTCCAGGACAGCACAAGCAACGCTTCGCTTCGCTATTATCTCTATATTCTGCGCTCGGCGAAGTCCTGCGGCATGAAAACCGCCGTGTATTCAAACGGCATAGGTCCCGTGCTCGAGGCGGCAAATCTAGAACGCATAGCGGCAGTGCTTTCCGCCTGCGACGGCATTTCGATGCGTGAAAACCGCTCCTTTGAGCTGGCAAAATCGCTTTGCCCGCAGAATAAAAACATCCGCCTGACATTTGACCCTGTGCTCCTGCGCGAGTCGGACGGCAAAAACGATATTGCTGTGACGCTCGGGCTTGAAAAGGGAAAATATTTTGTCATTTCTCCGCGCGAGACAGACCGCTTCTCCATGAAAAAGCTTGCCGATGCGGCAAATCTCATCGCGAAAAAATACGGGCTTCGCCCCGTGCTTATCGCCATGCAGAGAGATGAAGATTTGCCTGTCTGCCGCGCGCTTGCTGGAGATATTACGGACAGCCTCGTCGCGACTGAAAATGCGGACCTGCAGGGCGTGCTTGCGCTTCTTTCCGATGCCGCTTTTCTTATCTCGTCGCGCCTGCATACGCTCATCTGCGCTACTTCGGCGGTCTGTCCGATGATGGCTTATTCCGAGGATGTGAAGCTTCGTTCATATCTCGAATACTCCGGTATTGCGGAGATAGCGGGCATATCGCCTACAGCCGATATCAAGAGTACACCGCGGGAGATAGGAGATATCGCCGATGCGGTGATTTCACACGGTGCGCAGATAAGAACCCATATCAGCGCAAGCCTGCCGACATGGAGAGCCCTTGCGGAATACGAATTTTCTGAGTTGATTAAACTTATACGGTAGTATAAATTACATTATCATGAATTATACAATTGTATAAAAAATAATTTCCGCCTTTCGGAAGCCAAAACGGCTCGCGGAGGCGGAAATTTTTTGTCTGTTTGCTTTAGTCGAAGGACGGATTGAAAGCGTAAAAGTTCTTTGAATTCAGATTATCCTGCGTTATGCGCAGAGCATCGCCGAAGCGCTGATAATGTACTATTTCGCGCTCGCGCAGATATTTTATCGGGTCGCGTACATCGGGATCGTCAACGAGACGGAGGATGTTGTCATATGTTACGCGGGCTTTCTGCTCGGCGGAGAGGTCCTCATTCAGGTCGGCGATGGTATCGCCCTTTACTCCGATATACTTCATATCGAAAGGTACGCCTGATGCCGCCTGCGGATAAACGCCCACGGTATGGTCTACGAAATATGCGTCGAAGCCCGCCTTCTTTATTTCATCTATCGAGAGTCCGAGCGTGAGCTGATATATCATCGCAGAAATCATTTCGAGATGGGCAAGCTCTTCCGTTCCGACATCGGTGAGTATGCCTATTACTTCGTTATACGGCATGGTGTAGCGCTGGTTGAGATATCGCATGGAGGCGCCGAGTTCTCCGTCGGGTCCGCCGAGCTGGCTTATGATTATCTTCGCATAAGTCGCATTCGGGTTCTTTATTTTAATGGGATATTGCAGTTTTTTATCGTACATCCACATATATCAGTTGCCCTCCTTTTCCCATGGCCAAGGTCTGTTTATCCAGTTCCAGTTTCCGGCATCGTTATTTCCATAAATAGTGAGCGTGCCGTATTTCTGCTCATATTCCGTTCTCAGCGCCGCCGCGGCATCGCGATGT
Source organism: Acutalibacteraceae bacterium (assembly GCA_963618495.1). Taxonomy (GTDB): domain Bacteria; phylum Bacillota; class Clostridia; order Oscillospirales; family CAG-272; genus Apopatosoma. Next base: position 10,279 of record CAVESF010000033.1, read on the forward strand.
CTCTGATAATAGGCGAGTGCCTGCTTGTTTTTCGGGTGTCCGTCGAGATACAGCACCGTTTCATAAACGGCAAAATCCTCTGCCTGTATGCGTCGGAGCAGTCTTTCTCTTTCGCTCATTTAAAAGCCCCTCCTTGTAGCATAGAAAGGTTTATCCAGCTCGCGGAAAAGTGTGCCTTTCGTGAGAGCTTCGTCTGGTTCATACAGCTCGCGGAACTGCTGGCAGGGAGAATATACCATGGCAAGGCTTCTTCCCGCAAGGCAGTTTTCCGTTTCTTCTTCGTAATTTTCATCGGGCATTGCCGCTGTGGGAACAGCTGCGCGAGACATTCTGTTCTGAAATTCTATCAGGCGGCGTGCCGCGTTTCTTTGATAATCCACAAAAATTTCTCCTTATATTCTGATTTTAAAAAGAGCATAACGCGCTTTGTTTTCATTTTATGCGTGAGTGAAAAATATGTCAAAATAAATCGAGTCGCTTGACAAAAGGCTTTTGTGATGATATGATAAAAGCACAGAATTTTTGCGGAGTTACATATGAAAAAAATGATTTTGCGATGGGCATCCTTCTTTTTGACGCTTTGCACCATGGCGATGATATTTTATTTTTCCTCGGAAAACGGGGAAGAGTCGGGCGCGGCATCCGAGGGCGTGACAGCTTTTCTCGTGCGCCTTTTCTCCGGCAAGGAGATGAGCGAGCTCTCCGAAAAAGCGCTTGCCACGATTTCGCTTGTCATAAGGAAACTGGCGCATTTCTCGGAATTTTTCCTGCTCGGCATATTCTCGGGAGGATTTATACGTTCGTATAAGATGAAAGAATGGCTCCATTTCGCCGTTCCGTCGGCTTTCTGCCTTGCATATGCCGCCTTTGACGAGTGCCATCAGCTTTTTGTCTCTGGCAGATACGGAAGCGTTCGCGATGTGATGATAGATTTCTCGGGTTCGCTTGCGGCGGGGTTTGTGCTGATGCTCATCGCCCATATAATAAAAAAGAAGAATATCAGAAAAGCCGGGGGCGCATAACGCTCTCGGCAAATTTTTAAAAATACGGCTTTATTTGCGAAAAAGTACCAACCTTTTTGCAAACCTGTGTCTGTATGAGTGAAAGCTTTCAATCGAGGTGCAAACAAGTGAAAAGACATGATGCCGAAAAAATCATAACGGAATATCTGAAGCCGGTCTTCGGTTTCGCGCTGAAGCGGTGCAAAAATGCACATGATGCCGAGGACCTTTCGCAGGAGATAATCCTGCGTGCTTATCGTGCGCTTCTTTGCAGAGATGATATCGATGACCACGCAAAATTCATATGGACTGTGGCGCACAATGCGCTCTGCAATTATTACCGCGACGGCGAAAAGAGCATAATCGGAATACCTATTGACGATGTGGCGGAGCTTATCGCAGATGAGGACGTGCCTTTTGATGATACGGAGGACTCGGATGCGCTTTGCCGCCTGCAAAGCGAAATAGCGTATCTTTCAAAGTTGCAACGGAGGATAGTGATAGCCTATTATTTCGAAAACCGCAGGCAGGAGGATATCGCAAGGACGCTTAATATTCCGGTGGGCACTGTCAAATGGCATTTGTTTGAAGCCAAAAAAGAACTGAAACGAGGTATGGATACTATGAGAAAGACAAGCGAACTTAAATTCAATCCGATAAAATTTCAGGCATTCGGCATAAATGGCTCTACGGGAACAAAGGATCTGCGTGACATTGTCCGCTCGCCGCTTGTGCAGAATATCTGCTACTGCGTGAGAAATGAAGCGGGAACGACAGGGAAAATAGCGGATGCGCTCGGCGTTTCTCCCGTATATATCGAGGGCGAGGTCGATTTCCTTGCGGAATACGGCTTTTTAAAGGAGCAGAAAGGGAAATATATAGCCGATTTCATCATCGGCGAGCCGAGTGCCGCGCTTCTTACAATGAAAGACAAAATGTATAAAAAGACGGCAGCTTTATTTGCGGGCGAACTCTATGACGAGCTGATGCGCAGCGACATTCTTGATGACGACGGCATTTCATGCGGCATGACGGGCGCATGCTCCGCCGATGGGAAGCCTGTGCGCGATAAAAACTTTATCCTCTGGTCGCTTATTCCGTATATTGCGGCATGGTCGGGCGAAAAAACGGCGGATGAAAGCATTTCATTTGAAGAAGTGGCGACAATCCGCCCTGACGGAGGGAAGAATATCTGCCATGCGGATATCGCAAATGAAAATATGGTGCTGCCCGATGACTATGTTTACATGAAAAATTGGTGCGGACCGATGTGGAGCCATGACGGCAAAAACATTCTCTGGCAGATAAACAGCGAGTGGTCGGAGCGGGGGAATGACTTAATATCTTATTCGGACAATGCCAAGCGAATCCTTTCCATGTATGAGCGCAGTGAGGAGAATACCCTTTCGGCAGACGATACGGCATGGCTTTCCGAGCTCGGCTGTATCAGAACACAGCGAGCCGACGACGGGCAGATTACGGGTACATGGCAGATAGTTGTGCTGAAAAACAAAGAGATAAAGGAAAAACTTCTCGCAATCGGCGACAGGCTGAAAGAGAAGTATAAGGCAGAATTTGATGCCGCGAAGGCACCGTATATTGAGGCTGTGCTTGCGGGAACTCCCGCGCATCTGAGGAAGACAGCAGAATACGAATTGCAGTTTATCTTTGGTTCCGACGGATGGTTTCTGCTTCATTGCATCGTGGCGTTGCTTGACGCGGGCAAGCTCAAGCCGCCGAAAGAAGAGCAGAGAAAAGCGCTCATGACGCTGATATTTCCGAAATAAAACCAAGCCGGGAGCACATGACGCTCTCGGCTTGATTTTACCGGTGCTGTTTTTTTGCGCACGGCACTGCCGCGCAAATCAGGAATTTTACCTCTCCGCGAGAAAAGCCTCTACCTCACGCACGGTGGGAACGGAAGGAGCGGCGCCCTTTCTTGAAACGGCGATGGCGGAAGCCGCAGCCGCTCTTTTCAGCGCCTCGGCGGGAACTCTGCCCTCTGCGAGTGCCGTGACGAAATATCCCGTGAAAGTATCGCCCGCGGCTGTGGTATCAACAGCCTTTACCTTAAATATGCTCTGTGCTGTGCGCTCTTTTCCGTCGTCGTATACGCTTCCGTTTTCGCCGAGAGTGAGTACGATTTTCATGCGGGGATATTTTGCGCTTATTGCGTCGAGTATCTCATCAGGATCGGTTTTGCCGCTTATCGCCGCGCCCTCGACTTCGTTGAGAAGTATGCATGAAATCTTATTGTAATCGATGCTTTTCAGCTTGTCATCGAAAGGCGATGGATTGAGAAATATCACCATTCCCTTTGCATATGCCTTGTCGATGATTTCGTCGAGCATATTGACTTCATTCTGCAGAATGAGATAGTCGCCTGCGGAAAATTCGGCGAGGGTAGCATCAATCTGAGCGGAGGTTATTTGCTGATTTGCTCCGCCGAAGAGAATAATGCAGTTATTGCCCTTTTCGTTTACCTGAATTATCGCATGACCTGTCGGCACGCCGACTTCTTTTGTCAGATGCGTATCAACGCCCGCGCTCTCAAGCATATCGCGGAGCATGCCGCCCTCTGCGCCTATATTTCCCGCATGGAAAACATTGCCGCCCGCTTTTGCCGCGGCAACCGACTGATTGAGCCCCTTGCCACCGCAGAATGTATCGCGGGAATAAGAGGATATCGTTTCTCCCGCCATGACAAAATGTTCCACACTGTATACATAATCAAGGTTCAGCGAACCGAAATTGAGTATTTTCATTTAAAAAGCCTCCGTATGACGATATATTATTTAACCTTTATATTGCGGAATTTCGAGACATCCGTCTGACCGTAGGTGTTGTCGCCCACAGCCCAGACAGTGCCGTTTTTGTCGAGCGCGAGCGTATGGTTTCTGCCTGCGGAAACGGAGATGATATCATGCCAGTTTGAAACATCGCATTGACCGTAGCCGTTGTAGCCCGTTGCCACAACTCTGCCGCTTTCCGTCAGACCTACCGTATGATAGTTGCCTGCGGCAACGGAAACGATACCGCTCCAGCGCGTTACATCACACTGACTGTTTGCATTGTTGCCGACAGCAACGCATGTGCCGTCCGTGCGAAGCCCGACTGTATGCAGTCCGCCTGCGGCGATATCACAGATGCTGCCCCATTTTATGGCGCCCCATTGACCGTCCGTATTTGCGCCGACGGCAACTATGGTTCCGTCCACGCGAAGTCCCACGGTGTAGTTATAGCCTGCTGAGACGGCGATGACCTCACTCCAGTCATCCACATTGCACTGACCGTAGGTATTGTCGCCGACAGCAACGCAGGTGCCGTCGTTTTTCAGACCTACCGTGTGTCCTATTCCGGCAGATACCATGGCAATATCGGTCCATGACTCAACATCGCACTGACCGTAGCCGCTGTAGCCCGTCGCAAAGCAGGTGCCGTTTGCGCGAAGCCCTACCGTATGGTGGTTGCCTGCGGAAATACCTATCATATTTACCCATGAATCAACATTGCACTGACCGTATGTACCGTAGCCAGAGGCAACGCAGGTGCCGTCGCGGCGCACGCATACGCTGTGCAGTCCGCCGGCGGATATGCTCTGCAGATGCTTTGCCACAGGTGCGGAACGGGATATATCGATAGCCGAGCTCGTAAAGAATTTTTCGGGAGCGGGCTTTCTTTCGGATATTGACTTTACTGCGGCTTCCTCTGCGATATCCTTTTCCGCAGGGATCGGGATCTCACGTGTGAAATCCTTTGCCACAGGGGAGGGAATTTCTCCGCTCTGACGGCTCGGAGGCGGCGTTTGCTGAGGCATATTCATGATACGCGTCTTTGCCGTTTCCGTAAGGTCAGCAGAGAGAGTACCCGTAGCATTGCGGTTTATTTTCAGCCTGTTTGCGGGAGAATATTTGTCTGTGGGATTCTGCTTTTCGCTTTCTTTCTGAATGCGGAAAAGACGCTCGTTCTGCATACGCAAATTTTCATCGAGCGCGTTCACATCATCGACGAGCTTTCCTATGATATATACCGGATATATCGCAATGAGCGATACCAGCGAGAGCACAGCAAAGCAGATTCCGCTGACGGCACTGCCGTCCGCAAAGCCCGCATAGGCGAGCGCCGCAAACATTATGGCACAGATTACTCCGAGTGCCAAAGCGATGAGCTTGATTTTTCTTCCCGAAAGACCTGACATTTAAAACACCCCTTTTTTTACTTTTCAAAGTCGGATAATTCCGATGATATACAATTGTATATATTCTCCAGCACGACCGAATATGCCGCCCGCGTCAGGTGCATACGACCGTCGTTCTGGTATATTTTCTTAAGATAGCCGTTTGTATCGAGCAGAAGCGGATGCGTATCGATATACGGCACGCCGAGCTCAAGGCAGAGCTCCCGTATCCATCCGTTTGCGCGGAGCACGGCATCTTTTGTGAGCAGTCGGTATTCCGCAGCGCTCCTGTCGGAGAGCGGAAGTATGGACTGGACGAATATGCGCGTTTCGGGAGAAGCCTCGCGTACAGAGAGGATAAGCTCGCGGTAGATGCTCTTGAACTTCTGCTCCCCGAGCCTGCCCGCGCCGCCCGAAACGCCGAGCGTTATCACGAGTATCGGCGGGTTTATTTTTGCCGCCGCCTCGGCTATTTTGTAATTTCTGTTTTCGGTTTCGATCCAAACGCACCGCGTCCTGTTGACTGTTTCGAAAAGTACGGTCCGCGCCTGCCCCGACCAGACTCTTTCGCGCGGCATACCGCCGCGCACGGCAAGATGCGCCGTTGTCGAATCGCCGAAAAAATATATATCGCTTTTCCCGAGGGCGCCGAGCCCTGCGGAGAAGCATACAAACATGAGCAAAACGAGAGCCGCCCATGCCGAAAGCTTTTTCAAAAATCAAAACCTGCCTTTATTTTGTGACAAGGCGCGAAACGGTATTGCCATCGGAGAGGAGAATTATTGTCCCCTCAAGGTCGGTGCGAAGTACATTGTAGCCGAGCTTTTCGAGTCTCTCGAGCACGGTTTTTGTCGGATGACCGTAGCTGTTTTCCGCGCCGCAGCATATAACAGCTGTGTCTGCGTCAATTGCGCGGAGAAATTCCTCGCAGGAGGAGGTTGTCGAGCCGTGATGACCTACTTTCAGCACATCGCTTTTCAGCTCCGAAGCGGAAAAATGCTTTACTATTGCCTTTTCCGTTACCGTTTCGGCATCGCCCGTAAAGACGAACGATGTATCGCCGTATACGAGACGGCAAACGATGCTGTAATCGTTTTTGTTGTCGTCGCTGAATATGGATTTGTCAACGGGACCGAGAATCGTCAGGGTAGCCTTGCCTATACTGTAAGTATCTCCGACATCGCATATTTCATACCCGATGCCGACTTCCTGCATGGCTTTTGCCACGCGTTCCCAGCCCGAGGATGTATCGTCGGAGAGCAGAATGTTTTTTATGTTTTTGCCATATTCCGTTATCACCTCGTCGGCAGAAGCAATGTGGTCGGAATGCGGATGAGTGAGAATCATGTAGTCGATTGTCGTGACGCCGCAGGCTTTGAGATAATTTATAAGATATTCCGCACCCTTCTGTGCGTTGACAGTCTTGTCATTTGAGGCACCGGCATCAATGAGCAGGGTTTCGCCTGTCGGCAATATCGCGAGTATTGAATCCGCTTGCCCGACATCTATGTAATGCACCTGAAGCTTGTCCTTTGCTTCAGAAAGGTCGACATTCTGTATCGGGTCTTTGCCGCTCTCGATATATTCCCATGGGCGGAGAAATACCGTTGCTGCCACCAATACAAGCACGATAAGAAATGTGATTATCGGATGTTTTTTTATAAAATTGCGTTGTGCTTTGCTTAATTTTCTCTTCTTTGCCATATATCCTCCGCGTGTTGTTTATTCAAAAATATTTTACCATGCTTTTATATATTTTACAATAGGTAATATAACTATATTTTCAAAAAAATTTTCGTCTTTGACGCGGCAGAGAGCGGGTGAAAAAATATCGTGAAATATTTTCATTTTCCTGTTGACAAAATCTTCTTTTTGTGATATATTAGTTAAGTACCCGATAAGGATACCATGCGCCGTTAGCTCAGCTGGATAGAGTGTTTGGCTACGAACCAAAAGGTCGGGGGTTCGAATCCCTTACGGCGTGCCAAGATGAGAATCCTGTCGGTTGCGGTGGGATTCTCATTCTTATTTTTTTGCGGAGTATAAGGAGACATAGCTCAGTTGGTCAGAGCGCACGCTTCACATGCGTGAGGTCGCGGGTTCGAGCCCCTCTGCCTCCACCAAAATCCGCAAAGCATTTCTACCTGCTTTTTCACATTTTACTTTACTTCTTCACTCTTCACTATTACTTATAACTTATTTCCGGAGGCATAGCTCAGTTGGTCAGAGCGCATGCTTGACATGCATGAGGTCGGTGGTTCGAGCCCACTTGTCTCCACCATAGACGGTGCCGCACTCTTTTGTCGATGTGCGGTGTCGCACAGCACTCACATGGAATTGTCGGCTTTGCCCGACAGCCGCAGAAATAAAGCCGCATCCGCGACTTTTCTTTTTACTTATTTTAATTTCTATCTTACCTGCTCACTTTTTACTTTTCAATCACTTCTTCGCTTTTCACTATTACTTACAACTTATTTCCGGGGCATTAGCGCAGTTGGGAGCGCACAACACTGGCAGTGTTGGGGTCAGGGGTTCAAGTCCCCTATGCTCCACCACAAAAAGCACTTTTTTGAAGTGCTTTTTTGCTTTTCATGCATAAATTTTGACCGCTATACTGCACAAATCGACAAAAAAAGAAAAAATCGACAAAAAAGAGGCAAAAAATCTTGAC
>CAVESF010000034.1:0-17802 GCA_963618495.1 Acutalibacteraceae bacterium
TTGCAAAGTTTTTCAATATTCAGAGCAAAAGCAAGATTTGTTTGCGTAAGCTTCTCTCTTTGTTCCGTCAACGAAAAGATTCTTAAATTTGACCTCGCCCATTTCGTAAAGCTTTTCTATGAATTGGTAGAACAGGTCTTCAATTACTTCTGCAAGATGTTCTCTTTGAAATCTTGTTATTGTTGAGTCACTTGGAGCCGGTTCTCCGTTCAAAAGCCACATGAAGCGAAGATATGTTTTTAATAGCTCCGTATAGTCTAAGCTTTCGCATATTTCTGCTACGTTGAATACAAAATCTCCTTCGGGAATACGTATCCCTAAATCTAACGGTAAAACCACTTGACTTTTTTCTCTCATTGTTGTATAATTATCTCGCTTTCTTGTTGGTTCTTTGCTACAATTAAATTATACAATAAAGCAAGCGGATGCGCAATACCTTTCGGTAAAAAGCATCCGCTTTTTTCTTCCTTCGGGCTAACTTAATGACTCAGCGCCTTTCGGGTTTGTCAAGGGGGGTTTTTTTGAAAAGATACTTTTTTGTTTTATCGTGCTTTTGATTAGCCCAAAGTCGCCTTGCAGGCGTTTTTCCTGCAAAGTCGATATGTCCGGTGGCTTCCCGCTACCTGCTATCTCTTTAATTTATTTTGCCGTCGATTTTGCGCGTTTTATCAGCATATTTATGTTTTCGGCGGCACTCTCCACGAGCGCATTCGGTGCCGTGGGTGCGCGGAATGCGATTATTCCGTCGCTGTAAAGCATAAAATCGGCTGTTTTTATTTCGCAGATATTCCTGCCGTCGTTAAATTCCACCATGCGGTTTGCAACCTCTGCGCGGTCGGTCTCGGTAAAGAGAATTTCCTTTGTCTCCTCGGTCTTTTTGTCGTCCACGAGCGAAAAGGTCTTTTTAACTGTAACCATGCCCTTTTTCGTGACGATAATGGCGGCGACGGAATATTCCGAAGCCCGTATCTTCCCGTCGAGTCCGCGGCGTACAAGAGCGCCGTCGGAATCAAAAATATAGCCCGATACGACTACCGAATCCGCATTCGGTGAAAGCACGCCGTAAAGATCCAGCTCGTCTATCTTCTTTTTCAGATAACCGTCAGTTTCATTTTTTATCTGCTCATCGATATCCTTGTCACCCGAGCAGCTCCACTGCGGAGCAAAAGCAATCAGTGCCCCTGCGATACCGAGTGCCGCACCGATGATAAGAAAATAATAATAGAGCCAGAAAGCGCGCTGAAGTACGACGAGCGCTGCGCCCACCGCAAGCATCGGTACGCCTATGTAAAAATGTGTGTTCTTACTGCGGAAATATTTTTCGTTTTGCTTAAATTCCATTGTTTGCTCTCCTCTTTTGTCTTACTTATTGCCGGCTTCATATATATAGTGTCCGAAACGGCATTTTGGTTTGCGATTTTCGAAAAAAATCCCGGATTTTTTTCACAATCCGATTTTAGCACATATGCGGCAATAAATCAATAACCCATCTGTTGAATTCCAATAACCCATCAGTTGAATTTTATGTAAGCAGCGGTTGAGAGGTTAAACCAAAATTGAAAGGCGTGCGCTCTCTTTATTTTTCCTTTTTCGGAAGCGGGAAAGAAAAGAGCTTATATCTTCTCATCATGAACATGAGCGGATAGCCGACCGCGGCGCAGGCGAGTGCCTCCCCTGCCGTCACCGTGACAAGGATAAACCAATAAGCCTCCGTCGCCCCGTATGCAAAAATAAGCACGGGCGGGATTATCAGCGCGTTTGCAAGTATCGGCGGAATAGGTGCTGAAAGCGGATGCTTTCGCAGAAGAAATGTGACGAGTGCGCCGAGAAACGTCGCGAGCGTGCCGAAAATAATATCGGGCAGAGCTCCGCCGTAGATGATATTTGATATCAGGCAACCTATGGAAAGCCCCGGTATCGCGGCAGGCAAAAAGCAAGGCAGGAAGCAGAGAGCTTCTGAAATGCGGAACTGTATAACTCCTTTGTCAAGTCCAGCGAGATGCGAAATTCCCGTCAGCACCGTGTAAACCGCGGCAATAAGCGCCGCTCTTGTGATGAAGCGTGTTTTTTCTTTCATTATTATGCTCCTTAGTTTTATTTTAGGTGAGGATGGTTACGAACTCACCGAGCCGCTTTGCGACCCGTGTATATTCTATCACCTTTACCCGCGAAAATCAATGCTTTTATTTACTTTTTATTTGCATTCATCTCTCTTGACATACAGCGGCATAAGATGTATAATAATAAAAATATATATTCGGATAATAAATCAAACGGAGTAAAAATCATGAAAAAAATTCTGGCATTTTCTATGGCTGTGCTCATGCTCGCACTCATGCTTGCTTCCTGCGGAAAAAGCGATATTCCGAGCGGTATGAAGCGCGTGGAAAGCGACTTTATCGAATATGAATTCTTTGTTCCGACCACATGGAATATCGATGTTTCAAGCGGCTTTGCCGCCGCAAGCGATACCTCCGGCAGAACAGTCAGCATGACTCAGGTCACACCCGAGGACGGATACGAGAGCATCGACGATTACTACAGAAATCACTATATGAAAACTCTCGGCGAGACTTTCCGTGATGTCACCCTCACCGAATCCTACACGGAGAATTTCCAACTCGGCAATGTCCCCGCCTGCAAATACACGCTTTCTTTCAAAATAGGCGATAAGGAATATACGGCGCTTCAGGCGGTCGGCGCATACAAATATCATCTCTATATTTTCACATATTTCGCCACCGCCGAAAATTTTGAGGGCGGACTTGAAAGCGCAGACAAAATGATAGAAAACATCAGGTTTTAAGCGGAGGACAAAAAGTGGCAGCTTATCTCGACAACGCCGCGACGACAAAGCCATGCGATGCGGCTACGGCGGCAATGGAAAAAGCCATAACGGATATCTACGGAAATCCTTCATCGCTTCACACGATGGGTCTTGAAGCGGAAAAAGCGGTAAACGAAGCAAGAGCAAATACAGCGGCGGTGTTCATCCGCCAGAAGCTCGCCGATGTGAAAAAGCCCGAAAGACAACTTATTTTCACCTCGGGCGGCACAGAGGCGAACAATCTTGCCATCATCGGCACGGCTATGTCCAAAAAGCGCTTTGCCGGCGGCAAAATAATTCTCGGAGAATCCGAGCATTCCTCCGTCCTCGAATGCGGCAGGCGCCTCTCGGAACTCGGTTTCAAGGTAGTGACCATTCCCTCTCCGCGCGGCGTATGGGATATGGAAAAATACAGAAGCGAGCTTGACCGCAGTGTCGTTCTTGTTTCGGCTATGGTTGTAAACAACGAAACGGGTGCGCTCCACGATGTATGGAATATAGTAAAGCTCGCGCGTGAACTCGCACCTGATGCAAGCGTGCATTTCGATGCGGTGCAGGCTTTCTGCAAGTTTCCGCTTGAGCGATTTCCCGACGCCGACCTCATCTCCGTTTCATCGCATAAAATATACGGACCCAAGGGCGTCGGCGCGCTTTATATTTCCGAGAGAATACTCAAAAACGGCAATATTTCCCCCGTCATCTTCGGCGGCGGGCAGGAGCAGGGGCTTCGTTCCGGCACGGAAAATACCATCGGTATAATAGGCTTCGGCGCGGCGGCAAAGGAAATCGGCTCCGATATAGCGGCAAATGCGGCGCATTTCGCCGACCTTTATTCATATCTCTGCGAGAAGATTTCTTTCCTTCCGGAGGGTTCCGTCATCATAAACGAACCCGCCGTGCGCGCAAAGCACATCGTCAGCCTCACCGTGCCGAAAATCCGCAGTGAAACGATGCTCCATCATCTTTCCTCACGTGGCGTTTTCGTCTCATCAGGCTCGGCTTGCTCCTCAAATACGCGCCACAGAAGCAGTGCGCTCTCTTCTTTCGGTCTTTCCGACGAAAATGCCGACTGCACTGTCCGCATAAGCTTCGGACTTTACAATACGCATGAGGATATTGACGCGCTGATATGCGGTCTTGCCGACGGAATTTCGCGCCTCGCGAGAAAAAGATAAGGGTTTTTGATATGGAATATATTACAAATTCTCCCGCAGAGACGGAAGCGCTCGGAAAAGCACTTGCAAAAGAACTGAAATGCGGCGATTTTGTCGCCATGTTCGGCGACCTCGGCGTCGGGAAAACGGCGTTCGTGCGCGGAGTGGCAAGTGTACTCTGCCCTGATGTGCGCGTGCAGAGCCCGACATATACGATAGTCAACGCATACCGCGGAAAAATACCGCTCTATCACTTTGATATGTACCGTATCGACGGCGAAGAAGCTCTCTATTCATGCGGGTTTTTCGACTATCTTGACAGCGGCATCTGCATAGCGGAATGGTGCGAAAACATCACTGATTTCATCCCCGACGGCGCGCGCCGCGTCACTATAAGTAAAATTGCGGGCAGTCCCGACAGCCGCAGGATAGAAATAGAATAATATCCGAAAGGAACAGCACGGAAAATGAAAATTTTAGCTCTCGATACTACAGCAAAATCCGCCTCCGTAGCGATAACTGACGGGCGCGAACCGCTTGCCGTTTTTACGCTTGAGGCGGGACTGACGCACAGCGAAACGGTGCTCCCCATGATAAAAACGGCGCTTGAATCGCTCCACATGTCGGCTCATGATATAGATTTATTTGCCGTGACGGCAGGTCCCGGGTCTTTTACGGGCGTGCGCATCGGCATCTCGGAGATAAAAGGTCTGGCTTTTGCCACGGGTAAACCCTGCGTTGGCGTTTCCACGCTTCTCTCGCTCGCGTATAATCTTCGCTCTCTGCGCGAAAATGCAATTCTCTGCCCTGTCATGGACGCACGCAGAAATCAGCTGTACAATGCGCTCTTCCGCCTTGAGGGCGGTGTTCTCACCCGCCTTTGTGAGGACAGGCTTGTTTCACTCACCGATTTGACGGCGGAACTTGCCGGCTACGAAAAGCCGATATATTCGGCGGGCGACGGATATGCTCTGCTCAAAAAAGCGGCGGATATCGCCGACACGCCGCGTCTGCTGATACCGCAGAGCGGATATTCGACGGCGCTGCTCGCTCTCGATACATACGAAAATGCCGCCGACAAGAGCGTTTTTGGCGACAGTGCGCTCCTGCCCGTCTATCTTCGCGCTTCGCAAGCCGAGCGCGAGCTTGCGGAAAAAGAGCAGGCGGCAAAATGACAAAATAATAACGAAAGAGGAATACATCATGAAAAAAATTGTTTTCGGCGCAGACCATGCGGGTTATATCTACAAAAACGAGCTGATAAAAATGTTCGCTCAGATGGGTTATGAATGCGTTGATATGGGTACAAATTCCGACGCCTCCGTAGACTATCCCGAATATGCGGGAAAGGTCTGCGACGCGGTGAATGCGGGCGCCGATTTCGGCATACTCGTATGCGGCACGGGAATCGGCATGAGCATCGCGGCAAATAAGCACCGCGGCATCCGCGCGGCGCTCTGCGGCGACACCGTTTCAGCCAAGTTCACCCGCCTGCACAATAATGCAAATGTGCTCTGCATGGGCGCGAGAATCATCGGCATCTCCACAGCGGAGGAAATAGCGAAAATATTCATCGAGACCGGATTTGAGGGCGAACGCCATCAGCGCCGCATCGATATGCTGGAAAAATAAAAGGCAGCGTCCCATCGCCATGCGCGATAAGACGCCTGAAATTTAATGCAAAACATCAAAAAAAGCAAGGCGCCGCCTTGCTTTTTGTTATTACCTTCATCAGCCCTTTGAGGCTCCCACTATTATGAGCACCACGGCGAGTGCCACCAGAGCGCACAAGGCGGAAAACACGCTGACCTTGAAAATAAACTTCGATTTCTTTGTTTTCAGGAAAGGAATCTTATTGAGAAGCTCGTCTATCTTCGCATTCAGGTCTCTCTCCTGACCTTCGCCGTCATAAAGCTCGTTCATATCATACTGCGCGTCGGTTTCCTCCGTGTATGCATCATCGTCATCGCCGCTGTCCAGCGTGATGGAATATGTGCCCATATTTACAGTCTCCTCGGCATCGTAGTTTTCGGCATCGGCAAGAGCAAATTTCTTTTCGAAAACGGAAAGACGTGCATAGTCGTCATCCGTCTGCTCGAGATAAGCCTTGGCACACTCGAAAACAGGTGTATCGGCATCTTTTTCCGCGATATCTCTTGCCTGAGCATAGAGGTCACTTGCCGTGTTTATGCTTTCTTTAAGCTTCTCGCAGTTTGCCTTTACAGCTTTCTTTTCCTCGGAGGTCACAAGACTCTCACCGCTTGTGGAAACAGTTTTTTCCAGTTCGGGCAGATAGAGCTTGCGCTTGTAATTTGCAAGCAGAACATAAGCAAAAGCATAGCCTGTCTTTGCCGCTTTCTGATAGAATGTCAGCGCCTTTTTGATATCCTTTTCGGCGCCGATTCTGCCGTCCTCATATATGGAGCCGATGCAGGTATACGCATAGCCCTTGACATTTGCGTCGTCTTTCGGATTTGCGATTATCTTCGTGCAGTATTCTATAGCCTTTGTCTCATCCTTGGAAAAGCCGCTCTCGCCGTTTTTGTAGTTGTGCGCTATCTTCTGCAGGCAACGGATAGAACCCGCCTTTTCGCCTTCAAGAAGCAGGGCCCTCGCCTTTTCTTCATCCTGCGGAGCGCCGCCTCTGCCCTTTGCATAGTAATCGGCTATGCGGGCTATCGCCTCGACATTTCCCGCGGTGCAAGCCTGCATCGCGTATGTATAAGCCTTGACCTCGTCGCGCTGGGGAACGCCGCCCGTTCCTTTATGGTATCTGTCGCTCAGCTCAAGCAGTGCATCGGGATTCGACTCCACAGCCGCCGCGAGCAATTCCTCAAAATTCATATCTTTCAACATAAAAATGCCTCTTTTTTCTCATTCTTCTTGAAAACAGTGTATCATAAATGACGAATTTTGTCAATACACTTGAAAATTTTTTAGCGCACTGATTTGAGCAGCATCATAAATCCCGTGAGAATTATGAGAAATCCGAAGTTGAAAAGCGAAAATGTGCGCACATAGTATCCCGCTTTTCCCGGATTGTGCCTGCAATATTCGCGGAAAGTGATAAGGCTGGCAAGCGAAGCGATAAGCGTGCCGACGCCGCCGATATTGACACCGACAAGCAGGTCGGGATAATTATCCGTAAACTGCGAGAGCAGTATCGCAGAAGGCACATTGCTGATGCACTGGCACGAGAGTACGGAGAAAAGAAGCGTGTTCTTCTCCATGAGTGCCGAGAAAAACTCGCGCACTGCGTCTATACGCGCCATATTGCCAGAGAAAATAAAAAAGAAAACAAATGTGAGAAGCAGCGGATAATCGACAGCGGCAAGCGCCTTTCTGTCCGCGAAAAGGAGTACCGAGGGAATGACGATAAGCCCTATCCAATACGGAATCCCGCGGAAAACTATCGCTATCGCCAGTGCGAAAAGGCAGATATAGAGTGCCGTTCTCGCGGGCGGGAGCTTATCCTCGCCATCGGGTATATCGAGCGGCTCCGGCTTTACAAATACGATACAGCAGAGCGTTATCAGCGCTACGGAAAGCACAAAAGGCGGTGCCATTATCGCCATGAATTCACCGTTTGGGATATTGAATTTCGTATAGAGATAGAGATTCTGCGGATTGCCGAAAGGCGTGAGCATACCGCCGAGATTTGCCGCGATATTCTGCATAATAAAGGTGAAAGCCATGTGCTTTTCCTTGCCTGTCGTCGTGAGGACAAAGTACCCGAGCGGCAAAAAGGTCAGCAGAGCCATATCGTTTGCTATCAGCATGGAGCCGATAAAAGTGATATACACGAGCGCAAGTATGCTCATGCGCGTGTTTTTGAAAATGCGCACTGTCCTTTTGGCAAGGATATAGAAAAATCTGATATTTTTCAGTGCGCAGACGACCGCCAGTACGGAAAAAAGGCAGGTCAGCGTTTTGAAATCAAAATAGCCTATATATTCCCTGTCTATCGGCACTATAAAGCTTGTTATGACAGCCGCCGTGAGGGCAACTGTCATAACGGTGTTTTTCTTTATGAAATTTTTGACCGATGCGAAAAACGAAGTCATTTTTGTCTTTTTACCTCTGATGTCTTATTTCTTCTGCGAGAAGAGCCATTCCATGAGTCCCTCGGTCTTATATGCGGGAATCCATGAATCGTGACCGACTCCCGGGAAATATGTAGCTTTCATCTTTGTGCCGCCTGCGGCTTTTATCGCCGCCTCCATATCTCTCGTACCCTGCGGGGGAACGGTTCCGTCGGCTTCGCCGTGGAAAGCCCATATGCCAATATTAACAAGCTTATCCGCCATATCGGGTATGCCCGAGCCGCAGACGGGTACTGCCGCCGCGAAAACCTCGTGGCGGCGCGTTATCAGCTCCCATGTGCCGTAGCCGCCCATGGAGATGCCCGCCGCATATACGCGGGAAAGGTCTACCTTGCCGCATGAAAGGAATTTGTCAAGCAGTTCCATCGCCGCCGCCATGCCGACGGTCGGCTCCTCCGTGAGAGCGCGCGAGCCTGTATTCCACTTGTGGTTCACAGGCACCCATTCCAGCTCCGTATTACAGGGACACTGCGGCGCGACTATAATGCAGTCGTCGCGCTCTATCGTCATATCTATAAGTTTGTTTTCCTTGTGTAGAACCCTTATCTGAAGTTCGTTGTCGGTTCCGCATTCGCCGTGTCCGTGCAGAAAGAAGAGCATCGGATATTTTTTGTCATCGCTTTCGTTACAGGAAGAAGGGAAATAATATCTGTAGGGCATGGAAAAGCTCTTGCCCGTTTTTTCATTCCGGTATTCGTATACCGCTCTTTCCATAACATCAACATCAATTGCCATTTTTTATATGCCTCCGAAGTGCGTCGCACTTTAATTTAAGTATCAGCCGTTTGAGCTGTAGTTAGGTGCTTCCTTTGTAATATTTATATCATGCGGGTGTGATTCGCGAAGTCCCGCGCCCGTGATACGGATGAATCTGCCGTTCTTTTTGAGGTCTTCAACCGTTGCGCAGCCGCAATAGCCGAAGCCCGAGCGCATACCGCCGACGAGCTGATATACCGTATCGGCAAGCGGACCCTTGTAGGGTACTCTTCCCTCTACGCCCTCGGGAACGAGTTTTTTCGTATTTGTCTGGAAATATCTGTCTTTTGAGCCCTTTTCCATTGCGGCAAGCGAACCCATGCCGCGATAAACCTTGAAGCGTCTGCCCTGATAGATTTCGCTGTCGCCGGGGCTTTCCTCACAGCCCGCAAAGAGCGAGCCTATCATGATGGAATCCGCACCTGCGGCTATCGCCTTTACAAGGTCACCGCTGTATTTTATACCGCCGTCCGCTATGACGGGAATGTCATATTCCGCCGCCACCTGCGCCACATCGTATATCGCCGTAACCTGCGGCACGCCTATGCCCGCGATGATTCGCGTCGTGCAGATAGAGCCGGGACCTATACCGACCTTGACGGCATCAGCGCCTGCCTCGATAAGGTCACGCGCCGCCTCAGCCGTTGCGATATTGCCCGCGATAAGCTGGCAGTCGGGGAAAGCTTCCTTTACCTTGCGCACGCTCTGGATTATGCCTGCGGAATGTCCGTGCGCGGAATCGAGCACGAGTACATCCGCGCCTGCCGCAAGAAGTGCGCCTGCGCGATCGAGTATATCGGTGGTGACGCCTATTGCCGCGCCGCAGAGCAGTCTGCCGCGCTCGTCCTTTGCGGAATTGGGATAGCGCGATGCCTTCTGTATGTCCTTTATTGTGATAAGTCCGCAGAGGTTGCCGTTTTCGTCTACAAGAGGTAACTTCTCTATCTTATGCTTGCAGAGGATTCTGCTTGCCTCCTCATGCGTCGTTCCGACAGGTGCCGTGACGAGATTTTCCTTTGTCATGACATCGCCTATTTTCATATTCATATCCGTGAGAAAACGCATATCGCGGTTTGTGATGATGCCGACAAGCTTTTTGCCCTCGGTGCATACGGGAACGCCCGAAATCTTGTATTTGTGCATGAGCGCTTCCGCCTCATAGACAAAATTATCAGGCGAGAGATAAAAGGGATTTGTGATAACGCCGTTTTCACTGCGCTTTACCTTTTCAACCTCGTCAGCCTGCATTTCTATAGTCATATTCTTGTGGACTATGCCTATTCCGCCCTCGCGTGCCATGGCTATGGCAAGACCCGATTCCGTGACGGTATCCATCGCCGCGGACATAATCGGCGTATTGAGTCTTATCTTCTTCGTCAGTCTTGTGGAAAGCTCCACCTGATTGGGAAGCACATTGCTTTTCGCGGGGATAAGGAGCACATCGTCAAAGGTCAGTCCCTCTTTTCCGAACTTTTCGCTTACTACCATATTTTATATTTCTCCTGTTATTTTATATATATTTTCATTATTATACATAAAAAGCCGCGCCATGTCAACCGATTAGAGATAAAAAAGCGGAATTAAAAAGCGCGATTTTCGTGCTTTGCCGCTCGGATAGAGTGAGAAAACGCGAGATTTACGGAGAAAATCGAAGATAAGAGGCATCTAAATTGAATTTTTGAAGTTTTTTTCAAAAAAGGTATTGACAAAAAAAGCGGGATATGCTATAATCCTATCGTTGCAAAAAGGGCGTATTATGCCCTATCAAAGAAAAATACATCGGAGGAATAAAAGATGTCCACTTTCATGGCTAAAAAAGAAACTCTGGAACGCAAATGGTATGTCATCGACGCCGCAGGCAAGCCTCTCGGTAAAACCGCCGTTGCCGCTGCCAACATTCTCAGAGGCAAGCATCGCCCCGAATTCACACCTCATGTGGATTGCGGCGAATTCGTTATCATAATCAATGCTTCCAAGGCTGTTCTCACAGGCAAGAAGCTCACTCAGAAGTACTATCGCCGCCACTCCGGCTATATCGGCGGTCTCAAGGAAGTTCAGTACAAGACTCTCATGGCCACAAAGCCCGAGCTTGCCATGACTCTCGCAGTCAAGGGTATGCTTCCCCACAACACAATCGGCGATACAAGCATCACACGCCTTAAGGTTTACGCAGGCAGCGAGCACGGTCAGGCAGCTCAGAAGCCCGTTCCTTACACGGTTGACTAAGATTAAGGAGGAGCAAGATTATGTATACAAGCGCTAAACCCTACTTCTACGGCACAGGCAGAAGAAAGAAATCCGTTGCCCGCGTTCGCCTCTATGCAGGCACGGGCAACATCACAGTAAACGGCAGAGATGTTGACGATTACTTCGGTCTCGAAACACTCAAGCTCATCATCAACCAGCCCTTCGGCGTTACTTCCACAGAGGGAAAGTTTGATGTAGTATGCACAGCTAAGGGTGGCGGTATCTCCGGTCAGGCAGGTGCTATCCGTCACGGCATTGCAAGAGCTCTTCTTCAGGCTGACGAAACATATAGACCCGCACTCAAGAAGGCAGGCTTCCTCACTCGTGACCCGAGAATGAAGGAAAGAAAGAAATACGGTCTCAAAGCCGCTCGTCGTGCAAGCCAGTTCTCCAAGAGATAAGTTTTTACGATATTTTTTCAAAATCCCGATTGCAGAAGCTTTCGGGATTTTGCTTTAAGGTGATGAAATGGAAAAGAAAAAAGCCGAAAAGAAAGGTATGCTGCAAAGCTGTGAAACCTGCGAATTTTTTGATTGGGATGAGGATATCGGCGATTATATCTGCGAGGCGGATATAGACGAGGACGATATGTACCGCATGCGTGAAAACCCGCAGGCGCGTTGCCCTTTCTATAAATTTTACGATGAATATAAAAGCGTACAGAAGCAGAATTAAAAAACTTGCGAAGTCCATGGGCTTCGCAAGCTTTTATTTTTATTATCGTGATGCTCGGGCGGCATCATCTTTACTCCACGTCATTGACGGCGATATCGGATTTCACGATTTCAACATTTCCTTTCTTTCCGAAAGCGGCATCATCTCGCATATGCGAATCCGATATGCTCACCTCTGCGCGTCTGCCCTCGCCCGCGCTGATGAAGCTTTTGCCCTCAAAGCGCGTGCCGACCATCGATATTTCCACAGGCGGATATACTATTCCGGGTACTCCCCTGTTTCCGAAACGGATTGCGGCATTTTTCAGCTCGACATTTATGAGCTTTATCCCCGTCACGGGCGTTGTCGACCAGATAAGCCAATCCACATCGTTTTCCATCTCGACATTTTCTATCGTGATATTCTCCTGTACAGGCGCATCGGCATAGGGATAATAGCTATGCGAATAATTGTCATTATCAAAATGGAAAGAAAAAGCTATCGGTCTGTGCTTGCAGAGCTTTATATTTTTGAAATGAATATTGCGGCAACCGCAGTTGTAGCAGACATTTTCATCCTGAATCATCACCCAATCTATGCCGTCGAGCGTCTCTTTTCCCGCGGTATGCGTCGGTTTCGTTACTGAAATATACTCCTTTCCGTCGGCAGGCATGACGGCGCGGTACATCCTGCCGCAGGAAACGACTGTATCGGAATTGCGCACCGTCATTCCGCTCTTCCAGTCGCACCATGCGCCGCCGAGCATACGGACAAAATAACCCGTCGTCTCTGGCTGATCAAGATCGGAGCAATTTTCTATCAGACCGTTTTCAATCCATCCCATATGCGGATTTGCCGTGGCATAATCGTTTGCATTGAGCGCTATCGGGTCATCATATGTGCGGAAAGCACCGTTTCGTATCACAAAATCCCGTCCTGTGCCGAAATGAACGGCATCCTTGCCGCCCTCTATTTTCAGATTTTCAAGATATGCATCTTCAAATGTACATATTTGTATGCAATAACTGCGTTTTCCCAAATCCATACATTCAAAATCAGTTATTTCCAGATGCTTTACATAGAAAAATCCCACATGCGCATTCATGCCGACTATCTTGCTGTCATGGATTTTGTCTATTCCGTTTGTGATGAGATGCAAACCCGAGATTTCGATATTTTCATCATATTTGCGGGCATATGCGCCGCGGTTCATGATGAAGCCCTCATCGTGACAGCCGTCGCCGAGCACCACTCTTCTCACAGCCGTTCCCTTTTCAAAAGCAAGGCTTGTGTTACTGCCGATGAGTACCATTCCGCTGACATCGTAGATGCCTGCCACATCGACTCTTATCTCGCCGCCGCAGTCAAGCGCTCTTTGCAGTGCTTCCCTGTTTTCCGCAGCCGAAGCGGACGGCAAAAAGCCGTAATCTCTCGCATATACCGTTTTTTTCATGATAATCCTCCGATTTACATTATAAAAGCTATCATTAACATTTATAATATATACTCCGGCTCTTGTCAAGTCCCTTTTTGAAACTTTCACGTTTTTCGTAAAATCCGGCATCTGCCGTCATTGTGCAAAATGCACAATCCGATTTGTTTATTTTGTCTTGCAGAAATAATTTTCCTTTTTTTCATTTTGCTTTTTATATCGATTTTTTTGCTTTTATCACTGTGTTGGCTTTAAACGATTGACTGAAACAATATAAAAATATAAAATGTATATGGAAATACTTATTCCTAAAAAAACAAATCAAGGAGAAAGCAAATGAAAAAAATTATTTCCTTGCTTATTGCTCTGGCAATGATTCTCGGCATAGTTGCGCTTACCGCCTGCGGCGATAAGGAAACGCCGACTACGCCCTCAACAGGCTCCGCCACAACAACAAGCTCCGGTAAATCGGAAAGTACAACATCTTCTTCAAAAGCAACAGAAAATACCACTGCTTCTTCCGCTACATCAGATACAGATAGCGGAACCACGGCTTCTTCCGACGAAGGCACAACAGCCACTTCCGGCGAAACATCTCTCTCCGGTAAGGAAAAACATCCGGATTTCATGGATGTAAACTTCGGCGGCAGATCGTTTAATTTCATTGTTGCTCAGGGTACACAGCAGGACTGGGATATATACGAAATCACAGCCGAGGCTACAGGCAATGACAACATCGTCACCGAAGCGATAATCGAAAGAAACAGAACAGTCGAAAGTCTCTACAACTGCAAAATAACAAGCACCGGCTCGGCAAAGCCCGAGGATGTATGCAGTGCAGAGCTTCAGACCGGTACAACACAGTACGATTTCTGTATGCCGATGTCTTGGAATGCAAAGGCAAGAAGCTGCTTCTACAACATAGCAAGCATGGATGTAGACCTCACTCACAGCTGGTGGGACCAGAATTTCATAGACGCTTTCGGTATGACTATCGACGGAACAAAGAGACTTTATACTCTCTCCGGAAATTTCAATCTGCTCAATTATGACGCTACATGGGCGCTCTTCTTCAATAAAGACGTCTATGACAAGCTTATAGCAAGCGGCAAATCCAACATCGATATCTATGAAGAGGCAAGAAAAGGCACATGGACTGTTGACAAGATGATCACTCTCATGGACTCCGCAAAGAGCGATACAAACGGTGACTCAAGTATGTCGTTCAGCGACGGCGACGTTTTCGGTTGCGTTACAATCGCAAATTACCTCATGGCTACGGCTCTCTGGAAAGGCATGGGTGTAAACACCGTTGTCAAGAATGACAACGACCTGCCTGTTTCCGTAAGCTCCGAAAACAGCGATGCAAAATATATGTCCGATGCAATAGACAAAGCTATATTGCTCTGGCAGAACTCCGGCTTTACGGCGCTCAGCCAGACAAATACGCAGGCAGCTCTTTCAAACGGTCAGGCGCTTTTCGTTTCCGAATGCCTTGCTCTTGCAAAGCGCGTAACGGATGAGGACGCAAGATATTCCATCGTTCCTTTCCCGAAGTATGACGAATCCCAGGACAGCTATCATCAGTATGTATGTACGGTAGCTTACGGTCTTAAAGTTTCCGCCGCCGCAAAGAATCTCAAGGAAGCCGCAGATTTCCTTGAAGTATTCGGTTATCATTCTCAGAAGATTCTTTATCCGCAGTATATCAACTACTTCAAGACGCAGTGCTTCTGCGAGGATGAAGCAGGTGAAATGCTTGAGATAGTGCTCGGAACACGCGAATTTGACCTCGGTATTTTCGGTCAGTACGGTCTCTCCGGCAAGCTTGATTCTTATATTCAGTCAGGCAAGAATATGCTTTCCAAGGCACTTGCAAGTACTTCCAAAACGCAGGACTCCAGTATAGAAGCATATATAACAAGCCTCAGAAATCTCAAGTATTGATTTTAAAGCTATATCCCGATTTTTTCATAGAATCTCTTTTCAAATATATGGGGGCGCGAAAGCGTCCCCATATATTTTGCGGTTTTGGAAATCCGGCATCAAGGGACTGAGTCAAAAGCATTTAATTAAGCAGAGGCTCAGCCTTTTGCTATGCATTTTTTGAAATTCAACATTCCAACAAAGAAAAAAGCCCCGTTTGAGGCAAAAAAGGGTATGACGAAAAGAGGATCGGCAAAATCCTCGTTTTAAAGAGTTATGCAATTCCGCAGAGAATTGGTTCAAGAGGCGTTCAGAGCGAACGAATCCACGCCAATTCTTCCTTTTTTGTGTGCGATAACAAGTTCTGCCGCAACTGTGAAAATATGTTTTGGCGAGTTCATCCGAGCAAAAAGTGATATATATAATGAAAACGGGTGCAAAGATGCGCATGATTTATCGTCGGATTTCACAGGATTCTGCGCTTTTTTTGTATAAAATATTAACTCCTTCCAGTCGCTGTTTTTACGCGGATAATAACGCCTGCAATTTCGCATTCCGATATACTTGAAATCAGACCATTTATAAAATCGTTTATATAACCAGAATTCGGTATAAATTCCTGATTTTGATATAATAAGAGTCTTTGCATCTAAAAAATATCGATGTGAACCTAGTGAAAATAGCGTGGCAGCAATAAGCAACAGGAGAATCTTGTACACGATGTCGGATGCAAAAATCGCGGCTAAAATGCCGATAATTATAGCCAAAATCGAAGCGCATATTTCCTCTATTTCCTCGCAGAATGCAAGACTGTCTGTCATAGTAGCTGTATTGAAATTTTTAGCCACTTATGCTATAATAAAAATAGTATCAAGTCCGAACCGAAGTAAGATTTTTACGACTATATGGGCGAACGTTCAAAAGCATTCCGGAAAGCAGGTAAAAAATGAACAAAGACGAAATTATCAGATATTACGACGATCTGATGCGGCTTGCTGTATCCAAATGCGGCTCGCAGACAGATGCGGAAGACCTTGTCGGCGATACAATGCTTGCGGCTTTTTCATATATAAATAAAGGCGGCAGGATAGAATATCCGAAAACGTGGCTTGCAAATACTCTATGCCATAAATACAATGACAGTCTCCGAAAAAAGTATCGCGCGCCCATAACGATAAATTTTGATGATGCCGCCGAAATTCCTGCCGAGGAGGAAGAATATTTTTCTTCGGAAGATGCGGCAAAAATCAGAAAAGAGCTGAATCATCTTGCATATATCAATCGCGAGGTTTTGATTCGGTATTATTTCGGAGCGCAAAGCGTTTCGGATATTGCCGCAGGGCTCGGCATCCCCGAGGGGACGGTGAAAAGCAGGCTGGCAACAGGTCGGAGCCAGATGAAGAAAGGACTTGAAACAATGGAAACAAGAGAAAACTATTTACCCGGGAAACTATATTTATCATTCGGCGGTTCCGATGGACCAAATATGGAACCGATATCGCTTGTAGAAAATGACCTGATAGCGCAGAATCTTCTGATTCTTGCATATGAAAAGCCGATTACCGTAAGCGACCTTTCCAAAGCCATCGGCATTCCCACTGCATATATCGAGCCTATCGTGAAAAAGCTCGTTGACGGCGAGCTGATGGCAAAAACAGACAGCGGAAAAGTTTATGCGGATTTTCTTATCACAAAACCGCAGGACAGGCTGAAAAATTTCAAAGCGCAGCTTGATTTTGTCGACAGGCATTTTGATACAATATGGAATATCATCGCAAAAATGTCGGCGGATATTTCCGATTTGGAGTTTAGTTCCGCTCCGGATTCGAAACAGAAAACCAAGCTTGACAGATATGCCGTGCTGAAAGCACTGCAGGATTTT
Organism: Acutalibacteraceae bacterium; assembly: GCA_963618495.1. GTDB lineage: Bacteria > Bacillota > Clostridia > Oscillospirales > CAG-272 > Apopatosoma. The sequence goes on from CAVESF010000034.1 coordinate 16,982, forward strand.
CAGCACTACGGAACAGGCAAAATTGAAGCACCGCGCTTCCCTAAACGCAGAGACGGCGGCTGGTGGTTTGCTCAGGCAACCGCCTTTGATGCCGGATATAACACAAAAGAATACAATGAAGCTTCGGAATATGCCATTCAGGGCGGGCACCGCACATCCGAAAAATTTGTCGATGGCGGCACAAGGCGCGTGCGCCTTTACGAATTTGATACCACACTATGGGATAGCCCTCATCGCTACGGCGGAGCATTTGACCTTTATTTCAAATATATCATCCCGCTAATTTGGCGCCTCTACGCGGATAAGACAATTGATGATGGAGCCGAAATTCCAAACGAATTTATATCATATATCCCGTCGCTTGAGCGGTTCGGCATGCTCGGAAATACTCAAGGCAAGCTTCGCGTCGCCATTCCCGTATTAAAGAAATCGGAATATGAGAAAGTGAATGCGGCAATCAAGTGTGCAACCGAAAGCCTGAAGAAAGCTATCGGCGAGGATTTCTCCGCGTTTGTTTCCTCCAAGAAAACGCCTGTTCCGCAGCACCTCACCTCCGTTCCCGAGCTGTTCCGATACAGTGACGCGACCAATTATTTTGCCATGACTGTCGTTCGCAAGGCTTATGAAAAAGGCTTGCATATGAAGAATGTCGATTATTGTTGCCCGCCCTCAGTGATAGTTTACGAAGAATAATCCGCCGCGCACTTCCCTCATCAAGCACCACAAAACAATTTGACTTCTGTCGTTTTTTGTGCTATACTTATTTTAAGGAAACACTGATTAATGCAAGCCTTGCAAAAATATATGAAAAGTAGTATAAT
>CAVESF010000035.1:0-17772 GCA_963618495.1 Acutalibacteraceae bacterium
TTTTCTTGTCGATTTCGCGTTATTATCCTTTGCAGATTCTTTAACTTGTGTTTGGTTTCATCGCTTTCACTCCTTATTTCGTTTGTTTTTTCAGTTATCCCTTTATATGTAAGAGAAACATCTCTCTACTATAAATGGACATTTACAAACCGTTTTGGCGGGGTATTTTACAAAAATTATTCCAAACTCCCTTCACTATATATGGACATTCTTAAGCCGTTTTGTTAGGGTGATTTGCAAAAATTTTTACCCCTCACTATTATTGGAAAGTTTTAAGCCGTTTGTTGGGGTGTTTCACAAAAATTTTACAAAAAACTTTCTACTTAACCCAAAACTCAAGTTTTCGCTTTGCAACCGGTTTATAAGATTTTTAATAAATTCTTGCAAAAAAATCCGCGCGATTTCGGTTGCCTTTATAGGCTCGTTCTTCGCACGGATTTTATCCCGATTATTTTTGGAAACATAATAATCCGTATTCAGTGGACGGCAAGAATTATGTCACTGTTGCTAATGAAAGCAATAAGTTGATGTTTCCAGAAGTTAAGATAATATTTTCAAAATTGTTTACATTACTTTTGCGTTTGAAGTTTCAACTTTAATTTCCTGAGTATGAGTATTCGAAACCTTTGTGATTGTTATCAAAAGACCTTCATACGCAAAAGAATATCCCTCGCACGGTATTTCATTACATTTTTCAATAATCCACCCGTTAACGGTAGTGGATTCTGAGTTGTCATCGGGAGAAAGATTAAAAAAGTCAAAGAAATTGTCAATGGAAATATCAGTGTTTATACGATAAGTTGTATCATTTTCTTTATATATCAATTCTATCGGTTCGTCTTTTTCATCCCAGATTTCACCGACAAGTTCTTCTAAAATATCTTCCATCGTAACAATGCCCGAAGTCATTCCGTACTCGTCTATAAGAATCGCAATATGCGTTTGCGTTTTTTGCATTTCTTTGAACAATAAATCCAAGCGTTTTGTCTTCGGAACAAACATAGGCGGTTTCAAAATCTGTGATAATTCGAATCCCGGCAATTCGCGATTCAAAAGATATTCCCGCGTATATAAAATGCCGATGATATTGTCAACGTCGCCCGAATAAACGGGAATACGGGAATAATTTTTCGTTTGAATTTCTTCCATAATTTTATCGTCCGAAATGGTATCGGGTATGCATGAAACACGCATTTTAGGCGTCATTACATCTTCTGCCGTCATTCCGTCGAGTTTGAATACGTTTTTTATATACCTTATATCTTCTTTATCCAAAGTTCCTTCATCGCCGCCGGCATCAAGCATTAAAACGATATCTTCTTCCGACACGGTTTCATTATCATCTTTCGGATTCACCCCTAACAAACGCAGAACGGCATTTGTGGAAACGCTTAAAAACCAGATAATCGGTTTTAAGATGACTGTTAAAACAGTAATTATACCACACGCGGTGTCTGCAAGTTTCTCCTTATGTTTCATTGCCCACCGCTTAGGAACAAGTTCTCCTAATACAAGCGTAAAATACGACAATATCAAAGTAATCACAATTACCGAAACGGTATTGATAACGCCTGCGCTTTGAGGTGGGATATCAAATGTTTTTACAAACCATTCCGAAAGCCCCTTTGCAAAGTTGTCTGCCGCAAAAGCCGAGCCGAGAAATCCCGCAAGCGTAACCCCGATTTGTATTGTGGAAAGAAATTTCGTCGGTTCTTTTATTATTTTCAATAGTTTTATGGCTTTTTTATTGCCATCGTCTGCGCGAGCCTTTACTTTTTTTTCGTTCAAAGATATGATTGCAATTTCTGTTGCGGCAAAAAAAGCGTTGAGTAGGATAAGTACTAATTGCAAAAGCAACTGGTAGAATGTGTCCATGTAATATGTAAGTTCTCCTTATAGTATGCAAACCGAATGTTATTTCTGCTGCTTAAAGCAATGTTTAATCGTCAATCTTTATCATTCTGTACCCGATGCCGACGTGAGTTTGAATATATTGCGGCGAATCGGCGGACGGTTCGATTTTTTTGCGCAAAGTCGCCATAAATACGCGCAGGGAAGCAACGTTGCTTTCCCATGCCGCGCCCCATATTTTTTGCGTAATGAAAGTATGAGTAAGCACTTTCCCGACGTTTTTTGACAATAAGCACAGTAGTTTGTATTCGATAGGGGTAAGGTGGAGTTCTTCTCCGTTAAGGTATGCGCAACCTGCGCCATAATCTATTTTCAGATTTCCGTTGACAAAAACCGATTCGGATTTGTTTGTCGATTGTATTGCAAGAAGCCTTCTTTGCGTAACTCTTATTCTTGCAAGCAATTCTTCGACGGAAAACGGTTTTGTCAGATAATCGTCCGCTCCGGCATCCAACGCGTCGATTTTATCCTTATCTTCGGCGCGAGCGCTGATTACGATAATAGGCATCTCCGACCAAGAGCGTATTTTTCCGATAACGTCCACGCCGTCGATATCCGGCAAGCCCAAATCAAGCAGAACAATGTCCGGATTATGAGAAGACGCTTGCATAACGGCGCTTTCTCCGTTCGTTGCGGTAATATAATCGTAATCGTGCGTTTTCAAAGTCGTTCCGATAAGGTTACGGACGGGCGCGTCGTCTTCAACAACTAAAATCAGTAAGTTATTCATGAATTTTCACCTCCCCGACAGGCAATGTAAAGGTAAATATCGCGCCGTGCGGAACGTTGTCGGTTATCGTTATTTCTCCGCCGTGCGCGTTTATGATGGATTTACACAATGAAAGTCCCAGACCGATACTGCGACGACAATCGACAATTTTGTTTGCTCCTGTATAAAACATATCGAACACCCGCGATTTTTGTTCATCCGCAATTCCGTTTCCGTTATCCGCCACGCTTACGCAGACTGTTTCTCCGTTTCTTTTTGCCGTAATCGTAATTTGCGAATCGGACGGCGTGTATTTAATAGCGTTGTCTAAAAGATTGATTAAAACCTGCACGATAAGCCGAGCGTCCATTTTTGCAAGGAGCAAATCGTCTGGTTGTATCACGGTAATTTTTTGTGTTTCGCTTTTCGTATGAACATGTTTCAACGCCTCGGTTATGACATCGCCGACAAGTTCCGTCGTCAAATTTATATTCATTCTGCCTTCTTCAATGCGCGTTACCGCAAGCAGATTTTCAACCAAATTGATAAGCCAAAGCGAATCGCCGTAAATATCTTCGTATATTTGTTTTTTTGTCGCGTCGTCAATATCGTTACCGTTTGAAATCAGATTGCTCGCATTGCCCGAAATGGAAGTAAGCGGCGTGCGAAGATCATGCGATATGGAACGGAGCAAGTTTGCGCGCAACTGTTCGTTTTTGGCTAAAACGGCGGCGCGTTCTCTTTCTTTGGCGTTTATGATTCCGTCAATTGCGATTGCGCATTCGCCGATAACGGAAACCACAATGCTTTCGTTAAAAGAATCAATCGGTTTTTCTCCGACGAAAATGCCTATTGCTCCGTAGTTTTTGCCGTTTTTGCATATCGGGAAAAACTCATATTCGCTGTCAGGATAGATATTTGTTCCTTTTCCCGCTTTTACGTTGCTTTTCGTTATTTGCCAAGCGATTTGTTCGTAGTCAGACGGTATGGCGGAATAGTCGTTTTTCGTCGGCAAAGTATAAATTCTTTGCGCTTTATCGTCAAATACAACTATTTTTCGGTTTAACAGTCTATGCAATTGATTCGCCGTAACCTGAAATATCTCCGTTTCATCGGACGCTTTCTGAATTAACAGATTCGCATCGAACAGAATTTTTGTTCTGTATGCCGTTTGAGATGCCTGACGTTCCCGAGTTTTCAGTTTTTCAGTTGTTCCGCCTATGATGAGAGATGCTGTAAACATAATTACAAAAGTCACAGGGTAACCGCTTCCATATGCTAGAAACGAAAATTTCGGTTCGGTAAAAATGAAATTAAAAACCAAAACGCTCGCAACGGATGATATAACCCAACAAATTTTGCTTTTTGTCAGTATAGCGGTAATCAAAACGCCAAGCATATAAGTCGTAATGATATTCGCTTCCGTAAATCCGAGGCTTGAAAAAAGATAACCGAGCAAAGTCGAAAGCAACAGTAAAATCGTTGAAATCGCCAATTCTTTAAGGAGTTTTACAAAATGCGGTTTTTCAAAAAGTTTTTTCTTTCCTTTTGCTATAACGGCATCGCTATCGGGAATGATATGTATATCAACATTAGGAGCAAGCGATATAAGTTTTTCGGTTAAAGTCGGTTTGCCTATAAAGCGCCGCTTACCGATAACGGTTCGTCCGATTACTATTTTAGTAACGCCGGAAAGACGCGCATATTCCGCAATTTGAAACGCAATGTCGTCCCCACATACGGTAACTATCGACGCGCCGTTTGTTTCGGCAAAATGGATGTTCGCAAGCAACCTTTCCGCGTCTTCTGTTGTCATAGATTCAGATACGGGTGTTTTTACATATAAGGCGGAAAAAGTTGCATTGAACGCCTTTGCCATTGCTGCCGCTGTTTGAATTATTTTCGTGTTTGAAGGCGCGGAAGACAAACAAACCAATATATGTTCTTTGTTATTTGTAAACACTTTTCCCATTCGGATAATCGTATCTCCTTAAGTTTTGGGGTTCTTGTATTATATCATATTTCCCGCATAAAATCTACTTACGGCTTATGTAATCGGTTAAAGTATTTGTCAAATCCCGATTTTCACCATCAAGGATAACAATTGTGACTATTTTATGGCTTTTTTTGAATTTTTCAATCTCTGAAATCATGTTTTCATAGTTTTCCGCATCAATGAATTCAATCGGGCTGCATTCTTCTTTTCGTTCCTTTTCAATTGCTTTTCTGTTTTCTTCCAAAAAGACGTCGAGCCTTTTCATTATAAAAAAGCCGAAAATCATAACCGATACTACTGCAATAATAAGTATTGCGTCTTCCATAAAAGTCATCTTCTTTTACGGCTGTTAAATATCAAAGCATTTCCGCATTGCTTTGTATTCCCCGAGAACTAAAAGCGTTTCGTCTGCGGAGAGAACCGTGTCGGCGGTAACAACCGCATTGATTTTTCCGCTTTTCTTTGTGGCGATGATATTTACATTGTATTTTCTACGAATATCGATTTCTATAACCGATTTCCCAACCCATGCCGACGGAACGGAAACTTCAAATATCGAACAGGAACCGCCGAGTTCTATGTAATCAAGAATATTGTCGGAACTATAACGAATTGCCGCCCATGTGGCAAGTTGTTTTTCGGGATAAATAATTTCGTCTGCGCCGTTACGAAGAAGAAATTTTGCCTGCACGTCCTGTTCTGCGCGCGCCACAACCTTTTGCGCTCCTAATTCTTTTAATAAACAGGTTGTTTCAAGAGAACTTTGAAAGTCGCCGCCGATAGTTACAATACAGACATCGTAGTTTTTTACGCCGAGCGATTTCAGCAACGCTTCGTTTGTGCTGTCGCCGATTTGCCCGTTAGTCACATAAGGCATAGCGTCGTTAATTCTTTCTTCGTTTTCGTCTACCGCCATGATTTCGTGTCCTAATTCGTGTAATTTCATTGCGATGTATTTCCCGAAACGTCCGAGACCTATCAATAAAACAGATTTTGTTTTCATATATAAAAACCTCCTTAACCGACTGCAATCGTATCTGTCGGCAATTTTGCTACTTGTTTTTTATTTGCGCCGAAAGCGGCATATATCAATGTTAAACCGCCAACGCGCCCGAAAAACATAGATAAAATCAAAATCAATTTGGATACGATTCCGAGCGTTGGGGTAATTCCGAGCGTAAGCCCTACCGTGCCGACGGCAGAAGCCGTTTCGTAAAGGCAAGACGTAATAGGCAAATTTTCAATCGCGCTTATAGTCTTTCCGCCAAATAGAAACAGGGTTATGTACATTATAAATATTGCCGAAGCCGTCTTAACCGTTTCATCGTCGATGCGCCGTTTCACAAGTTCCGCATTGTCTTTTTTTCTGAATACGGAAAAAGCGGAAGAAAATAAAACCGCTATCGTCGTTGTTTTCATACCGCCTGCGGTAGAACAGGGAGACCCGCCTATCAGCATAAGAATAATCATCAGGTATAATCCCGTATCGCTGATTGCCGTAAGGTTTACCGTATTAAACCCTGCCGTTCTAGGCGTTACCGATTGAAACAAAGAAGCAAGAATCCGCTCACCGACAGGTAAATCGCCGAATTCAAAAAAGAAGAAGTATATTGCGGGAAAAACAACAAGCACGGCAGTTACAATCAATACCACTTTGCTCTGCGTACGATATTCTTTTATTCGCCACTTGTGTTTGCAAATGTCTTCCCATACAAGAAAACCGATACCGCCGATAATTATCAATAACATAATCGTAATATTGATGACGGGTTGCGCAGAATAGTGCGTGATAGAAGTGAACTCTCCGCTTTTCGTTCCCATTATATCAAACCCTGCATTGCAGAATGCCGACACCGAGTGGAAAATAGCAAACCAAATACCCTCTGCGCCGTAATCAATACAAAACACGGGCATCATAACAAGTGCGCCGACAAGTTCAATCAAAAAAATCCCTTTGATTATAAATCCGGTCAGGCGGACTATTCCGCTCACATTTGGCGCAGAAATTGCGTTTTTCATCGTTTCGCGGCTGAACAGTCCGATTTTTTTGCCCGAAATAACGGCAAGAGACACGGCTATGGTAACAACGCCCATACCGCCGATTTGAATCAGCAACAATATTACGATTTGTCCGAATATCGTCCAGTGCGTTGCCGTATCGAATACGATAAGTCCCGTTACGCATACGGCGGACGTCGAAGTAAAAAGGGCGTCGATAAACGATGTCCATTCGTGAGATTTTGAAGAAATCGGCAATGTCAAAAGAAAAGCACCGAGCAAAATAACTCCCGCGAATCCCAATAATATTATCTGAAAGGATGATAGTTTCCTTTTTAGTATTCCCATGCAAAAACCTCGATTCCGTTTATCGGTATCATAATATCATTTTTTTCATAAAGATAGCATTAGGGTTCTTGTTGATGGCGTTAAGATTTTATAAAGATTATAATCAATGCTTATCTGTCTTTTCTTTGTTATTGCATTCTTCTTACATGTCTTGCTTGCAATTTCGCTTCAAATATTATAAACAATGTATTCTGGATGGGTTCCGTTTGCGTTTTATTTCTATTCATTACAGTTAAATCTTTTTTAACCGCATAACATCTCTGTTGTTTGACACACAAAAGGCTCACGGATTTTTCCGTGAGCCTTTTGTCATCGTTTGAAAGCGCAATTCTAAAATTTAATTTTAATAATTCCCTATGGAAACTGCGCTTTGCCGCGGCTTTGTTTTGTCTTGCAATCGGAGGATTTTCATAAGGAAATGAAAAGAGCAGGGGCTTCAAAGAAATCCCTGCTCTGATGTTAACTGAAATCAAATCAGTGAATGATGCACTTTTCTGTATCTTTATCGAAGATGTGAACTCTCTCGGTATCGATAGCGATTCTGATTGTGTCGCCTGTGCGAGCCTGTGAACGAGGAGAAACGCGGGCGATAAGGTTCTGTTCGCCGGACTTATCGATAACCATGTTCTTCTTTCTTGCAAGCTCTTCGTCTACTACAACGCGGTTTGCGATGAGGTAGAGGTAGATTTCAGCACCCATAAGCTCTGTAACATCGACATAAGCGTCGAATGCGGAATCCTTGAGAGCCTCAACCTGAACTGGAGTATCGTAAATGCACTCGGGGCGAACGCCTGCGATAACTTCCTTGCCGATATATTCCTGAAGCTCGGGAGCATTTGCTTTGCCCTCGGGAAGCTTGAGTTTAATATCGCCGAATACGAGATATACGCCGCCGTTTTCCTTAACGAGAGTACACTTGATGAAGTTCATCTGAGGTGTGCCGATGAAGCCTGCAACGAACTTGTTTACAGGGTAGTCGTAAAGGTTCTGAGGGCTGTCAACCTGCTGGATGATACCGTCTTTCATAACAACGATACGGGTAGCCATTGTCATAGCCTCGACCTGGTCATGCGTTACATAGATAAATGTAGCACCGAGGTCGTAATGAAGCTTTGTGATTTCTGTTCTCATGGATGCACGAAGCTTTGCATCGAGGTTGGAAAGCGGCTCATCAAGAAGGAATACCTGCGGGTCACGCACTATTGCACGACCGAGCGCAACACGCTGCTTCTGACCACCGGAAAGAGCCTTCGGATATCTGTCAAGCAGATGGGAAATATCAAGTATGCGGGCTGCTTCTTCAACCTTGCGCTTGATTGTTTCCTTCGGTATTTTGCGGAGTTTAAGACCGAATGCCATATTGTCAAAAACGGTCATATGAGGATACAGAGCGTAGTTCTGGAACACCATCGCTATATCTCTGTCCTTGGGGGCGATGTCATTTACGAGCTTGTCGCCGATGAAAAGCTCGCCTTCCGTGATTTCCTCAAGACCTGCAATCATACGCAGAGTAGTGGACTTACCGCAACCGGAAGGACCTACGAAGATAATAAATTCAGTATCTTTGATTTCCAGACAGAAATCCGAAACGGCTGTAACACCGCCGGGATATTTCTTGTAAATATGTCTGAGTGATAAGCTTGCCATATAAAGACTCCGTTCTCGGCAACAAAAACAAATTATTTTGCACGGTTCCCGGTTGCCGTCGAAAGCCGAATATATATGCGCAAAAGCGCATAAAAAAGTACGATAATATTATAACAAAAAAGATGCGATTTGGAAAGAGTTTTTTAAAACAAATTTTCAAAAAATTATTTGTGAAATCTGCACAAAAAATTTATGAAAAAATTGTTTACGCAAAAAAGCATTTTTAAATTATAATAAATTAGAGATTTTTCATTGAAAGGGCTATGCGCTTCTTCTGCAGGTCGATGCTCTTGATGCGCACCCTGACTTTGTCGCCCACCGAGAGCTTTTCGCTCGGGTGCCTGATAAATTTGTCGCATATTTCCGAAACATGGACAAGTCCGTCCTGATGGACGCCGATATCGACAAAGGCGCCGAAATCGATGACGTTGCGCACCACGCCGTCCAGAACCATGCCAGGCGTAAGGTCTGACATATCGAGTATATCGGAGCGAAGCTCGGGCGTGGGCAGGGAATCGCGGATATCGCGTCCCGGCTTTTCCAGCTCTTTTACTATGTCGGCGACGGTTGGCTCGCCTATGCCTATCTCGTCCGCGAGCTTCTTCACGCCGTAAGTTTCCGCCGTTTTTGTTATTCCATGGATACCCGAGGCGGCATCCTTTGCCGTATAGCCGAATTTCTTCAGGATTTCCTTTGCTTTGTCGTATGATTCGGGATGGATTCCCGTATTGTCGAGCGGCTCACGCGAGCCGGAAACGCGGAGAAAGCCTGCGCACTGCTCATATGCCTTGGCACCGATGCGCGGTACTTTGAGTATCTGCGAGCGGCTCGAAAATTCGCCGTTTTCCTCTCTGTATTTCACTATGTTCTTTGCCGATGCGGCATTGATGCCCGAAATATGCTCGAGCAGGGAGAAGGAGGCAGTATTCACATCGACGCCGACGGCGTTTACGCAGTCCTCCACGACGCCCGAGAGCGATTCGTCAAGGCGGCTCTGCTTCATATCATGCTGATATTGACCGACGCCGATGGACTTCGGGTCTATCTTCACAAGCTCGGCAAGAGGGTCCTGTATTCTGCGGGCAATGGAGACGGCACTGCGCTGCGTCACATCAAAATCGGGAAATTCCGCCGCGCCTAGTTTTGATGCCGAGTAGACGGATGCGCCAGCCTCGTTTGTCATGATATATTTTGTCTTGCCGCCGATTTCGCGCAGTGTATCGGCGATGAAAATTTCGCTTTCCTTTGATGCCGTACCGTTTCCGATGGAGACGACGTCTATATCGTATTTTTCAATCAGACGCTTTACCGTGCGCTTGGATTCCTCCGTGCGTTCCTGCGGCTTTGTGGGGTAGATGACGGCCGTATCGAGAACCTTGCCAGTCTTATCGACAACGGCGAGCTTACAGCCCGTGCGGTATCCGGGGTCGAAGCCGAGTACGGTCTTACCCTTTATCGGAGCCTGCATGAGCAGGTTTTTCAGATTCTGCGAGAAAAGCTTGATGGCACCCTCGCTTGCATTATCGAAAAGGTCGCTTCTTATTTCGCGCTCGATGGAGGGAGCTATGAGCCTGTCATAACTGTCGGCAATGGCGGCATAGAGATATTTTGCCGCGGGGCTTTTGGCGTTTGTAACGATATTGTAGCTGAGGTAATTGAGAATGATATCCTTTGAAATTTCTACGCTTGCCTTGAGAAATTCCTCCTTTTCGCCGCGGTTTATTGCGAGTACGCGATGCGCGGGAACGGCGGAAATCTTATCCGTATAATCATAATACATTGAGTAAACGGAATCCTCGTCCTTTGTATTCTTTACCGTAAGGAAAGCATGGTCAAAAGTCAGCGCACGGATATCCTTGCGGAAATCGGCATTGTCGGAGATATTTTCGGCTATGATGTCCATCGCGCCGAAAAGCGCAGCTTCTGCTGTTTCAACGCCCTTTTCCGCGTCGATACAGCCTGCCGCCGCTTCCTCTATGCTTGGCTCGTATGTATCGCGCTGTTCCGTTATAAGCTCGGCGAGAGGCTCGAGTCCGCGCTCGCGGGCAACGGAAGCGCGCGTTTTCTTTTTCTGCTTGAACGGGCGGTAGATATCCTCTATTTCGGCGAGGATCTGCGCCGCCTCGAGCGCTTCGTCTATCTCGGGCGTCATCTTGCCCTGTTCGGTTATCGCCGCGCGAACCTCTTCCTTGCGCTTTTCCAGTCCGCGCAGGTAGTTCAGCCTTTCGTAGAGCGCGCGGAGCTGTTCGTCATCGAGCGAACCCGTGACCTCCTTGCGGTATCTTGCGATGAAAGGGATGGTATTCCCATCGTCTATGAGCTTTACCGCGGCTTCCACCTGCGGGAGCCTGATATTCAGCTCGGATGAGAGTCTTTCGAGTATATTCATTTTTGCCTCCGTGATTATTTTGTCGGTTTTGATTTTTCTATTCTGCTTATTTCCTTTTCCGTAAGAAAACGCCATTCTCCCCGCGAGAGGGAAGTATCGAGCGGTATGCCGGCGAAGGCTGTGCGCTCAAGATATGTTATCTTGTTTTCCGCGGCGAGAAACATCCGCTTTATCTGATGGAATTTGCCCTCGGTGACGGTGATTTCGCCGCTTGTGGGAGAAAAAAGTGTGACCTTCGCCTCTCTTGTGGAGCTTTTTTCGCCTATGTCAACTCCGCGGCAGAGGAGATTCACATCTTCCTGTGAGAGCGGGGAAGCACATTCAAAGCGGTATGTTTTTTCCACATGGCGGGAGGGGGAGAGCATATAGTGGGCAAGCTCGCCGTTATTTGTCAGGAGCAGAAGCCCGAGAGTATTTTTATCGAGCCTGCCGCAGGGGAAAAGCCCGATTTTCTGCAGATTTTCCGGCAGGAGAGAAAGCACGGTTTCCTCGCGCCCGTCCTCAGTTGCCGAGACGAGCCCGTCCGGCTTGTTGAGCATTATGTAGGTATAGCGCGAATATTTTATCTCCGCACCATCCAGCGTGACCGTGTCGATTTCCGGTGAGATATGCAGCGATGTATCGCGCACGGGCAAGCCGTTTACGCAGATTCTGCCGCTTTTCGCCGCCTTTTTGCTTTCGCTTCGGCTGAGTGTGCCGGTTTCGGAGAGAAACTTGTCGAGACGCACCGCAATCCTCCTTTTCCTGTCTTTTGCATTTTGCATTATTTCTATTTTACCACAGAATGCGCAAAAAGTAAATCGGAAAAATGAGAAATTTTCTTTAATATTCAGTAAAAAGAACTGTCCCGAATTTTGTCGGGACAGTATGCTCTATATCTGCTTTCTTATTCGCTCGAGCGCGCCCTTTTCGATTCTGGATACCTGCGCCTGCGAGATGCCTATCTCGTCGGCAATCTCCATCTGTGTTTTGCCGCGATAGAAGCGCAGGGCGATGATTTTCTTTTCGCGCTCGGAGAGCTTTTTCATCGCTTCGGAAAGGGCGATGCTCTCGAGCCAGCTCTCATCGCTGTTGTTTTCATCCTTTATCTGGTCCATCACATAGATGGAATCGCCGCTGTTGTCGCTGTAGACAGGGTCGTAGAGCGATACGGGTGCCATTATCGCGTCGAGCGCATCGGATATATCCTTTTCGCTCTCTCCCGTCTCCTCGGCGATATCCTTTATCGTAGGCTCGCGCGAGAGCCTCTTTGAGAGAAGGTCTCTTGCCGTGAGTGCTTTATATGCAAGGTCGCGCGTGCCGCGGCTGACTCTGAGCATATTGTTATCCCGCAGATAGCGGCGGATTTCACCTATTATCATCGGCACGGCATATGTGGAAAATTTCACGCCCACGGAAAGGTCGAAATTATCTATCGCCTTTATCAGCCCGATACAACCGACCTGAAAGAGGTCGTCGGGATTTTCCCCTCTGCCGCCGAACCGCTGGATGATGCTTAGCACAAGGCGGAGATTTCCGTCTATCAGCTCCTGACGCGCCTGCTTGTCCCCTTGAGAGGCGGCAAGCAGAAGCTGCTCCTTTTCCTCCGCTGTCAGAGTTTTGAGTTTCGAGGTGTTTATTCCGCATATTTCGACTTTATTATAATACATACGAGCTCCGTTTCCGACAAAAAAAGCGCAAGTCATGCCGCTTTTGACATTCTGTAAAAGAAAGTATTGCCGAAAAAGGGAGATTATTATGCGGAAAAGGGAATGCAACTTATTTCCAGTTTTTCAAAAAACAAGAATAAACCGCGAAGAATTTTTCGGAAAATATTGCTTTTCCGAATGATATGTGGTACAATACAAGCGAAATAATTTTTCTGAAAGGAAGTATTTTTTATGTACAACAATATTGATGAAAAACAGCCGGATAAGCTGGAAGACATACTTGCCCTTCGTCCCGAAGGCGCCGACATCCCCGCTGTGAAGCCCGATAACCTCTATGACAGAATGAAAGGTGCCGTTATCGGCAGATTTGCGGGCTGCGTTCTCGGTATACCCGTAGAGCTTTATGCGCTCTCCCGTATGCAGTCGCTCGCGATAGACAGCGGAATGAAGTATCCGCCCGAGGATTTCTGGACGGCAACCGATGACCCCGAGCGTATCCACTACAAGGTCAACAAGCGCACCGAATATCTGCGCGACAATCTCAAGTCTGTTCCCGTGGACGATGATATCACATATCCCGTTCTGAACCTGCTTCTGCTCGAAAAGTACGGTAAGAACTACACGGTAGGAGATGTCGGCAAGCTCTGGCTTGACATTCTTCCTTATGCCTGCACGGCAGAGGATGAGGCTCTCCAGCAGCTCCGCGCCGGCACAAGAGCGGAATGCGCCGCTAATTTCAACGGTTATGTTGAATGGATAGGTGCGGCTATCCGTGCCGATGTATTTGGTTATGCCGAGGCGGGCAACCCCGTGGGCGCGGCAAAGCTTGCTTACAACGACGCTTACCTCACGCACCGCAAGAACGGTATCTACGGCGAAATGTTCTGCGCCGCAGCCGTTGCCGCCGCTTTTACAGCGGAAACTCCTCTCGACGCTGTCCGCGCCGCCATGAAGCAGATTCCGGCAGAGAGCGAGCTCTATCAGGCTCTCGAGTGGGCATTCTCCTGCGAGGATAAGGTTACAAACTACATCAGCGCAAGAAAGCTTATCGATGATAAGTTCCCGAAGATGCACCCCGTACATACCATCAACAATATGTGCGCTATCGTTTTTGCTCTCATGCTCGGCGGAAACGACTACACAAAGTGCATCGGCAACTGCGTTGCAATGGGTCTTGACAATGACTGCACGGGCGCTACCGTCGGCAGTATCGTCGGTGCCTGCGTCGGCATAAAGAATATACCCGGACACTGGTATGACAAATTCAATGATACCGTTCTCACATATCTCACAGGATATGAGAAGCTTTCGCTTTCCGATATCATTGACAGATGCGTAAAGCTCAACGGCTGATAATGACTGATAATGAATAAGGCAAAATACCGCAGGCGGAAGTCTGCGGTATTTTTGCGTGAAAATATAAGAGAAGGCGCTGAGTCATTAAGTTACCAATTCATAGAAAAGCTTTACGAAATGGGCAAGGTCAAATTTAAGAATCTTTTCGTTGACGGAACAAAGATAAGAAGCTTACGCAAACAAATCTTGCTTTTGCTCTGAATATTGAAAAACTTTGCAATCGCACGAAAAAAGGAAGAATTGGCGTGGATTTGTTCGCTCTGAACGCCTCTTAAACCAATTCTCTGCGGATTTGTATAACTCTTTAAAACGAGGAGTTTGCCGATCATCTTTTCGTCATACTCTTTTTTGCCTCAAACGGGGCTTTTTTCTTTGTTGGAATGTCGAAACTCAAAAAATGCATAGCAAAAGGCTGAGTCTCTGCTTAATTAAACGCTTTTGACTCAGCCATTTTTTATCTACTCTATTCTGAGAAAATCGGAAAATCCCGTCATATCAAAAACTTCCCTCGCCTGCTCGCAGACATTGCAAAGGCAAAGTCCTTTTTTGCCCTCGAGCGCTTTCTGCGTCTTCAGAATGACGCGAAGTCCCGCAGAGGAAACATATTCGAGCTTTTCCATGTCGAGGATAAGCTCATCAATACTGCCGAGAAGGGCCGAAATTTCTCTCTCAAGCTCCGGTGCGGTCACCGTATCAAGTCTGCCTTCAAGCGAAAGCGTCGTTACGTCGGCATTTTTCTTTTCAATCTTCAGCCCCATATCGTTCACACCTCATTTCGCGTTTCCACATTCGCTCTTTGCAAAAGGAATCAGCTTTTCGCGCAGAATTCCGAGCGCACGGTTGCGCATTTCTTTTCCCCAGCGCTCGCCCTTGAGCATGCTCGTGCAGGCGCGGAACCACGCTAG
This sequence comes from Acutalibacteraceae bacterium, assembly GCA_963618495.1. Classification (GTDB taxonomy): domain Bacteria; phylum Bacillota; class Clostridia; order Oscillospirales; family CAG-272; genus Apopatosoma. The sequence goes on from CAVESF010000035.1 coordinate 14,909, forward strand.
CGGATAGAGCCATTTCACATCCGGATTCTGCTTCTCTGCCTCTTCCACAGTGTCGCAACCGAAGAATCCGCGGAAGAATTTTTCATAAATCTCCGTCACTTTCTCCGATGGCATCTTGTAGAAGCTATTGAATTCTCCCTTCTCCGTATTGGCACATACCATGGAGAAAAGTATACGCGAGAGGTCAAACATCGGCATGCCTTTGGAAAGCTCGCCCATATCTATAAGGCAGCATTCTCCGTCCTGAACCATGATATTGTTAAGATTCAGATCGCCGTGAATGCAGACATCTCCATCCGGAACGCTGTCAATAAAGCGATAGAGCATCTCGCGTTCCTCATCGGCTATGTCGGTAATATATGCGATATCGGCGCGGTTGACCTCCTTGAATGAAGGAAGTTCGGGGTCGCTTGTATGTATGGAATTTATTTTTTTGCAGGTGTCTACATACATAGCCACATATTCATCCAGCCTGCTGTCATCCGTGCGGATAAGCTCGCCGAGAGTCTTTGATTTGATAAGCTCGTAGACAACGCCCTTTCTGCCGTTTGCCTCCACGATATCATACGATATCGCCGTGGGAATACCCATGACGAACGCCTTCTTTGCAAGTGACTTTTCATGCTCAATAAATGCAGGCTCGGCATCCTCGTAATAAAGCTTGATGATGGTTTCATCATCAATGCGGTAGCATTCGCCACAGGCGCCTCTGCCTATGACCTCGCAACCTTCCACGCTTATTTTGCGGCAAGCGGATGAGATATCCATTATCTCGGCAAAACCTGTCATCTCAAAAACATCCATAACCTCGCTTCTTGCGTTTATTATATGAAAAGGCTTTTTCCCGCAACGCTTTTTCAGGCTCAGGACAACGCGAAGTCCCGCGCTCGAAATATATTCGAGATCTGCGATGTCGAGCGTCACTCCATTTACATTTTCGGGAACAGCGGCAAGCGCATTTCCGAATTCCGCGGCATTTGCCGAGTTGACATTGCCCTCCGCTGTGATATAAGCGTAACCGTCTTCGATTTTCAGATTAGTTTTAAGCATAATGTTTTCTCCTTATGTATTGTCTTTTTCGGATTTTGAAACCCGTTTCTGTTCCTCGGCGCGCGATTCCGCGGCTTTTCTCTCCGCTTCCTTGCGTTCCGCCTCTTCTTTCTGTTTATGAGTGCGAACGGCACCGTATGCAAGCTCCGAGATAAGTCTGCTGGAATTTGCCTTTATCGCGTTTTCCACCGCGATATTCATGAGCGAATTTTCCGCGCTCTCGCCCGCATCCGCTACGGAAAGCGCATATTGCATCTTCGTGGCAAGCTCGCGCTCGAATTTATCGGCAAAACCGTCCAGCACATCGCTCATGGATTCGTTTTGCAAGAGCGAGTTTATCATATCCGCTATGCTCGGAATGCCGGCAACATGCTTGAGCGCACAGATAATAAGTATCCGCGCCATATGCTCCCTGCCGTAACGCTTCTTTACCGGCGGTGGGACTATTCCGTTTTTGACATAGTTGTTTATCATTGCCTGAGTGAGAAGATTATCGCCCTCTGCCGTTATCGGACGCAGATATTTTTCCGCTATGGCTATCACCTGATCCATATAAAGGTCGATTTCGGGAAGTTCCTCCCATCTCGGCATATGAAAAGCGGCTATTTTTTCGCAGCTTTCATAGAATTCGCGCCTCTCCATAAATACCCCCAAAGCATTTTGTCATATAATATTTTATCATACTTTCCCCGTCATTGCAATAACTTATTTACAAAATATTAAAATTATTTTTCAGAAAACCTATTGACTTATTCTACAAAATCGTATATAATAGTTTTGAAAACAAGATTAAACAATTTTGCTTATCGAAAGGAGCGCTTTTAATGATAATGTCAGACTCTCACAAAAAATTCAGAATAGAATTTCCGAAAATAGATCTTGCGGGACTGCGCGACCGTCTTTTCAAAAAAGGTGTGCGTATAGAGGCTTTCGGCGATTCCGTGATGAAGGGCGTTATGCTCGATGAAAACAAGCGTTTCCGCAGCTATGCCAACCGTTTTGATATCATCCGACGCGATTTTGATATAGAAGTGGTAAACAATGCGCGACTCGGCTTTACGATAGAGCGCGGCTTTGCCCAGATAAAGAAGTTTGTCACGAAAGAGGATTGTCCCGAGTTTGTTCTGCTCGAATACGGCGGCAACGACTGCAATTTCGATTGGAAAGAGGTCTCGGAGCATCCCGATGAGGAGCATCTGCCCGTTATTCCGCCGGAGCGCTTCGCCGAGCTTTACCGTGAAGTAGTGAAATATCTGCGCGATTGCGGTGCAACTCCGATAATCATTCTGCCGCCTCCGATAGATGCGGATAAATTTCTCACATGGATTTGCCGCGACGGACTTTCACGCGAGAACATACTGAAATGGCTCGGCAATACGAGCATGATTTATCGCTGGCAGGAATATTATGCGCAGATATGCGAAAATATCGCCCGCGAATGCGGCATATATACGCTCGATTTGCGCACGGTTTTCATCACGCGCCATGATTTCGATTCGCTCATCTGCGAGGACGGCATTCATCCTACAGCAAAAGGACACGAAATAATAGACAACCGACTCCATGAATTGCTGACGGAAATAGCATAGCACGGTTTCTCATTGGGGGGATATACAAAAGGGGCTGAGTCAAAAGCATTTAATTAAGCAGAGACTCAGCCCTTTCTCCGATCACTGCCGAGGACTGCCTCTGCTTTATCGCAGGTGCGCCTTTCGGCAGTATATTTTTGCATTTTTTTACGCAAACATATTGAAAAAAACTTTTCGGTGTAATATAATGTAGGCGAATATAAAATTTCACGGAGGCAACAGAAC
>CAVESF010000036.1:0-16134 GCA_963618495.1 Acutalibacteraceae bacterium
GCTTGAACTTCTTTCTCTTTTCTTCCTTTATTCAGTTTCTTATTACTTTTTTGTCTATAATGAAAAAGAGGCTGAGTCAAAAGCATTTAATTAAGCAGAGACTCAGCCTCTATTTTGTGCTATAATTATCGCAAAAAAAGAAGAATGTATGAAAATTTGTTGTGTTACTGGACATCGACCGTATAAATTTCCTTTTGATTATATGGACAGGGACGGAGAAGCGTACAGAAAATATGCAGACGGCTTTATCTCGCGGTAAAGGAGCTTGCTCTCGATGGCTGTAATGTATATGGAAAATTCCAAAATAAATCTGCCTTTTATGTTTGTTCCCGTCATGAATGCTATTCTTGATATGAAACTGCTGTTCTCCGGAATAATCAATTATACATACTTCTTTATAGTTGTCGGTTCGAATATACTTACTCTCTGATATTCTGCCTTATCAGTTCGCGATATTTCAAAAGCGAGAAAATACTATAAAAACAATGGCTGAGATAAAGTTTGCACTTTATCTCAGCCACATTTGGTTTTATAATGATTTATTCTGCGGATACGGCGCCTTTTCGTCTGTGAGCGAAAGAATATAGTCTGTCGATGTGCCGAAATACCGTGCCAGTTTTATCAGGATGTCTATCGGCAAGCCTCTCTGCCCGTTTTCGTATTGAGAATATGTGTTCTGCCTGATGTGCAGATAATCGGCAACCTCGCTCTGCGTCAGGTCGAGATCCTCTCTTATATCTTTTAATCTCATAAAAACCTCCGATATTTTATAAAATTATTATAAAATATCTCGTAATGAGATATTGACTTTTATCTCAATTTGTGATATTATTTTTGTGACGAGTTTTTCGTCATGCGGAAATGCGGAGATTCGGAAAGGAGAAATATATGGCAACAGGATTACTTATAGGCGGACTTGCAAGTGCTTTTGGCATTTGCCTGAGTTGGGTTATCGTTGGCATAAGAAGTGCTAGACGCTGGTTTAGATAAATAAGCATTTGATTCATTTTTTCAATATCTGAGTTTTAACTTTTACTGAGTATTTCATTTGATAAAGAATCTCCGCTTCCTTATTATATTATAATTTTACTGGAGAAAAATATGATAGCTATTGAGAATGTGAGCAAGCGATTTCGCGACAAACTTGCCGTAAACAGTGTTTCTTTTACGGCGCGGGCGGGCGAAGTTACAGGGCTTATCGGTGCAAACGGCTCGGGAAAAACAACGATAATGAGAATGATAGCCACCGTATATAAGCCGGGCGATGGAAATATAAGCGTCTGCGGGGTCGATGTCAAGAAAAATCCAGCGGGGGTACGCAAAAATATAGGCGTACTTCTCGGCGGAGATATTTCGCTTTACAGAAGATTTACCGCATATGAAAATATAGAATATTACGCTCTGCTTCAGGGAATGAGCAAAACCGAGGCAAAACAAAGCATAGAAGTTTTATCTGAAACACTCGGCATAAAAGATTATCTTTACAGAAAGGTTGACGGCTTTTCCCGCGGTATGAGACAGAGGGTTGCGTTTGCCCGTGCAATAGTGCATGACCCACAGGTGATACTTCTTGATGAACCGTCAACAGGACTTGATATATACAGTATACGGGATGTTCAGAATTTTATTATCTCCTGCAAAAAGAGAGGTAAAACGATTCTACTTTCCACTCATAATGTCAGCGAAATGGAAAATCTTTGTGATAAGGTAGCGGTGCTTGATAAAGGAAGTAAAATATTCGAAGGAGATATACAATGTCTTATTTCGGATACGAAAAGCGAAAATCTGATGGATGCGTTTTTCAAACTTGTAGATTGCGGAGAGGAGAAGTGATTATGAAAAATTTTTGGACTGTACTTCGTAAGGAATTTCTGGAAACATTCAGAGATGTGCGCAGTCTTATAATGCTTTTTGTCCCCGTTTTGATATTTCCGCTCATGTTTTCCTTTGTAGGTACGCAGATAGACAAGGCGCAGGAGGATGTGAAGAAAGAAATAAAAATAGCGGTGTCTGACGCAAGCTATATTGAGCTTTTTTCGGGAGAAGAAAGATTCAAGGCAAAAATTTTCGGAAATGTGACAGAGGCTGTGCGTTGTGGCGATGCGAATATAGGCGTAAGTCTTGGCGATGAGGGAATTTTTGTAGTGGAATACGATGCAGGCTCGATGTATTCTGCTTCGGCACTTGCCGAAATAACTGCGGTTTTGGATGTACTCCGCGAGCAGGCTATTTTCGATGCGCTTGAAGCTTCGGGAGGCGATATGTCATCTATGAGTGCATACCTTTACGAGACGAAAGCAATATCTTCCGACGATTCAAATGCGGCAAGCAGTATAATAGTGAGTCTTGCCCCGATGATGATTATAATGTTTATATTCAGTGGCGGCATGAGCGCGGCGGTAGACTGCTTTGCGGGAGAAAAGGAACGCAAGACCATGGAATCCGTTCTTTTCACGCAGGCTGAGCAGGGAAGTATATATTTTGCAAAATTTATGAATGTCGCTATCATAAGCCTTATTTCAATGTTGCTTTCTGTCGGCGGATATGTGATTTCTCTGCTGACAAACGATAGCCTTGTCAAGCTTTATGGAGAAGAAAAAATTTCATTCGCCTCCGCAAAAACAATTTTACCTATTATAATAATAGTATTTTCAACGGCACTTTTTTCTTCGGCTCTGATGTCGTTTCTCAGCGTAAGTGCAAGAGGTACAAAAGAAGCACAGATGCGGATGAGCATATTGATTATAGCGCCGTCAGTGCTTTCGATGGCTGTAATGTATATGGAAAATTCCAAAATAAATCTGCCTTTTATGTTTGTTCCCGTCATGAATGCTATTCTTGATATGAAACTGCTGTTCTCCGGAATAATCAATTATACATACTTCTTTATAGTTGTCGGTTCGAATATACTTTACTCCCTAATATTCTGCCTCATCAGTTCGCGATATTTCAAAAGCGAGAAAATACTATAAAAAACAACGGCTGAGATAAAGTGCAAACTTTGTCTCAGCCGTTTATATTTGTTTTGCTTTAATCGAGCTCAAAGGGAAGTGAGTCCAGTTTTTCGCCGACATCATATCTTGTGAGAGTGAGGCGATTTGGTATCTTCAGCTTCAGCTCGTCATATTTGTCATAATGTTGCAGGCGAAAGCGCTTCAGCTTCCATTTGTCGTTTTCTACCGATGCGGAGCTCAGATGGGCTATATATTCACTTTTTTCTTCGCCTGTTGTGCGTATATTGACGCCCGCACCTGTGTTTACCGAGACGGAACATTTCACAAATGAGCCGTCAGCCGCTTTTATGTATGCGAAAGAATTATGCTTGCCGTTTTCCTGCTTCATATTTATTATATAGAAGTTTCCGTCGTCCGAAATCCATATGGATTCTTCATAAATAAAGTCACGGCTTATTTTGGTTGACATTCTGTGACCATTGGGAATAGCGATGCTGAGATAATATAGGAAGCAACCGATAAAGCAGAGCGCTATGATGGCAAGTGCGATTATTGTTGCCACTATGCCGATGGCTGTCTGAGTACCTTTTTTCATGATGCCACCTCCTCTTGTATGAAAGGAAGTTCGATATCGCCGATGCCGTAGCCTGTCATATGAAGCTCATTTTCGAGCGATAAACCAAAGCGTTCTTTTGCGGGATATGCTACGGATGGGGAGAGCGTCATGGTCAGCGCGCTTTCGGAGACTTCTTTTACTGCAAGGCATGCAACGCGCCATGTGTGTCCGAGAGCATCTGTTTTGAATATGACGAAAATATTATCTTCTTTGCTGTCTACCTCATAGATATCGCATTTTTCCCATTCGCCGGAAGAGCTTTTTACAAATGCGAGCGTATTTTTCACGCCGGAAGACTTGGCTTGCGTAACTATGCAGAATGTTTTATCATCGCTCATCCAGACCGATTCGGTGCTGAATACAGGGGTGTAATAGGCAATGGAGATTTTCATTCTGAGTCTATCTCGTTTTTCTGACATATGTGATGCACAGGCAAAACCTATCGTAACAAGCAAAGCTATGAGCACTATCGCGGCGATAACTATGAGATAGATTTTTAAGGATTTGCGTATTCAAATCATTCCTTTCTATAAATATTTTGGTACAGTTTTAAGCAGATTGCTTATCTGTCCATATATATTGTATCACAAATTACATTTTTTGTAAATTGACCGAATGGATAAAAATCGGGGGGGGGGTAAATGTGAAAATGATACAAAAAATGATAGCAACTTGGTGCCGAGATGAGCATTTACGGATCGTCGGGACAGGAGTGAACGATCTCTTCTCATAATTCTATACGGCAACAGCAAGCCATAGTCCGTCTCGGCGACGCCGACACACATGCTCCGCACATGTGTCCATTCCCCATCGGAGAAAGCTTATAATAAAGTATTTTGTCTGCAACTAAAAATATCCTCACACGGAATGTGTGAGGATATTTTTGTGTATGATGTAATTATTCGGTTACGGGGTCGGGATTGACGCTCCAAGGGAGAACACAATTTCCGTTACACGGGCGCTCAACCCAAGTGGTGCTACCGAAGCTTTCGTAGCAATCACTGCACCCGATTTCATAAAGATAAAAATGACTTGTGCCGGAATGATAATGCTGACCTGTCCATTCGGCAATTGAAGCGCTGCCATGAGCGGTTTTATAAAGTATAAATCTTATCTCGCTTTCGTAAGTAATTGTTGGTTCATAGTAAATACCATAAGCAGAACCCTCATTTATCCAATTAACATTGTTTGACGGAGCCTGATTGAATTTCAAAACAGCAGTTCCGCCCGGTTTGTGAAGCCAGCCCACAGAGGTCAATTTTGCCACATGATAGTCATTCCACCTTGCATTGTCTATTACATCGTCCAATGTTTCATCTTTTCTTATGGCAATTACATTTTCCCATATTCCGATAGAATCCGGACAGTTAACCTGTATTCTTGCGCAAGCATATCCCAAATCGCCATTCAAATCAGCATCAATAACTTCTGCAAGATCAGCGATGCTGCCTAAATGATTGTAAGATCCGCCTGAAAACTCTCCTGGCTGACGAGCGCGTTCTGTGCGACCGATTGCAAATGCATAGCAATTATAGTTTGGCATCGTGGCAGGATCCCATGCATATACAGTGCTGTTTTGCAATGTATACGATAATGCATTGGGGGCAAGTTCAGTTGCTAAAATATTAGTTCCGAAAGATAAAATCATGCAAACCGATATTATAATGGCAATCAATCTTTTCTTCATTTTGTCCCCCTTGTTAATTAGCAAAGTTGATGCAAGTTAATGCGGGCAACTTATTTTCAGCTTGTTTCTTTTTCAATTATTAACTATTGAATATCCGTAATACTCCTGTACGATGATATTAATTTTGATAATAAGTTCCTTATAAGGAACTTCCATGCTGATACGCATTACAAAAATATCAAGAATATCTCTTTCCATTCGTGTCATAAGTGATTTTAAATCCATATTAGCTTCTTCGGGAATAGTAACTCCGCGCTCTTCGAGAAACTTGACAAGTTCCTCCTGACTGAGAGAGGAAAGCAGAACCTTTCCCTTTGGCACGTTGTCAGCTGTTATACTACGTGGCTTTTCTTTTTCACCGCAAGCAGAAAATATAAGTACCGCTATGGCAATGACTAAAAATAAAGCTAAAATTCTTTTTTTGTTCATATTAAATTCCTCCTTGTAAAAATCTGAAAAAAGCGCATAAACCGACCGTGTCGCAGTCCGGCTTATGCGCATGCATGAATGATTTTAATCTGTCCTCTCCGAGATAGGGGGACATATCGCGCCTGCATGTGCCGTAAACGTGACCGCACATAGGAAAATCTACGCATAATGTTGCCTCCTGTCATATTGTGTGCCAAGCATTTGTTATACTTGCATTTGTATTATACCATATTTTGTGTAAAATGACAATAGAACTTGCCGAGTTATTTGTGAATAACTTGTGAACATTCGGAATTTCGCGCTCTCGGAGCACGACGAGGACGCCGCCTCCTCAACGGCACCGCCTTCCCCAAAAGGCGGGCGAAAACTTTAATTTGGCTCGTGAAAACTTTAAAATGACAGCGGAAATTTTATCGGCGTGCGCAAAAAGGGAACCCTTTCGGATCCCCTTTACTTATTCAGTGCTTGATATAATAATGAATGTTCATCGCACCTCTGTTTGCCGCCATATAAAGGTCGCCTATCACGCCGAATATTCTTGTCTTGAATTCGGGAGCGATATAGATATCCTTGAGCGAAAGGCAGTCGGAAGAGAAGAGGTCAAAGCCGATATCCGTTGTGTCCGCAGACAGAATAACCTTTGTAATCGAAGTGCAACCATCGAAAACATCGCTTCCGATGCTCTTGAGCGTATCGGGAAATGTGACGGATGTGAGTTCATGGCAATACTGAAAAGCCTTATCCGCAACCCTGACAAGACTCTTGCCTGTGTCTATTGTTTTCAGCCCATAGCAGTTCATGAAAGCCGCTTCGCCTATAGTCTCCGTATTCGGAGAAAGCTTTATCTCTTCAAGAGCGCGCATACTGTAAAATGCCTGATCATCAATATATTTTACGCTGTCGGGAATGACTACCGATTTTATATTGTAGCCGAGATAATATCTGTTTCTGTCAAAAAGTTCCTCGGGATCGGAAACCTCCTCATAAGGGTCTTCCGTGATAACAAGACCGGAATCCCAGCCGACAAGCGCCGTTCCCGCGATGCGCACTATTCCGTCCGGAATAGTAACGCTTGTCGATGATTTTGCGACATATGCGCATATCAACGTGTTGCCTACCGTGAAGAACGAGTTTTCGTCTTTGTTGTTGAGATAAGCATTCTTTAAGAAGTTGACCATTGCCTCTGTTTTAAAGAAAGCATATGTGCCTATTTCGACATCATCAGAGGGAAGCTTGATTTCCGCAAGTCCGTAGCAATCCATAAAGGCATAGCTTCCGATGCGGGCGAGATTTTTGCACTTTGTCATATCCACATCGGTGAAGATAACATCGCCGCTTATTTCGTCCGATTTCCAAAGCACCGCATTGTAAAAGGCGTAATCGCCGATATATTCAAGCGTGCTCGGCAGAGACAGCTCCGTTATCGAGCAGGTATCGAATGCCGAATTGCCGATTTTCTTCACTCCCTCGGGAATGACGAGCTTTTCAATCATTTCCGCCTGCGCATATCCGTAGGAGGTTGCCACGCCGTAGCTGTCAACGCCGCCGTAATATGTGGAGTTGCGGAAAACGCATCCGCCTATTGTTTTTATACCCTTGCCGGAAAGGTCGAGCGCGGATGCCGCGATATTGCATTTGATGAGAACACCGTCGCCTACGACAACATAATCATCGGAAAGTTCACTGTACCACGGTGTGCCGTCGAAAGCATACTCGGCGGAATCGGTGAGAGTGGAGGGAACGGATACATTATCAAGCTTTCCGCAGTTATAAAATGCATATCTTTCTATCTCGGAAAGTCCCTCGGGAAGCGTTATTTTGCGTAGTTCATTGCACTGCCAGAAAGCATACGGACCGATTTCCGTGAGAGCGCCGTCTTTTGCAAAATTGACATTTTCAAGAAGCTTACAGCCCGCAAATGTCTGATAATTGAGCCTTGCGAGCGATTTCGGCAGCGTCACATCCGTGAGCAGCCAGCAAGCCTGAAAGGCACAGTTGCCTATAAAAGAAACATTGTCGGGTATAGTGATTTCGGGAAGTCTTGTGCAGAGCGCAAAGGCATAGGAATCTATGAGCTTCAGTGTGGAGGGAAGAGAAACGCTTTTCAGCTCTGTGCACTGATAAAAAGCTTTTGCACCGATTTCCTCCAGACCCTCGGGCAGTTCGAGTGTTTTCAGCGATTCGCAATACTGAAAAGCACCGCCGCCGATGGTTTTCAGTCCTTTGCCGAAAGTTACCTTTTCGAGCGATATTGCAGAGTAGAAAGCACCCTCGCTTATTTTGACTATGCCGTCATGCAGTACGACTTCTTTTATTTCCGTGTCGCCCGAGAAAGCGCCTTCCCCTATTTCGGTTATTCCGTCAGGTACGATAAAAACACCGTTTTCATCCGATTGCCCTTTGCAATTTTTGAGAACGGTACCGTCAACCTCATAGACTTTTTCTATTTTTGAGCCTGTAGTCGTCTGATCCGGCGGATTTACGGTAGTTCCGCAGGCGCAGAGCGCAATACAAGCCGCTGTGGCAAGAAACACTGCCAATATTTTTTTCATATGAGTCCCCCATAAGGATTTATTTATATAAATAATATCCCATTTTGCCTTTTGTGTCAATAATTCTGCCGATAAGTTCACATTATATTAAAAAAACGCCTTTTTTGCGCCGCGATAATGATATAAAAGCAGCCGCCTTCGCTTTTGGAAATGCGTTGTCGCTTTTCTTCGGCGCAGGCGGCATAAGGCAGAAATAAAGGCAGATTTTGCCTATGGCATATGGGAAATTGAGCGGACAGACTGCTTTTTCGGGCGATGTCAGGCCTCCAGCTGTCTGCCGAGAAAACTTGCCGCTGTCTGGATAAGCTTTGTTTCGGTTTCCGTGGCGGCATTGTCTTTTCCGAATTCGGCATTTGCAAGCGCCGCAACACAACCTATAACATCGCCTTCGGCAAAGATAGGCATGGCACATGAAATATACCAGCCGCGGCTTTCTTCCGTCAGATAAATTTTCTCCTTCGTCGGCGCATGGGTATAAAGACTTCTGTTTTCTATTATTTTTTCGGTTTCTTCGGAATTTTTCTTGTCGAGAAATTCCTTTTTCGATATTCCCGCGCAGGCGATAACGCAATCTTTATCGCAGACGGCTACAGGAAAATTGCAAGTCTTATAAAGCGTTTCCGCATAGCTTGCCGCAAAATCCATCAGCTCGCCTATCGGTGAATATTTTTTGAAGATAACTTCGCCTTCGCGGTCGGTATATATTTCGAGAGGGTCGCCGCCACTGATAACATTGACACGAAAAACCTTGTCGGCTTGTTTTTTTGCCGACTGAACCGCCACAGAATTGTATTTTTCTGCGGCTTTTTCGATATTCTCCGTGTCCCCGTTAAAATTTGCGATTGCCTCCGTCTGTACTTCATCGTCACAGCGCAGGAGTGCGTCCACATCGCTACGCAGCTTTATCTCAATGCGGCTTTCGTAGACAATAATGCGGTCAACAATCAGCCCGATATCACGCTTGTCCAGCTTATCTTTGTTCAGAATATCGTGAAAGATGTCAAGCACTGTTTTTGCGTGGCGATTGGCTCTGATGATGGTATTTCTCGTATCCGCCGTCATGGCAATCTGATTTTCAAGCCCCTGAATACGGTTGGCACTTTCTTCAATCAACGCGTCGTAGGTTTCCATGATGACATCCTCGTTTCCCTTTGCGCGGGCGAGGTCGCGGGATTTCTGCCGCATCAGAATTTTGAGAGAATCCTTTTCCTGCTCGATGAGCCCTGCAAGTTCCTCTGCGGCTTTGGCGCTGTCCTTCACCGCATTCGGCTCAAAGCTGATTTCGGATTCAAGCTGTTTTATCATTTTTTCGGAGTTTTCGCAGACCTTGGCGATGTAGCGTTTCAGTTCGCGGTCAAGCACATCCACGCGGATATGATGCGTCGTGCATCCGGCTTTTCCGCGCGTGTGATAGGTTCCGCAGATATAGGCGTCGGCAAGATCTGGACGGCTGCGTGAGAACATCGGCGAACCGCAGTCACCGCAGAAGAGGTAGCCGGAGTAGTTGTTGGCGTACTTCTTCTGACCGCGGTAGTGGGTGGTCGTGCGCTGTTTCAGCAGTTCCTGCGCAACCGCAAAGGTACGGTAGTCGATAATCGGCTCGTGGTGGTTTTCAAACACGATATGCTGGCTTTCGTCAAGCGGCACATCGCTTCCGTTTATCTTTTTCCGTTTGAATTTGTGCTGACGCAGCGTGCCGATATAGAAATCGTTGCAGAGAATTTCGGAAACGGTCACTATGCTCCACGCTTCCTTGACCCTGCCCTTGTATTCATCACCCTGCGCTTCCTTGCGGGCTTTTTCCCGCATTCTCGGCGTCGGAATGTGTTCGCTTGTCAGAAAATTTGCAATCTTTTTGTAGCCCCAGCCGTCGATATAGCAGGTAAATATCCGTCGTACTATCTCAGCAGACGGCTCGTCGATTTCAAAAGTCATCTTTTTTGAATTTGTAATTACATAACCGAACGGAACCGAGCAGATCCACTCGCCTTTGGACTGACGCGAAGCGATAACATCGGACACCTTGCGGCTCGTGTCGGTGACGGGCATTTCGTTGACGAAGAAGTAGAGCTTGATCTTCATCCAGTCGTCGATATGATCCTGATAGTAATCCACACCGTCGCCGATGGCAATAATGCGGAGGTCGCGCTCGGCAAGATCCTCAAATTCGGCAAGTCCTTTGCCTGTTCTGCGTGAAAAACGGCTCAGGTCTTTGATAATCAGAATGTCGTATTCGCGGCGCATGAGCTTTTCGCGCATACGCATATAATCGGGGCGTTGCTCGAATGTATAGCCTGATTTGTCGCGATCCTCAAAGTAATCGACCGTGCTTGTCGGAAAATGCAGGCGGCAGTATTCACCAATGATTGCCTTCTGGTTTTCGATACTCGTATTATCACGGTCAAGCTCCAGATCTACTGAGATTCGCGTATACGCGGCAATCCTGAATTTTTCAACCATATTGTCAATTTCTCCTTATCGATATTATGATAACATTGTATCACATATCCCGTTCAATGTCAACGATATATTTGCGAAGACATGAATTGTTATCATTTGCCGTTGGATTTTGAAATTAACAAGGCGCGATTCGCCGGCTTATTTCAATAAAACGCGTTTTTTTGAAATTAAAAAGACTATAATTTCGGCTTTTGCTGACCTTTGAGGTCAACATGCTATAATAAGCGTAACATTTTCAATGTTGCAATTCAAAATCTCACGGAATGAATATTTGAAATTACACCGAATAGAATTTTAAAATTTCTCGGAATTGACTTGAAAAATCTCAAGGAATGGGTTATAATATATGTGAAAAACAATCCGGAGGTATTTTGCTATGAAAAAAATTGCAGAACAATCGAAATACAAACCGCGCGTTATTGACGGTGCCGTTTGCAGATATTTGTCCGCCTTCGGCGCGGTGTGTATCGAGGGACCCAAATGGTGCGGGAAAACATGGACTTCTTCATTTCACAGCAAAAGTGAGTTTTTGATCGGTGACCCTGCAAACAATTTTCAGAACCGAGCATTGGCGGAAATGTCTCCGTCCATTGTTCTGGAGGGCGAAACGCCGCGTCTGATTGACGAGTGGCAAGAGGTTCCCTCAATCTGGGATGCAGTTCGGTACACAGTCGACTGTCGGGCGGAGAAGGGGCAGTTTATTCTGACCGGCTCTTCCACACCGAAACGCAAGGGGGTTCTTCACAGCGGGGCAGGCAGAATCGGAAGATTACGCATGCGCACCATGTCTCTTTATGAGTCAGGTGAATCCAGTGGTGTTGTTTCATTGGAAGACCTCTGCAACGGCAAGATTACTCCGGCGCTGACAGACGAGGTCAGTCTGCGTGACATTGCGCAGTATACGGTACGCGGAGGATGGCCCGGGAACTTGAATGTTGCACCGGAAAATGCATCTCTGTTGCCGCAATCCTACCTTGATGCCATACTGGACGATGATTCACAGCGTATTGATGGCAAAAAATACGATGTCAATAAAATGCGCCTTCTGTTGCGCTCCCTTGCACGCAACGAAAGCACAACGGCTACCAAGAAAAAGCTACTGAACAACATCCGTGAATTTGATGATGAAACAATCGATATGGACACGATAGCCACTTATCTGGATGTTTTCAACCGTCTTTTTCTGCTTGACAATCAGCTTCCTTTTTCCGCAAATATCCGTTCTTCCGTTCGCGTGAAGCAAGCTGAGAAAAGACATTTTTGTGATCCCGCGCTTGCCTGCGCCTTACTGAAAGCTACTCCGGATAAACTGATTGGCGACCTTGAAACCTTTGGATTTTTGTTTGAAGCTCTGGTGGAACGCGATCTGAAGATTTATGCCGAGTCGTTCGGGGCGAATCTGTATCATTATCAGGACTATAACAACAAGGAAATCGATGCGGTGGTTGAATTGAAAGACGGAAGATGGTGCGCATTTGAGATAAAACTCGGCGCTAACCAAATCGATAAAGCTGCAACAGAACTTGTAGCACTGCGCAATGATATTGAGAAGAACGGAGGCGTTACTCCGTCGGTTCTTTGCGTCATCTGCGGGCTTTCCAATGCGGCATATGTTCGTCCCGACGGCGTTTTTGTCGTCCCGATTACGGCTCTGAAGAACTGAGGCTGTGGAATTTTCAGCACAAAAGCGTATGCAACAGGGCAGAAGGCATTGCGCCTCCTGCCCCTCTTTTTACGCCTGAACCTGCTCTGCCGCAGGTTCGGCTTTTATCTGAAGCTCAAAATTGTGGCGGAGAAGCATGGCGGTATCCGGCAACAGCTCCCGGTCTCCTGATTCAAACACCGACACAAAATACCTGTGATTTGCAAATTGCCGGTAATACGGCTCAAGCGAGCGACGAAATTTTTCGTTCCGCGCTTCGCTTCGGGTAAGCCATATATCCACCGTTTTTGTGTCATGATGAACATTCATCTCCATATGGCCACCCCATTTTTTCAGTTTTTTGCGTAAACGCGCCCGTCTTTTTTCGCGGATTTGCGTGTTTTAGAAAGAATACTATCAATCGTTCCTCCCCGAAGGCATATTTGCCCGTGTCGGATGCTATGTCAGGTAGTGCATCCCGACCGTCTGTACGGCAGTGCCTTTATGTACGCAACCCCGTATTTTTTGTGCCTTTATCACCCCTTTCATTATCGGCGAAGAAAACAAAGAAAATTCATTTTTTATCAGCGACATTCCTCTGTCGCACAAAAAGTGTCTCAAAGCCCGCCTTTTCCGCGAATTGTGGTATAGAAAGCGAATTTCAGCGCTACGGCTCCGAAAAAGTGACACAAACGACTTTTTTCGGAATCTCTAAAATCCTCGCATTTTCTCGTGAAATCCCGCAAATTCGGTCGGCTCTGCCGTCTGGTGCGAAACGCCGAGCCGAAATTGTGGCGCGGCTTTAACCTGCTTGAAAATCAGATGCTGTGGATCCTACTCTTTTTCTGCTTGTATAGTTAAAGTTTTTTGTTTAGATGTTCACGTACTATGTGCCTCGGACAAGCGCGCCGGGAAATCGGGAAATACAACTTGATATATTTAATTGTTCATGATATAATATATTTGAAAAACAAAGCTACACTATACTTTCCATCAACAAACACTTCGTGGAATATTTTTTTGAAATCCGATATAATAAAATCACAAAAGCGCTTTTGAATACTTTTGGGAGGACAAAAATATGTCTGTTAGTTCTACAATTAAGCGTTTACGCCGTGAGAAAAATATCACGCAAGAACAGCTTGCCGAATATCTGGGCATCACATCGCGCGCAATTTCACAGTGGGAGTGCGGCCGCACCGCTCCCGATATTTCGCAACTACCCGCGCTCTGTCATATTTTTGATGTTTCGTCCGATGTTCTGCTTGGAATTGATGTCGAAAAGAATAACGAGAAAATAAAAAAATATCTAAATGACGCCGCTGAGTTGGGCTGTAAAGGAAAGCGGGTGGAGCGTACCGCGCTTCTACGCGAGGCAAACAAAAAGTTCCCTCGAGACTATAAAATAATGAATAGCCTTGCTGATTCACTGGTATGTGAATATTCCCGAAAGGGCATAAAGGAATACGATGAGGTTTTTGAACTATGCAATCGAATTCTTTCGGAATGTACCGATAGCATCACGCGATACGAAGCAATTGATACCCTTGGAACCGCTTACGGATATGCCGGTAAAAAAGACGAAATGCTGAAATTGACTGAAGAAATGCCTCGCGCTCATTTTTCATATGAAAACTTTATGATATATCGTTGGAATGGTGATGCTGACTTTAAAAAATTTCAAGACTATTTATCTTTTTTCATTGACCATACCGCTGAAATGATTGAACTTGCAGCCGCTCAAAAGCACGATGATGGAGAATTTATTTATCCACTTGAAGATAGAATTCATTTATGGAAAACAGCAGTAGCTTTTCTTGAATTGCTTTTTCCGAACGGTGATTTTCAAATCAAAGCTCAGCTTGGTGAAGCTGCTTGCAACTTTTTGTGTACCGCATATCTGAGGCAGCAGAATTATGAAGAAGTGTGGAAATGGTTGAAAAAAGGTGCGGACTTTGCGATTCATATGGACACTTATAATTTTGATGCTGCACATACCTCGCCCATTCTTCGCGGATATTCAAGTGGTGGCTGGATTATGGAAGCCGAAGGTAATCGGTCGCAATCCATGCTTAATTGGTTAACAGCAGATGATGAGGCTGCTACTTTGCGTTCCGATGCGCGCTATAAAGTGATTGTTGAACGCTTAAAAACAGTTGCAAAAAAGCCGTAATTTTTCGCCCTGAGTCGCCGCCTGTCAAGCATGCAGTGAAAAACATTTGAGTGGAAATTTTCATGCGGTAGCACGCGATGAAATTTCATCGGAGCCATGCGTTTGAGCCTCTGCTGGTATCGTTTGTGACTCTTAAAATCGCTGAAAGCTAATATTCCGTTGGTGTACGCTATCGTATAAATCATCGTAAAAGCAGAAGAAAAGAAGTCGATTTTCGTACGCGACATCTGATTTTTCAAGTCAACCGGTGCTTGAAACCAACATCCATTTCAAGCATAAATTTATAGTATACCTCTTCTGTTATAAAATTATAGTTAATTGTTATTGTTAGAGCTCCCTTTTTCAATACCACCTGATTCCAAATTTAATTTATACACATTGGAACCGTAATCGCCTGCGGCAGTGTATCGGTGATATTTTTCAATGAGTCCTTTTTCGAGAAGAGATTTAATTGCCTTATCCACGGTTTCCTCTTTCTTGATTCCGCACCCGTTTGCGATATCTCTCCGTGAAGGGAAAGCTACATTGCTTTCCCGGTTCATACGACGACAAAGAAAACAATAGACGGCGATGTCCCGCGGCTTCAGACCGTATTCAAAGATTCTGTTGTCAACCATAAAGAAGTTTTTTCGTTTGCCTGCCACACTGTTCTCTTTTTTCGTTGTGTATTTGATATTATACTACAAAAATATTATATTGTCAATAGCCGCATACAAAATAATTGTATTCGTCCTTGACAACTACATCGAAATATGGTATACTGTATGCGTAATAAAATTCGGAGGAATTCTGCATGAGCGTAATAGGCGAACAGATTAAAAAATACAGAGGTATCCGCGGCATGACGCAGCAGGAGATTGCCGATGCGCTCGGCGAAAGCTCCGGCAGGGTGATATACAATTGGGAAAAAGGAATCGGTCGCCCAGACTGTGACAAGCTGGCGAAGCTCTGTGACCTTCTTGATGTATCCGCAGACGAGATGATCGGTTGCAGATCGATGTCGGAACGCCCTACGGCTGCCGAATGGGAGACGATAAAAAAATACCGTGTCCTTGACGAACACGGTAAAGAAATCGTGGATTATCTTATTGACAGCGAGTACAGGCGAGTGTCCGCGGCTGGCAGGAAAGCAAAGTGCCGTATGCTGAGAATGGATTATTACACGCTTCCGGCTTCCGCAGGCACGGGCAATATTCTTGACAGCGAGCTTGCCGAGGAGATCCTTGTTCCCGAATCCAGAGAAGCGGAGAAGGCGGACTTTGTGATTTCGGTCGGCGGCGACAGCATGGAGCCGACCTTCCATGACGGAGACAAGGTTTTTGTTGAAAAATGCGATTCCGTCGATGTAGGCGAGATAGGTATTTTCGTTGTCAACGGCGAGGTCTTCATCAAGGAGCGCGGGGACGGCTGCCTGATCTCACATAATGAAAAATATAAGCCCATACGCCTCTCCGAGCATGACAGCGTGTTCTGCTGCGGAAGAGTGGTGGATAAAGTATAATAATGAAAAAAGGTGGTCAGAAAAGATGAACTGCCCCAAATTGTACGGACAGCACAAAAAAGAGACTCAAGGTAGAAAATATTAAAAATTAGGCAACGAACTGACATCGCTTTTAGAGAG
>CAVESF010000037.1:0-14357 GCA_963618495.1 Acutalibacteraceae bacterium
TCCGCGACATCACGACGCAGGAGGGATTCCCGTATGATGTGGAATTTCCCGAAAAACCCAAATTAAATTAAATTAAATTAAATTAAATTAAATTAAATTAAATTAAATTAAGGAGATACAATTATGAACTGGAACGAAATTTTATTTACAATCATCGGCATTATCGTAACTGCAGTTATTACATGGCTAGGGAACAAAGTATCATCTTTTCTGACGGCGCATATCAAGGATGCCAAAGCCCTTAAGCATATGAGCGATATCACACAGATTGTACTTAACGGTGTTAAGGCTACATATCAGTCGTATGTTGAGGGACTGAAAGGCACCGATGCATGGACAAAAGAAGCACAGGAAAAAGCTCTCGGCATGGCGCTTAATACAGTAACTTCGCAACTCTCGGACGAACTCTTGAAATTCATTGCCGAAAACTACGGGGATGTGCAGCAGTGGATTATCGGCAAGATAGAATCATCTCTGTATGACCTTAAAAACAAATAAAAAAGCAAAGGAGACTCTTTTATGAGCGAGATGACAATCCCCGAGCGCATAGCAAAGGTAGAAGAACGCGCAAAGTCAAATTCACACCGCATTGACCAGTTAGAATCGCTTACTGCCGAGATACATCAACAGAACATAGCTATAACCCAACTCTGCGGAGAGCTGAAACGGACAAACGACAATGCGGAAAAGACAGCGGCTGTTGTGGCAGACCACGACAACAGACTGGATGCTATAGAGGGCAAGCCTCTTGTGCTTTGGGACAAAATCAAAATAGCCGCCGCGAGTGCCGCCGTAACCGTGGCGGTGACCGCGATAGTCGGTGCGTTGATGACATTTTTGAAATAAAGCCGTCTGTGGCTTTAAATGCGCGCCTACACGGCGTTTGGCGCGTTCGGCTATAATTTTACCCGTAAATATGTAAAACGCGCTGTATACACCGCGTAGAGGCTCACACAGGCATGGCGTAAAATAAAAATGGACAAGCTGTTTCATTCAGCTTGTCCATTTTTGCTCATGCCATCTCATCAAACACGGCATTTATCCGTTCGGCGGATTTTGACTTATTGAGCACGCTAACATAAATCTGTTGTGTGGTGCGTATGTCATTATGCCCGAGCGCATTTTGAATGTCGCGCATAGGTACGCCTTTTTCGTCCCAAAGCGAAGCTGCCGCATGCCGCAAAGCATGAACTCCTATCCCTTTTCTTCCTGTTACTCTCTCAATATATCTGTTTACCATCTGTAAAAGTCCTATGCTCGAAAATTCATGCCATGATGCGCCGTTGGTGGTTTTGCCATTTTCATCGGCATCAGAACCGAAAAGCAAATCATTTTCTGTACACCACATAGGGCGCACCTCGCTGTTTAGGTATTCTGTCACGGCAATTCGGGAAAGCTCGGGAAACGGTACCGTTCTGGATTTTCCGCCTTTGCCGTTTTTCAGGGTAATTGTGCGTTTGGTAAAATCGATATCTGACAACCGCAGGCTGCGCAGCTCCGCATTCCGTATTCCCGTCTGTATTAGTATAACTATCATTGCACGGTTGCGCAGGGCTGTTTTGCGGTTTATCTCAGGCGGCGCGCCGGAAGAGAGAAGCTTTTCAATCTCTTTGAGCGTGAGAAGCTGATATTCTATCTCCGTCTGTTTAGGCACTTCATCCAAATCGACGGGATTTTCGGCGACGAGCTTCACTTTTTTAGCCCACACGAAAAAGCTATGCAAAACCATCATGTAATGTCTGACAGTGTTTGTTGCTGTACTCTCTGCGAGG
Organism: Acutalibacteraceae bacterium; assembly: GCA_963618495.1. Lineage (GTDB taxonomy): Bacteria > Bacillota > Clostridia > Oscillospirales > CAG-272 > Apopatosoma. The sequence goes on from CAVESF010000037.1 coordinate 1,773, forward strand.
TTTTCGCGCCAGTCTATTATGGTGTCAAGGTTTATTTCCGCGCCGTCTGCCATGCCGCAGGAATCCATATGCTCGGCAAACTTGCCGAGTATCATGCGATAGCTCGATATTGTCGCCACGCTTTTGTTTGTTGACGGCAGGGCAGAAAGGTATCTTTCCGTTGCTGCTCTGTATTGCTGTTTATTCATTCTTAATTCCTCCTACTATACCGAGCAGGAAAGTCATGCAGACTTTGCCGCTCGGTCTGTTTATACTCATACAGAATTTTTGTTGTTTTCTGTTTACAAAAGTTTTAAAAACCAAGCAGAATTTTTCGCGCCTGCTGTTTATATGCGCTGATAAGTTTTAAATGCTCTGCGCTCGACTTCGCGCAGAATTTTCGCCGCGTTCTGTTTAGTCGCCGGAAGCATATAATCAAAGTTTATTAGCCTTGCGGGGGCTTTGCGGTTGCCGTTCAATTTGTGCTGGGGGTTATAGTACCCATGGCAAAAACCATTTTCATCGGTTGCGTATGTTTCAACACTCCAGAACGATGCAAGCGGTTCGGGCGTGTCGCCTGCCTTATACCATGCCGCCGCTAAATCTGAACGGCTCTCAGGGTGCGTTTTGCATTCTGTAAAACCTATTGTTATTTGCTCGCCGCGGCTGTTGCGCTCTGTAAATGTCAGATAAAAGCGATTTGGCGCGACGGTCTCGATGCTGTATCTTCGTTTTGTGACGCGGTCAAAGTTGATTTCCATCTGTTCCGCCTCCTTGCCTTTTTATTATGCCGTTTTTCTCGGCTTCGCTGTTTATGCCCATAAGCAAAAGCAGAAACGCGGAAGCGATGATATTTATAATTCTTTTCATTTTGCTTTTCTCCTCTTCTCGAAACATTCGCGGGTAATTATATTTGAGTGCTTGCCTGTGTCGGCGAATCTTTGGCAGCTTGGGAAAGGATTGTAGCCGCTTTCTGTTGCCATCACTCTGTAAAAATGCTTGCACCATCTGCAATCGTTTTTCATCTGTTTGTCCTCTCTGCCTGCCGCCTTTTCAGGCGGGCGGCAGGCTTTTGATATTCGTCTGTTTATCGTTGTATTGTATCTATTGCCGGAGTAAATCCGTTTTCGGCATAAAAATCTATTACATCCCGCATATACTCGCGCGCGGTGATTCCGTAATTCCGCTCGATATATGCTGTTACGCCGCCTCGGAAGTTAACTATACCGCGCTTCAGGCTTTCGGGGATGGGCGGCAGTTTTCCGCGATATATGGCGGCGTTTCCGTCTTTGATGATATATTCCAGCCCATTGCGGTAGCCGGCTATAGCCGCGACGAGCCGCGCCGCGTCGCTGTTCTGCAGTGGGTAGAATCTTTCGACGGTTCCGCGACGGTCAGAAACCCCGCACAAATCATCACAATACAATATTGTGACGGGTTCACCTTGTTCGAGATTTGCGCTCTCGAGCTGTTTTTTGACTGTTTCGGGGAAGTGGAAAGGGGCGCGGAGGCTTTCGCTCTCGGTCTGTTTAGCTTCGTAATCCCTGAAGGCTTCCACCGTGGAAGCTTCGGAGGGAATGCAAACATATCGCGCATAGTCGAACCCTTCAGGGTCAACAACAAATTGCAGAATGTCACCGAGATAAACGGCTACGCAATTATTCATATAAAATTCTACGCTTGCGCGTTGTTCGCTGTTGAGTTTAAAAAAGTTATCATCTGTAACGCGCTTATCACATGTAGCAGTGCCGCCCATTCCGGCAAGGAATGAAACCCCATGAAGGAACAGCCCGCAAAAATCATTGAAAATTGCTTCATCTTTCCGTCTGTTTGTATTCACCCGATACAGTGACACCGCCATATAAAACATGGTGCGCGCCATAGTCAGCGTAATCATCGCCATCATCGGCATCAGCTGCGTTAAAAAGCTTTTTGCAATATTGATATATTGCCTCGAGCTGTTCGCCGTTTTCGTAATGGTCGCACAGGTCGCGCCATCCTGCCGCGTCGGGATTACCTTTTACAAGTACGCGCGCATACGGCGACGCAATTATACGGATGTTGCACTTATTGAGCCATCCGGCACCGCCTGATGTGATAGAAAATTTTACTTCGGGGAACTGTTTTTTTAGGTGTTCGCGGAAGTATGCCGCCGCGGCTTTATCATATCCCCAATTTTTAGCCCGCGCAAGCTCATTAATTGCCGTTTTGATTTCGTTTTCTGTGCCGTATGCGGGGAGCTTGTCCGTTCTCGTGCGCTCCCAGAGGGAAGCGGCGCGGGGCTTGCTTGCCTTTGCATCCGTTGCAGGCTTTGCGGGTGCGTCTGTTTTAGCCGCGTTTTCGATTGCTTCGCGTGTTGTCTCCTCATCAGCAAAACCGTACCAAAGTTTTCTTGCGGCGTTCCAGCGATATTTTAACTCGCGGATAGCTGCGCGGACTGCTGCCGACGGTATGCCGTCGAAGGTAATTTCTAAGCTATTAAAATTTGCGTTTTTTGTAATTGTGTATTCCATTTCTTTTTCCTCCATGCCTCACGGCGTTTTTTATAAAAATTTTTGTTGACTTTTTAGCCTTACCGTGTTATAATAGAGGCGCGCGGGTGTAAGGCTCCCCGCGCGCCTTGTTGGTGAATAGTGAGTGATTGTTTAGACGGTGTCACTCACTATTTTTTATGCCGTTTTTGCTTTTCGTGCAATCTCGGCGGCTTTATTCGTTACGCCTTTCATCTTCCTCCGCTCCTTTCGTAAAAGGACGCTTTCCGCGTTCCTTTGCTTTACGCGTTTATTATAGCACATAATGCGGATGATGTCAAGCGTAATCCGCGAAAAAACTTTTCAAAATGTTGCACAAATATTTTATATTATTTTTGTCTATTTTGCATATAGCGTATAAAGTGCCGCGCATGATATAATAAAATAAAGTAAAAGCAGGAGGAAAAAGGAAATGGAAGAAAAAGAAAAATTTAATCAGTCAAAATATAATTACCAATGGGCAAAAGAAAATTACTACCGCTTGACGGTCTTATTGCCTAAGAGCGAAAAAGACAAAATCAAAGCGCATGCGGCAAAATGCGGCGATGCAAGTATTAATGCTTTTGTCGGTCGCGCAATCGCCGAGGCAATGAAGCGTGACACTGCAAGACTTGACGCACAGCAGGCGGCAGAGCTGGACGCACTCGCACACGCTCGCAAGCCCGCCGGAACATAACCAACAAAAAAGCGCGTGCAACCGTCACACCCTCAAAAGGCAACGAGCACACGCACACGCAAAAACGAAAACCGCCACAAATGCCGGAGAACCACCCGAAAGCCGTATCGCCTCGGGCGCATTGTCTCCGCTTCTGTTGGCGGTCTTTTGCGCTATTATTATTTATATTACGATAGTATATTATATTTCGCTTTATATATTATATGCCATTATATAAATAATATCAAAATTAAATATTATAATTACATCTTATAAATTATATTACTATCAAATATTATATTTTATCTGTGATATATATTATATAATAATAAATATTATATTATCCGATATTATTATACTACGATAAAAAAAGAAAAATATTATAAAAAGAAAAAGCCACACAGCCACAAGCCGAGCCACACAAGCCCACACACAGCACACAGCGCAAGAGGAGAGGCGCACGGAGAGAGAAAGCAAGGAGAAAGAGAGAGGAAAAGAGGCGGAAAGGATGGAGGAGCTGATTTTACACGCGCGTTATTCCCTAAGCGCGTTTCATACATTTGTATAAAATGGCATAGTTCGGCAAAAGCACGATAAAGCCCGAGACAAGTCAAAGGCAACTAACGATAGCAAAACAGGCAAACCGACAGCCGAAAGCATCAAAACAGCCCAAAAACGGTGATACATGTTATAATAACTACCAATTATATTAGCATATGCGGAAGAGAGGGGGGTATTTTTTGACTGAAAAAGGGCAAAACGAACCCGACAGCCCTATTAGCAGCCCCTCACGCAATCTCGTTCTGAAAAACGGCTAAAGGGAGCCATAAAAAATTAGTAACAAATCGTGGTAACAAATTGCAGAAATGTGTTTCGTAGAAATTCATAATGGAAATTTCTGGAAAAAGAGAAATAGTGACAAATCACAATATACAGTATAAAAATAGAGCTAAACCACAATATCTTGTAGTATATCCCTGTTGGAGCGGGCGACGGGAACTTAAATCATACAATATACATACGATTTCAAAGGGTCGCATACAATATATTGTGGTTTTTTAAAGATAGCAACAAAAAAGAAACAAATTGAAGTTGCGGTGGCGTTACGGAGGTGTTGCGGAGGCGTTATTTTAGGTGGGAAAGTATAGAGAGTTTATCCTCATCGTACATATGTCCGTATGTCTTAGTAACCTGTTCGGGAGTATCGCTTATGAGGTCGGCAACTACGGTGTAATTGGCGCCGAGGTGGATAAGCATAGAAACGAATGAATGGCGGAGGTCATGGATGCGGATGCGTTTCACGCCTGCCTGTGCGATATGCTTTTCGAAATAACGGGTGACGGAAGTAGGGGGCATAGGTTTATCACCGCCGAAGAAGAACGGAGCTTCGCCCTGATAGTTTTTGAGTTCTTCCTGCATGATAGGGCAGAGCGGGATTTCATGAACCTTGTCTGCCTTAGTGCTTGTAATCTGATACGGCTTGTCGTCCAGTGTCTGACGCGTAACGGACTTTGATATAAGTAATTTATCAGGTTTGACATCCTCGGGAGTAAGAGCAAAGATTTCGCCCTTTCTTCTGCCTGTGAAAAAGAGCATGGTAAAGAGGCAGTGCATTTTCGGGTCGTCGACTGTAGCGACGAACTTATCAAATTCTTCTCTTGTCCAGAAGAGCATAGGTGCTTTCGGCGCGCGGCGTTTGGGTTTGGGAATTTCCGCAAGATAGTTTTTATATCCGTAGCGGCTCTCGCAATATGAGAGAAAAGCATTGACGCGTACTCTTATATTGACAAGTCGGGAATACGAATAGAAGTCGCCTGTGCGGGGATTTCGCGTTGCCCACAGCTCATCCTGCCAGCGGTACATTTCTTCCTTTGTGAGGGCTGTAATTTTGGCATTTTGGTATTTGGGGAGGAGATAGATATCATAGTCTGTCTTTTTGCCATAGACAACCGACGGTTTATTCTGATTCTGAACCGACGCGAGATAGAGCGGGACAAGCTCACCGACTGTAGGCGTTTCCTTTTCGGGATCGATGGTTTTTCGCGGGCGCGCCTTTTCCTTATTGACCTCGCAATGCTCGGTAATGAACTTCGCGTGAGCGGCTCTTGCGAGAGTTTTTGTTTTATAGCCGGAAAGTTTCTTCTGCGTGACATTGCCGGATTTATCTGTTATTCGGAAAACGACATCATAGACCTTGCCGTTATTTTTGGTTTGGCGTTCGCTTATTGAATGTTTTGTACTTGAAATATAAAATTCTGCCATTTTCTTTTACAACACCTTTGAGAAAAATTCTTTGATATATTGCATAACGGAATTGCCTATGGCAGCCGATTGATTTCTGAACTCATTCGCATATCGGATAAAGCCGATATTTCCATTGAGGATATCGACGGCTAAAACGAGTATCACGAACGAAAGCACAACGGAAAACCATATGGCGAGAATCCGCTTCGACTTGCGCACATTCATAAGCTCGCTGTCTTTGTCTGCTCGCACGGCAGCAAGCTCTCTTTCATGCGACTGGGCAAGGCGTTCTATTTCCTTTTGTTTCTCGCCCAGCATTATCTCATATTCCGTCGGCTTTTGGGTTCTCGAATCGGAATCTGTCGGGATGCCTATCATTTCGTCGACAGAGCCGCCCAGCGCACGCACGATGCCGCAGACGGTATAGAATGAGGGGCTTTCCGTTTCGCCGTTCAGAATCTTTGTGACGGTACTGAGCGGCGTTGCGCTTATATCGGCTATCTGCTGATTTGACAGATTGCTTTTGTTTTTCATTTCCTGTAGTTTCGCTCTTAAATCTCTGCCTTGTATTTCCATTATGCATCCTTTCTTTTGCGCGTGTCTGATGTCGTTTTTTGTGCCGCACGGCGGGAAAAATCATTTTCGGGTAGAAAATAATCATATTTTACGAGGGATAGTCGTAAAATATAATCGGGGGTACAATTTGGGCTTTGATTAGTCACATGGCATATGCTATGCTTTATCTGGCGGTGCAGACCGCAATTTTATAAAGCATAAGGAGAAAAGAAACATGAAAAAGACAATTGGAAATTCCATTGACGCCCGCAAAATCGAAGCACACCGCGAATTTGAGAGAAAGCTTCTCTCGGCGAAGCTGACGAAGCGTGAGATTTTTCTCCTTTTGCTGAAGATAAAGCAAATCACGGGGGACAAAGTTTAAATAAAGGAGAGGGATTTTCCTCTCCTTATTTGCTTATTTTGCAATTTTTCTACAGATTTTGCCTTTTACGATTCCGACCACGTGTAATAAGAATAGTCGCCTGCTTCTTCCTTGGCGATTTTCGCCGTGCGGCGATTATATACATCGGTATTCGGGTTTGCGGCAAATTCTGTTTCACTCTCGGCTGTCATATTATTCTGTGCATCGTAGAAGCGCAGGTGCAGGGTAAAGGCGCGTCCCGAAGCGGAACGGGCATATATGGGGAACGAAAGTGTTTTTTCCTGAATTTCGAGTTTGCCCTCATAATATGTGATATCGGGGACTTTGAGTGTGCCGCTGTGGACTTCGGGTTTTGGCGCTTCCTTTGGCTTCTCCACGACATGCACGGGATGAACAACTATTCCGTCCTCTTCGGTGAAATCATCGATTATGTTGACGAAGAGAAGCGGGACAATAGGCGAAAGAATCAGGACGACGCCTGCGGAGATAAGCCACGTTCCCAACAAAGTATTGCCTTCGGCGCTTTTCCCTGTTCCGGCACACAAGCCAATTATGCCGATTGCTATGCCTATTCCCATAATTACCCGCAGTGTCTGAATACTGTTTTTTCTGTTTTTCATATGTGTGCCTCCGATTTACTTGACGATTTCATATTCTACGGAATATGTGCTTATGTCGGTGAAAAAGTCTGCGGGAATAAATTCGAAGTTTGCGACAGAACCGGCGGCAAATGAGGTGGGCTTCCACATTATGGTATCTGCATACAGGACTTTCCCCTTTGAATTATAGATTTTCGCAGTAGCTTTCACTTCCGAAACGGTCTGAGAACTGCAATTTTTTGTTTTCACATAAAAATGAAGATAGCCGCGGTTATTTTTATAATCGGCTTCAATAACGCGCCGAATCTTCAACGCAAAAACATCTGTTGTCTCCTTGCCGCACCGTGTGCAGGATATCTGGCGCTCCTTTTCTCCCAAAGCGGAATATGTATGTGTCGCGGGAACGATTTCTTTCCATTCTCTTTCCCTGCACTTCGAGCATTCCTTATATCTTCCGCCCTGAGCTGTGCATGTTGGCGCTGCTGTTTCCACATAGCCGAAAACATGCTGCTCGTATGTATCCTCGTATCCGCAGGTTTCACCGCATTTTCCACAATAAGAATATTTGCGTACAAGATGACTCCCGCTGTCTGACCCGAAATATCCCGTGCTGTATGTATAATCGCTATGTTTTTCCGTATAGTTTTCTTCGCCGCAAAACACTCCGCAGAACGCGCAGCTTATGAGTTTGCGCACGGAATGGGAAGTGCCATCGGCTTTACTGTAAATATAATTACTTCTGAACTCGGTATGCCCTTCGGTTATATCTTCCTGCTCGAGAATGAGACCGCACTGCGGACAGAGGCTTTGTTTTTTATAAGTATGAGTTTTTTCGTCTGATTTTCTATGAATGACACTGTATGTATAATCAGTGCTATGTTTCTGCTTTTTTGTTTCTATTATTTCTTTGCCGCAACGGTCGCAGATGAAATCACGCGTAATATCGTGATATTTTGTATCGCCTGCACGCTGCGTATATGTGATGCTGTGATTATCTTTGAAAGACAACTGGTGATAGAAGCATTTTCCCGTCTTTTCATAGATGAAACTTGATATCTGACGTCGGAACACCACCGTGAGCGTCGCCACGGCTATCAGAATCACCGCAACGATGCAGAGAGTGATAATTGTACCCTTTTTGACTTTGGCGCGTTTACGGGGCTTTTCAGGCGGTTCAGAGAAGCCTGACCATTCTGAAGCGCGAGATGCGGGCGTTTGTTCCGGCTTGGGTGACGGTTTTACCACATTCAGAACCTGAAGCGAAACATAGCCATCGGCTCTTGCGGAATCGGCGCACACTTTGCAATACTCGCGCACCGTCTTTCCGTTTTCGAGATAAAGCTTCGTTTCCTTATGCTCGCCGCAACACTCGCATGTGTCGGTGATTTTTCTGCCGCCGTAGGTGGTCATGGGCGCATTCATAGCTTTTATCGCGGACGCGCTTATTCTGTCGGCGGTCTGCGAATTGTCTTTCAGAGCCATGCATACTCCAATCAGCAAGACCGCGACACCTAATATACCGATAATCCAAAGCAACGGCATCACTTCCTTTTCATGAGTAGATAGTTTATAAAATTCTCCAGCTGGGATTTCTCTTCTGCTGTGAGAGTTTTTATGAGGGATATAAGGTGGGCGTCTTCGGGAGAATTGTCCTCACTTTCAAGCAGGGTGTCTACAGGAACACCGAAATAGTCGGCTATTTTGAGGAGGGTAGCACGGTGGGGAACGGAATTCTCGTCCCATTTCGAATATGCCGCATTGGACAATCCGATTTCCGCGCATACAGCTGTGGGTGTTTTCCCCGCTTTATTACACAGCTTAATAAAGTTTTCTTTAAACATAGTACCTCATTGTAATCTTGCACAATGAGTCATAGGACAATTTGTGCATGTATACAAAAGTTAGTAAAGTTAGATTTTGCAATTGATAAAGTTAGCAAACTACGCTATAATATAACCGTGGTCAGCGGTATCACCGCTTGGATATGATAAAGCGGATATACTGCTCCACATCAGCGATTTCACTATCCGACAGCTCGGGCAGGAGAGCCGAGAGCGCGGATGACTTTTCGGGGGCGGGGGATAAATCCCGACCGAGGAGATAGTCTACGGATACGCCGAGGTAGTCAGCAATTTTTGCAAGGGATTCAACTCTCGGATAAAAGCCGCCTGACTGCATAGACGACATGGTATTTATGCTCAAATCCAAATCGGAAAGCATTTTTCCAATGGTGATATTTCTTTCTTTGGCAAGTGCTTTTATTACATTCGCAAGTTCTTGTGAATTATACATAAAAATTCAATTCCTTATATGTGCAATAGCACGAAATTCACTTTTACTTGCGATTCGCAATTGACATTCACAAGTTATCGTGATAAAATATAACTGTAGTCAAGGTTGATTACGCTTTGAGATAATGAAATTGAGATAATCGTCGAGTTCTTTTATTTCCTCTGCCGTGAGGGTGCGCGTCCTGCTTATCAGGTCTTGCAGTTCGGCAGGCGTGGCGGGTGCATCGGAATCGTCAAAAAGTGAGGAAACGGGGACGCCGAAGTAATCAGCGATTTTCTGCAATACCTTCGCGCTCGGAATAGTCCCGCGCTTTCTCCATACGGAAAAAGTATTTATATTCAGGTTTAAATCCTCGAGCATTTTCTTCTTTTGGATATTGCGCTCTTCGAGTAACCGCTCAATTTTCTGTACGAACGACATAGTATCTCCGCATATTAAACAAATAAAATAACACTTTTTTGTGCAAGTATACGAAATCAAGCATTTTGTTTGATTTGGGTTGACACCAATCAAACATTTTGATAGAATATAACCACAGTCGGCGGTTAAGATTACTGCAAATCCAGCAACTTTTTAACGGCGAGCTTTATTTCTTCGGGTGCTCTATCATATGCATTCTGAACCGACAAATCGCGCTCGGCTATCGACGGCAAATCGGGGCAATCCGACTTATCCCGCAGATAGTCAGTAGTAGTAGACAGCAGCTCGGCGATGACCGCAAGTCGGCTGTCGGGGATATCGCCGCTTCGGCGTTTTACATCGTTGAAATAGTATGCGCCCTGACCGATTGAGGAGCAAAGGTATGTTATTGAAATGCCTTGCCGCTTGGCAAGTTCCTTGATTTTATCAATATTTACCAAATTGTCATTTTGAGTTGGCTCTACATATGAATCGGACATTGTTATTCCGAATTGCGGCTTAGGCAGAGGCGGGTCATCGCTTACAAGACTATCTATCGGTACATTCAAGTATTTCGCTATTTGCGGCAAAAACTTCATATAGGACTGGCTTATCCCGAGTTTCCAGTTTGTCACTGTATTTTTGGCAATCCCGAGATTTCTTGCAAGTTCAATTTGGCTTTTACCCTGCTTATTCAGCTCGGCGAATATTCTTTCGATAACCGTCATAATCGTATTTTTTCCTTAAGACTCCGTGCAATTGGTAATAATATACAATAAAAGTACAAGTATCTTGTGCGTTCGTACAAAGTTAAAATTTCTTGTGCTTATGCATTGACAGTACAAGCAATTTGTGCTAAAATATAACCACAGTCACCACCCGAAAGGAGGTGAAAAAAATGGGAAATGAAAACCGTTTTTCCTCTACGGAAAGAGACCTCGAACTTCGAGAAGAAGAGGAGGAGTACAGGCGCTGTATGGAAGAGTACCGACGCTTAGCGGAAGAACGCCTGCGCTTAGCGAAAGAAAGCTCGCAACGGGCAAAAGAGAGCTTGCAACGGGCAAAAGAGAGCCTTCGGCAATCTAATCGCAGTATTGGCTTTGCGTGCATTGCTTTGGCACTTGCAATAGCAACCATTATTTTTGCATTGCTTTATTGAATTCAAGTGAAAGGGAGATAATGCGATAGCTCTCGGTACTTAAGAAGCAAAGCCATCAACGCACGAAGATGGAAACCAAAATCGCAATAGCTGAAATAACGAGCGTGACGAGTGATATCGCATTTGCTCTATCCGCACGCTTATTCGCCTCGCGGGCGATTGCATTTGATTCATCTGATGCCTTAAGTGTCTTATCGTTGAAGCCGTGCTGATATTGCAGCTCCGATTCCTGCTTAAGATACGCTTCTATTAAGCCTTTGCCGCTGTCGGTCAGCGATATAGGGTCTGCCGCGGTTTTCAGCAGAATGTATCCGAGCTTGTCAAGCGCAGTATATGTCTTTAGCTTGACACTCGGGAAAGCCTCGAAAAACCGCTCGCGGCTGACGGTGCATCCATCTTGACTGCGAAGAAAGCGCAGAATTTCAATTTGCTCTGATGAAAGGCTATCGCTCATTTGCCTGCGTCCTTTCTCTGCGAAATGAGGAACCTGATATAATCGGCGACGATTCGCCGTTCCTCTGCAGTAAGGCATGCGGAAAGCTCCGCTATCTCATCGTGCGGCGCAGGCACATTCTCTCTGCCGAGAAGATAATCAACGGGGACGGAAAAGTAATCGGCGAGTTTGATAAGCACATCGCCGCCCGGTATTGTCCCTCGTGTTTTCCAATTTAGAACAGAGCTTTTATTCATGTCCAAATCGGAAAGCATTTTAGCGGCGGTAATACCTTTTTGCCGGATAAGCTCTTCGAGAACAGTAATGAACATTGGTTTTCTCCGAAATCCACAAAATTGGAACATAAAATTTGTGCAATGTTCCGAAATTCCAAAATGTTGGAATAAACCATTGACAGTTCCACATTTTTGGAGTAGAATATAACCGTGGTCAGCAAAATACGGATTCAGAAAAGCAACGATTTCCACAAAATCCGAATAACAACCGTGGTTGTACCTTTTATAATATAGTGCAAATTCACTTTTGTCAAGTCATTTTTACAAATTTTTGGAATTTTTCATGAAAAATAACATAAAACAGTTGCATTTGCAACAGGAAAGGAGGCTGAAATGCTCGGTTCAAATCTCAAAAAAGCGCGAATCAGACGCGGTCTGTCACAGGTTGACCTCGCAAGAGAAGTCGGTGTGACGCAATCCGCAATCTACTATTACGAAGCCGGAACGAAAATTCCGTCGCTAGCGATACTCATTACCATTTCGCGGGTTCTCGATGTTACTCTCGACGAACTTGTGAAAGATATTTAAAAAATCAAGGAGGAATAATGGAATGACAATGCAGGAACGCGAAGAAATGTTCGCAAAAGATTTCCTCGTGGCAGAGGATTTAATGAAGCTATGCGGTTGTTGCCGCTCGGATGCTTCACAGCTCATACAGGAAATAAAGCGCAAAAGCGCAGACCGCTTTCACAAGCAGGGACGCATACATGTACAGGACTACATAGAAGCCATGCGGCTTGACACATCCCGATATTACGGTGCCGTAGGCGAAGTGATAATCGCAAAAATGGAGCCGATACCGAAAGCGGAGGACGAAGAAGAAGAAGAAGAAACGCACGCGCCGAAAGAAGGAGAACCGCTCGTAGTAGAACACAAGTCGCTCTACGATGTGATTGTAGTCAACGGCGAGAGATTGAAAGTCTACAGAGGGGAGGACTGAAAAAGATGAAATACACAAAGGCAGAACTTGAAAATATGATGGAGCGTAACGGCGGCGGGCTTTACCTCAGCGGATGCACAGGGCTTACACAGCTCCCCGATAATCTGACGGTCGGCGG
>CAVESF010000038.1:0-12481 GCA_963618495.1 Acutalibacteraceae bacterium
AGGAGCAATATGTACAGGTTAAGTTTACCGTGACCGCAGCCACCAGCGGCGGCGATTCGACCGGCGGCGGCGATTCGACCGGCGGCGGCGACTCGACCAGCGGCGGAATCTCTGTAGCTTCCGGCGAGATTGATTTCAGCAGCGCAGTCGCAGGGTACGAGGAGATCGGTTATAAGAGCGTCGTAGTCACCAATGGCTACTCTGACGCCGTTAAGCTGACGCTGAGCGGAGCTTCCAACTTCGACTACAGACTGTCGGCTTACAGCCCTGCAGGCGGTCAGGGTACGAACCTTTATGCCCGTCCCAAAACGGGTCTGAGCGCAGGAACCTACAATGAAACGCTTACCATTACGAGCGACAAGGGCGATACGAAAACGATAACGCTTAAGTTTACCGTGACAAGCGGCGACTCGACCGCTAACGCGCAGGCTAAGATCGGCACAACCGAATATGCCACTCTTGCAGAGGCTTTGACAGCTGCGGCAGGCAACACAACTGCTGACACAATCGAAATTATCAGCAGCAAAGTTACCCAAGTGGAAAGCGCAACGCTGAAAGCGGGCGACAGCATAAAGTCTTACAACGGCAGCAATTATGAAGGCAAAAATAAAGCAATAACCGACGCAACGCTCTATGTTAACAGTGACGGTTTCGTTATGTTTATGAGTGGCGAAATCAAAGTTGTGGAAGGCAGTGCAGTCTTCGGCGGCGGCATCAGTGCGACAGGCAACAGCGGTGTGAAGATCACCAATCCTGCCGCAACCGTCGCAGACCTGATCGTCGTTACGGTTGGCGAAAATAAGGACACTGTGGAGGTTATGCCTGCCTGCAAGGCTAAGATCGGCGATACTGAGTACGAAAACGCTTCTTCCGCCGATTACGGAACGATGACCATTGAGGTCACGAAGGACGGCGGCAATACGCTGCTCGGCGGTTCGGTCAAGCTCGACAAGAACGAGGAAATCACAGTCGGCGGCAAGAAAATCGTAAACACCGGCGATGCGAAAATTACCGTGAAAGCGAACACCCCCGAAGAAGGAAAGAACAGCGTAGTTGTTTCTGCGAGCGGAAAAGTCACAATCGGCGGCACTGAATACAAAGCCGACGAAGAAGCAACATTCGTAATTGACGCGGACGGCAAAGTTACGGGCGGAGATACGGGAGTAAAGGCGATTCAGTTTGGCACAAAAGGACTGATCAGCCCGACCGCAGAAACAAACAGCAGCGGAACGTATTACAATACCAATAGCTATGTCTATTTCGGTATGAGAGCCGAATTGACCCCTATAAGGTGGCGTGTGCTGAACGCAGAAAAGGCCAGCGACAAATCGACGAAAGGCATATTCATGCTGGCAGAGAATCCTTTTCCGGACGAAATGTTTAGCTCTACCAATAATAAATATCAGGACAGCTCAGTAAGAAAATGGTGTACAGACTTATCAAACAATAGCAGCATTTTCTCCACAACAGAGCAGGGAGCCATGCTTGCCATCACTGCGAATAACGAGGGAACCGGTTCGTACGATGCGTATGGAAAAACTTGGCTTGCAAGCAACTTAAGCGGCGATAAGGTATTTTTACCGTCCATAATGGAACTGAGAGACTATGTGGGTGATTACAGCGGAGCGCCGGGAATGCAGAGCAACCTCATAAGGTGGTGGACTCGTTCCGCCTCCGGAGATCAAGTAGGTGTAGTACAGTATAATAGAGATACAGGTACTTCAGGTATAGGTACCGTGGATTGGTGGTATAACTCATCCATTCGTATTGCCACGAACCTTAATTCGGGCAAGGTCCTCTTTACATCTGCCGCAGTGGGCGGCAAGTCCGCAACGGCGGGCAGCAGCCTGACAAAGATATCGTCATACACCGGAAACGAGTGGAAGCTGACGCTTCTGGACAGCTACCGACACACGTTGAGCGTGAAAGACATGGGTACGCTCTCCGGAACAGCAGGCAGTACAATACAACTGCTTTGTAACAACGCAGATATCGGAGCAAACAACTATATTTCCGTGATCGTTGAAGACAGCGATGGAAACGCTGTTTACTACGGCAAACTGAAGGAAACCACAGAGACGTCGCTGAATTTTGTGACCTTCACAATTCCCAATGATATTGAAGATGGCGATTATACGCTTCATGTGTTCACCGAGCAGTGCAACGGCGATAAACAAACGGACTATGCAAGCGAATTTGTAGATGTGAAGTTGAAAGTGGGCGCTCCTGCGGAGGCTAAAATCGGCACTACAGAATATAAAACCCTTGCAGCCGCTTTGACAGCTGCAGCCGGCAACACAACTGCCGACACAATCGAGATCGTCGGCGATAGCGTTACGACTGTAAACGGTGCAACGCTGAAAGCGGGCGACAGCATAAAGACTAAAGGCGGCAACGAATACAAAGCGATAACCGACGTAGTGCTCAGTGTTAACGCAACAGGAACAGTTACGTTTACAAGCGGCGATGTTCAGCTTGTAAATGGCACGGCGACCATCGGCGACGGCGAATCGATCACAGGCACGGAAGGAAAGAAAATCACCAATCCGGCAGGAACTGGCAACGATACAATCACCGTTGTGGCTGACGCTACAAACGGCAAGGACACAGTAAATGTTCCGAAGGGCGGCTCCGTCAAGATCGGCGATGCCACATATACAAACAGCGCGGAAATCAACACGGATATGGTCATCGAAGTGACCGCAAGCGGCAACAAACTGACAAGCGGCGAAGCTAAGCTTGATGATGGTGCTTCAGTCATCGGTCCCAAGAGCGGAAAGGTTATCGCCAATCCGGCAGGAACTGGCAATGATAAAATCACCGTTGTGACAGGAAACTCTGACATGGTGCTCGTCCCCGCAAAGGGCAAGGTCAGCATCGGCGGCACCGAATATGAAGTTGGCGAAACAAGCGCGATCGTCCTTGTCGGCGATGACGGCGGCTTAACGATTACAAGCGGTGTGGTTAAGCTCGACAAGAACGAGGGAGTCACAGTCGGCGCCACAAAGATCAAAAACAGCGGCGATAAGGCGATCACCGTCAAGGTAGACGGAATCGAAAACAACGTAGTTATTCCGGCAGGCGGCAAAGCGACAATCGGCGACAACGAATACAAAGCGACAACCGAAACAACGTTCGGCGTTGACGGAATAGGGGACGTCACGATAGAAAGCGGCAGTTTCCAGCTTGAAAACGGAACGGCAGCCATCGGCGCAGGTAAATCGATCACAGGCACAACAGGAAAGAAAATCACCAATCCGGAAAATTCCGGCAACAATACAATCACCGTTGTGGCTGATGCTGAAAACGGCAAGGACACAGTAACTGTTCCGAAGGGCGGCTCCGTCAAGATCGGCGATACCACCTATACAAACGGCGCGGAAACCAACACGGATATGGTCATCGAAGTGACCGCATCCGGCAACAAGCTGACGGACGGCGAGGTTAAGCTTGACGGCGGCGCATCCATCATCGGTTCCAGCAGTGGAAAGGTTATCACCAATCCGGCAGGCACGGGCAGCAATGTAATAACAGTTGTGGCTGCAGACAAGGATATGGTGAGCGTTCCCGCAAACGGCAAGGTCAGCATCGGCGGCACTACATACGAAGCGGGCGGCAAGAAAACCACGCTCGTAATTGAAGAAGTCGGCGCCGCAACACTTTCAGGCGGCGAGATCAAGCTCGGCAATAACGGTGAAATCAAAGTCAGCGAAAAGGCAATCAAGAATACCGGCGATAAGACAATTACCGTCATCGCAGAGACGACCGGAAACAGCATAGTTATTCCGGCAGGCGGCAAAGCCACAATCGACGGCGCTGCATACGAAGTGGGCGACAAGGAAATAACGCTGGCAATCAGCGCAGGCGGCATGACGCTCACAAACGGCACGGTAACGATCGGCAAGAGCGGAAAAATCACTGCCGGCAACAAAGCGATCGAAAATGTCGGCGACAAGGCAATCACCGTCAAGGCAGACAGCACCGAAAACACCGTAGTTGTTCCGGCAGGCGGCAAAGCTACAATCGGCGGCACTACATGCGAAGCGGGCAATAGTAAAGACGCAAAGTTCATAATCGGCGCAGACGGCATTGTAAGGCGCGATATTACGGGAGCAATCGTAAAAATCGGCACTGCTCTTACATACAACGGTTCAGAGCAGACGCAGACTGTAGCTTCCGTAACCATTGACGGAACAGAAGTGACTTATACGGTAAGTGACAACAAGGCTACAAATGCGGGCAGTTATACTCTTACTGTTACGGCAAACGGCAACTTTATTGGAAGCGTTACCCAGACATGGAGCATAGCAAAAGCAACTTACGATATGAGCGGCGTAACGTTTGAGAACAATACCGTAACTTACGACGGCAAATCTCATAGTCTTGCAATCGGCGGAGAGCTTCCGAGCGGAGTGACCGTTGCATACACAAACAACGGCAAGACGGATAGCGGAGTTTACACCGTTATCGCAAAATTCAGCGGCGACAGTGCAAACTATAACGCAATACCCGACAAGTCGGCAACGCTTACAATCAATGCAAAAGAAATAAAAGGCGCAATCATAAGCCTTGGCAATTCTCTCACATACAACGGTTTGGCGCAGACGCAGACTGTGGCTTCCGTAACAATTGACGGACTTAAAGTAACTTATACGGTAAGCGGCAATAAGGCTACAAATGCGGGCAATTACTCTCTTACTGTTACGGCAAACGGCAACTTTACGGGAAGCGTTACCAAAACATGGAGCATAGCAAAGAAAAAAGTAACAATACCCACTGCAACAACCGGACTTGTTTACACAGGTTCAGGGCTGACGGGCGTTGCTGACAATTCTTTGTATACCGTAACGAACGGCAAAGCAACAAACGCAGGCAATTATACGGCAGAGGTTACGCTCAGAGATACGACAAACTACGAATGGGTTTCTGCATTTGACGGCAAGATCTCTTGGAGCATAGCAAAAGCTGCCTACAGCATGAGCGGTGTAACGTTTGAGAACGAAACCGTGGCTTACGACGGCAAATCTCACAGTCTTACAGTCGGCGGAAAGCTTCCGAGCGGAGTGACCGTTACATACACTAACAACGGCAAGACGGAAAACGGAGTTTACACCGTTATCGCAAAATTCAGCGGCGACAGTGCAAACTACAATGCTATTTCCGACAAGTCGGCAACGCTTACAATCAAAGCAAAAGACATAAAAGGCGCAATCGTAAAATTCGGCAATTCTCTCACATACAACGGTTCGGAGCAGACGCAGACCGTAACTTCCGTTACAATTGACGGACTTGCAGTGACTTATACGGTAAGCGGCAACAAGGCTACAAGCGCCGGCAAACATACCCTTACTATCACGGCAAGCGGCAATTTCACGGGAACAGTTACTGCTGATTGGAACATAGCGAAGATAAAAGTAGCAATACCCACGGCGATAAACGGACTTGTTTACGACGGCACAGAGAAAACCGGCGTTGCGAACGGTGATTTGTACACCGTAACGAACGGCAAAGCAACAAACGCAGGCGACCATACGGCAACTGTTACGCTTGAAGATCCGACAAACTACGAATGGGCTTCTGCATTTGACGGCAAGATCTCTTGGAACATCGCAAAAGCAACTTACGATATGTCGGGCGTAACGTTTGAAGACGCCGAAGTGACTTATGACGGCAAATCGCACAGTCTTGCAATCGGCGGAGAACTTCCGAGCGGAGTGACCGTTACATACGCAAACAACGACAAAACGGAAAGCGGAGTTTATAGCGTTGTCGCGAAATTCAGCGGCGACAGTACAAACTACAACGATATACCTGTTAAGATAGCGACGCTTACAATAAAGAAGGTTGTTGATGGAAATGTTGTTGACGGCGGGGACGAAGACAAGCCGGAGGTGATTGTTTCCAAAGAAGGCGGCACCAAGCCCGGCGAACAGATTGTTTCTATGAAACTGGATGAAGTCCCGGCTACAATTCAGGAAAGTGTAAAACGCAATGAAACCGTGTCTGCGGTATACGACGTGACGCTTTACAATGAAGGCGTAAGCACACAGCCGAGTAGCAAACTTACAATAAAACTTCTTATTCCCGACAAAGCTAAAGATAGAGCATTCCGTATTCTCCATTTGCACGGAGACGAAGTGACTGAAGTCGAATATACGAAAGAAGGCGATTATGCAGTATTTACCACAGATAAATTGTCTGAATTTGCAATCGTTGTGGATACCAGCGGTTCGGCATTGTGGCTCATCATTGTCCTTGCGATAATCGTAGCGGCGGAAATCGTGCTTATCGTTCTCAAAAAGAGAAAAACAAAGGGCGAAAGCAAAAAGCTTTATGCGGCAGGATTGTTCGGCGGAGCAATTCCCGTGGCACAGATCGTATTGCTTGCAGTACTTGGCAGTGCAGCGGTGATCCTCGGAGCATATGTGGTATATCTGTATTTTTTCGAAAAGGGATCGGGCGAGCGTGATAACGGTGTAGCATAAGGCAACAATGCTTAAGCTGTTACCCGATAACGCAGGCGAAAAATCGGCAGGTATGATCATTATGATTGCATCTGACGATGGAAAAGCAGAACAGGATAACCGAAAAAACTCTATATATCAGAAATAAAAGTTTCAGAGCTGTTCATGCATAAGTATGGACAGCTCTGTTTTCAAGAAGTGCAGAAGAAGATGGATGTTCGGATCGGGTGTCCGCCCGAGCAGTCTTTGGGTTGCGTTATAATATTGGGATAAAGCAAGGGAGTAGTTACAACATGAAAGAGAAAGAGCTACTGGAAATCACAAGGGGGAGGGGAGCCGATGTGAAAACCGTTTCGGTCAAAGGAATTACAATGAATTATATTTCGTTCGGCAACGGAGAAAAAGCCTTTGTCATTTTGCCGGGGCTGTCCGTGCACAGCGTAATGGGAGCGGCGGATGCGATTGAGAAGGCATATCGGGATTTTTCCGAAACGTATACCGTATATGTTTTTGACAGGGCGGAATCCGTCCGAGAGGGCTACACGGTCAGAAATATGGCGGAAGACACCGCGTCGGCAATGCGGGCATTGAATATCACGGATGCCTCCGTCTTCGGAGCGTCTCAGGGCGGCATGATTGCCCAGTATCTTGCCATAGATCATCCGAAACTGGTCGGCAGAATGATACTCGGCTCGACACTGGCAAAGCCGAACAGGATTTTCAACAGCGTCGTCGGCGAATGGATCCGGCTTGCCAAAGCAAAGAATGAACGCGGACTTCTCGAAAGTTTTGCCGATCATGTATATTCCGCGCATACATTGAAGACTGACCGCCAAGCATGGATTGCCTCTGCTTCGGGAATCAGCGATGAGGAATACCGACGCTTTATCATTCTGGCTGAGGCATGCGGGACATTTGACTGCTGTCATCTGCTTTCTTCCGTTCGGTGTCCGGTTCTGGTAATCGGTTCCGAGGGAGACCGCGTTGCAACTGCGGAGGGATCGAGGCAGATTGCCGCCGCTATCGGTTGCGGAATTTACCTTTACGATGAAACCTACGGTCACGGTGTGTACGACGAAGCTCCCGACTACAGACAACGGTGTATGAACTTTCTTACGGATATATCGGAGGACAAATGATGGAATTGGTGAGAAAGGCAATTGCTTTTGCCGCAGAGGCAAATGGCGGAAGCTGTGTCGGAGCAGAGCATATTACTGCACGGGGACTGCCGCACCAACAATATCATGGCGCGTGACGGAGAGACATTGCCGATCGATATGGATACGCACTGCATGGGACATCGGGGACGATGTGTGAAATCAATATGAAGAAACCACGCTTTTTGCGCGTTTCCGTATAAATTTTCCGAGGTTGAAATTACCTCGGTTTTCTTTTTTTGCATGGCTTTTTTCTTTACGGCGCAAGACTTTCAGATTGCCATTCAAAAGATATTTATCATATATCCAACGATATACCGTTCTCCACGACGGCGTTTTTTCAAACGGGGACGGCGCACAGGAGATTTGTTCCGCGGAAAATTCCGCATCCTTGCAGCAGAGAGACAGAAAACATTGGTCAACAAAAAATGCTCTTAATCCGAATGGAAATTATCATGAATATCTATATACGGTATAATTTTTTTGCCGAAGATACAATATATAGATTTTTGCTATTGACATTTGTCGCAAAATAGTGTATACTAACAAAAAACAACAATAAAGGAGTGAGCTGATTTTGATTGCGGGGGTACAGAAGATGACTTTGCTTGACTATCCGGGCAAGGTCGCCTGCACAGTATTTTTTTCCGGCTGTAATCTCCGTTGCCCTTACTGTCACAATCCCGGACTTGCGCTGTCAGAGAAGACCGGAAATGAGATTTCAGAAAAGGAACTGATGGATTTTCTTTCATCGAGGCGGGGGAAACTGGACGGAGTCTGCATTACCGGCGGAGAGCCAACGTTGCAATCCGGATTGCCCGACTTGATCCGGGCTATTCGGGAGCTCGGTTTTTCGGTCAAACTGGACAGCAACGGAACCGCGCCGGAAATGCTGCGGCATCTTTTACAAGAAGGTCTGCTTGACTATGTGGCAATGGACATCAAGAACAGTCCATCCCATTATATCGAAACGTGCGGCGCCGATATAATGGAAAAAGTCACGGAAAGTGTTGCGCTGCTGTTAAACTGCAAAATTGACTATGAATTTCGCACGACCGTATGCCATCCGTTTCATACGCCGAAAGAGATGGAGGAAATAGGGCAATGGCTGAGAGGCGCAGAGAAGTATTACATCCAGCCTTTTGTCGATTCAGGACGGCTGCTCGGTCAAGGAGTAACCGCACTTGACGAAACAGAACTGAAAGAACTGTTGGAAGCTGTGCTTCCGTACATCCCCGCCGCCAGAATCCGCGGCATGTAGGCATTATAAAAAATAATTAAAGACAGGAGTTAAAATATCATGTATAAAGTAATCAAACGAGACGGCAGAGTTGCCGATTTCAACATAACCCGCATCTCTCACGCTATTACCAAAGCCTTTGACGCTACCCATATGCCATACAATCAAGATATTCTTGATATGCTGGCACTTCAGGTAACGGCAGATTTTGCTCCGAAGGTCAAAGACGATACGATCGATGTCGAATCCATTCAGGACAGTGTGGAAAAGACCCTGCAGAGAGCCGGTTACGACAAGGTAGCCAAGGCTTATATTCTGTATCGGAGAAATAGAGAAAAACTCCGTAGTATGAGTTCTACCATACTGGACTATAAGGGACTTGTGGACGGATATCTGAAAGTATCAGACTGGCGGGTAAAAGAGAACTCCACCGTGACATATTCTGTAGGCGGACTGATTCTTTCCAATTCCGGCGCCATCACCGCAAACTATTGGCTGAGTGAAATATACGATGATGAGATCGCCGATGCGCATCGTAATGCCGACCTGCATCTGCACGACCTTTCCATGCTGACCGGCTATTGCGCCGGCTGGAGCTTAAAGCAGCTTCTGCAGGAGGGGCTTGGCGGCATTCCCGGAAAGATTACCTCCGCTCCGGCAAAGCACCTGGCTACGCTGTGCAACCAAATGGTCAACTTCCTCGGCATTATGCAAAACGAATGGGCGGGAGCGCAGGCATTTTCAAGCTTTGATACCTATCTTGCTCCTTTTGTCCGTGCGGACAAGCTGAGCTATAACGAAGTCAAGCACTGTATTGAAAGCTTTGTATACGGTGTCAATACGCCCAGCCGCTGGGGCACACAGGCTCCCTTTTCCAATATCACACTTGACTGGACTGTTCCTGCCGATCTTGCAGATCAGCCCTGCATCGTAGGAGGAAAGCCGATGGATTTCACCTACGGAGACTGCAAAGCGGAAATGGATATGATCAACCGTGCCTTTATCGAGGTCATGATCGATGGCGACGCAAACGGACGCGGATTCCAGTATCCTATTCCGACATATTCCATAACCAAAGATTTTGATTGGAGCGAGACAGAAAATAACCGTCTGCTCTTTGAGATGACAGCAAAATTCGGTACTCCTTATTTCTCCAATTATATCAATTCGGATATGGAACCGTCCGATGTACGCAGTATGTGCTGCCGTCTGCGCCTTGATCTGCGCGAACTGCGCAAAAAGTCCGGCGGCTTCTTCGGCAGCGGTGAATCCACAGGCTCAATCGGCGTTGTTACCATCAATATGCCGCGAATCGCCTATCTTTCGGCTGACGAAGAGGAATTCTTTACCCGCCTTGACCGAATGATGGATATTGCCGCGCGCAGTCTGAAAATCAAGCGGACAACAGTCGGCAAGCTGATGGAGGAAGGGCTTTATCCGTATACCAAGCGATATCTCGGCAGCTTTGACAATCACTTCTCAACTATCGGGTTGCTCGGCATGAACGAGGCGGGACTCAATGCGGCATGGTTGCGCAAGGATCTGACGCACGAGGAAACACAGGATTTTGCCGTTCGCGTGCTGAACCACATGCGCGAGCGCCTGTCCGATTATCAGGAGCAGTACGGCGATCTTTACAATCTGGAGGCAACTCCTGCCGAGTCCACCTCTTACCGCCTTGCCAAACACGACAAGCAGCGGTATCCGGATATTATCACGGCGCATGAGGGAGCAACTCCGTACTATACCAATTCCAGCCATCTGCCTGTCGGATATACCGAGGATGTGTTTGCCGCACTTGATGTGCAGGACAAGCTCCAGACGCTGTACACCAGCGGTACGGTGTTCCATACTTTCCTTGGAGAAAAACTGCCGGATTGGAAGGCTGCAGCCGCCCTTGTGCGAAAAATTGCCGAGAACTACGAGCTGCCGTATTATACGTTGTCTCCGACCTATTCCATCTGTGCCGATCACGGCTATCTTGCGGGAGAACAGACAGTCTGCCCGTACTGCGGCAGAAAGACCGAGGTCTACAGCCGCATTACCGGCTATTACCGCCCTGTGCAGAACTGGAACGATGGCAAAGCACAGGAATTCAAGGATAGAAAGACCTATAATGTCGGTCAGATCCGGCAGGAAGCCGAGCCTGAAGTACAGGACTGCTGTGTCGAGCCGGTAAAGGAGGTTGACGGATGTGTGCTCTATACTACTTCGAACTGCCCGAATTGCCGTGCCGTAAAGCCGCTTTTGCAGAAAGCCGGCGTGTGCTATGAGGAACGGAATGTGGAGGAATATATCGAAGAAGCTACGTTTTTGGGACTCAAGCAGGCACCTACACTTGTGGTGAAAACAGGAGATACGGTTTCGATGTATGCCGGTATTGCCGGAATCAAAGGGTTTTTGAAGGAGCTGCGTTCATGACCGATATTGCAGTAATCGGCGGCGGTCCTGCCGGCTTAACCGCTGCGCTCTATGCCGCAAGAGCCGGAAAAAGCGTTACGGTATTTGAAAAAGAGTGCATCGGCGGACAGATCACAAGAGCTCCGCTGGTTGAAAATTATCCCGGTCTCGGGAATGTGTCCGGACTGCAGCTTGGCGACAGCATGGCGGCACAGGCAGAAACGGCGGGAGCAGAGATTCTTTTGGCGGAAGTGCAGGGAATCAAGCGAAAAGATGACGGTCTGTTTTTGCTTGATACGGATGAGGGTCAGTTTATTGCCGGCGCTGTGATCTATGCAGGCGGTGCCGAAGCCCGCACGCTGGGTCTTCCCGAGGAGGCTGCTCTGGTGGGCAGAGGAGTCAGTTACTGTGCGCTTTGTGACGGGGCTTTTTTTCAGGATGAGACGGTTGCCGTGGTCGGCGGAGGCAATTCCGCATTTGACGATGCACTGCTGCTAAGCGAGCGGTGTCGTCAGGTGATTCTTATTCATCGCAACTCAGCATTTCGTGCCGAGCGGATTCAGATTGAACGGGCTTACGCAAAGCCGAACATCTCCATTATGACGGATACGGTAATTGTAAAGCTGCATTCCGATGACGGGAAACTGGTACGCCTGACGGTTGAAAAGGCAGACGGACACACAGTCACACTTGCCGTCACGGGACTGTTTGTGAATCTCGGAAGAGTTCCCGATACCGAATTGCTCGCAGGGCTTGCGGAACGCGACAAAAACGGATATATCGATACCGATGACGGCATGGCATGTCCTTTGACGCCGGGGCTGTTTGCGGCAGGGGATTGCTGTGCCAAAAAGGTGCGGCAGGTGACAACAGCCGTATCGGACGGTGCGATTGCCGCCGTTTCCGCCTGCGAGTATCTTGAAAAAACAAAAAGATAGTGTCCGTGCATCATTATTCGGAGAAATATAAATACGCCTCTCCTCCCTATGCGGGTGAGAAGCAATCGATAAAATAACGCCCGTGTGAGGGTCGGGGGTCATAAGAAAGTAATATCGTATTTTCTCAGGAACGGTGTGGCTTCGGTCACGCCGTTTCCTGTTTCAGCAGTTCTTCCACAGGAATAAAGCCCACAAGGTCATAGGAAATGCGGATGCCCTGATGCCGTTTGCCGCTGGACTTGTCCGGGGCTTCAATGTAGATCGCCTTGACAAGCTCCCGCA
>CAVESF010000039.1:0-10152 GCA_963618495.1 Acutalibacteraceae bacterium
TTATCTGAAAAAGCTGCTTACCCATTCACTTTTTCGGTCTGCGCTTTTTTAGCGCCACAAAAGTTATTCTTCCTCGCGGATGACTGCAATCCCCAGCTCATCCAATGCCTTTGCATCCGTAGGTGCAGGACACATCGTCATCAGCTCGCTTGCATTCTGAACCTTCGGGAAAGCGATGACATCGCGGATATCCTCAAGTCCGAGCATGAGCGTAACGAGACGGTCAAGCCCGAATGCGAGACCGCCGTGCGGCGGTACGCCGAATCTGAAAGCATCGAGCAGGAAGCCGAATTTCTCCTGTGCTTCCTCGGGAGTAAACCCGAGCACAGAGAACATCTTTGACTGAAGCTCCTGGTCATGGATACGGATAGAGCCGCCGCCGAGCTCCGTGCCGTTGAGCACGATATCATATGCTCTCGCGCGCACTCTTGCGGGGTCGCTGTCGATATACTGCAGGTCTTCATCCATAGGTGCGGTGAAAGGATGATGCTTTGCATAGAATCTGCCGTCCTCCTCGCTGTATTCGAGAAGCGGAAATTCCGTGACCCAGAGGAATTTGAAATCAAACGGGTCAAGCATTTTCAGGCGCTTTGCGCATTCGACGCGGAGCGCACCGAGCGCATCGAAAACAATCTGATTTTTATCAGCAACGATGAGGATAAGGTCGCCCTTTTCGGCACCCATAGCTGTCTTTACAGCCTCATTTTCATCCTCGGAAAGGAACTTCGCATAAGAGGAAGAAATCTCCCCGCTCTCCGCCCATTTGAGCCATGCAAGTCCCTTTGCCTTATATGTCTTGGCAAAATCGGCAAGAGAATCTATCTCTTTTCTCGAGAAAGAAGCGCCGCCCTTTACATTGATGGCGCGAACGGAACCACCCGCCTCGACAGCGCCCGCAAATACCTTGAAGCCACAGCCACTGAGGATGCCGGAAAGATTCTTCAGCTCGAAACCGAAACGCAGGTCGGGCTTATCCGAGCCGAAACGCTCCATGGCCTCGGCATAAGGCATCTTAATGAAATCATAATTCAGGTCGATATTGTGATACTTCTTGAAAGCATACTTGAGGAAGCCCTCGTGAACCGCCATTACATCATCTTCGCAGACAAATGACATTTCCGTATCTATCTGCGTAAATTCTGGCTGACGGTCGGCGCGCAAATCCTCATCGCGATAGCAACGCGCTATCTGGAAATAGCGGTCGAAACCCGAAAGCATGAGTATCTGCTTATAGAGCTGCGGCGACTGCGGAAGCGCATAGAATTTTCCGTTGTGAACGCGGCTGGGAACGAGATAGTCACGCGCGCCCTCGGGCGTAGGCTTGATGAGCGTAGGCGTTTCTATATCGATAAAGCCGTTCTGCGCATAGTAATCTCTTGCTATCTTCGTTATCTCGGAACGTGCGATGATATTTTTCATCATATCGGGACGGCGCAGGTCGAGATAGCGGTATTTCAGACGAAGCTCGGCGCGCACATCGCTGTTTTCGAGAATCTCAAAAGGAGGAGTCTGCGAAACGCTGAGCACCTTGTATTCGTCAACCTCTATTTCTATTTCGCCTGTGGGCAGATTCTTATTTACGGCACCCTCTCCGCGGGGGCGGACAGTACCCTTGGCGCAGACTACATATTCGCTTCTCGTGCGGAAAGCAAGGTCAAAAAGCTCCTTATTCGTATTGCTGTCGAAAGCAAGCTGAACTATGCCTGTGCGGTCGCGCACATCTATGAAAATGAGTGAGCCGAGGTCGCGCTGGCGCTGTACCCAACCGGTAACGCCGACGCGGCTTCCGATATCGGAGGCACGCAGTGTCCCGCAATAATGCGTTCTTTTGTCTGTTCTTTCAAATGTTGCCATAACTTTATATCCCTTTCAAATTATTGTCTTGTTTTGGCGGCTATTGCCTCTGCCGCTTCCTTCGGAGAAAGCACGCTCTGCTCTCCGAGAGACATATCTTTGAGCATGACCTTGCCCTCTGCCGCTTCCGTTTCGCCGATTATCGCGACGAACGGAATGCCGAGGCGGTTTGCATATTTCATCTTCGGCTTCATGCCCTTTTCACCGTAGTAAATATCGGTATTTATTCCCGCCGCACGGAAAGCTCCCGCCGCCGCTACGGCACCCGGCATCACCTCACTGCTCATCGGAACGACAAGCACTTTCGTCAGGCTCTCGCCCTCCGCCTCGATGAGGTTTTCGCCGCGGAGCGCACTGTAAAGCCTTGTCAGCCCTATCGAAACGCCGATACCGGGAAGCTTTTTTTCCGTATAATAGCCCGTGAGATTATCGTATCTGCCGCCGGAGCATACGCTGCCGAGATTTTCATGCCCGCAGAGGAATGTTTCGTAGACGGTACCCGTGTAGTAGTCCAGTCCTCTTGCTATCGTGAGATTCAGGCGGAAATTGTCATCCGGCACGCCGAAGCCGCGCAGATATGTGCATACCTCGGTAAGCTCTGCAAGTCCCTCTTTGAAATCGTCGTTTTTGTCGGCTGAGATATCACCGAGCTTATCAAGTATCTCGTCCGTTGTACCGTCAAGCGAGATAAACTCGATTATCTTCTCGATGCCCGCCTCGTCGATGCCCGCCGTGAGAAGCTCTTTTTTCACATTGTCCGCGCCTATTTTATCGAGCTTGTCCACTATGTGGAGGATATCGGCAGTTTTTTCCGTATAGCCGATGCTCCCGAAAAAGCCGCCGAGCAGACGCCTGTTATTGAGATTTATCACGAAATCGCCGAGCTCCAGCTCGCGGAAAACATTATAGATGACCGTGGGTATCTCCGCATCGTAAGCGAGCGGCAGTTCCTCCGAGCCGACTATATCTATATCGCTCTGATAAAACTCTCTGTATCTTCCTTTCTGCGGGCGTTCGCCGCGGAAAACCTTGCTTATCTGGTATCTCTTGAAAGGGAAAACAAGCTCGCCCTGATGCATTGCGACATATCGCGCGAGCGGCACCGTAAGGTCAAAGCGCAGGGCGATATCGTTTTCGCCCTTTGTAAAGCGGTAAATCTGCTTTTCCGTTTCGCCGCCCGCCTTTGCGAGCAGAACATCGGAGCGTTCTATAGTCGGCGTATCTATCGGGAGAAAGCCGAAGCGCTCATAAACCTCGCGTATCTTATCGTATATCCTGTTGAAAACCACCTGCTCGCGGGGCAGAAGCTCCATAAAGCCGGGCAGTATCTTCGGTTCGACCGTAAAAGACATGAAAATTCCTCCGATTTTGTCATAACTTAATTATATTTCAGTATATTATACCACTTTATAACCGAGTTTTCAATATCTTATTGACTAAAAAAAGCTCTTGTGATATAATTTTTTATATAATTTAAATTGGGAGGATGTGCAGATATGGCAAAAAACAGATTT
The DNA here is from genome assembly GCA_963618495.1 of Acutalibacteraceae bacterium. Lineage (GTDB taxonomy): Bacteria > Bacillota > Clostridia > Oscillospirales > CAG-272 > Apopatosoma. The sequence goes on from CAVESF010000039.1 coordinate 3,369, forward strand.
GAAGCAGGCAAAAGCTCGCCTGTGACCTATCTTTCCGGCATAGGCGAAAAAAAGGCGCAGGCGCTCGCGAAAATAGGCATTTCCACCATATGGGATATTGCGCGGCACTATCCGCGCGCGTATGAAAACCGCGGCGATGTGCGTAATATCGCCGATATCGAAAACGAAGCCGTATGCTCGCTCATCCTCACCGTTTCGGGACGACCGCAGACGGCGATGATACGCCGCGGCATGACTCTCACGAAATTTTCCGCCTTTGACGATACGGGAAACTGCAAGATAACATATTTCAATCAGCCGTATATAAAGAATTCCATAGTACAGGGCGGCACATACCGCTTCTACGGCAGAGTGAAGCGAACGGGCACGGGCGTTTCCATGGTATCGCCGATAGCCGAGCCGGCAGGCGACGAAGCGAAGCTTCTGCCGCTCAGCCCTCTCTATCCGCTGACGGCGGGAATCTCGCAGAAGCAGATGCGGACAGCCGTTTCGGGTGCGCTCGCGCTCCTGCTCTCCCCCGCGGTAAAGGACGGCATAAGGGAGACCCTGCCGCTTGAGATGCGGCGCAGACATTCGCTCTGCGATACAGGCTACGCCCTGCGCGGCGTTCACTTTCCCGATAGCTTTGAAATGCTCGATACGGCGCGGCGGCGCATGGCTTTTGAAGACCTCTATACTTTCGCCCTGCTCTCGCGCATATCGGGCAAAAGGGAAAAGCGGAAAGCCGACGCACCATATAAAAAGGTGCAGAGAGAAAAGCTTCTCTCCCTGCTTCCCTACTCGCCGACATGTGCGCAGGTGCGCACGATGAGCGAAATCGACGGCGACCTCGAAAGCGGCTTGCTCATGGAGCGGCTGCTGACGGGCGATGTCGGCTCGGGCAAGACGCTCTGCGCCGCCTATGCGATCTTCTGCGCCGCTGAAAACGGATATCAGGCGGCTCTCATGGCACCGACTGAAATACTTGCCACACAGCACTACTCCGCGCTTGCTCCTCTTTTTGAAAAGCTCGGCTACAGCGTGGCTCTGCTGACAGGCTCGCTCACCAAAGCGGCTAAAAACAGAATCTACGACAGGCTTGCCGTCGGCAGCACAGATATCGTCATCGGCACACATGCGCTCATCGAGGACGCCGTGCGTTTCCGCCGTCTCGGGCTCGCGATAACGGACGAACAGCACCGCTTCGGCGCAGGTCAGAGAGAACGGCTCTTTTCCAAGGGTGCATCCGTTCATGCGCTCTCCATGAGCGCAACGCCGATACCGCGAACTCTCGCGATGGTTCTCTACGGCGACAGCGACATTTCCACGCTCGACGAAATGCCGCCGAACAGACGGAAGACAAACACCTTTCTCGTAGACAGCAGCTATGAGGAGCGGCTCTATAAATTCATATCGAAAAATATAGATACGGGCGGACAGGTATATATCGTCTGTCCCGCAATAGAGGAAGAGGAAAAGCTCGAGGATGAAAACGGTGAACAGATTTCGCTCGATGAGCTTTTCGGCTCGGGCGAGAGTGAAAAGCCGAAGCTCCGCTCGGCAAAGGAATATTACGCCGAGCTTTCCGGGAGAATTTTTCCGCAGTACAGCGTCGCGCTCATGCACGGCAGAATGAGCGGCGCGGATAAAGATAAGATAATGCGCGATTTTGCCGCGGGCAAGGTGCAGATTCTCGTTTCAACCACAGTCATCGAGGTCGGCGTGAATGTGCCGACGGCAACGCTCATGATAGTGGAAAATGCGGAGCGATTCGGACTCTCCCAGCTTCATCAGCTCCGTGGAAGAGTCGGCAGAGGCGCGATGCAGTCATATTGCGTTCTCGTTTCCGACAGCAAGGGAGAGGACGCGCGCAAAAGGCTGAAAATGCTCGCCTCTACCACCGACGGCTACAAGATAGCGGAATTTGACCTCGAGACGCGCGGTCCGGGCGATTTCATCGAGAGCAGGAGCGGCAAGATACGCCAGAGCGGAGAACTTTCGCTGCCGTATATCAATATGGGCGACTCCGCGGCGCTCTACACTGCCTTTGACGAGGCGGACAAAACTCTCGCCGCCGACCCTGCGCTTTCAAGTGAAGCAAACGCCGCGATACGCGAAAAAATAGAATACATCAGAAATAAAAATCAGCTTGTCTGAAACTGAGGATGATATGAAAAAGTATGTTTTTTTCAATGAAGACCCGAATCATTTCGTTTTTGAGCGGATGCGCGCAGGAAAATACGATATCACCGCCGATGATATAAATTCGTTTATCGACGGATATAAAGGAACGGATATCACGGATTTTCTCATCTGCCTCAATGCAAGCATGTGCTGGTATCCGAGCAGGCGCACGGACAATGCGATAGACAAATACCGCGAGTGGCTCTCCTCGGGCAAAATAACGGACGAGCGCGAAAACACAGTTACATGGGGCGCGAAAATGAACAGCGACCTCTATGCCGCTGGGCTTGACTACCGCGCCATGTGGATAGATCGCCTGCGAAAAATCGGAATCCGCCCATGGATAAGCGTCCGCATGAACGATATCCACGGCTCGGCGAAAAAGGGCGATTTTCTGAACAGCGCTCTTGTCGAGGAGCATCCCGAATACAGGCGGACGCCATATCGCGAGCCCGTATCAAACTATGACCATGCGCTCGACTATATGCGCGAGGATGTGCGAAACTATTACCTTGCCGTGATAGAGGAGTCGCTTTCACGCTACGATGCCGACGGCATAGAGCTGGATTTCATGCGCGAGGCATACTGCCTTTGCGTAGGCAGAGAATATGAGGGCAGCGCCGTGATGACGGATTTCATGCGCAGTGCGCACAGTCTCATCATGGCGGCGGGGAAAAAGCACGGCAGGCGGATAAAAACCGCAGTGCGCCTGCCTGCCGACCCTGAGCTTGCCATGCGACTCGGCTTTGATGCTTTCACATGGGCAGACGAAGGGCTTGTCGATGTCATAACGGTCAGCCCGCGATGGTCAAGCATTGACAACAATATGCCGATAGATATATGGAAGCGCATTTTCGCAAAAAAAGGCGTGCTGATTCTCGCGGGACTCGAAATTCTCCTCGAGCCGTATCCGCGCCGCCCGAGAAAGTACCTTGCAAATACGCTCGAGAGCGCACGCGGCTCCTGCTGTGCCTACCTGTCGATGGGCGCGGACGGGATATACCTTTTCAACTATATGGACACGCTCGTGCGCGAGAGCGAAAAAGGCGACTGCCTTGCAAACCGCGGCATGGATGAATTTCTCCGCTCAGCGGGAAATCCCTCTCTGCTTGAGAAAAGCGACCGCCGCCATATCGTGACATACTGCGATGTCGCGGCCCCGGGTGCTACGAGAATCCGCCAGCTCCCCGCAAAAGTTTCGGAGTGCGGCTATTCGCTTCTGCGCATACCTACGGGAAAGATACTGCAAGACGCACGCGTCACGCTCGTACTCGGCTTCACGGGCGAGAGTGAAAACGCGATTCCGGCAGCGTATGCGAATGCGCGCGAGTGCGCGTACATAGGCAAAGTTCCGTATATGCTTCCGATGTACGACGATATTGAATACCATGCCCTTGAAATAGCAAACGACGGCAATCTGCCGCCCGTCACCGTAGCGGAAATATACAGCCGCGGCGGAAGCGGAACGGTTTCGTGGGCTGAAATACAGATTACTCAGAACAAGTGAGGTAAAAGAAATGTTTACAGAAGAGATTTTCAATCCGAAAAATCAGGGTGTGGGCAGAAGCGCGCCGCGCGCCGCATATATTCCCTGCATGAGCGAAAACTCGGCGCTCTCGGGCGCACGCGATGAAAACTATCGCCTGCTCTCGGGATGCGAATGGGATTTTCACTATTACGAAACGCCGCTCGACATGCCCGAGGATATCACGGCGGCTGATTTCAGCGGGAAGCTACCCGTCCCCTCCTGCTGGCAGAATCACGGCTACGGGCAGATTCAGTATACAAATGTAAACTACCCCATGCAGATGAATATGCCGCATATCGCGCTGAAAAATCCCGTCGGGCTTTACCGCCGCACATTTACCGCGGCAAAAAATGCGGGCGAGCGCATTTATCTGCGCTTTGAGGGCGTATGCTCCGTTTTCCTGCTCTATGTCAACGGCAAGAGCGCAGGCATGTCGAAGTGCTCGCACAACGGTGCGGAATTTGATATCACCGACTATGCCGTAAACGGCGAAAACACTCTCCATGTCGCCGTTTTCACGCGCAGTGACGCCTCATATCTCGAGGATCAGGATTTCTTCCGCTTCAACGGAATCTTCCGCGATGTATATCTGCTCACCCGCCCCGAAAACCATATCGACGATATCTCGGTAAAAACGAATAACAGCGGTACGCTCGATATTTCCGTCACATTTTGCGGCAAGGGCGAGTATTCCTATAAAATTTACGATGCCGATGGGAATTTCATCACGGATAAGCCGTTTATCCCGAATGTGAAGCTCTGGAATGCCGAGGAGCCGAATCTGTATACTGTCGTATTTTCCGCCTGCGGCGAATTTATCCGCATAAGAGTCGGTTTCCGCGAGATTTCATGGAGCGGCGGCATTTTCAAGGTGAACGGCACCCCCGTGAAAATGAAAGGCGTAAACCGCCACGATACGGACGCCGCGCTCGGCTATGCCGTTGCGCGCGGGCATATCCTGCGCGACCTCATCCTCATGAAGCAGAATAATATCAACTGCATCCGCACTTCACATTACCCGAGCGCACCCGAATTTTACGAGATGTGCGATGAGCTGGGCTTCTATGTCGTCTGCGAATGCGATCTTGAAACGCACGGCGTCGTTTTTATCCGCGGCATAGAGGACACAGGCAAGCCGATATCGGGCAATCCGCTCTGGCGTGAAGCCTTCCTTGACAGGATGGAATACATGGTGCAACGCTATAAAAACCATGCTTGCGTGATAATGTGGTCGCTCGGAAACGAGAGCATGTTCGGTGAAAATCATGTCTCCATGGCAGACCTTACCCATAAAATTGACTCGTCGCGTCCTGTGCATTATGAGCGCACGATAGACCCGCTTTACAGGAAATACGGAGCATCGGGGGATTTTGTTCATCCCTGCGTGGATGTAGTCAGTGCCATGTATTCGCCTGTCGATACGGTTGAGTCTGAAGGACAGGATATGCGCGACCCGCGCCCGTTCTTCCTCTGCGAATATGAACACGCTATGGGTCTTGGCCCCGGCAATGCCGAGGAATACTGGGAGCTCTTCTATAAATATCAGCGCCTGATGGGCGGTTGCATCTGGGAATGGGCAGACCATGCAATACTCTGCCATGACGGGGACGGCAAACCATACTATCTCTACGGCGGCGACCACGGCGAATATCCGCACGACGGCAACTTCTGCGTGGATGGGCTGAATTATCCCGACAGAACGCCGCACACCGCGATGAAAACCATGAAAAAAGCCATGACCCCCGCAAAAGTGCGGTATCTCGGAGACGGCGATTTTGAGATAACAAACACGCTCGATTTCCTCCCGCTCGAGAAGATATGCACGCTCGAATATACCGTTCTCTGCGGCAAGGATACACTGCAAAGCGGCGGTTTCCCGCTGAATATCGCGGCAAAAGGCACGCAGACTGTCCATGTGGATTCGCTTCCCTGCGCCGGCAGATATCCCGCGACAGCCGAGTTTATATTCCGTTACAGTATTGATACGCCTTGGGCAAAGGCGGGCGATGAGCTTGCGCACGAGCAGGTTGTGCTTCCCTTTGCAAAAGAAAAAGCCGCGGAAACGGAGGGAGAAGCGCATATCGCCGAAAACGGCGCGCGTTTCATCACGATAGCCGACGGCGCGATGACATATACATTTGATAAAGCGCTCGGTATCCCTACCTCGATAAAGAAGAACGGATGCGAATATCTTGCCGCTCCCGCGCGCTATACCGCATGGATGGCAATGACCGATAATCATATGAATGTAAAGCGCCGCTGGGAAAATATGCATCTGCGTGCGTCATGCTTTGATGTTTACTCATGCGAGATAAAGGAAGAGGTCGCACCCGAGATAATCTTCTGCGGTTCATTCGGCGCACCGTCGAGAACGCCGCTCTTCGGCATGACGGCAAAATACACCTTCGGCGGCGGCATAAAAGTCAGCATTTCGGCGACAGAACCGGAATATATACAGGAAGACAGCCGTCTGCCGAGATTTGCTCTCGAGCTGATTATCCGCGATGGCTTTGAAGAGCTGGAATATTTCGCCTACGGACCCGAAGAGAGCTACATCGACCTGCATAATCATACGCGCCTCGGATATTGGAGAAGCACCGTTTCCGAACAGTATGAGCCGTACATCCGCCCGCAGGAATGCGGAAACCACTACGGCGCGACGGAAGCCCATCTCTCGCACGGCGTGGATAAGATAAGCGTATACGGTGATTTTGAATTTTCCGCTCTGCACTATACAATGGGCGACCTTGAAGCCGCAACGCACCGCCATCTGCTGAAAGCCCGCCCCGAAACCGTCCTGCTGATAAACTATAAGGTAGACGGCATAGGAAGCAACAGCTGCGGTCATCACCCACTGGAAAAATACCGCTTTAAGGAGAAGCGGTTCGACTGGAGCTTCACACTGACATTCTGATTATGCGAAAACGACAAAAAAGCAAAGCACCGGCAATGATTTTTGTCGGTGCTTTGCTCTCTGTAAGCCAAGTCGGTTCACGGATTCCACGATCCTCATTTTATTCAGTTGCCTTTAATGTAGTCATCGACATAGCCGTAGTAATCGACCATATATTTCAGCAGGTCTTTCTCCGCGCC
>CAVESF010000040.1:0-9242 GCA_963618495.1 Acutalibacteraceae bacterium
ACCCCAGACCAACCGGTTATGAGCCGGTTGCTCTAACCAACTGAGCTAAAGGCCCATGATTACGAGCGGCTTTTTGAGACCGCTTTGCTATTTTACCATGACTCGGCGTTTTTGTCAATAACTTTTATAAAATTTATCAAGATTTTTTAGCTGCCAAGCCAAAAACGCCATATGACATCGCTTATTTTATTTCTCTTCTGCCGTCAAGTGCGCGCATGAGCGTAACTTCATCGGCATATTCTATGCTCGCACCCACAGGGACGCCGTAAGCAAGGCGTGTTGTTCTTATTCCGAGCGGCGCGACAAGCTTTGAAATATACATCGCCGTCGTTTCGCCCTCCACATTCGGATTTGTCGCGAGGATAAGTTCCTTTGCCTCTCCCTTGCCTATACGCTCGAGAAGCTCCTTTATCCGAAGATTATCGGGACCTATTCCATCCATCGGAGAAAGCGCACCGCCCAGCACATGATAAAGTCCCTCATATTCCTTGACTTTCTCTATCGCCATGACGGTTTTGGCATCCTCGACAACGCAGATAAGCGACCTGTCGCGTCTCGGATCCGAGCATATCGAGCATATCGGCGCATCGGAAAGATTGCCGCATATCTCGCAATTATGTATATCATGCTTTGCCGAGAGAAGACTTCTTGCAAATTCTTCGACATCGGCTTCGCTCATATCGAGAACGGAAAGCGCATAGCGCACCGCCGTTTTATATCCGACGCCCTTGAGCCTGCCGAATTGCTCTATCAGCTTCTGCAAAGGCAAAATATAATCCATGTTTCCCTCCGAAAAATGCTTTACGCTATGGTTTTATCAGAAAAGACCCGGCATGCCGGAAAGCCCGCCGAATGCTCCCGTTATCTTCTCCATTTCGGCGTTTGTCGTATCTTCGACACGCTTTATCGCTTCGTTTACGCCTGCCACGAGTATGTCGGAAAGAGTTTCCACATCGTCGGGATCTACTATTTCGGGATCGATTCTGATAGAGAGAATCTCTTTCTTGCCGTTTATCTTAATCTGAACAACGCCGCCACCCGCGGAAATATCGTATTCTCTCGTTTCAAGCTCCGCCTGAAGTGCCGCCATATCCTCCTGCATCTTCTGCGCCTGCTTGATCATCTGATTCATGGAGGGACCTCCCCCTCCCGGTATTCTTGCTTTCATATTTTCATTCTCCTCTTATAAATAATCTTAATCTCTTTGCTTATTTTTCAAGAAAATCAAAGCCACAACCGCAAATGCGGCTACGGTAATTGTCACAAAAATGGCAATTATTATTATTGAAGCGTCGAATCCGCCCGTATCGGAAGGATCAACCTTGGCATCAGCAGCTTCAGTAGCAACAGTAGCGTCAGTATCAACATTACCTGTATCTGCCGTGCTATTATCAGTGCGGCTGTCTGTTTCCGCATCGTCTCTCAGAATTCCGTCATTTCCAAAATCATATGTTTTTCCGTCAATTGTGCAACGATTCTTTACAATATTATTATTTACCACATAGTAGACATTGCCGTTGACTATAACAAATGTATTTGTCAACATGCCTTGATTTCCGCCATCGGCAAAACGATACATCATGTCGCCGTCAAGATAATAACCCGTATAATTTTCTTTGCGGACATCCGAACAAAGCGCGCATGTATAATTGACATATGCGCTCTGTCTGTCTTCGGAAACAACAAGCCTGCCGGAATCGTAAACATGCGTGCAGGACTGATTCTCCGTCAGATCTTTGAAAGTACCTCTATAGGTTTCCGCATTCAACGCCATGCAGAGCAGGCAGGTGAGCATCGTCACAAAAGTCGCAAAAATCAATACTTTTTTTATTTTGTTCATGTCGCCTCTGCCTTTCCGAATTCTTCAAATTTCTTTATAAGCTCTTCCATCGGCTCGCCGAGCAGGTTTTCAGCCTTTTCCTGCTCAAGACAGAGGATATTTTCAGGCAGGAAGTCCTTCCCCGTCACTTCTTTTATTGCAGAGGAAACATCGCTCTTGCGCTTGTCGTTCATCAGGCTTATGCCGAACGGCTTATCGAAAACTATATACAGACTTCCGTCGCCCTCGAACGCCGCAGAACCCCGTATAAATGAGCCGAGCGCCATATCCGAAGCTACGATGCGCTTAACCACATCGCCCCAGCGGCGCAGCGGAATCTTTCCGAAAGCCGATTCCTTTGCCGTTTCTGCGGGCTTGCTTTCAGCCGGATTTTCCGCTGTCGGCGCATTTCCCGCCGTTCCCGATGTAAGCGGGCTTTCCTCCCTTGGTGCTTCTGCCGCAGGTGTGGCGTGAGAAGCGGGTGATGCAGATGCTACGCGTGCCGTCTCCGCTCTCGGCTTCGGTGCCGCTCCTTGAACATATGTCGCCTCCTGTGCGGGAACAGCAGGCTCCGGCTCGCAGGCGCGTATCAGCGCCATCTCGGCATAGATTTTTGCCGAGGCTGGAATCTTCTGCATATTGCTTTCGGTTGTTATGAATATATCGAGTATGCGAAAAAGCGTTCCCGCATCGTAATGCTCCGCATATTCCGCGGCGGGTCTGTCTGCCCCGACTTTGCCGCGCGAGCTGATATAAACTAGCATATCGCGATAGAAAGAGATAAGCTCGCGCCAGAAAACGGCGATATCGCGCGAGGAATTGTATATTTCGTCCGTTATTTCGAGTGCTCTTGCCGCGTCTCCCTCAAAGACAGCCGTGCATATCTCACCGAGAAGCTTTGACGAAGCCGCGCCGAGCATGGATGAAGCGGATTCGAGCGTTATTCTGCTGCCCGTTCCCGAGCAGTATTCGAGCATATTCAGCGCGTCGCGCACAGCGCCCTGCGAAAGCCCCGCGATAAGCTTCAGTGCCTCCGCCTCGGCTTCTATTCCCTCTCCTGCGCAGACCTTTTCCATTCGCCTTACCATATCGTCAGGCGAAACGCGATGAAAATCAAAGCGCTGGCATCTCGAGAGCACCGTCGCGGGAATCTTATGCAGTTCCGTCGTTGCGAGGATGAAAAGCACATGCTCGGGCGGCTCCTCGAGAGTTTTAAGCAGTGCGTTGAAAGCCGAGATAGAGAGCATATGCACCTCGTCGATGATGTAGACGCGGTATTTCAGCTCTGCGGGCGTGTAGACCACGGCATCGCGGATATCGCGGATATCATCAACACCGTTGTTGCTCGCCGCATCCATTTCTATCACATCGGTGCAGTTGCCGCTGTCTATACTGCGGCAGGCGGCGCACTTGCCGCACGGGTCTCCGTTCACGGGAGAAAGGCAGTTTGCCGCCTTGGCTATTATCTTGGCGCAGGTGGTTTTTCCCGTTCCTCTGGGACCGCAGAAAAGATATGCATGAGATATCCTGCCTGCCTGCACTTCGCTTTTCAGCACAGAGGTGATATGGTCCTGCCCTACGACATCCTCAAATACCGCAGGCCGCCATTTTCTGTATAGTGCCTGATACATTTTCCTTCCCTCCCGAAAATAAAAAGCGAGGTATAAAATCAGACCATACACCGAAAACTCGAAATGAACTTCCATGCGCTTTCCGCAGTCTCCGCTCGGAGCAGGCAACCCCACGGCACACCGGTGGCACTGCTTAATGCTGCTTGATTCCTCACCTGACATGGTTCACAGCTACCGATTGCGCGGGACCCACCCGTCATCGCGGAGATTATGCGGTGCAGACCACACAAATCCACCCCTCATAATCGGAAACCATCCCTGCTGTAGCGGATTGCAGGTACAGGGCACCGCTAATTCCCCGACCGGTATGGTCTGATTTTATATCTCGCTTTGTTTATTATAGCAGAAAAGATTGATTTTTGCAATACCAAAATGAAAGTTATATAAAATTTTTTGCTGTTTGCGGGCAAAAATAAGAAAAAAAGCTGTTGACAACGGCTCTTTACCGTATTATAATATAAAATGTATATACCTGCAAATGCAAAGACGGAGAGAGTAGCATCCGAAGAAAGTCCAAAGCGAGCCGAAGACGGTGAGAGTTCGGCGGCAAGTAACCTCATGCGAAAATCACTCCCGAGCATCGCTGCCGAAAGGCTGTTCCGATTAAGCACGCGACGGCGTCCCGCCGTAATACGGGAAGCATATAAATGTATGCGAACGGGTGGTTAAGCGACGCTTTTTTGCGCCGTCCCGATTGCGGACGGTGCTTTTTTTGATTTTGCGGTAAAAAAGAAGAATTTATTCGGGAGGAAAAATTTCATGTACGAAAAAGTGCCCGCGAATCTGAATTTCGTGGAGAGAGAAAAAAAGGTCGAGCAGTTCTGGCGCGACAATAAGATATTCGAAAAGAGCATCGAAGCGCGCGAGGGCTGTCCTGATTATACATTCTATGACGGACCCCCTACGGCAAACGGAAAGCCGCATATAGGTCATGTGCTCACGCGCGTAATCAAGGATATGATTCCCCGCTATCAGACAATGAAAGGCAAAAAAGTTCTCCGCAAGGCGGGCTGGGATACGCACGGGCTTCCCGTCGAGCTTGAAGTGGAAAAGATGCTCGGGCTGGACGGTAAGGACCAGATAGAAAAATACGGCATCGAGCCTTTCATCAGGAAATGCCGCGAGAGCGTATGGAAATACAAGGGAATGTGGGAGGATTTCTCCGGCATCGTCGGCTTCTGGGCTGATATGGAACATCCCTATATCACATATACGGACGAATATATTGAGTCCGAATGGTGGGCGCTCCGTCAGATATGGGACAAAGGTCTGCTCTACAAAGGCTTCAAGATCGTTCCCTATTGCCCCCGTTGCGGCACACCGCTCTCCAGCGCCGAGGTTGCTCAGGGCTATAAGGATGTCAAGGAACGCTCCGCAGTCGCCCGCTTCAAGGTAAAGGGCGAAGACGCACATTTCCTCGCGTGGACTACAACTCCGTGGACGCTTCCCTCCAATGTCGCGCTCTGCGTAAATCCCCGCGAAACATATGTCAAAGTAAAGGCGGCGGACGGTTATACCTATTATATGGCAAAGGCTCTGCTCGACAGCGTTCTCGGCAAGCTCGCGCATGACGATACTCCCGCCTATGAGATAATCGAGGAATACACGGGAAAAGAGCTTGAATATAAGGAATACGAGCCGCTCTTCGATTTTGCGCTCGATATCATAGATAAGCAGGGCAAAAAGGCATATTATGTCACCTGCGCAGACTATGTAACGCTCACGGACGGTACCGGTATCGTTCATATCGCACCCGCTTTCGGTGAAGACGACGCAAATGTCGGCAAGGTATATGACCTGCCTTTCGTTCAGCTTGTGGACGGCAAGGGCGAAATGACAAAGGAAACTTCATATGCGGGACTTTTCGTAAAGAAAGCCGACCCGCTCGTGCTCGCCGACCTCGAAAAGAAAGGACTTCTCTTCGACGCGCCGAAGTTTGAGCACAGCTATCCGCACTGCTGGAGATGCGACACTCCTCTCATCTACTACGCAAGAGAATCATGGTATATCCGCGAGAGCGCCGTAAAAGAAGACCTGCTCCGCAACAATGCGACCATAAACTGGATTCCAGAATCCATCGGCACAGGCAGATTCGGAAACTGGCTCGAAAATATTCAGGACTGGGCGATATCGCGCAACCGCTACTGGGGCGCGCCGCTCAATATATGGGAATGCGAATGCGGTCATCGTCACTGCGTCGGCAGTCGCGAGGAGCTCTATGAAATGAGCGGCGACGAACGCGCAAAGACAGTCGAGCTTCACCGCCCGTATATCGATGAGATAACGATAAAATGCCCGAAGTGCGGCAAGCCTATGAAGCGCGTACCCGAAGTTCTCGACTGTTGGTTTGACTCGGGTGCAATGCCTTTTGCGCAGTATCACTATCCTTTTGAAAACAAAGAGCTTTTCTTAAGCCACTTCCCCGCTCAGTTCATCTCCGAGGCTGTGGACCAGACGCGCGGTTGGTTCCATTCACTGCTCGCCGTTTCAACGCTCGTTTTCAATAAGGCTCCTTATGAAAATGTCATCGTTCTCGGTCATGTTCAGGACGAAAGCGGTCAGAAAATGTCAAAATCGAAAGGCAATGCGGTAGACCCGTTTGACGCGCTCGCCAAGCACGGCGCCGATGCGATACGCTGGTATTTCTATTCAAACAGCGCTCCGTGGCTGCCCAATAAGTTCCATGACGCCGCAGTGACCGAGGGTCAGCGCAAGTTCATGGGAACGCTCTGGAATACTTACGCTTTCTTCGTTCTCTATGCGAATATCGACGAGTTCGACGCAACGAAATATACGCTTGATTATGAGAAGCTTCCCGTCATGGACAAGTGGGTGCTCTCCAAGCTCAATTCGCTGATAAAAGAAGTTGACAGCGACCTCGGCAATTACCGCATAACGGAAACGGCACGCGCCCTCTCCGATTTTGTGGACAAGCTTTCAAACTGGTATGTCCGCCGTTCGCGCGAGCGCTTCTGGGTAAGCGATATGACAGAGGACAAGATAAACGCCTATATGACGCTCTATACCGTCCTCGTCACATTCTGCAAGCTCGCCGCTCCGATGATTCCTTTCATGACAGAGGATATATATCAGAATCTCGTGCGCAGCATCGACAAGTCCGTGCCCGAGAGCATTCACCTCTGCGATTTCCCGCAGGCAAACGAAGTGCATATCGATGCCGAGCTTGAAGCGAGAATGGATGAAGTACTCGATATCGTTGTTCTCGGCAGAGCCTGCAGAAACAGCGCCTCAATCAAAAACCGCCAGCCTATCGGAGTTATGTATGTCAAGGCGGAAAAGGCGCTTCCCGAATATTTTGTCGAGATAGTAGCCGATGAATTGAATGTCAAGAAAGTCGAATTCGTTTCCGATGCCGCTTCGTTTACAAGCTATTCATTCAAGCCGCAGCTCCGTACAGTCGGTCCGAAATACGGAAAATATCTCGGCAAGATAAAAACCATGCTCGCAGAGATAGACGGCAATGCCGCAATGGCAGAGCTCCGCGATACAGGCAAGCTGAAGCTTGACCTCGGCGATACCGTTGCCGAGCTTTCCGAGGATGATTTGCTCATAGAATCCGCTCAGATACCCGGCTATGAGGCCCTCTCGGATAACAATGTTACCGTCGCTCTCGATACAAATCTCACACCCGAGCTTATAGAAGAGGGCTTTGTACGCGAGATAGTCAGCAAGATTCAGACCATGCGCAAGGATTCCGGCTTTGAGGTTATGGATAATATCAATATCTATTGCTCCGGCAATGACAGGATAGCGGATATCATGAAGCGCAACGCCGACGCTATCAAGAGCGAAACGCTTGCCGTGAATATGGTTTTCGGAAGCGAAACGCATTTCAGCAAAAACTGGAATATCAACGGCGAGGATGTAGTCCTCGGCGTCGAGAAAATAAATAAAAAATAATTTCGGAGGGAGCAAAAATGGCAAAAAACAAATCAACATTCTGGGCAGATTTCAAAAAGTTCATCACTCGCGGCAATGTGCTTGATATGGCAGTCGGCGTTGTAGTCGGCGGCGCTTTCGGCAAGATAACGACGGGGCTTGTGAATTATATCATTAATCCTTTCGTTGGCCTTTTTCTGAAAAGCGGCAGTCTTGACGGAGTAAAAACAGTCATCACACCCGCAGTAGTAAACGAAGAGGGCGTCGTGACGACAGCCGAGGTCGCCATCCTCTGGGGCGCATGGCTCCAGACGATAATCGATTTTCTCATCATCGCACTCTGCATCTTCACGGTACTCCGCGTTATCATGAGAGTGCGCAATAAGATTAACGAGGATGAGATAAAGGCGGCAGAAGAAAAAGCCGCAAAAGAAAAAGCGGAAGCCGAAGCCGCAAAGGCGGCGGCAGACGCGGCGGCGGCGCAGAAAGAAGCCGAGGAGCAGAAACTGAAAGCCGATGTTGCCCGTCAGGCAGAACTGCTCGAAAAACTCTGCAACATAATGGAAAGCAAGAAATAAAGGCTCTTTGTCAATAGTTGGGTGAGAAAAAGTCTGACGAAAATGTAAGAACCTATTGAAAAGCATAGGGGAAGCGCCGAAAATCAAACTTCCCTGCCAAAGCCAAAATCGGCGTGCCTCATCTGCGACACGCCGGTTTATATTTTCTCTTTTTTCACGCCACCGTGATTTTATAGGTATATTCAAATTCCGAGCCGGCTTCCAGTGCCAATATTCCCTCTTTCTCGGAAATATTTCCGCTGACCTCGGGCGTATCGTTTATGCCGAACCACGGCTCGATGCAGACAAAAGGCGCACCGGGCTTCGCCCATATACCGAGATACGGCGCATCACCGTAATCCACGCGGACAATCCTGCTGCCTCCCTTTGATACAATCTCCAGTCCGCGACTCTTCATTCCTCTGAATACAAGCGCGTCATTATCAAAAAGATGTTCTGTTATCTCTATATTCTTCCTGCGCTCGATAAAAGGCTTCGCTCCCGTGCGGAAAGAGCTTGCGTCAAAGGTATATGTCGCAAGCGTCTCGTATTCGTCAAACTTGACAAAATCGCCTATTCTGCAGTTGAAAGCGGGATGTCCTCCGATAGAAAAGAACATGGCGGTATCGCCCGTATTCTTGACGCGGTAAGTAACATTAATCGCTTTTCCCTCAATGGAAAAACCGACATCAA
Organism: Acutalibacteraceae bacterium; assembly: GCA_963618495.1. Classification (GTDB taxonomy): domain Bacteria; phylum Bacillota; class Clostridia; order Oscillospirales; family CAG-272; genus Apopatosoma. The sequence continues at coordinate 8,601 of CAVESF010000040.1, forward strand.
GCTGAAATTCAAAAGGATATACTCGCTTTGTGTCGCTGCTCGAGCAAAGGCGAAACTGCGCCTCTGTCTCCTCTGTGCGCACTATCTCGAAATTGCTCTTTCTCGCAAATCCGTGCTTCGGCAGATAATATTTTTCGCCGCCGTATTCAAAACTGTCGCCGAAAAGTCTGCCGACTATCGGAAAAAGAATAGGCGACTGCCCGCTCCAATAGGCGCTGTCTCCGGACCAGATGAATTCCCTGTTCGTGCGCAGATTTTTGATACTCGAAAGCTCCGCCCCGTAGGGCTCTATGCCGACGGATATCACGCTGTTCTGTAAAATAATCAATGTTCTCACATCCTTTATAATTGTATTATACACGTATTCCCCGTTTTTGTCAATAAAAAATGCCGTTTTTGCTCCATTTATTGTATTTTAATCCAAATTTTGCACTTAAGATACAGTTTTATATAAATTATACAAGCGTATTTTTCATATTTTGGGCAAAAATACACTTGTATAAAAATATTTTTGATAAAAATTGGCAAAAGTCAATAGTAAGTTTTACATTTTTGAAAGTTTGTGAAAGATGCATAAATTTGAATATGGCAATAATTTGTTGATTTTGTACAAATCCGCTCGCCGCTCGGGCAAGACGCGCT
>CAVESF010000041.1:0-8283 GCA_963618495.1 Acutalibacteraceae bacterium
AAAATGCATAGCAAAAGGCTGAGTCTCTGCTTAATTAAATGCTTTTGACTCAGCCCTCTTTTCGTTTACTTCGCTTATTTCGTTTTCATTCAGCCGCGAGCGCTCTGTCGAGCCATACCATGCCGATATCAAGCGCATTATATAGACCGGATTTTTCTCCCTGCTTTATAATCTTCTGCTTTTCATCGGTGCTGAGTATCTGGATGAGTATCCTGTCGGGTACTTCTATCCCGTTTTCTTTTTTATTTGAGAGTATCATGAGAAAAAGGTAGCATTTCTCGCTCATATCGCCATAGCATATTACATTCTTTTCGCGGACGAGAGGCTTGCCCTTGTATATCAGATATTTTCCTTCTACAGGTGTAGGCATATCATCATATCCTTTCGGTAAATTTTACTTCATAATATATTATACCTGTCAGCACCCGATTTGTCAAGCGATTTGAATATTTCGGAAAAATATCTTGCAAATGGTGACAAAACATGGTAAAATATAAAAAAACTACAAAATGAAACGCAGGTATTTTTTTATTTATGCAAAATTTCAGGCAAATTTCAATCGAAGATAAACAGCTCTTTGAAAAGTATTACAGCAAAAGAAGAATTTCTTCCTATGAATCATTCTCCAATATGCTCATGTGGCAGGCGGAGGACAAGCTCGAATACGCCGTGATAAACGGCTTTATTTGTGTTGTCGGAGTAAATTCCATCAGCGGCAAGCGCTTTTCGTATATGCCCGTGGGCGGCGATGATAATGCTCTTCGCGATACGGTTCTCACGCTCAAAGCGGAATATCCAGATATCATTTTCACTTATCTGAAAAAGGGCGATGCGGACAAGCTGAACGCCATATTCGGCGAAAAAGCCGAAATATCGGAAGAACGCGATCTCTTTGAGTATATTTACGAGGCGGAAAAGCTCCGCACGCTCTCCGGTAAGGCTCTCCATGCCAAGAGAAATCACATAAACAAATTTGAGGCTACATACGAAAGTCGCTTTGATATAATTTCATCCGAAAATAAAGCGGAACTCGAAAAAGCAATTCTTGCGCTTCGCGAAGATCCCTCACTTGAAGAAAACAAAACCATGCTCGTGGACGAAGATGCCGCGATAGACAAGCTCTATGAAAATTTCGACGCGCTCGGGCTAACCGCGGGCGTACTCTATGCCGACGGCAATATAGCGGCATATACGATAGGCGAGATGATAAACGGTGATACGGCGCTCATCCATGTCGAGAAGGCACACCGCGATGTCGAGGGCGCATATACTGTGGTAAATCAGCGGTTTATTACAGAGGCGTTTCCGGCAGTGCTCTATGCAAATCGTGAGGAGGATATGGGAGTCGAGGGCTTGCGAAAGGCAAAGCTATCCTATTCCCCGCTTCCCTTTGATGAGATTTACAGCGCTAAAATAAACAACTGATCTGAAGTCCCTTATATCGGGGACTTCTTTTGCCGTTTACTCTTCGTCGCTTTGCTCGGCTTCGCGATAAAGCACCGCGACAACCACAACAACACCGTCGGTAGACTGAACCGCCTGCATATGTTTTATCCCCCATTCCTGATTGAGCAGTGCCTCAAATTCGCGGCACTGCTTTTTGTCATAGATATTCACACTTATAAATTTATACATAATAATTCCTCCTGTTATTTTTCATACCATTGTGCCTGCTTCTGCCACATATCGGCATATACGCCGCCCGCGTCAAGCAGTTCCCTGTGATTTCCGATTTCGGCTATTTTGCCGTTTTTCATAACGATAATCCTGTCCGCCATGCGGCATATTCCTATTCTGTGCGAAATGACAAAAGCCGTCTTTTCCTTTGCCATATTTATGAAATCGGAAAGTATATCATATTCTATCATCGGGTCGAGTGCGCTCGTCGGCTCATCGAGGATAAGTATATCAGCATCGCGAAAAACGCCTCTTGCCAGCGCCACTTTCTGCCATTGTCCTCCGGAAAGCTCCTTGCCTCCGAATTCTATACCGAGCTCAGTATCAATCCCGCCGATGTCCTCTGCCAGCTTATCTATGCCAACGGATTTTGCGGCGGATTCAATGCGCGTCCTGTCGCCGAGTTCGCCGAATCGGCTGAAAGCAATATTCTCGCCGAAAGTCAGGCTGTATCTGCCGAATTTCTGCGCCACAAGCGAGAAATTTTCATAGTAGCTTCCGTCAAAATCGCAGATATTCTTTCCGTCCATATCCACTTCCCCGCCCGTGGGTGCATAAAGCCCCATCAGCAGTTTAGTCAGCGTAGTTTTGCCGCTTCCGTTTTCGCCGACAACGGCAAGCTTTTCGCCCTTGTGTACGGTGAAATTCACTCCGTCAATCGCATTTCGGCCTGCACCGGGATATCTGAATGTCAGATTTTTCGCCGAGAGCGACTCTTTGAAGCCATCGCATTTTTCGCTTGCCTTTTTATCGGTTTTGAATTCGAAAAAGTCATAGTAGTCGTTTGCGTAGTTGCACTGGCTTTTTATCGAAGCAAAACTTGAAAGCAAACTCTCGGAAACGCCCTGCATGGAGGTAAATGCGCCGAGACATGCGCTGAAAGCACCTATGGTTATAAGCGAGGAGCGGAGCAGATAAACGCAGAAAGCAATCGACGCCGCATATGAAAAGATCTTGAAAAAGTCGCAGAGGAATGTGCGGAAGCGCGATTTCAGAGAAAAGCGTTTGTTTTCCTCAAAAACCTCATTCTGCACGGCGAAATATTTATCCGTGAGATATTTTGACGAGCCCATCACGCGCATTTCCTTTATAGTGTCCTTGCCAGTCAGCACGCTCCAGAGATATGTGCCGAGGCGGCTTTTCTCCGTATTCTTTCTGTAGAGTTCATATCCTTTCTGCCCATAAATAAGTCTGATGATAAACGACGGGATTATGGAGAGAAGCGCCAGAAGAACAAGTATCGGATGATATTTGCAGAGTACGAGCGCCGTTCCTATTATCCTGAAAGCACTCGGTATTATACCGAAAACTCCGCGGAAAACATTTCCCATTCTGTCCTGATATACGGCATCCTTTGCCCGCCAGAACATATTAGATATCTCCGGCACCTCCGAAGCCTCAAGCGAGAGCGAAACGGTAAATGCCGAGAGCCTGTGGTGAAAGACCTCAAATTTCGGAACAGCGTCTATCTGATTTATCCTGTATGAAATCTTTTCGAGAATCAGGTTCACAAGATAGCATCCGACTATGACGGCGCAGATGAGAAGCAGGTTTTCCGTCTCACCGCTTCCCGCCTCACCTGCGGCATCTATCAGCCTTGCCGTAAACGACACGAGTGCAATGGAGATTCCCGCAGATATAAGCTGAAAAATGAATGTCACCGTAGTTATCACAGGCATCGCGCTGAATGTATCGCGAATCGAAAGCCATATTGTTTTTGCCATGCTTCTTTTTGATTTTTTCATAGTCTTATGCCTCCTTTGTCACATACCATGAGCTTTGCTTTTCCCACATCTCGTGATAAAGCCCGCCCTTTTTGAGAAGCTCATCATGCGTTCCCTCTTCGGCTACAGTGCCGCCAGAAAGAACGAATATCTTATCCGCCATTTTTGCCGATGCAAGCCTGTGCGAAATCATTATCGCGCCTCGCTTTGTGAGCACATCGGCAAAGCGCTCGTACATTTTGCTCTCGGCTATCGGGTCAAGTGCCGCCGTCGGCTCATCCATTATCACAAATCGTGCATCCGAGATATACGAGCGTGCCATGGCTATTCTCTGCCACTGTCCGCCCGAAACATCTATACCGTCGCTGTATATCTTGCCGAGATTCAGGTCGAGCCCTTTATCGTTCGTTTTCGGAAGCTCGCCTATGCCAGCATCATCGAGTGCCGCCTTGATTTTCGCGTCGTCATGCAACTTACTTATATCGCCGAGAGCGACATTTTCACGGAGCGAAAGCTGATAGCTCTGATAATCCTGAAAGATAACGGAAAATACCTTTCTCCGCTCCTCATCGGAGAGTTCGCGGATATCGACGCCGTCTATGCAGATATTACCCGCCGTCGGCTCATAAAGTCCGAGGAGCAGTTTTATCATCGTGGATTTTCCCGCGCCGTTCTCGCCGACAAAAGCAACGCGCTCACCCTTGCCTATTTTCATATTCACATCGTGCAAAACATCAGCCGTTCCAGTCGGATAGCGGAAATTCACATGCTCGAAGCGGATTTCATCGCCTCTTATATCATGCGCCGCACCGGACTGAAGCCTGCGCTCCGGCAATGCAAGGAAGTTCTGATAATATCCTATCCCATATGAAAGCCGCAGATAGCTTGCCACCTGCGAAACCAATCCGCGAACAAGCCCGTAAAATGAAGTGAGCGATGTCACGAGCGAAACGAAAACACCGAGCGTTATACTTCCCTTTACAAGCATGACGGAAAGGAAAGCCAACGTCGCGGCTGTGAAGATAATGATAAATACAGAAGAACCCGAAGAAAGAAACAGCACCTTTTTCAGCGTCTTTTCCATATCACGGTTTATCCTCATCGTCAGCTCGTCGGATTTCGCTATGAGCTCCTTTTTCGCATCAAAAAGCTTTATTTCCTGTAATGCATTCTTGTCCACGAAGAGCTTCTGCAGATAGAATCTCTTTCTTATATCGGTCGTCATATTCCAGCGGAGCTTCATTTCCTTATTTGCCGCCGTGCTCTCGAGGATAAACATCGGTATCATCGTGATAACAGCGACTGCTCCGAGCAGAGACGATGCACGCGAGAACATCGCGAGTATACCTACCGTGCCGATGACGGAATATATCACGGAAATCATCACTCCGAAAACCGAAAGAACAGCCGACTGCGGATTTTCCGATATTTTCTGGAGCATATCCTGATTATCCTTGTTTTCAAAGCATTCGTACTTTATGTTTCGGAATTTTGCAAGCGTCACTGGTATCTGTTTTTTATTGAGCTCCGATGAAAGCATAGTCATCATGAAGCCTGAGAGGAGCGAAAAAAGATTCCCGAGTATTATGGAGAGTACGAGCAGTATGCCGAATATTATGATACCAGTATATTCCCCCGCACTCCCCGCCAGACTGTCTATCAAGCGCTCCATAAAATATATGCGCACAGTCGACAGTCCAGCGGAAAGTATCATTATCAGCAGATATAAGCTTCCCCATAGGGCGGCATATCTGAAAATGACCTTAAGCGAATAAATTCCCTTTTTTATTGCATTCATTTTTCAAAAAAGTCCTTTCATTTTTGTTAAAGCGCCGCCTTTGCCCGTCGCCCCGGCGGTCTTTTCGTTAACATAGTAACAAAAGCGGCGAAAGGTTAGCAAAAAAATAAAAAATCGCCATTTTCATGACGATTTTTTATTCTTTCGTTTTATTTCAGGATAATGTATGCTGTCGGGACGAAATCCGAGTGCACAAAAGCGAGCAGACCGCGCGAATGCATGGAACCGAGCACATTGCTGAAGATATTTCCGCCCATATATATGCTTGCAACAGACGGTATCTGCTCTTTCAGCGCTTTCGGCGTATGACTTCCGAGCAGCCACAGGCACTTATCGAATATGCGGTCAAAAGAAGCTTTCATTTCATCCGTCAGCGGCGAAGCTATATTTTCGAGCCGCGCCCACTGTTCTTCTGTATATGCGGGCATCGACGGCAGATATGCGCCGTCGCGCTCTCTCACAAACGGACTTACATTTTCCAGCACTATTTTTTCTATATCGCCGAGCTTTCTCTTCCCGTCGCGGGCAATATCCATAAGCAGATTCACGCCCGCGTCGTTTTTATATATCCAGCTGTGCGGCGGGAATTTGCTCTTTTCCGATATCACATCGATAAATTGCAGCAGGCTCCCGTCGAGCGCATACATCGTACAGAGTGCCGCTTCAAACTCGGGATTGTAATCCTCTACGCCGAAAACGATATCTTTTTGATATTTTGTCTTGCGAAAATCTTCGGCAAACTTTTTAAGCGAAATAAGCGCGATATGCCAGAGAAAAGCGCCTTCATCCATATCGGAGCCGATGAAGCCGAGGCTTCTTATCTCCTTTTCATGCGCGGATGCAAAAGAAGCTATCATATCGCCCATCTTTTCATATTCGTCGCCGATGAGATTTTTCAGGTCTCTTTCAAAAAGCGATGTCAGAACGATTATATTTGTCGAATATTTGTCCCGTGATGGGCGAATCAGCAGACCCGAATCGATAAGCGGCGCGATTTCATCCTCAATATAAGGCACGGCGCAACCTATCTGGAGACTTATATCCTGCAGGGTGCAGGCATCGTTATAGCAAGCCATGAGTATATTCTGAACTATCTTTTTTCTGCAAAGCCGATAGTAAATATTATCTCCGCTTCCGAAATACAAAACGGCGATATTCTGCGGCTCGTAGCTTCTCTCTCCGAGAATGCGTTCCATCTGCATACCCTCCTTTATCTTTTTTCTTGCCTTGAAAAGCATGAATTTAACATTTCCCTCGGATGTGTGAAATTCCTTTGCCAGCTCATCGCACGACTTCCCGTATTTATAGAAGCCTATGAGCAGATTTCTGTAGGTCGCGGAGCAGAGCGAAAGCTCCTTACGCCGCTTCCCGACGGCGGGATTTTCCTCCTCTGCCGACTCGTCGGCTATCTCCATCTCCGTCTCATCGAGCGAAACAGTTGCCGCGCGCCTGCTCTTCTTTCTTGCCCATAGGCGGCATTGATTCTGCGCCACCCTCCAGATAAAACCGTAGAGTGCGTCATCATTTCGCAGGTTTTTATATGAGGAGAGGATCGCGAGCATGATATCCTGCGCCAAATCCTCGGCTTCTGATTCGTTTCCCGTGTGGCGCAATGCATAGAAAAAGATTTTGTCGCTGTTCTCTGTCAGCACAGAATTTATTTTATCCTCGCTTATCAAGATATCGCCTCATTTCCCGCAAAGTCATTTGTTTTTTGATTATATCAGATTTTGTTTTTATTGTCAATGGCGTTGTCCGCTTGCAGTTTCTTCCCCATTTCGAGCCTCACCTTCTGACGCTCGGGTCGATATTTGAATATGCATAAAGGTCAAAGCCGATAACCTTGAAACCGTTCTTTATTGTAAAATGCGATTGCATTTTCATTGCAGGACTGCGTCACGCTTCTTTTTCTTTTTCGGCTTTTTTCAGAATCGCCACGGCGCACGGGATTCTGCCACTGCACATAATATAGTCCGCATCCGTATATCCGGCATCGGCGAAAAACCGAATATATGTATCGAGCGTAAATTCCCGCTTGAAGTCGGCACCCGCTTTGCCGATGACACCGGAAACGCTGTTGGTTTTGCCCTTGTCGGTCTGATTCATATATGTCGGGATAATGATTTTTCCGCCGTTTCTGCATACTCGCTCAAGCTCGTACAGTGCCTGATACGGCTCATCAAGCAGGTGAATGACATTTGCCGCGACAACCGTGTCGAAGCTTTTGTCGGGATAGGAAAGCCGCAGAATATCCGCCCGCTCAAATCTTGTATTGCCGTATCTGCCGTATTTCTTTTTCGCCCGATTCAGCATCTTTTCCGAAAAATCCGTTGCGACAAGGCTCTTGCATCGCGGTGCGATAACCCCCGTCAGAAGCCCTGTTCCGCATGCGCATTCAAGCACATTGTCGTAAGGCAGAATCTGCTTTTCCACCGCCGCGCACAGTGCCTTATTGGCTTTTCTGTTGATTCCATTTGCAAAAACATCGTATATCCAAGCAACATTATCCCAAAACATCGTCACCCCTCCGAATCGTTTATATCACTTTGTAAAAAAATCCGTCGCCCGACGGTAAAATTCCTGCGGATATATCATCACAGGATCCGCATGCTCCATCTTCGGTATACCGCGCATCTTCGCATGAGGGAAATAACGCCTGATACGGCAGCCATTTTACATATACCGTATATTCGATTTCATTATTATCATTGAACTAACAAGCGAATTTAATAATTATCGTCACACTCTTTCTTTAAATTCCAAATCTTCTATTTAAAACATAAAACTCACATCTATGTTTTTGACGATTATTTAATATATAATCAATACCACCATTTAAAGTGGGCATAATGACTTCTTCGAGCACTTTTTTTATAGACATATCAACTTCATCTATGTCTTTTTCATTATTGATATAATCGCAATCGAACCAACATCCGCCGTGCTCTTTCCTATCAAAATTTATACGACCAAAAGTCTCCATTCTATCTTCCCATGCAGACTCATTAAACTCTCCGGATTTTGGAAAAGGATCATCTCCATTGGTTTCTTTTTTGCCAAAATACAAATTCAAATAGCATTGAT
>CAVESF010000042.1:0-7955 GCA_963618495.1 Acutalibacteraceae bacterium
AAGAGAAGCGAAAGTTTGACGGATTTTATATTCCCGTTATTCCCGAAGCCGATTATCTTTCGGACAGGGATATACATGGCTGCAATTTTCAAGAATATCATAGAAAGGAATCTGAATATGAATAAGAAATTCACTAAATTACTGTGCTTTGTGCTCAGCATCATTATGCTGGCAGGCATAATGCCGCTCTCTGCCATGGCAGAGGCTGTCGGCAGTATTGTCGGTGGCTATAAGTCGGGCGTAAGCTACCCGACAGGCGACAGCGACGGACTGATACTTGAATTTTCGGGTGCCGGTGCGCTTGAGGTGTTTTACGCGGTGTACGGCGGCAGAAGGCTCGGCGGCAATATGCTGCTGGTGGACGGCTCGTATGACGAAGCCGTGCGTTATGAGAAAATGCCGAATATCGAATCGGTCACATACAACTATACGCTGGAGGCGGCGGGATTTGCCGACGATTACGGCGCAGTACCGGACGACCCTGATATCGACACCGAGAAGCGGACGGCAAATAAGATTCTCGTATATCCGAAGTTCTGGAGCTATATCGCGGGGCTCGGTGATGAGGCAGAGCTTGCCTCGCTCTATACCGTGCGGGTTGCCGTACTGGATACGGGCATTGATGCGACGCATGAGGAGCTTGCAAGCCGCGTTGTCGCGGGCTATGATGCCATAAACGATGCGGCGATAGCAAAAGGAATAAATTCCGACTTCGGTATAGACGGTCACGGCACCAAGGTGGCGGGCATTATCGGCGCGGAAGCGAATAACGGAGTCGGCATTTCCGGCACGGCGGGAGTCTTCCCCGTCGAGCTTGTTCCCGTGCGCGTTCTTGACGCAAACGGAAAGGGAAGGATTGCCGATGTTGTGCGCGGTATATACTGGGCGCTTGAGAACGGCGCGGATATACTGAATATGTCCTTCGGAGCAAAGACAGGTTATTATCCGGCGGCTCTTGCCAAGGCGATAAGCGACGCGAAAAAGCAGAATGTGTTTTCAATCTGCGCGGGCGGAAACGATTACAGCGCGGGAAGCACGGCTATATCGTCTCAGAATTACTATGGCTTCCATCCCGCAGACCTTCCGGACGCTTATCCCGTGTTTGCCGGAGACTATCTGAGCGCCAGAGTTTCAACTTATTCTTATAAAGCGAAGAGCGAAGACAAGCATGGTATTGATTATACGGGGTATGAGGGGCAGCTGTACACGACCGCGAATGGCGGCGGATACACCAAGTTTACGGGAACCTCGGCGTCCTGTGCGGCGATAACCGGCTATGCGGCGGCTATGTTTGCGCTGCTTGGCGGCAGAACCAATTCATTGGCCATAGATGCGGCAAAGAAAATGTTCGAAGCCGGTCACGGCGGAGCAAGCTCATATAGCCAGAATTATCACGTGTATAATTTCAAGAGCATGACATATTATCTGGATGACGCAAAGGCTCTTTTCATCGAGGCAATCAAGGCAACCCGCGAGACGATACAGGGAACCGTGGAGTGCAAAAGCGTGCTGAAGGGTACCGCCGAGGTCACGGGCAGAATCACGATGGGCGCAGCTCTTGTCGCTGACGCCACGCTTGCGGCATACGACAGCGAGGGGAATGTGCTCTGTACCTCTGAACCCGTTCTGAAAACGGAGACAGGGCAGACGGAATATACCTTCATGCTCGACACCTCCGCCTTTGAGGACGGAAATGTCACGCTGAAGATTTTCTACCGCACGGCGGCGGAGAAAGAGGCGGAGACAGACGCAAAAACGGTCATCAATTTCTCGGAGTACACAGTGGCAGTCCGCAACAGCCTTGTCGTAGACAAAATGCAGATATACATGTACGATGCGGACGGCTACGCAATCTCCGCTTCCGTCAACGTTCTGGATCCGGAGACCGGAAAGTTTATTACGAGTGTAGGAAGCTACTCTTCGTCGGGTATTACGGTAAGCAGGGCGCTTTTTGATCAGAACGGCGGAAAGCTGACTTTTGCATATGCCTTCGAAGGCATGCTCTACCGTGCGACGACGGCATTTGTGCCGGAGCTTACACTGGGCGGCGAGGATACCGCGCAGAAGACCACACTGCGCTTCAGCGGCGACAGCGTAACGCTTGCGGGAGCGGAGGTCTATACCTATGCCGGCAACGAGTTCCGCAGATATGCCTGCATCGGTACGACTGAGGCAAACGGCGAGCTTACCGTTTGCCTGACGGACGGCGAATACAGACTGATAGTCAAGGATGCGGAAAAGAACTATCTCCTGTCGGTAACCGCCGTTCAGGACGGAAGCAAAACGGAAATATCCTTTGCGGACGATATCAATGCGGCGCGTGAGATAACGGTTTCCGCCGCGACAAAGCTCGGAGAGGGCGACTATTATTCCGTTTCGCTCTCGGACAGCGAAATAATCTCTACATATGACGGCGTGTCTCTCGGCTGGCTCAAGCCGGAGAACAACAAGATATATCTTTCGCCGAAGGCACAGAACCTGTGCATCGGTATTTACGACTATATTGCCGCGGATTCAACCAACAGCTACTATATGCGGTATTATCAGACGGCGCATGTTTTAAACGGCTTTGACGCGGCGACGACTGCCGAAATAGCCTTTGACCCGACGAAGATAATCACGCGTATGGAGCTGGGCACAAACACGCTGAAATACGGCGATGAAACTACGGTAAAAGTCGGCGCATATGATGACATGGGCAACAGAATATTCGGCGGATCAGTAATGCAATATACCGAGGCTTTCACGATCCCGAGCTATTCGGGCTTCAGCGGCAGCGCCGAGTATGGTATGGTCAGCTCGGACGGAGCATACTCCAGCAATGACAGCTGGGGACAGTTTGCGCCGACACAGGGCAAGCTCGGCACAAATTCCTCCCGCGCAGAGGCGCTTCCCGTCAAGGACGATACATATACCGTCAGCGCGATATACAAGCTGAATACGGCATATGCGATAAGCGGGAAAACCTGCGAGGGCTATCTTGAGTATGAGTTTATCGGCGCGAGCGAGACGGTACAGGTCACGCTCGGCAAAATTCTGAAGCTTACTCCTGTTCTGCCGGAAGGCGCCACTTCGGTCTATATTGATACGAACAGAATGCTTATCAAGGTGTGCCGCGACGGCAGATTTGAGAATGCAACCGTTCTTGCAACCGACTGGGCTACAGGCGTGGTCACGCTCTCCGGCGATGAGATGAATGACGGCGATATCATTTATGCGCTTATCAGCGCAAGAGGCGGAAGCGGAAGTCAGGTATATATCTGTAGCTTCGCATACAGCTCTGCCGTGACGGAGCAGAGCCTGACGAAGCCCGATACCGAGTTCGGCAAGCTTAACGTGACGCTTGACGGAACAGAGATATATCAGTCCCTTGTCGGCTTCGATATCGGCGGCACTGTTCTCGGCGTTCTGTTGAGCAGCGGCACGGCTGTTCCTGTCGGAAGCTATATTGTCGGCGGCATCGAGAAAAATTATTCCGCCGCCACAACGCATGTTTTCAGCCGCCGTGCCGAGGTGACTGCCGATGGCACAACGGTCGCAATGACCTCGGAGGAATTCACAAAGCATGAGATGAATTTCACCGGAACGGGAGTGAACATAAATTTCGAGCCGCGTTATTTCGGCTATGCAATGGAACATCCCTATGACTCATATTACGGTCAGCCTTTCAACAGGACAAACCCCATCTATACGGACAATACACTGACCGAGCTTTACGTTGCCCTTTCGGGCTCCTCTTACAGCGGCGGAATTGCCTGCAAGGTTCTGTTCCCGCTCGACAGCGAAACGGTAACGGTAGGCGCGCTTGCAATAGCTTCCTTTGAGGCAATGCCCGTGCAAAGCGAATATACGGCGGCGCAGGATGTGAAAATAGAGCTTGTTGCCACGGTCGCGGAGGGACTGCGCATAACGGAGCTTTATTATGCCGAGCCTTCGGATCCCAAGGCAGGCACAGTGGGCAAGAAAATATATTATTATCCCACGATAAAATATCGCAAGGCGGGCGGCGACTGGACTGAAAAAACCTTCGCCGCCTGGACGGAAATAAACCTCGGCAAGCTCGCAACGGGCGACTACGAGGCGGTGGTCTCCGTTACCGGAGAAGAGGCATCGGCGCTCGGAGAAAACACTTCCTCGTTTGCTTTCACCGTGTCGGAGGCTCCTGTTTCACACTTTGTGAGATTGAATGCCGCCGCGGTCGCGGCAGATGACGTTACGCTGACCGTAAGCGGCACGGCAGGCGCGACCGTGACGGTGTCCTACACGACGCCGGGCGGCGCATCAAAGACGCTACATCCCGTTATGCTGCCAGAAAGCGGCATATACCGCCTGAGCATTCCGCTCACGGAATACGGCGAATATAAATTCACCGCGCTGTCAAAGAAGGACGGTGAAAGCGACGTAACGGCTGAAGCTTCAGTGGAGAGCATATCCTCCGTTGTCGCGCCCTTGGAGAACTTCAGGGTGACGAGCGCAGAGAGCGGCAAGCTGAAGCTGACATGGAACAAGCCGACAGGTGTAGCAAAGGTATGGCTTTACCGCGACGGAGAGGCGCTCGGCTATCTCACCTCCGATATATGCGAATATACCGACGAGAATGTCGGCGGCGACAGAATTTATACCTATACTGTCATAGCGGAAAACGCGGCTGGCGTTCGCAGTGACGCGGTGACGGCTGCGGGCAAGGCGGCGGCTGTTGCCGATACACAAAAGCCGACAGCTCCTGCGATCGTAACGGCAGAGGCGGACGGCACGACAATAGTCCTTAACTGGACGCGTTCGACAGATAACGTTCGCGTGGCAGGTTACCGCATATACCGCGATGGTGTGCTGATAAAGGACACCACGCGTCGCACCTTCACCGACGAAGGACTTGCACGCGGAACGGAATATTCCTATTATATAACCTCATATGACGGCGCGGGCAACGAGTCCGACGCCAGCATGACGGCGAAATCAACCACCTCATCCACATGGAATATCGACAAGCTGACCGTTGCGCTTGATCGCAACCGCGACGGTGCGATTATCGGCACGACGATGGGCATTTCGGCTGTTGTCGGAGCGGGCGTGGACGGTGTTACGGCGACGATAGTCTATACAACACGCGACGACACGGCAACCGAGCAAACAACAACGCTCGACCTCGGCAATGCCGGCACGTCATGGTACGGCGTGTGGAATTTCAGCCGCGTTTACGAGATAAAATCCGTGAAGGTTGCCGCATATCTGGACGGCGCGACCATCGCGGAAAGGGCGGCGGAGGACTTCCCCTGCAGCTTTTCGTCAGGCGTTTCCGTCTCGGTGACGGTGAACAATGCGCCCTATGCAAAGCAGACGGTTGAAAAGCTCACGCTCGTTTTGAAAAACAGGACGACAGGCTCCGCATATGTTCTCCCCGTAAGTACGGAGAGCGAAACAGAGCTTTATACCTTCGAAAATCTTTCCGCGGGCATATATGGCTTCGATGTTCTGTATGACGGCAAGCCGATATACAGCGCAGGCAGCATATCGGTAGGAGTCGGCATAAACAAAGTGCTTGCGCCCGTGACGCTTGGCAATATCGTCCGCTTCAAAGCGCCGGACGGCATTGCGCTGTTCCTGCCGTGGTTCTGCAATGGCGGTCTGACCGACGACGGCTATCTGACCGACGCAAACGGCGACTCCGCATTTATGGTGACAGCAGACCGCATCACGGCATACAGAGCAGGCTCTCAGTATGTCGGCTTCGGCGGAAAACTATATAATGTTCCCGAAACGTGCGGCATCACCATGGACGGCAGTCGCGAATACATTCTGCCCTCCGTCACTTCGTTTCCTGAAGTTGAAGCGACCGCAGTGAAGCTGAAAATGTCTGTGCCGAGCGGCAAGAGCCTTGCGGGACTGACGGTGAAGCTGAAAAACAGCTACGGCGAAACCGCTGTAATTCTTGACGCGAGCGGCGAGGCGACGGTTCCTATGATGCTTCCCGCAAGTGCTTACACAGAGGTTGCCGTTGATATGACCGAGCTTTACAGTGCGACGGGCGAGCTGACGGCAGTAGTAACGAAGCAGAGCCGTACATTCCTCCTCTCGGAAACAGCGGCTGCCGTTGAATATACGCTTCAGGAAGCTGCGAGAGAAAACGTGCTCCTGAAATTCTCCTCCGAAGCGCCTCTTGAGGGCATTACGGTCACTCTTTCCGGCAAGGGCGACACCAAAAAGGTGAAGCTTGACGCAAGCGGCGAGGTGACGCTCCCCATGAACGCGACCTATTCCGGAAGCTACTATATCACGGTTTCGGAAGCGTTTCCGGAAGGCGGGTATGTTCCGAAGCAGCAGTTCAGCTTTGAGGGAACGGAATATACCGCGGTGCTGAAGGCTGTGAAGACTGAGACACGCAGAGTGAAGCTGAAGTTCTCCGATGCCTTCGGAAATACGCCCGACGGATTTACGGTGATGCTTTCAAGCTTCGTCTTTTCGGAAAAGTTCACTATCGGCGAGGGCGGCATGGTTGAAGCGGGTGTACTTGTTCCTGCCGGTGAGAAAACAGTGACTATGCAGTTTTACGGCGGCAAGAGCGGCAACACGTATTTCCAATCCTATATTTCTGCCGTGAAAACAGATACGGAGGAGCTTCAGGAATTCACATTATCCTCAACTGTAAAGCTGAACATATCCCTCAAAAATCCGTATGGAAAAAATTACAGAGCATATGTTTTCTACCGTAACGGCGAAACGCTTGATATGTATACTCAATCAATTTATGACAATGTGAGAGACAATGCCATTGCGGCGGGCGCGGAGATATTTGCCGTTCCGTCCGGAATCGGCATTTACGGCACGGCGCAGGAGCAATATGACACGCTGAAAAAGCTGGAATATGTCCCTTCGTTTACGGTGAACAAGGCAAATGCCGAAAAGGTGTTTGAGGTCGATGTATCCGATATTGAATTCTACACCGCCGGCATGACCGATATGGGCGGCAATCCGGTCACGTCACAGTATTATATTATGGACGGAGACAGAGCGGTTGCAGGATACAATGCTTCGTCAAGTGCGGCACTGCCGCGTCTGACGAGCGGACAGCGCGCGATAATCCGACCGCAATCAACCTACACTCTGTCCGAGTCAATGAAGTATATGGACAAATACTGCTTCGAATGGATTCTCGACGACACGACGCCACACGAGAAAACATTTACTTTCGGATATCGGAGCAGCTACAGCTTCAATCTGATTGATGAAACCGGAGAGACACATGAAAACAAAGTGTTCGTTTTCTTCAACAAGGAAAACAGAAAATATATTGGCTCCGCATCGAACGGGACATTTACTGTTAAAGACCCGCTTGACGGTATCGGGACTGATGTATTTGCCGCATGGCGAGGATCTATAGACCCATATACGATTTCCGTGTATTCATACTGGACGGATATATGCAAGGAGGACAGCGTTGCCCACTATGAGCTGACTGCAGAATCCCCCGGGGAAGTTACCCTTACGGCAAAATATGAGCTTCTTTATCGCATCGCACGCTATACGGGCGAGCTTGATACCAACATCAAGTCCGTAAAGCAGCAGAAGGACGGAAGCTATCTTGTCAGATTGTCGCAAAACGGCGCAGGTTATTATGAAAGCGTGATAGCTCTGCCGAACGGAGCGTATGATATCCGGCTTGACAGGGATACAGCTCCGGGCTCCGACACGGAAGTGAAGCTGGCAGTTGGAAACAAGCCTCACAGCATTACTTTCAGTATATCCGAGGCGGATCTGAAAGCGGACAACAGGATAAACTGCTATATCATTACTCCGCAGGGAAACAAGAGCCTGCAGTATGTCCGCGAGATAGAGTATGACGTTTTCTCATACAGTATGCCGAGGCAGGTAAGCTCAAGCGAGGTGCAGTTCCGGACCACAACGGAGGCAAGCAAAACCTACCCGATGGAGCATTATGAAATCTCCGTTTATCATTT
>CAVESF010000043.1:0-7306 GCA_963618495.1 Acutalibacteraceae bacterium
TATTTCGGCAACGGTGAAAATAGACCGTGCCGACGGCATAACGACCGACGGATATCCGTTCAGAGCGCGGAAAAAATAACGTCAGAAAGAGGTATTGCACAATGAGAAAATTGAATATAACGGGTGTAAAATCTCTTTGTGCCGTTATTATGGCGGCTGCCATGCTGCTTTTTGCCGCGGGCGGAGCTTCCGTTCACGCGGAGGACATCACCACAGGAGCAAAATCATCGGTGTATAAATATGCCGTAACAATAGAATTCGGCTCGATGACTTTTTGTTATGATTACGGCACATGGGATGTAAACGAAATGCGCTACAAAGCCGATGCCGCAAATCAGAATCCCGCAAACGGTACGGCAGAGGGCTATCCCGGCTGGTACGGCTTTGACGGGACATCAAACCTCATCAGCGTAAAATATTCAAACGAAAATCCGGATGACGGAGCTGCGGCAAACCGTAATCTTTCCGTTACGCTTGCGTACCGTGCGCTCGCCGCGTCGGAGGGAACGGTGGTTGACGGCGTCACGATGGAATTTTATACGGATGCCGCGTTGACAAATCCGTTTTCATCGAGCTTCACGGTGCCGCACACGACTCCGGAGGATGATATGGCAAAGACAATAATCTACACCTCTCTGCGCGGAGAGCCAAAGGCAGGCGGCGGGCAGTATCAGTCGGGTACTTTTATTCCGATCGGCATGCTGACCATCCGTGTCGGCGAAATCACCGACTGACAGGAGGGGAGAGCTATGCGTTCATTCAGCAAAACAAAACTGAAAAGAGATATCATCGTCTTTCTTGCGGCGCTTATATTTTCTGCGGCGCTTGTCGCGGGTTTTGTTCTCATAATCCGTATGGAGCCGAGAATTATCGATAAAAACGAAATGTCGGGAGAGCCGCCTGAGCAGGAGGCAATCGCAGGTTATGCGGCATACGAAGCTCCAGATGTCTGTAAAGTGAAGATTTGCTGTGAGCCGACGCTTGCCGGCGGTTATGCTTCGATCTGGCTGACAAGCCCTGCCGACAATGACGTCCTGATCCGAGCGGAGCTGTATTCGGTGAAAACGGTCTACAATTCCGAAACGGGACAGGCAACATTTTTGCCGGACAAACTGCTCGGCAAAACCGGTTTTATCCACGCCGGAACATTTGTGGAGAAGGTAAAAGTGAAAGGGCTGAAAACGGGCGAGGAAACCAAAGTCATGGTAAAAATCTCCACCATGTACGAGGACACACGGACCAGCAAGGGCATCTTCTATATTCGCACAACGGTGAAATAATCGGAATTTTTCAAAAAAATTGTTTTTTTGCATATGGGATGAAATGCACCCCAAAAGCGCTTAACTTTCGGGGTGCATTTCATTATCATCGTCTTTATTGTCGTTTTTTCTGTCCGATAATGACGCGGTAGCTTTGCGCGGGATTTGGCGAGTCGCGGGACGCATGGGCGCCGACTCCGGAAGAGGATGGATTTCGTTGCTTTGGCACACCGGACAGATTCCTTCAAAAATCAAACGGTGGCGGATGATTTTATAGCCGGATTTTTTGGCGATCTCGCTATCCAGATATGCTCTGTACGGATACGGCGCGTCGATCACTTCTTTGCATCCTATGCAGAATATATGGCAGTGCAGATCGACGCGAAGGTCGTATCGGTCGGCGCCCGGCACCCGTACATGGCAGATCGCACCTTCCTCACAAAGCAGATTCAGATTGCGGTAGACTGTACCGCGGCTGATTCTCGCGTCGATGGCATGAATATCGTCATAAATCTGATCTGCGGTCGGGTGGTCGCACCTTGACCGAACCGCATCCAGAATAAGCTGGCGTTGCTTTGTATCTCTTCTGAACATTTTATCTCCATTTTCATTTGCGCGCCTGCCTGTTCTGCACAGAACAGGCAGGCGCGTTCTGATATGTTTTGTCCGTTACGGTTTTTTGTATCCGCATTTCGGGCAAACGCCGTTTTCGTTCAGCGCAATGCCGCACAGCGGACAGCGATCCACCTCAAGATGAGGCTCATAGCATTCAGACGCCATGTTGACGCCGCTGGAGAAGGTCAGCTTTACGATGTTCAGCTTGTCTTTCAAAAGATCGTAGACGATTTTGATCATTCCTTCGACAGTCATAGTCTCCTTTGTCACGACAAGACGGCAGTCCGGATATGCCGTTGCAAGTTCGGTGTCGAATGCCGGTCCCTTCATGATATTGTTCGGGTGACCGTCTTTGATACCCTGCTTTTCGTATACATCAAGTATTGCGGGTAGCAGAGGATCATCGTGCCGCAGAATCAGCGCATGGTCGAAGTTTTTCAGAACATCCCATGCGGTTTTCTGAATCTCATTACAGGGGAATACCATATTGACCCCTTCGTTTACCGTACCCTCAACCTCAATGGTGAGAATGCCGGTATGTCCGTGCAGATACTGCGCTTCTCCCTTGAAGCCGTAAAAACGGTGGGCGTATTGCAGTTCGAGTTTGGTGATGCTTCTCATAAATTGCCTCCTTTTATAAAATTTTATTTTTTTGTTTTTCAGATCCGGCGCAGACTGCGTGCCGGATTCTCAGGGTCCGTGCGGTTATAGCCCTTTTGCTTCCCATAATCCGTGCAGGTTGCAATAAGCGTAAACCGCTTCCACGCTGTCACCTTGAGTGACAGCGAATGTAATGCAGGGCTCTCCGGTAGGACAAAGCTCCTTGCGTTGGTTGCCGTACTTTGTCTGCAGGGAGATCCACTCGATGTGGTGTTCCTCACTCATCGGATGAAGCACCGAACCGACTTTCACGCTGACGGTGCCGTCGGTAACGGTATAAACCGGAACATGCTTTTCGGCTGCAGCATCCGTGGTGCAGGGAATCAGCTCATGCATTTTCTCCCCGCAACAGACAACCGGAACACCGCTGTTCCTGACAAAGGCGACTATGTTTCCGCAGTGGTTGCAAATGAAAAAGTTCTGTTTCATGATACATACCTCCTCTTGCCATATCAGTAGTTTTCCTCGTGAAGTTCAAAGTAGCTCTGCGGGTGATTGCATGTCGGGCAGACCTCAGGAGCCTTTGTACCGATGACGATATGTCCGCAGTTGCGGCACTCCCACACCTTGACCTCGCTCTTTGCAAATACCTCTGCCGCTTCGACATTGCGGAGCAGAGCGCGGTAGCGCTCCTCGTGATGCTTTTCCACGGCGGCTACCAGACGGAAACGTCTTGCAAGCTCTGTAAAGCCTTCTTCCTCGGCGGTTTTTGCAAAGCCCTCGTACATATCTGTCCATTCGTAATTTTCGCCTGCGGCTGCGGCGGCAAGATTCTGTGCCGTATCGCCGATGCCGCACAGCTCTTTGAACCAGAGCTTGGCATGCTCCTTTTCGTTTTCCGCCGTTTTCAGAAACAGAGCGGCAATCTGCTCAAAGCCCTGCTTCTTTGCGACCGACGCAAAGTAGGTGTACTTGTTTCTTGCCTGCGATTCTCCGGCGAATGCCTCCCAAAGGTTCTTTTCGGTCTGTGTGCCTGCGTACTTGTTTTCTGTGCTCATGATTGTGTCACTCCTTCTTTTGTTATTAGGATAAGCTCCTAATAACATTATATCTGAAAAAAGTCTTTTTGTCAAGAGGAGGGATGATTTTTTATAAAAAACAGCGGTTTTTGTTTTTCGGAAAACAAACTCATAAAAAATAAGCCGCAGACGCTGACATGTACTCAAAAGCGTCTGACTTCTGGAGTGCACAGTAGCGGCTGCAGCTCTTTTTGTGGATTTTTGTATATCAGTTATTCAATTAACGGAAGATTCCTGCTCTTTGTCATCTCCGCATCGACTGCCGGATTCGGTGTTTTTCGCCGCCGAATCTTTTTCCATTATCGATGCATAGCGGAGCATCTCCTTGCGTGAGGATACATTCAGAGTTTCGTAGATGTGCCTGTTATGGTATTTCAATGTATTTTCGCTGATCCGTAGCAACTCCAGGATTTCTTTGCCGTTTCTGCCCGCAAGGTAAAGATCAAAGATCTCGCGTTCCTTCGGCGTCAGTCGGCAGAGGTTTGCGGTAAAATGAGCATAGCCTTCGGGATCGACCTCCTGCATTGCGGAGGCGGTCAGACGGGAAATCTGCGTTTTGGCGCGCTCGTATTCCTTTTGCAGCTTTATCTGTTCGGTTTGCAGCCTTGACAGCGCGCAGTCTGTTTCTGCCATTTCGCGCCGAAGACCGTCAATGACAGACTGCCTGTCTTTGTCCTTTTCGGCAAGGAAGGCAAAAAGATCGTCTATCTCGGTGGATGCTCCATGATGGAAAAGGCCGTCGTCTTTTTTCAGTCGGTCGAGAGATCTCAGCACGGGAGAAAGATAGCTGCGGCTGAAAAAGATGCAGAAGGCAACAGACAATGCCGTGAGCAGAGCGATCAGCATGATGTTTTTGACTGCGGCGTCCGTTGCGGTGCGATCGTAATCGCTTTTGTTTGTCATTACTATCGTTGTAAAGCCGGTTCCTGTGAGCGCGTCCGTATAGGTGCGCTTCATACCGAGACAGATGTTTCCGTCATCCTTCAAAAGGAGGATGCCACCACCGAAATCGGAAGCGGTAATCGTGCCGCTCGGCGCATAGTAATAGCCGTCGTCTGAGCCGCAGGAAAGGAAAGCCGAAATGCTGTCCCCATCATCGTACGACATGAGTCCCGTGAAGTGCGGAAGCTTCGTGGATTGGCTGTGCAGACGGGCAAAGCAACTCTCGGACATCTCAAATCCGCACACTCCGATGGTTTTTCCGTCACTGCTCCGTAAAGGAAGCATAAGGAGCGTCGCTTTCTCGGACATTCCCGGCAGAGTGAAAATGTCGGTAAAGCGATATGCAAGGGCAAGAGGCAGGGACGGATCGCTTTTTTCATCGGTCCAGTCGGGGATAACATTGCTTTGCGTTTCCATCCGCCACTTACGGTGAGGCATGATACCATGCTCCTTGCCCACAGAGGAGCTTCCTCGATAGAGAATGATTTCGCGACGGTCGCTCTCATACCCGTTTACCTGAAGATAAAGCCCGCTGCGTGACGGCTCGGCTGAGTTTGAACCCGCCGTGGCGTTCAGAAGGATAAAAGCACCGGAGCAATCCGCCTGCAGAAGATACTGGCGGAGAGGCTCTATCAGTCGCTTTTGCAGAGCAGTGAGGTGCGCGATATCAGACAGTCCGTCAAAGGATATGCCTGTGTCAGAAAGATATTCTCCTACCAAAGTCGATGCGTCCTCGGACAGATACGTGCCGATGGTGATTAATCTGTTCCTGTGAGAGAGCAGTTCCTTTTCAAAGCTCATCGCCTGCGTATCCAACCGTTCCGCGAGTGAGCCTTTTGGCGTTTTGAACCGATCGAAAAGCGACAGACAGCATGCGAGCAGAATGAGAAGCAGAAAAACGAGAACAAGCATATACAGAATCAGTTTTGTCCGCAGACTCTGCCTCGGCAGACGAAATGATAATTTGTTCAAGCGCCTCCTCCTTTACTTCACCGCGCGAAAAAGCTCCCATAGCTCTATGGCAAGCACTTTGGCACTTTCTCCGCTTTGCTCCCTTGCGGGAAGCGAGGACTGAAGCTTACGTATCTCGGCGTAAAGCCCGTTCACTTTGCCGTAGTAGCCGGTATATGAGGGCTCGCGAAAGAGTTTATATTCGCTTTTGACCGTATTCAGTACGGTATAGAGTCTGCGGTATCCTTCATCGCCGAAGGTGTAATCGCCGAGTTTTGCGTAGGCGTCGACAGTCACCGGCATATAGCCTGTTTCAGCGGCAAACGAAAGGTTGCGTTCACCATCGGTCAGCCAGTGGGCAAAAACGGATGCCGCCTCAGCCTTTTTTGCGTTTGTCCTGACGGCGCAAAGACCGACGCCCGCCTGAGTGTCCGTCTTGTTTGCGCTGTTGGCATAGGGCATGGGGCACACCATGAGTTTCATCGGCTCGGAGGTGTTGTCGGGATAGGTCACTGTGTCGTTGTAATAGAGAATACCTGCCGACGAGCCCATTCCGGCGGGAGTTTCGCCTGTCATCACCTGCGTGTTGGAATACAGATCGGCGACGACGATGTGTCCGCGGGCGATAGCTTCGGCAAAACGCAGATATGCCGCCTTGAGCGACTCATTTGAAAAGTCATACCAGCCGTCCTTATAAAAGGAGTCGGTATTTGCGCCGCTTGACAAAGCGTAAAGCTCTACCGCGCGGATAAGATAGTCAAAGGCGCAGAATGGCTTTCCACCGGAATAGGTATAGTATTTTTCTGCGGCAGAGAAGAAACCGTCCCATGTGGCAAGGTCATCATAAGTCACGCCTGTAGCCGCCGAAAAGCGGTCAAATTCACCTCCGCTGAGATAGAGTACATGCGTGGATTTGGAAACGGGAAGCACGGCGAGCATATCCTCCACCATGCCGTCCGCAAGAAAATCGGGAACAAAGGCGGAAATCTCGTCCTCGGAAAAATAATCTTGCCAATCGAGCAATTTATCTGCGCCGAACGCCGCCGCATCATTATTATGACAGAAGAACAGATCAGGAAGCGGTATCGCGCCGGCGGCGCCGCTCTGCGCTTCGGACAGACGGTCGCTGATCTTGGCGGCTACGGTCATCAGCGTGGTTTTGATGACGATGCCGCGCTCTCTGCCCACAGTTGAATTGAATTTGTCGATCAGACGGTTCATGGGCGAATCGGATTGCTCGCCGTAGGTGTGCCATATGGTCAGGACAACAGGATCCTGCGGATCGAGCAGGGTATCCTTTTGACAGCCGGAAAAGCAAAGTAAAGTAAAAAATATGGCAAGCAGTAAAGCAAGTGATTTTTTCATTTCAGAGTCTCCTTTGGGTAGAATTGCGCTGTTTTCACTCTTTTTGAGAAAAAGGGAGGGGGACAACTGTGCGAAAACTATAGTTATCGTATAGCTCATATATCGAAAGGCGGGGAAGCCCTTCTATTACTTTGGATATTTATTTAATTATATCACAAGAGAGGATATAAATCAAGCGAAAGAGCAGGAAGAAAGCAAAAAGATTTTTTCACACGACACATATCATCGCCGCTTTGTTTTGAGAGCGAATGAACACTGCCGATATCGGTGAAAAAGCAAAAATATTTTTGCTTTCCCCACCCTTTTTGCCCAAAAGGGTGGGGACAAAATCGAAGCAATATGATATATTGAAACCAAATAAGTGATCTTGATAAATGTAGCTTTGCGCACGGCAGTCTTTCAGGGCGCAAACAACAAAGGGAGGGTTGATATGCTTACTGAAGAGAAGCGAAAGTTTGACGGATTTTATATTCCCGTTATTCCCGAAGCCGATTA
>CAVESF010000044.1:0-7200 GCA_963618495.1 Acutalibacteraceae bacterium
CCCATATATGCACTCTGCCCTGCACCGAGCGGCGCAGTCCGTCGGGACGATAGGTGTAATATACCTTTTCCACGCCGTCCAGTGAATATTCAACCTGCATATTCCAGAGGTCATATTCATATGAGCCCGCGTAGTTGGCATCGACCATAGCATTCAGCTGATTACCGTTGGCATCATATGTATATGTCTTTGCCTGCACAGGAGTTGATTCGGTTATCAGACGGTTATTCGCATCATATGTATATGTTGTCGTAGTACCGTTGCTCTCCTTGGTCGCGCGGTTGCCTGCACTGTCATATGTATATGATATCATACATTGGTTAGTGCCGTCAAGTATTTTCTCGGATTTTATTCTGCCGAGGCTATCATATGTATATATTGTCTCTGCGTTATTTTTATCTTTGATGCTCTTTACATTACCATCGAGATAATATGTATATGTATCACTCTGCTGAATCTCATTGCCTACAGTTGTCATCATAGTTTTCAGCAGATTTGCCGCATTGTATGTATATGTAACGATACTGCCGTCGTCCTTTATCTCGCTTGTGCGATTGCCCACGGCATCGTATGTATATCTTACAAACGGCTCATATGAAACGATTTCCGTACGGTATGTCGGTGAAACGAAACTGTTTTCACCCAGATCATGCGCGCCCGCACGAACATAATATATAACAGCAAGCTCGTCAGAAGCACCCTGATACAGTAGCCATTTTACATATACCGTATATTCGATTTCATTATTATCATTGAAAATATAGATGCGCTCGGAATATTCACTTGCCGACAATCCACTCGCGGGATATGTTGTTATCTGAGAGTAGTTATATACATGGCTCTCGGTTTCAAGCTCCTGATATATTCCGTATGTTCCCGTGAAGTTCGTTCCGTCATGGGTGACTGTGCCGCTATGATAAGCGCCGTCTGCCTCATCCCATTCCCACTCCGGAAGAGCATAGAAATACTTTTTGGTATTTGTGCGTGTATCTGTAATCTCCACGCTATGTATTTCCGGAGGTGTATCGGAAAGAGTGAAATTCATATCATATTCTTCGCCCGAAGACGGCACAACATGCCACTTTCCGCTATAATCGGGATAATATGTGGGAGTCCTTATTTCTTCCTTGATATAAGCGGATATTACTCTGCCGAGCGCATCATATTCATATCCCATCCAGCTGACAAGCAGGTCGTTTCTGTACAGCTTATGGTCTGTGCGCAGGTCGCGCGAATTATAGAAATATTCGTTTTTCGCGGAGGTATTGCCGCTTATCTCGGTTTCCGATGCCACTCTGCCGAGGGAATCATATGTATAGAGCAATGTCGCGGTTTCGTTTGCCTTGGAGCGCACGGCGCCTGTGGCTGTGTAGGTATATGATATTACCTGCGTCTCATCGTCTTTCTCCGCTTTATCCTCAATGGGCCGGAGCATGCTGTCATATGTATATGTGAATTTGGTGCCGTTGCGATCATGCTTTTCAATGAGGGCGCCGTCAAGACGATATGTATATGTTTCCTCTGCGCCGCGTGCGTCAATTATCTTGGTTTTTCTGCCGAAGCTGTCATAAATGTAGCTTGTCGACTTTCCGCCTGCTGTCATGGTGAGCATGTTGCCCGCCGCATCGTATGTATATGTGCTGACAAGCGCTTCCGTTTCTCCATCGTATGCCTTGGCTAAAATCAGATTGCCCATGTCATCATATTCATTCACCGTGCGCGAATATGTTGCGCTTCCTGCTGTGCCTATCCTGCGCTTCTCCTCTGTGAGCCTGCCGAGAATATCATATGTATATATTGTCTCGCCCGAAGTTCCACCCTCAAGCGGTGTGACTTCTTTTATTTTTCTGCCGTAGATATCATAGGTACATACGGCAGTATTTCCGCGCGCGTCGGTTGCGGTGAGCAGATTCCCGCGGGAATCATATGTATTTGTCGTTATATTACCGAGAGCATCTGTCGTGCTTGTCACATTGCCCATGCAGTCATATGTATAGCTTGTCGTTTCTCCAGAGTGAAGAGTCACGGCGGTAACATTGCCGAAGTTGTCATATGTGTAGCTGTCCGCATATTCGTCGGTGCCGTTCATGCGGGATTTGCGCACGACAAACCCGCGACCGTCTGTATATTCCGCCGAGGTGACGGAGGGTGCATTGCTGTCGCCCACTACGGTAGTCTGCGTTTTGAAAAGTCTGTCGGACGATATGGAATAGCTGATATTTGTGCGCATGACGATGGCATTTGATGAGTCATATTCGGTTTTTGAAACGAGCCTGTCAAGCACATCATATGCGTATACGGTCTTGCCGCCGTTATATTTTATATCGGAGGCAAGTCTGCCGTATTCGTCGTATGTATGGGATTCGAGCGTTTCGTTGTCTTTCTTTACGGAGAGCAAATTGCCGTATCCGTCATATGCATAAACAAGCACCAGCCCCGAGCGCGAAGTCACGGTGTTGGTATTTGACGCGATATTGTAAGAGTAGCTTTCCGTGCTGCCGTTCGGATATGTCACGGAAAGCAGTCTGCCGCGCGTGTCATAAGCCGAAGCGGTTGTTTTATTCAGAGCGTTGGTAACAGTCAGTTTTCTGCCTGCGGCATCGTATGTATAACTTTCGAAATATTGCGTGTTCCCGATAGCCGTTTTTGCAAGATACGGCACGCCTGTTCCGTATGTGTAATTTGTCATGACATTGACAATGCCGAGATGCTCTGTCTTTGTCAAAACATTGCCGCGTGCATTGTATGTATAGTCAAAGTGCGATATGAGTGTGTCATTGGCAAAAAGCTTTTCTGTCGCTACAGATTTTTTATCATCCGTGAGGGTGTATTCCTTTGTTACAACGGTGGTGCTGTTCTGCCTTGAGGTCTCGTTTATAACGAGAGAATAAAGCGGGTCGTATGTATACGATTTGATATTTCCTGTGGCGTCGCGGTGGGATGTGATATTCCCTTTTGTGTCATAGGAGAAAGATTCCGATGATACGCACGATGCGCTTCCGCCAGAGCCATAATTTCTGTATACAACATTACTTTTCAGCTTATATGAATTGTAGGTCGTGTCAGTCTCGCTCAGCATAAGCTCCTTTCCGTCGGAAAGTTTGTGCGTTGTACTTTCGTTTATGCAGAGATTATCCTCATTGAATGTATAATGGACTATTCTGTTTCCCGATGTGATATCATTTGTATAGGAAGAAAAGCCCGCCCAATACATATCTCTTTCCTCTGCGCTTATGCCGGAAAGAGCCTGCATTATATAATATCCGCCGCTGTTGCTGTAAGTATATAGATTTCTGACCGCACCGGAAACGGTGTCTTTTCTCGATGATATTGTGAAAAGCTCTTCAAGCCCATCCGTGCCCCACTCCGCATATGTAGTGTCATATACATAGTCGGTTTTGTCGCCGTTTGGATATGTAACCTGCGAAATCAGGCGATATTCCGTATCTATGCTCGCGATTACTTCTTCTCCGACTGTTTCAACATCAAATCTGCCGTATAATGCCGATTTTCCGATTGTATTTTCAAGATAGTTAAAAGATGTTGTTTCTCCGCCGTAGCTTATGGAATTTATAGTGCGGCTTGAAAAGTCTGAGCCGGACGCCGCAAATGAAACCGTTGCATTTCCCAGCGCACTTACGGAAGAAATCACACCGCCGACATATGTGACGGTAATGCTTCTGCCGAAATCATCGGTTATCGATGAAAGATGCGGTTTCTCCCCGATAACAGTGAATGTATATTTTATTTTTCTGCCGAATCTGTCCTCGGAGCAGATGATATTACCGTCGGCATCAAAATAATATTTTGTGCCGTCTTTTGCGGTGAGAAGAAACGCGGCGCTTCTTTCGCACACGGTAATATCGACCTCTTCTATCGACAAATCGGTGGTTTTTCTGTTTTCAAACTCGAGATTTTTTATGCGATAACTGCTGCCGCCAAAATGGAGAAGATAAAATACATCGGGCGTTGATTCGCCGGTCTCCGGCTCGTGACCGCAATTTAACTTTGAAGTCGAATTTGAAGAGGTCGAATCCGATGCCGAAGCCGACGGATTGTCAAGCTTTTCAAGCACGGGTATATCAAACCGCCAGCCCGGAGCAAGCCCGTTTGAATCGGCAAGATAGATTTTCGGCTTTGACATGGGAACTGGTGATTCAAATGTGCCCTCTTCCAATATAACAGCGGGATAATACATCGCGTCCTGTTCCTCATATATCACAGGTATTCCGTTGGGAATCGCGTAAGGACCCATCCATGCAAGCTTATCCTGCTCTGTAGCAAAATATTTTATGGAGTTTTCTCCGATATAGCGTTTTTCCTTTTTGGAGTTGTCTTCGTCTATTTCTTCATATCCACTATCATTTTCATCTTCTTCGATAACAAGCAGCTCTCCGTAGCGGACATAATACGAGGTATAAAAAGTTTCGCCCCATGATTTATCAGTGATTCCGCTGTCGGAGGAATTATATGAAATAGATAGAGAAAGATCGGCACCGCCCGCGCCGGCTATTGTGGCAAGCGGAAAAGAAAGCGAGAGATTTCCCGTCATGACATCGATGCTCTCATTTTTGGCAACACCGAAAGTCATCGGTATATACTCGTTTTTCAGATATTTCGTCATGTCCGCAACGCGTACATTTCCGCTGTCTGTGTCGGTCGAGGTCATGACCTCATCTGCCGATTTTTTATAGAAATCGGGCAATATATGAGAAAGCGCCGCGGATATCTCCTCGGCTCTTTTTCCCGTTACAAGCGTGACTTTTCCGTTTTTAAGTGCCTCCTTGAATTTACCGACTTCGGATAAATTCTGCGGTTTGCTGTAATATACGGCATCTGTCAGGTCAATTTCGTCAATACCCGATATTTCCTCAAATTTTCCGGCTATATCGGTAATCGGCGTCACAGTGCCGCGCTTTGATATGTCAATTGCCGAAAGGCATATGCCAAGCCCGGGTGCTGTCATAATCATTGCAAATGTCATCAAAAAGATAATAGCATTACGCAGTAATGCCTTTGCGCATTTTCTCTTTCCGCTCATATTCCATGTCCTCTCTTAAAATAATATTTTGCAGGTTGTCATTTACTTTAAAAATATTAAACCGAAGTAATAATACCGAGAATATTTTTACTTCAGCCGAGCATAGTGGTTACGGACATATTTCAATATACTCCACTGTTTCTGTTTCGGAAGTGGTTCCGACATATGCAGTAACAACAAAAACCGCTTTATATGTAACACCGCTTTCGCAAGGGAATGTATCGCCTACAGCAAGAGTTCCCCGCGTTTTGCTGTCATACCACTTCGTCTATATAAATCCATTCATCGCCGACAAGCTTATAGACATATACAGTTCCTTCGATTTTTGATGCCGAAGTCTGCTTTCTGGCAATCCCCAGCGCATCACCGGTGTTGCCATCAAAAGTCATGTTTATGTCAATCGATAAGATTGCCGTCCATTATATGGAGCCACAATTGCATTTACGACCGATATAGATGATAAACATCCGCATAGTATTACCGCAGCGAGACAAATGGTCACAACTCTTTTAATACTTTTCTTTTTCAACATAATAATTTCCTCCAAAAATAAGTTTTAGTTGCTACATATAACGAAAAAAGTCGGAAATTGTGACAACAATTTCCGACTTTTTTCAAATATTTTTATTGAACGCTTGAAGCTATGCTAACCATTTCTTCCACATCAAGCGACGATAAATAAACAGAATAGTAATATACACCATCAGTCCAAATAATAGTTTTTCCATTTGCTTCAGAATCAAGCAAAACCGCTTTAAATCCATTTACTTCTATATCGCAAGAAGCCTTTACATTATTATCAAACAGCATTTCCTTTCGTTTGTATATAGTCTGAGTAAATGATAATATTAAATCATCGCCCAAATAATAATCTATCACAACACCTGATTAACTGTTTTTAACAATCTCCTCTTCTGCACCATCCGGAATATAAGTCGGTTTCATAACCCTTTCGATTTTTGTCGGCGGCGTAATCTCAATATTAGAATTGCCTGTTTCTCCGCCGGTTTCTGATGAAGTGTCTGTACCATTAAAATTTTCACCGCCACTCGACTCAAAACGAACAGAAATATAATCATCATACCATTCGATGACAGCTTCGAATATCGCATTGCGACGATTCGGAATTGCCATCAAAGTAAGAAATCCGACCGACATAATAACCAACAAAACGACCGCCGCACGCATGAGGCACTTTTTTAATAAAGCAAGTTTTGGCTTGCGCTTATATCTGCCGACTAACCGCCTTTGTTTAGCATAAAAATCACTGCTTAATATAACGCCGGATGTATCAAGATTTTTGAACATCTCCACATCGTCATTTCCGCAATCGTTGGCTGAAAAAGCAATAAGCAAATCCAGCTTATCATTATTCTCTGTACTCATAAAGCGCCTCACCTCCCATATCCAAAATCATTGCCTTCGCTCTTGAATATCGTTTGCGGGCAAGCGCTTGAGATATGCCGATAATACATGCTATTTCATCATAGTTATATCCAATGCTTTTCAACACAATCACATCTCTGTATTTATAATCCAGACTATTGATTAAATCCTTTACATATACACAGGTATAGCTGTTCATAACAACTCTCTCCACATTTGAAGCAAAATCCGGAATATCAATTGTCGATGATTCGCCATCTTCATCAAATGTGTTTCGGGAAAATTGCGAACTTGCTAATCGCTTGTTTTTCTCATATTTGTCAAGTGCAGTATTTCTGCATGCAATCACCAGTAGCTTTATGAGATTGTCATCTTGATATGCATTTTTAAAGCGATCGAGCTTATCGATTATTTTGACAAATACATCATGAACACAGTCCTCCGCATTCTCTTTCTTTTTCAGTATATCAAAAGCTATAATATACATCTGCTTCCCGTATTTGTTGTAAATATCTCCGACAAAATTACGGTCGTCCTCATCGCTTATTGCTAAAATTATCGGTAACATATATCGCGTCCCTTTCCTTTTGCAAGTCTTGCTGCAATGGCTTTATTATACCATTTTTCCTCGCAGAATGCAAGACTATCTGTCATGGCAAAAGTCAATAGTAAATTTTACATTTTTGAAAGTTTGTGAAAGGTGCATAAATTTGAATATGGCAATAATTTGTTGATTTTGTACAAATCCGCTCGCCGCTCGGGCAAGACGCGCT
>CAVESF010000045.1:0-5521 GCA_963618495.1 Acutalibacteraceae bacterium
TCACGCGGCGTCGCTGGGTCAGGCTTTCGCCCATTGCCCAATATTCCCCACTGCTGCCTCCCGTAGGAGTCTGGACCGTCTCTCAGTTCCAATGTGGCCGTTCAACCTCTCAGTCCGGCTACCGATCGTTGATTTGGTGAGCCGTTACCTCACCAACTGTCTAATCGGACGCGAGCCCATCTTAATGCGCCTCAGCTTTGGTATCTTCTCCATGCAAAGACGATACTTTATGCGGTATTAGCACCCGTTTCCAGGTGTTATCCCCCTCATTAAGGCAGGTTGCTCACGCGTTACTCACCCGTCCGCCACTAAGTTTTATCGGCGCTTCCCGAAGGATTGACCAATATGACTTCGTTCGACTTGAATGTGTTAAGCACGCCGCCAGCGTTCATCCTGAGCCAGGATCAAACTCTCTAAATATTGTATTTATTCACCGAAGTCTCCTCCGATGCCTAAACCGTATTCAGAGCTTTTTTTCTTAGCTTCTTCTTACTTCTTGTACTTTGTGTTCAAAGTTCTCTATTAACGAGATTCCTTGTCTTTTTCGTTGTTGTTCTGTTTTCAAAGACCGTTCCGCCGCTCCTCTCCGAAGCGGCTTGACCAGTATATCACATTATCCTCCTCTTGTCAATACTTTTTATAAAAGTTTTTTCGATTTTTTCCAATATTGCGATTTTATCTCAAAAACCGCCATTTTATTTGACTGTCGAGAGATCTTTTCAGCGATTCAAAGACAGAATCGCTCGTTTTTTCGCATATGAGGCAGTTTTTTATGCCTGCCGCCGACGGGATATCGGTGCAAATCGCCATTTTCCCGAAAACCGACATCTCACGCAAGGCAAGCCCGCAGCTCTCGCTTCTTGACGGCTGAAGATACACATCGCACGCGCGCATAAACCTATACGGATTATCGGTTTCGCCGATAAAAATCAATCTTTCGCGCACGCCGAGCCTTTCCGCTTCCCTCTCAAGCTCCGCCTTATAGCCCGAATCGTCGCATGCACCGACAATATACCATTTTATATCAAATCTATCCTTTATCAGACTTGCCACAGCGGGAAGCGCGATGTCGTATCCTTTTACGGGATTCACCCGCCCGACAGTAAGCAGTTTCACAGCCGAAGTCTCCATTTCGGGACAAGGCGCATCACCGAGTCGACGGATAAGATTTTCGTTTATCTCATTTTCAAAATAAGTAAAGCGCTCCGCAATATGCGGAAACTTTTTGCGGAGCATTTCGACGCTTCGGTGCGAAACGCATACAATGATGTCAAATTTCTCAAAATACTCGCCATAGAGAGCATCCTCGCGCGGCGGATAATCATATTCAAAATGAAGCCATGCCGTCTTTTTCTTTGCGCTGACCTTATCGGCGACAAAGAACATTGTCTTATCGCCCCAATAAGCCACCGCCTCGTCGTATTCACCCTCGAGCGGTGGAAGTGAGCGCATGGCGCAAAGCCATATCCTCATAGCGGCAAATCCGCGGTTTCTTATATATAAAGGAAGATAGCGTGCGATTTTCAGCGCACACAGCGGGTGCTTCCATACAAATTCACGCAAGAGAACGCTCTTCGCGTTTTTGCCGTTCATCGTGAAAAGTGCGCCGCCCGATTTCATTTCCTCGGTTTTTATGCCATCGGGGATACAAGGCAGAAGCGCGCCGCTCTTCTCGGCGAGAAAAAGCGTTATTTCATAGTTTTCACGGTCGAGCGACTCGGCATAATTGAGAAAAGAACGCTCCGTACCCGCCGCCGCCATAGTTATCCCAGATATCAGGATTTTCATCCGCTTCTCCTCCTTTTCTCTTTTTTGCTTTATAAGTATACCATCTTTTGCGATTATTGTCAATCTTGCAGAAAATTATTTATATCTGTTGACTTTTGGCGGATAATATGATTTAATTTACCTGTAATATTATCTTGAAAAGGAGATTATATATGGCTGATTTTTTCGGCGCTATCGCCGCAAATGATATAGGCGCAAAACGCGCGCCGCTGAGATTTCCGACACCGACTCCGTGGAACGGTATCTCGTTCCCTCTTTCGGATGCGAAAGGCGAAAGCCCGCTCCGCGTTCCCGCCAAAATGAGTACCCGAGAAGAGCTTGATGCGGAAATAGAAAAGCTGCGGCTGAAATACGAGCCTTTTATGCAGGATCTCGCGCCCGAATGCGAAAAAACGCGCATCCGCACCGTTCTGCGAAATTTCGACTATCGCGTGCAGACCGAAGCGGACAAAGGCAATATCTTGTCCGTCATTGCGGGCGAGGGCGAATGGGAAAACGTTACCATTCCGCACTATCGTGGTCCCATCGGGGACAAAACGGCATACTACCGCACGGAATTTGAAACAGGCGAAATCCCCTGCAGGAA
Organism: Acutalibacteraceae bacterium; assembly: GCA_963618495.1. Classification (GTDB taxonomy): domain Bacteria; phylum Bacillota; class Clostridia; order Oscillospirales; family CAG-272; genus Apopatosoma. The sequence continues at coordinate 2,375 of CAVESF010000045.1, forward strand.
AGCCGCATTTCTGCATTTCGACGGTGTGGACTATGCCTGTGAAGTCTATGTAAACGGCAATCTCGCCGGCACACACGAGGGCTTTTTCGCTCCGTTTGAATTTGACATAAGCGGGCTTTGCAGAAAAGGCAAGAACTCACTTCTCGTTGTCGTTAAAAACGACTACCCCTATAACGGCAACAGCGCGCCCGACCACGACAATATGCGGCTGGAGGGCGACAAAATGTATGCCGCCACAGGTCCCGGATATGACGATGCGGCGTTCGGATGGCACCACTGCCCGCCCGGGATGGGAATCTATCAGGGCGTTTATACCGAGATACGCGACAGGATGTTTATATCCGACCTTTTCGTGCGCCCGATGCCGAAAAGCGGCGAATACGAAATATGGTGCGAAATATACAACTGCGATTATATCCCGCCGAAAGATGTGCGCCTTTCTTTCTCCGTATACGGCAAAAATTTTGAGGAAAAAGTGCTCGAAGATTTCGAATATACTCCGATAACATTCTCGGGCGACGACAACGGAAACATCATCCGCGCCTGCGACCTCGAAAATCCCGAGCGCATGAAGGAAAAGCAGATTCTCTCATTTTATCGCGGCGCGAGCCTCATCCGCATGCGCATGAAAATGGAAAACATACGACTTTGGGAACAGGACACGCCATATCTCTACAAAGCGCTTGCCACTCTCACAGTCGACGGCAGAAAAGCCGACTGCGCCGAGCGTACATTCGGCATGCGAAGCTTTGAAACAGGCGAGAACGGCGGCAAAAAAGGCATGTTTTTTCTGAACGGCAAGGCGATGCGCCTGCGCGGTGCCAACACGATGGGCTATGAACAGCAGGATGTCATGCGCGGAGATTTCGACATGCTCCTCTATGATATGCTCATGGCAAAAGCCTGCAATATGAATTTCCTGCGGCTGACACAGCGTCCCGTGCAGAAAGAGATATATGAACTCTGCGACACGATAGGTCTGCTCATACAGACAGACCTGCCGCTCTTTACAAATATGCGCAGAACAAAATTTGCCACCGCGCTCGGCATGTGCGAAGATATGGAGCGGCTTATCCGCCCCTATGCCTGCACAGTGCTCACCTCGTATATAAACGAGCCTTTTGCAAACGCTTCCGGCAAGCCGCACAGGCATTTTGTGCGGAGCGAGCTTGAAGATTTCTTCTCCGCCTGCGACAAAGCCGTTCTCCTGCTCAATCCCGACAGGGCGATAAAGCATATCGACGGCGACTATGACCCGCCATCATCCACACTGCCTGACAACCACACCTACACCATGTGGTATAACGGACACGGCATAGACATGGGGCGTGTTTACCGCGGATACTGGCTCGGCATCGCCGACGGCTGGTATTACGGTTGCGGAGAATACGGCGCCGAGGGACTTGACCCCGTTTCGCTGATGCGACGCCGTTATCCCGCGGAGTGGCTCCCTCAGACGCCCGAAGAGGAAAAGAACTGGGATCCCGACAGGATAGTTAATTCGCAGAGCGGCAATATGTCGTATTTCTTCTATGACAGGCAGGAAACGCTCGAGGGCTGGGTAGCGGCAAGTCAGCGCCACCAGTGCGTCGGTACAAAGCTCCAGACAGAAGCTTTCCGCCGTAACAGCGACATGGTCACCTTTGCCATCCATCTTTTCATCGATGCATGGCCCTCGGGATGGATGAAAACGATAGTCGACTGTGAGCGAAATCCCAAGCCGGCTTTCTATGTCTACCGCGATGCTCTCACGCCGCTTATGGTCAGCCTGCGCACGGACAGAAAGTCATTCTTCTCCGGCGACAAAGCCGAGATAGAAATATGGATATGCAACGATACGTATGAGGTTTCATGCGGGCATACGCTCCGCGCCGAGCTGATAAATTCCGAAGGCAGGCTCGTTTCGTTCGCGGAATTTCCCGCCGATTTCGATAAAAATTCCTCATTTATGCAGGGCAAAGCCGTCTTTTCCGCACCCAAGGTAAGCGGCAGAGAAAAATACATCTTCCGCGCTGCTCTGCTTGACAAAAACGGCAACGTACTGCACTACAACGATGAGCCTATCGAGATTTTCGAGCGCGAGGAAGCCGATTTTTCGCCTGCGATATTTGTTTCCTACGAGGAATTTGCAAAGGACGAAAAAACACTTCTGGCAAGAGTCATGAGCGGCGAAACGCTCGTGATAAGCGGCATTCCCGCAGGAACATACGATATCGCGGGAAGCGAAGTCATCGTCAAAAACTGCGGTATGCGTCCGCTCCATTTTGTCTCGAGAAAAACAGGGCATCCACTCGTTTCAGGCTTTGAAGCGGAGGATTTCCGCTTCTGGTATAATGAGGACGAGGATATGATGACACCTCTGCTCAGGGCAACATTCCGAAGCGATGATTTCACGCCGATACTCACAAGCGGAAACAATTTCCGCGGAAGCGCATGGGGTCAGAAGCTCTACCCCGCTCATGCCACCGCGGAAAAATCATACGGCAAGGGTAAAATCATCATAAACCAGGTCGATTTGGACAGCCACCTGAAAAATCCCGTGGCGCTGATATTCAAAAACAGACTTGCGAAATTCAGATAAAACGGATATTTTAAGAAAGGAAAAATCATTATGGAGACAGGAATAAAAGGCAGAAAAGAAACCATCGTGACAAGTGAATTTTCGGCGCAGGCGATGGGAAGCGGACTTCTCCCCGTTTTTGCGACGCCCTCGATGGTCGCGCTCATGGAGGGCGCGGCATCGGAAAGCATAGCGCCGTATCTTGAGGAAGGCACAACTACCGTCGGCACAGCGCTGAATATAAGGCATACATCGGCAACACCGATAGGCATGCGCGTCTACTGTGAAAGCACGCTCACCGAAGTAGACGGCAGAAGGCTTGTTTTCTCCGTTTCGGCATATGACGAATGCGGCGAAATAGGAAGCGGCACGCACGAGCGCTTCATCATCAAGAGTGAAAAATTCATGGCAAAGACAAACGCAAAACTTGAAAAATAAAAGTAACCCGAAGGTCCGAGAGCATATGCTCCAGGGATTTCGGATTTGTCAAGGGTGTTTTTTGTTCTATAATAAAAGTTGGGGGAACCACGGATAAGCTAAAGAAAATAAAAAAAGAACGAGCATATCTGAAAAAAGTCTGATATAAT
>CAVESF010000046.1:0-5157 GCA_963618495.1 Acutalibacteraceae bacterium
TTGACCAGTATATCACATTATCCTCCTCTTGTCAATACTTTTTATAAAAGTTTTTTCGATTTTTTTGAGGTTTTTTCTAATAAATGACCAAGGCAAGGAAAACAGTCGAAAAAGCTCACACTTTTTCGACTGTCAGCCTGTATTTTACATTCTGCATGACCATTCCGCGGGATTCCATGACATATTTGAGATAGACCTCGCCGCCTTTTTCGTAATCGACGCTGTTGTCAACGCATTTTGAAGAAACGACAAGCTCGAACGTGCCGAACGGCAATTCATAATTGCAGGGATACCTCTTGCCGCGCTCAAATACGCACGACATTTTTGCGCCGCCGATGCGGGAAAGCGAGACTATATCCCGCTCTCCCGTATCAAAAGACATCGTGTTTTCCACAATATCGCCCTCGCCCGAGATATCTTCTTCATATTTTATGTATATGCGTCCGCCGCGTTTTTCCATCGTGCCATCGCAGGCGATGTTTATATCAAGCTCCTCGCCCTCTGGGTCGCGCTGGGTCGATTTTATTTTCAGCCTTACCTGCTTCATTTTACTTCTATAAGGCTTTCTTTCCACATGGAGGGAGCCTCATAGCCGAGCAGATTTACCGTTGTGGCGGCAACATTTGCAAGACCGAAATCAGCCTGCGGCTTTACCGTGTATTTGTTTTCCGTGAAATTGTCATAGATAATGCAGGGCACAGGATTGAGCGTATGGCTCGTCTTTGCCTTGGGAGAACCGTCGGCATTCTTCTTGAAGGAGCCGGTCTTCTTGTCAAGCTCGTACATTTCATCCGCGTTTCCATGGTCGGCGGTGATTATCGCAACACCCTTTGCCTCGTCAACGGCGGCGATTATTCTTGCAAGCTGGAGGTCAAGCGCTTCCATCGAGCAGATTGTCGCCTCGTAATTGCCTGTGTGACCAACCATATCGCCATTAGGGAAGTTGGCACGGATATACTGATATTTTCCGGATTTGATAACCTCGATAAGCTTATCCGTGATGATAGCGCACTGCATCCACGGGCGCTGCTCGAAAGGAACGATATCGGAGGGAATCTCCACATATGTTTCCGTCTTGTCGTCAAACTTGCCGCTCTTGTTTCCGTTCCAGAAATATGTCACATGACCGTATTTCTGCGTTTCGGAGATTGCAAACTGCGAAATGCCCGTGCCGGCAAGGTATTCGCCCATGGTATTTGTGATATGAGGAGGAGAAACGAGATATCTCGAGGGAATATGCAGGTCGCCGTCATACTCGAGCATGCCGGCATAAACCACTTTCGGCACGCGAACGCGGTCGAATTTGTCAAAGTCGGCACCGCCCTCGAATGCCTCGGAAATTTCTATGGCGCGGTCGCCGCGGAAATTGTAGAAGATAACGCTGTCGCCGTCGTTTATGGTGCCGACGGGCTTGCCGTTTTCGGCAATGACAAATGCAGGCAAATCCTGGTCTATCGCGCCCGTTTCTGCTCTGTAGGTCGTGATTGCCTCTTCGGCGGAAGCGAACTGTCTGCCCTCGCCGAGCACATGGGTATGCCAGCCCTCCTCAACCATCTTCCAGTTTGCGCCGTAGCGGTCCATGGTAATCTTCATTCTGCCGCCGCCGGAAGCTGTCTTCACATCGAAGTCAGCTGAGCGGAGCGAAGAGAGAAACTCCTCAAAGGGGCGGACATATTCAAGCGCAGATGTTTCACCGACATCTCTTCCGTCCAGCAGGATATGTACGCGAACGCGCTTTATACCGTCCTCCTTGGCATGGGAAATCATCGCCTTGAGATGGTCGATATGGGAATGTACATTTCCGTCGGAGAAAAGACCGATGAAATGGAGCGTTGAAGCATTTGCTTTCACATTTTCGGTTGCCTCGCTCCATGCCTTGCCAGCAAAGAGCGCACCGCTCTCGATAGACTGGGAAACAAGCTTTGCGCCCTGTGCGAAAACCTGGCCGCTGCCGAGCGCATTGTGACCAACTTCGGAATTTCCCATATCGTCATCGGAAGGAAGTCCGACAGCCGTTCCGTGTGCCTTGAGCTTGAGGCAGGGATATTTTGTCATGAGCATATCGAGCGTGGGAGTATAAGCCTTGGAAACAGCGTCGCCATCCTTGCCGTTTCCTATACCTACGCCGTCCATGACGATAGTTACGACAGGACCCGCAACGCCGACGGGATTTTTCATTTTATTAAGAATAAGACTCATTTTTTATCCTTTCTGTTATAATTGAATTTTCTTTCCGATTTATTATATAACGAAGTGTGGCTTTTGTCAACGGTATATGTGATTTTTACAGGAAAGTCACATTTGCTTCTTCGTTCCGCGCTTGGGATAGAGCGGAACGTTTTCGCCGCCGTTTTCGTTGAAGCCCTCTCCTATCGCCTGCGTCACCTCCGTGAGAACGACAAACGCATTTTTATCTATACCGCGTATTATGTTTTTCAGCCTGTAAATCTCATTTTTCTTGACGACACAGACTATGGCGCGTCCCTCTTTTCGCGTATACCAGCCCTCGCTTTCAAGCAGGGTTATGCCGCGCTCCAGCTCTGCCGAGATAGCCTCGGCTATCTCATCATATTTACCCGAGAAAATAAGCGCAAGTCTCGCCTTTTCAAATCCGCTCACCGTCATATCGAGTACCGTGGTGAAGAGGAAAACGGCAACGGCGGAATAAAGTACCGTCATATAATTACCCGTGAGTACGGCGGCAAAGGCTATTATCGCGCAGTCGCAGACAAACATCAGCTTCGACGGGGAGAAATGCGGAAATTTCACTTTCAGGATGAAGCCGACAATATCCGTGCCGCCCGTAGTATATCCGCGCGAAAACAGTATGCCGAGCGAAGATCCGAGTATGACTGCACCGAGCACAGCACAGAGAAATCCGTTTTCCTCCGGTGCATTGACACCGGGCGGGAATATGCCTATGATATCCGTAATATCTATGGCAAGTGAAGAAACAAGCATTCCGAGTATACCCTTGATGCTCGCACGGATGCCGTAGAAATATGTGAAAAAAATCATAAGCGGGATATTGATGATGATTATCATCGTGCCTATCGGCAGGCGCACAAGTCCCGCGTTATAGAGTGCCGTCGCGATGCCGGACGCACCGCCGACATATACATTTCCCGGGATGAGAAACATATTGTACGCCGCGCCGTAGAGTATTCCGCCGAGGAGCAGATATGCGGCATCCGTGAGAAGTTCTTTCCATTTGATTTTTGACATAGCAGCCTCCTTCATATTTTCCGCCTGCGCGGAATATAAATTTATAAGTACAAGCCCAAAAAGGATTTCGGGGTGATTTTTTTGAATCGGGTAAAGAAATTTTTCATGAATGCGCTGATAATGGGCGCATCCGCCATCTTCATGCGCGCGGTCTCCGTCTGCTGGAGCGCATATGTGGCAAACAAAATAGGCGCGGAGGGTTCGGGACTTTTTGCGCTCATCATGAGCGTATATGCCTTTGCCGTCACGCTCGCCTGCTCAGGCATAAATCTTGCCGTAATGCGGCTAGTCTCGCAGGAGATAGGTCTGGGGAACGACGGCAATGCCGTCGCCATAATGAAAAAATGCGTTGGCTATTGCCTTTTTTTCGGCATCGGCGCGGGTCTTCTGCTTTTCTCCTTTTCGGGCGCGATAGCAAATAATATCCTCTGCGACGCGCGAACGGAACTTTCTCTGCGCGCTCTCTCGGTAAGCCTGCCTTTCATAGCGCTCTCAAATGTATTTTCGGGATATTTTTCCGCCGTGCGCCGCGTATATAAAAATGCCGCCTCGGGAATCGCCGAGCAGTTTGTGAAAATAGGAATAACAGTAGTCTTTCTTTTTATTATAGCGCCGCGCGGCATAGAATATGCCTGCCTTGCGCTCGTTCTCGGCTCGTGCATCGCAGAGGCGCTCTCGTTTTTCTATATGCTCGCGCTTTATATTTCCGATAAGAAAAAACATCTCTCATGGAAAAACGCCTCGGGCAAAAAGAAAAATTTCCTGCCGCAGATATCCGGCATCGCCCTGCCGATAGCGCTGAGCTCGTATCTGCGCTCGGGGCTTGTGACGGCAGAACATGTTCTCATCCCGATAGGGCTGAAAAAATCGGGTGCCGATGCCGCGGCGGCACTCGCCTCCTACGGCACGATTCACGGCATGGTACTGCCGCTCATTCTCTTTCCCTCTGCCGTCTGCATCACCTTTGCAAGCCTGATAATCCCCGAGCTTTCCGAGCTGGACGCGAAATACAAAACCGTCTACGGAAACGCTCATATCTGCTATATCGTGAAGCGCGCCTTGAAATTCGCATCGGTTTTTGCCATAGGCACGGCGGGCATTTTCATCTGCTTTGCCGAGCCGCTCGGAAATCTGATATATCCCGGCACACAGGCGGCAAAATATATCGGCATTTTCGCCGCCGCCATCCCCGTCATGTATACCGACACCGCAGTCGATGGTATGCTCAAGGGTCTGGGGCAACAGCTCAGCTCCATGCGCTATAATATAATCGATGCCGCGGTCAGCGTCGCTCTCGTGTATACACTCCTGCCGAAATTCGGCATATACGGATATGTGATATGCGTTTTCGTCTGCGAAATACTCAATTTCTCGCTCAGCATCGGCAGACTGATAACCGTCACAGGCGCAAAAATCTCCCTGCCGACCATAACCGCCGCACCCGTCTGCTGTATCGCGGGTGCCGCCTCGCTCTCTCTCATATTATGCCGCCTTTTCGGCTTTGCGCTTGATACCGCGCCGAAATGCGCCGCCGCCATAATCGCAACAATTATCCTGTATCTGCTCCTGATGGCAGGCGTTTCCGCCGTGAGCCGTGAGGAGATAAACTGGTTTTGCTCGATTTTCAGAAAAGAAGGCTGACTCTTATAATAATTGTACCATGTTCCCCCAAAAAATCCATATTTTTGCGTAAAAAAGCCGAAAATTTTTCATTTTCACCTCATAAAAATGCATATTCCGACCGCTCTGGCGGGAGCCGCTTGATAAGTGCTCATGCCTTATAATATAAGGCGGTAAAGCCATCTCGCAGAATCAGCCGCCCTGCTCGGACGAGCATGGCGGCTGTTCTCATTTCATTCAGTTGCCTTTAATGTAGACATCGACATAGCCGTAGTAATCGACCATATATTTCAGCAGGTCTTTCTCCGCGCC
>CAVESF010000047.1:0-4891 GCA_963618495.1 Acutalibacteraceae bacterium
TGCTTGAGTGGCTGTTTTTCGACTTTTGCTTGTGATCCTTGATGTTTTATTCATCATTTTATGCATGATTGAATGTTCGGGAGTTTTGGAGGCGAGTTATTCAGCAGTTCCTTTCTACTTTTCGTTATGCAAAAGTACAAGAAAAAGAAAACCTCCTCCCCCCCTTTTCACCAAAAATCACATTTTTCATATGATACATCGTAATTATGTGCAGAAAGAGGGAGATTTTTTCATGAAGCTTGCGGAAACTGTAATTCTCGCTTTGCTCCTCGCTTCGTCGTTTGCCACAGTAATGTATCTTTTCATATCATTTTTCGCAGAAAACGAGCTTGAAAAAAGCGAATTTGTAAAAATTACAAATAATCGTATAGAAATATTTGCAAATTACGAAGATTTGGAGTATTATATAAGATGCAGTATGCTTGCTTATGCACAGCAAAAGACGGTGATAGTGATACATATAAACAGAAGTGATGCGCACTTCGACGAGATTATGTGCATAGCGGAGAGCTTTGCTTCGCGTCACGGAAATGTGCATTGTGAGCTTATCTGACGGATTCTGACTGAGGGATTGAAATGGATTTGAAAAACGGTATTGCCGACAAGGAGGGACTTCTCTCCATGGAAGGCTCTGTGGAAAAAATAATATATCAGAATGAAGAAAACGGATATACGGTATGCGAGATATTCACGCCGTCCGACGAGATTTTCACGCTCGTCGGCAATATGCCGTATCTCTCGGAGGGCGAAACCATCTCAGCGCTCGGCAACTGGGTAAATCATGCCACTTTCGGCAAGCAGTTCAAGGTGGAGTTTTATGAGAAGCAACTGCCCGCCACGGAGACGGCGATACTGAAATATCTCTCCTCCGGTGCCGTGCGCGGTATAGGCAAGGTGACGGCACAGAGGATAGTTTCGCAGTTCGGTGCGGACAGCTTCGATGTTATCGAGCATAATCCGCAGTGGCTTGCCGAGATACCGGGCATTTCGCCGAAAAAGGCGGAACAGATAAGCGCCTCTTTTGCGGCGCAATTCGGCATGAGAAATGTCATGATGTTCTGCCGCGAGTATTTCGGTCCTACGACGGCTGTGAAGATATATAAAAAATGGGGCAACGGCGCGGTGGAGCGCATAAAGCAGAATCCGTATATTCTCTGCGGCGAGATATACGGCGTCGGCTTTGAAAAGGCGGACGCCATAGCCAAAAACCTCGGCATGAAGAAAAACGCGCCCGAGCGCATCGCGATGGGGCTGAAATATGTGCTCATGCACAATGCCGCCTCAAACGGACATTCTTTCCTGCCGCTCGATAAGCTCTGCACCGTGGCTAAGCGCCTGCTCTCATGCGAGATGAACGAAATAGAGGACGAGGCGGCGGCGCTGGAATCGCGCGGGGAAGTAGTCTGCGTGCGACACGAGGACATGAAATGCGCATATCTGCGCGATTATTACGAAGCGGAGAAATACACCGCTTCAAAGCTCTGCGCACTCGACCGCGCGGGCAAAAATCTCGGCGAGGACAATGTGCTTTCGCTCATCTCCATGGTAGAGCGCGAGAGCAATATGGAATATGCCGTGCTCCAGAAACGCGCCATATGTCAGGCGGCAAGCAACGGCGTTTTCATCCTCACAGGCGGACCCGGTACAGGTAAAACCACCGTCGTGCGCGCGATAATCCGCGTTTTTGACGCGATGGGACTTCGCATAGCGCTCGCCGCACCTACGGGCAGAGCGGCAAAGCGGATGTCGCAGAGCGCGGGCGAGGAGGCAAAAACCATTCATCGCCTGCTCGAAATGGAATACGGCGCGAAGGACAAGCTCCGTTTCCGCAAGAACGAGAACGACCAGCTTGAGGATGATGTCATCATCATAGATGAGGCTTCCATGCTAGACCTGATACTCACAAATGCGCTTCTCAAAGCGATAAAGCCGGGAGCGCGGCTCATACTCATCGGCGATGTAAATCAGCTTCCGCCTGTCGGCGCGGGTCATGTTTTCGACGATATAATCAAAAGCGACCGCTTTGCCACGGTCGAGCTGACGCATATTTTCCGTCAGGCGCAGGAAAGCCTGATTGTCACAAATGCACATGCCGTAAACCATGGCGAATATATGAATCTCGAGAGCAAAAGCGGCGACTTTTTCTTCCTGCCGCGACAGGAAGACGCGCAGACGGCGGCGACGATAGCCGAGCTCTGCAAAAAGCGCCTGCCAAAATCATACGGGCTGACTGTTTTTGAGGGAATACAGGTGATAACTCCATCGCGAAAGGGCGACGCAGGCACAGAGATGCTCAATTCCGCCCTGCAGTCGGCGATAAATCCGCCCGCCCGCGGCAAAGCGGAAAAGAAAGTCCGCGATTTCACCCTGCGCGAGGGCGACAAGGTGATGCAGATAAAGAATAATTACGATATAGAGTGGAATAAAAACGGCTCGCAGGGCTTCGGCATTTTCAACGGCGACATCGGCGTGATAAAAAAGATAGACCTCTCCGAGGAGCTTATCACAGTCGATTTTGAAGATAAAATATGCGAATATGACTATGCCATGCTCGATGAGCTGGAGCTTGCCTATGCGATAACGGTGCATAAGAGTCAGGGCAGTGAGTATCCTATAGTTATCATGCCGCTCTATCGCTATACGCCAAAGCTGCTGACGCGCAATCTGCTCTATACGGCGATAACGAGAGCGCAGAGCATTGTCATTCTCGTCGGCAACGGCGAGGTGGCAAAGGCGATGGTTGACAACAACAGGCAGACAAAGAGATATACGGGGTTACGCTATGCGCTTGAAAAATATAATTGAAGCCGCGGCAGGATTTTTTGCCGTGCGCAAATGCGCCGTCTGCGGCAATGTGCTTTCCGATGAAGAGCGCGGAGCTTTCTGCTCGAGATGCGAAGAAAAGTACCGCACACTGAGAGATGAGGTATGCACAGTGTGCAGGCGCACATCGGCATATTGCCGCTGTGCCTGCGTGGGCGATTTCCGCGATATCGGCGCAGGCAGGGTACTTCATCTTTTCTTCTATGACAGTGATTTTTCAAGAAGAGTAATCTATGCGCTCAAAAACGGCGGAAAAGCAAGGCTGATTAAATCTCTCGCGCATGAGCTGGCGGAGCTTATCTATCTTTCCAAAGGAAGCGACGATATTTCGGCATATACCGTGACTTATGTGCCGAGAAGCCGCAAAAACATAAAGAAATACGGCTTTGATCAGGCGAAAATGATGGCGAAACATATCGCGCGGGAGCTTGATATTCCGTTTGCGCGCACGCTTGTCCGCATCGGTTCTTCCTCTCAAAAAGCGGCTTCGGCAGAGGAAAGGCGCGAGTGCGCCGAGTGCTCTTATGCACTTGCGGATGCCGACATTGCGGGCAGAAAATTTATAATAATCGACGATGTGATAACAAGCGGAAGCACGTTGCATACCTGCATTTCGCTGCTACGCGAAGCCGGTGGCGCGCAGATTATAGCGGCGACCGCCGCAAAAACGCAGTATGCAGCGCACAAAGCCGAAGATACGACGGGAGAATATATTTTCCCGATGGGATATTGACAAACGATGTCAACTATGATATACTGTACTATGTAAGATAATACAGTTAAAGGCAAACGGAGGTGATGACTTGAAAAACATGACAAAAGGCAAGCGGATTTTATGTGTCGTGCTTGCCGTGCTGATATTGCTCTTTGCCTGCGCGGCATTTGTGCAGTTCGGGCTGAAAAAGGATATCTACGGCAAAACCGTCTGCACCGCATACGGCATAATCGGCAGCATGAAGCGCGGAGAAAAGAATCTTCTCGCTGAAAAAGAAATCGCGCTTACCGCTTATCCCGCGGAGGATGTAATGGCAGGAAAAACAGAGGCAACACCCGATTATACGCTCTGGCTTGTCAATGCGACATATCCCCTCGCGGAGGAGGAGCTTCAAAATGTTGATATGTGTGAGATAGGAAACGGGCGCACACTCTGCACGGAGGCATATGAAAATCTGAAAGCGCTTTTTGCCGCGGCAAAAGAAGAATGCGGAGATGAGCTTATCGTGACGAGCGGCTTTCGCACGCACGATGAACAGGCGGCGCTCTATGTCAGCATGCCGACAGTTGCCGTCGAAGCGGGAACGAGCGAACATCAATGCGGTTTTGCAGTCGATGTGAAAACGAGCGGCTATGGTCAGCGGCGGTTTGTGATGAGCCGCGGCGGCAGATGGACGGATAAAAACTGCTCGCGCTTCGGCTTTATAATACGCTATCCTTTCTATGGAAAAAAGACCACGATGGTCACATATGAGCCATGGCATCTGCGTTATGTGGGCTATCCTCACGCCGAGATAATCAGCCGCATGAAAATAACGCTCGAGGATTACTACGGGATTTTCGAGAACGGAAAATATTACGAATACGGCGACTATATGATCTCGCATCAGACCTCGGATGACGGGCTTATCTATCTGCCCGAGAACATAGGCGATGTCAAAGTGTCACCCGACAATATGGGAGGATATATCGTAACGGCAAAAGTAAAATAATACAGATGTATAAATAGCAAAAAAGCGTTGCAGCGCAACGCTTTTTTGCTTGTCGGACAGAAGTGAGGTTTTTATTTTTTATTGTACGCTTTATTGTACTTTTTCGTGAGAAAAAGGAGTGTTCAGAGGTGGCACCGCCACCCTGAACACTCCTCTTGGTCATTCAAAAGCGCGAGAAAGGAAAAGTTACATTATGCATCTATACTGCGGCAAGCCGCCGCCCTACGATATAAACCTAAAGTATAGTCAACAAACCAAAATAAAAAGTTAAATCCCTACCCGCTTTTTCTTTTGCTGATGCCTCCGCAAAAGAAAAAACTGTCAAAAAGAAAACGCCGAAATAAAATTTCGCGCTCTGCGGA
>CAVESF010000048.1:0-4179 GCA_963618495.1 Acutalibacteraceae bacterium
CTCTCTAAAAGCGATGTCAGTTCGTTGCCTAATTTTTAATATTTTCTACCTTGAGTCTCTTTTTTGTGCTGTCCGTACAATTTGGGGCAGTTCAAGCTCGGAGAAACCATCAATATTTTCGGAGGGAATCCGCCGAGGATGAAAATGTCCTTTTCATCTTCCGGATACTATAATTTTGAGCCGAACTGTGTTTATGAGGACGGGGAGTATCTATGCTTTGAAATCAATGACGAGCATTACCGTATGGTGTATCATATCCATTATGAGGACGGTGACGATAGCCTTTGCGGATATTACACGCAGTTCGGCAAGAAAACCGACGTAAAATATGTACGTATTTCCGATGTGCCGGAGGACGGGAAATATCGGTATGCGCCGACGGAAATTTTTGTTCCGAAAACCGAAAAGACGAGATTGGAAATTCTCCGCGAACATGCGGATTATCAGCCAGGCGGCGAGAAAATCGGTAAGTCCTCATACGAGCTTTGCGCAAAAGTGCCGGATATTCTGAAAAAATACGATTTTGATTCGTATTTTGAGGGCATTTCGCCCGACAGCGATGAAATTGCATTTGCCGTGCTTGCCTTTGTCTGCGATCATTTCGGACATGACGGCTGTAGTGGACTTGGAAGGAGCAGAACGATAGAGGGGCAGATCCGTTTCTGCGAAGAACACAACGGAAAGGCGAATTGCCGCGGACTGGCAATTCTTCTCGCGGCACTTTTGCGGCTGAAAGGCATAAAAGCAAGGCATATCACCTGTATGCCGTATGAGGAACCGTTTGAGGACTGCCATGTGGTGGTTGACTGCGAGTTGCCCTGCGGGGAGAGAATAATGCTCGACCCGACAAGCCGTCTGTATTATACGGATAAAGACGGAAAATATGTTTCGCTCCGACGTCTGCGTCGGATGCTTATAGACGGGGAAGAATTGTTCCCGAACAAGGACGCTTCCTATAACGGGGGCTCATTTGATGCGGAATACAATCGAAATTATATGACGAAAAATACATTCCGTTTTTTCAGAGGCTTCACATTCTCAGAGGGAATCGATGAGCGTTCGATAGACCTCATTCCTCTGCTGCATGTAAAAGATCAGATCAAAGACAAAACTTTTACAACAGATGAGGACGAATTTTGGAAGATGTGATTCCGATACAGTCAATAAAAAATAGCATGGAAAATAGCATTTTTTACACCGCCGACCGCGGCGAATGGCGGGCGTGGCGCTGAAGGTCATTAAAGATATTGTCTGATGCACAAAGGAAGCATGTATGAAACAATCAGAATAGCGATCAAGAGACGCATAAATATATTTGACTGAAAGGAAAAAATTATGACGCTTGAAGAACTGAAAATCCGCCAAATGACAAATCAATATCTGCTCGCTCCCGCGGACAAGCTGACGGTTGTGCGCGCCCTCTGCGGTGTGCAGGCGCAGTTTATGACGAACGCTCTGCACTCTCTGAAAATCCGCACAAACGACTATGACGAGCAGACCGTCGCCGACGGACTTGTGAAAAACTGGTCTGTGCGCGGCACGGTTCACGTGTTTGCCGAAAGCGATTTGCCGCTGTTTATCCGATGCAACAACGGGGCGGATTACCTCAAAAACGAATGGCAGGGATATTCCTTTATGAAAAATCAGCGCCTGTGCTGGGCTTTGACGCCCGAACGGCAGAAACATCTTGCGGATATCATCCTCGCGGCGGTTTCGGAGAGGGTATACACGCGCGACGAGCTAAAGGAACTTTGCCGTGCAAACGGGATGACAAAAATCGAAGAGGATTGCATGTTTGAATCCTGGGGCGGCGGTATAAGAGAGCTTTGCGTGCGCGGCTTTATGAATTATTCGGTGCAGGAGAAAAAGCAGTATATCGCTTCGCCCGAGTTTTCTCCGATTCCCGAGGAAGAAGCAAAATTTGAGATAGCGCGTCGGTATTTTACGAATATCGCTCCTGCGACGATACACGACGCTATGTATTATACGGGCGCAAAGCAGGCAGAGGTCAAGAATTGGCTTCGGAATTTGCCTGTCGAGTCGTTTGACTTCGGCGGCAGGACATATTATTACATACCGAACGGGAAAACATACGACCGTGACATTCCGCATTGCATTTTCCTTGCGGGATTTGACCAGCTTATGCTCGGGTATCAGAAAAAGGAAAGCATCTATCTGAAGCCAGAATATCTGCGCGGCGTTTTTAATCTTGCGGGTATAGTTATGCCGCCACTACTCCTCGACGGCGATGTGGCGGGGATATGGAAAAACAAAAACGGAAAACTCGAAATCAAGTGCTTCCGCAGTCTGACGCAAACCGAAAAAAGCCATATTGAGCAGGCGGCAGATAATCTGTGGGGCGATATAAAAGAGATAAAATATGTTGAGGAATGATGGCGTTTTTTTACACAGCCGATCGCGGCGGATGGCGGGCGTAGCTTGCGAAACACGTTGAAACCGAAAAAGAACAAAGAAAATGAGAAACACGATAACAGACCGGAATCCGAAAATTATAGTCAGGCGTCTTCAAAAAAACTTCTATAACCTCCCGACTTCTGAGCGGGTTCGCTTATCTGGGAGCTTACAGATGCTTCTCTCCTGCGCGAATGGAGCGTTGAAAACGGATATGGACGCAGAGTATATCTCCGGCAGGTCGACAAAGGCGGCTTGTGCTGGCGCGTATTGCCGCGAGCAGTTGATCGGCTTTTGCTGTGTTGATGGTGCGACTTCAGGTAAATCTGCCAAGTATGCAAATGAGATCATCGCACCCTTTGTTGACTCCGAGGATGACCGCCCTTCAGAAATTCCGTCATAACGTTTCGGTTGTGGATACAGGCAAAGAATCAATGGCGAGCATCAGAAGATTTTGCAGAGTGCAACTCTGTTTTCTTCGGACTGCCCTTTCCGCTTTCTTTGGTTGATTTTCTATCAAAACAGTTTAGCAGACTTGCCAAATGATATCTGTACTTTTTCTGAAATGTTTTGTACAATAAAATCACGGTCGACCGAAAAACAAAAATAAGGAGCGATAAAATTATGAAAACTTTAGGAGAAAGAATAGCTGATCTTCGCAGAGAAAGAGGTGTCACTCAGGAAAATCTCGCCGGAACTATAGGCATTTCACCGCAGGCTATCTCAAAATGGGAAAACAACGCGACTATGCCCGATATTATGCTTCTCCCGATTATAGCAGATACACTTGGAGTGACGATTGATGAACTTTTCGGAATCAGGCGTAAGGTGCAGGAAAAGCCGATCAATTGCGAAGAAGTTCCCAAGGCGGTTTACGATCAGATATTGAATACCATGTGGAGATCGGAAAATAACGACGATTTTGCGGAAAGAGCAAAAGCGCAGTTTGCGAAGAACCCATACGAGAACAGCGGATTCGTTTCCGAAGTTTCCGGCGCGGTATATGCAAATAAGGATATTGCTCTCGCATATCTTCCGAGCAATAAAGAATCACTTAAATTGCTTGAAAATGAAGATGCGGCAGAGCTTTTGAAAACGCTTTCCGATAAAAATGTGCGTCTTGTGCTTGCGTATCAATTTACAAATCCGGAAAAAGCATTTACGGCTTCCTCTGTTGCAGCCAAGGTCGGGATATCCGAGGAAGAGGCAAAAGACGCACTTGAAAAACTGTTTGATTGCAACATGACTGCAGCAAGTGATATCGATGCGGGCTTGGAAGAAACGCTACGGATTTATCAGGCATTTGGCGCATATAAAATGCCACTGCTTTTGTTCCCGCTCCTCTCGCTGACAGACCGCCTTGCGCATTTCAGAGAAAATTGGTGCGGTTTCAGAGGATAGCAGTCGAAAGTGAGCCATCCTCCCTGCTGTGAAATCGGGAGCCAAGGGTGAGTATCGGAAGATTTTGCTTCTGATGCTCACTTTTTCTTTTTCAAAAAACAAAGGCGATGTTATATGAAATAATCAAACTACGGAGAATCAACGGGAGCGTTTCTCTTGACAACGCGATCGAATGGCAAAAATAAATTTGAAATCGCAAATTATTTTATGCAGGAAACAATGAAAAGCCCCGCCGAAGCGGGGCTAAAAACTATCTTTTTTCGATTGGAATCCAAAGCTCGCGATATCTTTGATTACGCTTATCTCCCCCGTACCAATGTGTTACCACAAGCTCAGGAGCATTTTTTAGTTGATATCCGGAATTTG
>CAVESF010000049.1:0-3570 GCA_963618495.1 Acutalibacteraceae bacterium
CAAAAGAAGCCTGCCTGAGTATCATTGGCAGGCAGTATGAAAACAGAGCAGTGGCAGGAGAATAAAAGTTCCGAGCCGCAGTTGCGGCTCGGAACGGGAGAGTGAATTATAAGCAGAATATGGCATACAGCGGAACAGACTGAATGCCGTTCTCAAAACCGAAATTTTTTGTTGAAAGCCGGATAGAGCATGCCGGGGCGTATTTATCGACGAATATTTTCAGGCTTCGTGCGCGCACATTATCTGCGGACTTGACTTCTACCGGAACGACGGAATCATTTTGTCGGATAATGAAATCCAACTCGGCTTTTCCGTCAGACTCCCAGTAGTTCAGTCTGTACCCGCCGGCAGTCAGTTGCTCGGCAACATAGTTTTCGGCAAGCAACCCTCTTGCGCGGTCGGAGATGGAACTGTTTACAAGAAGATCTTGCGGAAATGTGCCGGATTTGAAGCAAAGCAATCCGACATCGGAGTAGTATATCTTGAAGGAATCAAGTTGTTCGTATACAGTAAGGGGCAGTTTGCCCTCGGTTACTTTGATATTCTCCAAAACAACACCGGCAGCTTTCAGCCATTGGAGGGAAAGCTCATAGTCCTTTGCGCGCGCGTTGCTTTTTATGACTGCGTATTGAAATTTCGTGTTTTCCTTGGCGAGCTGTGAGGGAAGCGTGTTGAAAATGGCGATGCTTCGGATCGTTTCGTTAGGCGTTGCATACTTTGTCATATCCGCGATATAGGAGTCTGATATGTCAGCCTGTACAGCACGAACGGAGTCATAATTTTCGGTTTCCAAGTATGTTTTTACGACAGCAGGGTAGCCACCTATGACAAGATATTTCTTATACAAATCCAGAGCGAGATTGTGGTAAACATCGGCAAGTGGCGTGAATGTTTCAAACGATTCCCGTATCTTTTCGATAAGCATTTCATTGTTTGTGGAAAGCAAAAATTCTTCAAATGAAAGCGGATACATTGTCAACATATCAACTTTGCCCACCGGAAATGAAAAATTTCCTCTGTTGATGGCAAGACCCAAAAGACTGCCGGCGGCAACGATGTGATATTCATTAGCTTCTTCGGCAAAATATTTGAGTGAAGTCAGTGCCTGCTCGCAGGCTTGAATTTCATCGAAAATGATAAGTGTTTTATGCGGAAAAATTGTTTGCTTTGCATATGCGGAGATTTCTTCAATAATCCGCTTGGGGTTGAGATCGGGGGCAAAAATTTTATTTAATGTTTCGGTATTGCCTTCAAAATGAAGGTATACAACATTATCGTAGTACTCCTTACCGAATTCCAGCAAGGCATATGTTTTACCTACCTGCCGGGCGCCTTTCAATAAGAGCGGCTTGCGAAACGAAGAATTCTTCCACTCGACCAATTTATCTGTAATGAGTCGCTTCATAAATGAGACCTCCATAATCTTACTGATTATATTATAGACGATTTCAACTGAAAAGTCAATGCCAAAACGATAAAAAGTTCTGAAAAGTGCGGTATTATGTCACAAAAAAAGAACATAAAGCGACACGCTGAGAGGATTAGAACAGAGTAATAGGAGAATATACACGGTACTGACCATATGCACCTTTGACGCGCAGAGAAAAATGCGGTATAATAAAGTCGCAGAAAAAACTGCGTGGTCTTTGAAAAAAGAATAGTGGTCAGTGCCTTTCTACATTATTTATATATAAGGAAGGCATACATAATGAAAAGGGTAGCAAATTTATATCGAGTGTCAACAAAAAAGCAGGTCGATCTTGTGAAAGACGATATTCCGATGCAGCGGATTGCCTGCCGCGAGTTTGCCGAAAGGCAAGGGTGGACGGTTGTCATTGAAAAAGAGGAAAAGGGTATCTCAGGTTTCAAGGTTTCCGCTTCCAAGCGCGATGCGATACAGGAACTCAAGGATTCCGCCCTCAAAGGGGAATTTGATGTGCTCCTCGTTTTCATGTTCGACCGTCTCGGTCGTATCGAAAACGAAACGCCGTTTATTCTTGAATGGTTTACGGAGCATGGGATTGAAGTATGGAGCGTCAACGAGGGACAGCAGAAGATTGAAACCCATTCGGACAAGCTCATGAATTACATACGCTTCTGGCAGGCATCGGGAGAGTCCGAAAAGACAGCAATTCGTGTCCGGACAAGACTGCAACAGATGACAGCCGAGGGTGTTTACACGGGAGGACCGGTTCCGTTCGGGTATCAGCTTGTAGACAATGGGAGAAGAAACAAAAAAGGAAAGTGTGCGCTTGATCTTGCGATAGATCCGGTGCCAGCCCCGATTGTTTTGAAACTGTTTACGATGGTTGCGGACGAAGGATATGGGTCCCATCAGCTTGCCGAATGGTTAAACCGTCAGGGATTCAAGACATCGACCGGTTCAAGGTTCCATTCCAGCAATGTCCTCAGAATCCTGAGAAATGAGATTTACCGTGGATTTATGGTAAGAGGTAATGCACGCTCGGAAAGAATTGAAGAACTTCAGATCGTGCCGGATCAGTTGTTCTTCCGTGTACAACAGATTCTTGAAGAAAGAACCTGTAAAGAGGAACACAAGCGCACCGTATGTCGTAGCAACAAAAGCCAATCTTTGCTTGGAGGAAATCTCTTTTGTGGGCATTGCGGATGCCGTTTGGTGGCAAGCCGCAGGACAGAAAAAACAGTACATAAGGACGGTAGTGTCAAAGAACGAAACTACGGGATTTATGTGTGTTACCATCGGAGCAGGGGACTTAACGATTGCGACGGTGCCACCACTTATATTGCCGACAGAGTAGATAAGTGCGTATTGCAGACCGTACATGAGATTTTTGCCAACATCGCAGGATGCCCCGAAGAGGAGAAAATTCAGCTTGCTTTCAAGCGGTCGGTCGAAGCCCGTCGATTGGAACAGATGAAACTCACAGAGCAGATTGCAAAGGATGAAAAGCAGCTTGATACGCTTCGTTCCGAAATTGCCAATGCTTTGAACGGTAACAGTGTCTATACCTCGGAGGACTTGTCCACTGCTATTGCGGCAGCGCGCACAAGAATTGACGAGAGCAGAGAACGGCTGAAGGCTTTGCAGGATGAGGAAGAACAGAGGAATGTCATGTCAGACGGAATCATCCCGGCATACCGGAGATTTCGCACATGGGCTTTGGAATTCGACGAAGCCTCGCATGAAGGTAAGAAGATGATTATCAATGAGCTGTTCAGCCGGATTGAATTGAGTAAGGACTATAAGGTGCGCTGTTATGTGAACTTCACTTACAAGCAATTCTGCACCGAATGGGCGACACTTGAACAAAAGATAAATGCCACCGCTTAATTGTCGGTGGCACTTTCATTGCAAAGGCTTTCTTTCTACGACTGACCGCTATTGAGGAATTATGTATGCTTTAAGGGAGCTTTGTGCCTGTATTTCGCTTAACAGACACTCGCCTTTACGCCCCGTGCGTGACACTCCATCGGCAGAGCACCTGACTGTTAATCAGGGGGTCGTTAGTTCAAGTCTAACAAGGGGAGCCATCAAGATGCTACAAAAAAGCAACTTAGCGAAAAACCCTTGTATTTCAAGGGTTTTTT
>CAVESF010000050.1:0-3256 GCA_963618495.1 Acutalibacteraceae bacterium
AACATCCGTCACTACGGTGCGCGGTGGAACAAGACGCAGGCGCAGATGACGCGCATGTATGACGCAGAGGGAATCACGACAACCATCACGAATTTCGCGCATCGCGGGAGCGTTAACGAGGATTATTCCAACCCGTTCGACAGCATCTACCCGTGGGCGGGAATCAAGCTGTGCAATATCAGCATCGACCTTTACCGCAACCTTGCCGCCGGAGACAGCATCACCAAGTGCGTGACGGCATGGGAGGGCGATGTGGATTTCTCATACGACCACGCAAACGGCGTATGGAGATACCGTCCCGAATTTTGGGGAAAGAGCTGGGAGGACGATACATACCGCTACTTTGATGTATCCGAAAAGGCAATCGGCTCGTATGTACATTATCCCGAAGCAATCGTCGGGCGCTGGCACGGCAGAACGGCGACGCTGACCATCGGAGACGCGGGGAAAACATGCCTGCTTCCAACTCTCGGCAGACCGGCTGCAAGAATCGTCATGAGTACCCTGCACACCTACGCGAAAAACTACGGCGCAACGATTGACAGCATCTATTCCGTCGACGCAGACGCTCTGCTGTGCATCGTGGAATTTGCGACGATGAACACGCAGAACGCCATTGGAAACGGCGTATCGAACCTTTACCGGCAGTCTTCGGATCTGATTCAGGAAGACGCAACAGCAAGCGCGACCGTCAAGGTGCTTGCGGCGGCAGGAAGTGCATGCTGCATCCCCGGCGCAATCTTTGACATCGGTACATCGAACGGCGGCAATCAGGTAGGCTCGTTCACTGTCGTTTCGGCAACGGTGAATGTCGGAGACGCGCAGTACCTTGATGTCACACTCGACCAAGCCGTCACCGTCACCGGCGCGAACTACTGGTCGGTACACGGGCTTGCGAATGTCGCCGATGAAGCCATCGGAAGCAAATCCGGCTATATCGGGACAAACAGCAAGTGCAACGCCTACTATCGCGGCATCGTGATGTTTGGGAATATGTTCATGTACACCCTCGGTGCATACGAGAACAAGGACGAACACCATATCTGGATTGCGAACAGCGACGAGGAAGCGGACAACTACGACGCAATCAATACGGATGTCCACTACGATACGGGGCTTGTCTTGCCTACGGCGGAAGGTTACGCCAAAAAGCTCGGACTGCTGTCCCGTTCCGGCTTGCTGTCGATTCCTGCGTTCTGCATCGAGACGGGCGGAGACAGTAGCAATCCTGTCGGGGATTACTTTTACAACGGGGCGTACACCTACAACACCGTGCTGATTCGCGGCGGTAACGCGTACAACGGCTCGTACGACGGTGCGTTCTACGGTTACTGGAACGCCACGGCGTCGAGCTCGAGCTGGGTTTTCGCGGCGCGTCCCCGTCTCAAAAACCCCTAAGGGGGTTGCAAGGGGGAGCGCACTCCCCTTTGCATAATCAAAATTAACCCTGCAACAAAGATGGCTGTTGGAGGCAAAGCGTCGGTTTTTCCGGCTTCGGTCGTGCTGATTCGCGGCGGTAACGCGAACAACGGCTCGAACGACGGTGCGTTCTACGGTAACTGGAACAACACGGCGTCGAACTCGAACTGGAATTACGCGGCGCGTCCCCACTCTCTTGATACTCAATTTTGACGAAGTGTCAGCGTCCAACAGCCTTACCCCTTGGTAAAAATAATTGCCGCCCCACGAGGGGCAGGGACGCGGATTGGTAGGTTTAGTCTCGAAGACCCGCGCAGGTAAGAGAGAGGAGCATATACATCGTATGCCAAAAAGAATCGGATATTTGTATGAGAAAATGATAGCCCTCGAAAATTGCATTGAAGCGGAAAGAAGAATCGCGAAGAATAAGCCGGATAACCGTATGGCACAGCGCATAGCGAAACAAGCGGAAAGGTACGGTCGGAGACTGCACGAGAAATTTCTTTCCGAAGCAATCCAATTCCATGAGAACAGAGAGACGGATATCACAGACTCGTACAAAGGGAAAACACGGCACTTGAAAATACCATGTCTCGAAGACCAAGCGGTAGAGGCGGCATGGCTTAATATTGCTACTCCATATATTGAGCGGCGCAACTACTATTACAATTGCGGCTCAATCCCTAAAGCAGGACAAAGCAGGGCAGTCGATGCACTGAAGAAGTGGACGACCAAAATCAATGCAAAATACGCAGTCACAGCAGACATCAGAAAATTTTATGACACTTGTCCCCATTGGGTTGTAATGCGAGGCTTGCGGAGAATATTCAAAGACGAAAAATTCCTTGCCTATGCGGAACTGATGCTGAGCAACATGAGCGGAAACGGAATCGGGCTTGCCATCGGGCATCCGGTAAGCCATTGGTTTGCAAATGTGGCAGTTATGGAAATCGACCATGAACTGCGGCGGAGATTTCCCGATGTGCGGTTTGTCAGGTACATGGACAATTACGGGATGATTTGCAACAACAAGCGGCATCTGCGGAAAGCGTTCCTGTTCCTGAAAGCGGAAATAGGAAAGCTCGGAATGCAGATAAAACACGACTGGCAACTCTTCCCCGTCAAGGCGAGAGGCATCGTGTTCCTGTCGTACCGCATTTATGCCGGTTACACACTGATAGCAAAGCGGTTGATGTTCCGTATCGCGAGGAAGATGCGGCGTGCCAAAGAGCATTTGAGTGTGCATATGGCAATGGGAGTTGTTTCATATTTGGGTATTCTGAAACATTGCAACAGTTACAATTTCAAAAAGGAACGGGTGTACCCGTACATCAATCAAAAAACATGCAGGAGGTTAATTTCAAATGCGAGCAAAAACATATTACGCAGAGCTTCCGTCGGCGTATGAAATCAAAGACGGAGACGCAGGACAGAAAATCATCTGTTTCCGGCAGAACATCGAAGAAATCAAAACAGAGGACGGAACGCAGTACACGGCAGACGAATACACGCTGACTGTACCGCTTTCGCAGTCGCTCAACAAGAGGATTGCCGCAGACATCGACGCATGGCGCGAAAAAGCCATGCAGGAAGATTATGACCGCACGGCGGCAGAAGTCAGAGCAATCAGAGACAAGCTACTGGCAGATTCCGACAAAGAAATGGTGCTTGACCGCATGGGACTTGAAGTGCCGTCCGGAATCTCGTTCTCTGCCTGGCTTGAGTTTCTTAGGAAACTCGGCGCGGCGGTTGCGGGGAACTGGTCAAAGTACCGTCAGAAGCTCCGCGACATCACGACGCAGGAGGGATTCCCGTATGATGTGGAATTTCCCGAAAA
>CAVESF010000051.1:0-3133 GCA_963618495.1 Acutalibacteraceae bacterium
CTGTATTGCAGCTTGCGCTGTCGATGGACTATTCAATCATTCTGATGAACCGCTACCGGCAGGAGCTGAAAAAGACCGATGACTGCAAAAAAGCGATGGCAGACGCTCTGCGCGCCGCCTTCGGTTCAGTTACCGGCAGTGCCGTAACCACGATCGTCGGGCTGTTGGTCCTTGTATTTATGAGCTTCAGGATTGGCGCAGACATCGGCATCGTACTGGCAAAAGGTGTTGCTTTCAGCATGCTGTGTGTGTTTACCGTTCTTCCGGCGCTTATTTTATTGTCGCATAAACTGATTGAAAAGACCGAAAAGAAAGAACGGACGAAAAAAGCGGATAAAAAAGCTCCGTCGGCGGCACTTGGTAAGTGCAGCTATCGTTTTCGCAGTATTATTGCGGTATTATTTGTTGTACTGTTCCTCGCAACAGGATATCTGCAGTCCGGTACAAAAACCGTTTACACGCTTGCCGAAAAGGATCCGATTGCCGATGTTTTCCCGAAGGACAACACAACTGTTCTGCTTTATGCCAATGCAGATGAAAGCAAAATTGCGGATATTGTAGCGGCTTTGGAAAAGAAGGATGTAAAGAACATCGTTTCCTATCCCACGACTATAGGCAAGCAATGTACGACAAAAGAAATGTCGGAAATTCTATCGAAGATGGGCGATAATTTGCAGGCTGACGAGAAGCTGCTGAATATCGTTTATTACCACTATCATGCAAACAGCAAGACAGAACCCATGACATTATCTGATTTCATTGTTTTCCTTTCGGATACAGTGGCAGTTGATCCGATATTCTCCGGCTATATAGATGAAGCTTCCGCGGGACAACTCGCTGTGTTGAAGCCTCTAAGCGAAAAACGTACCCTGACTTCTCCTATGCCGCCTGCCGCACTCGCGCAGACTCTCGGCATGGATGCGGAAAAGGTGACACAACTCTTTATGCTCCGCTACGGGACGGAATATACGCCGGATAAAACCATGTCGCTTTATGAGTTTGTTTCTTTCTTAACGGACAGAGTTCTCCCCTGGCCTGAATATGCCGTAATGTTTGACGATGCGGCAAAGGCAACGCTGTACCAGACGAAGGCGGTTGCTGACGCTGTAGTAAGCGATAAAGAATTCACAGTCAAGGAAATGGCTGAGTTTGTCGGAAAGATAAGCGATAAATTTAACGAAAACACGGTGGAACTGCTCTATCTGTACAGCGCAAGCCTTAGACAGGGAAACGCACAGAACACAATGTCTCCGGAGGCTCTGGTATATCATATTGAAAAGCTGGCTTCCGAACCGTTCTTTTCCACCCTGCTGACAAGCGAGCAGAAAACCGGTATTGCAAAGGCGAGAAAGCAACTCGACGACGGAGTGCAGCAGCTCAAAGGCGAAGCGCATTCCCGACTGACCATCACAACCAGTCTGCCGGTCGAATCGGAGAAAACCTCGGCATTTGTAGAGGAGCTGACCGAGCTATGCAATGAAAAGCTGTCCGGAGAATACCATCTTATCGGCAACAGCATTATGGTAGCTGAAATGGAATCCGGCTTCGGCAGAGAGCAACTGCTTATCACACTGCTTACGGCGGTGTCCATTTTCATCGTGGTTGCTTTGACTTTCCGTTCGCTCGCCATACCCGCAATTCTCGTACTGATTGTACAATGCGGCGTGTTCATCACGGTCTCGGCGTTGGGAACGATAGGCGACTCGATGTACTATCTGGCGCTCCTCATTGTCGAATGTATTCTGATGGGAGCAACCATCGACTACGGAATTCTGTTTACAAGCTACTACCGGGAGATGCGGGCGACGCTTCCCGTTTGCGAAGCGCTTATCGGCGCATATAAGGGCAGTATCCATACCATACTCACCTCCGGCACAATTATGGTACTGATTACTGCCGTAATAGGGCCGTTGTTCGACAATCCGACCATGGAGCAGATTGTGCGCACGCTGTCGGTAGGTTGTGCATCCGCTATATTTCTTATCATGTTTGTCTTACCCGGAATTCTCGCATTGTGCGACAGAATCGTGGTTGGAAAAGGCAAGGGAAAATGACGGGTTGCCGTTATCAATGCGGCACATTGGAAAATCATACAACTCTTTTGCGGTTCTCAGTATACGCTACGCACATTCCGTCCCGACAATTCCGAAATTTTTCTATAGTATTTGCACCTGACAGTATAATGTGTACCCATAATAATAAAAATCCGACGCGTTTTGCGCCGGATTTTTATTAATAATGTCAATATTTATGTCATTCTTCTCTTGCGAACGATGAATACAACCGCAGTTACGATGATGACAAGCAGACTTTCGCTTTGCCGTTGAGTTATAGCCGCCTGCGTCTGTCGCCTTGTGACCCGTCAGCGTATATCCGTTTTTGTATTTCTGTGCAAGAATATCATTTATGATCGGTGCTTTTACATCAACCGATGAGCCCTACATCATAACCCGCAAGGTGCTTGCGGATTATCATCAGATCTTTGGCATCAATTTTTCCATCACCGTTGACATCGGCGGCGGCTTCAATCATATCAACCGCGTAGGATGCAAGGTATCTGCGAATTATCGTCAGATCCTTAGTATCAATCTTGCCATCACCGTTGACATCTCCTAAAATAAATCCTGTAACCTCGATATCACCCTGTCCGCCGCAGACGATTACATCCTCCTCTGCCGCGTTGTTGCAGGAAGCAATCTCAACGGAGATGCGATATTTTCCGAGCTTTGCAGTATCGGACACCCTGAAAGTGAGCGTCAGGAGCGTGCCGTTTTCGGTAATGTCGGTCGCATTGTCAAAGACGAACATTCCCGTTGTCTTATTCAGCGTGGAGTTGCCGAAAAGCGTTCCTGCTTCCGCCGATTCAAGCGTCATCGCGCCCTTCGGGTAGGAAACGCGCAAGGCAATAGCTGACATACCGGGATTATTGGCAAGCGATACCGTAACCGTTATCATATCGCCTCTTTCCGCCTCTTTGTCGGATACCGACAGAAGCGACATGCTGTCATCGTTTTCTGTGACGCCGCAGACGGAGCAGATCCTCTTGCATGTGTTATCCGAAAGATCGAGCGTCCATGCGCCGAAGCTGTGACCGAGAGGCTCGCCGTGCGTATAGGTTTCCGTGCCGATCTCG
>CAVESF010000052.1:0-2640 GCA_963618495.1 Acutalibacteraceae bacterium
TTGACGGTGTAGTATCCTCAGTCGCATAAACGCTTAAATTAAACTGATAATCCTGCAATTTTTCATCGATGAAGTAAAATGTTTCTGGAGAAACCGAACCGCTTATGAGATATCGCGCCGCTTCGCTCTGATATGTCATTGTAAGCGGTATAGATACACTTTTTGCCGTGCCATCAGCGCCGATATAGTCGCATTTGTATGTGCAGGATATGTTACTATACTCTTTGCCTGTGTCGAGGTAAAACTGCAATCCTACCGTGCCAAGCTGTGACAATTCAACGCTTTGACCGTCTGTTGTGGCAAGTATATAGATTTGGTCTGTGACATCAAATACAACGGACAAGATTTTTGAGCCGCTATATGGCGTTAAAGTCTGTGCCACACCGTTAAGGTAAAAAGCCATGTTGCCGTTTAAAATAGCATCCGATGTTGTTCTATCGACTGTATCAAACGCCGTGCCTGCTGTTGCCGCGCCGAGATAACCGCCGAAACAGCAGGACAGCACCAAAATCGCGCCGAGAAACGCGACTATTCTTTTCTTTGTCATTTACACCACCTCATTTCAGAAAGCGTTCGAGCCAACTCATAAGAGCGTGCAAAGGGAGCGTGAGAAGCCGCACAAGCGGCAGGACGAGCGCACACATGGCAAAAACACACATAAGCGCTACAGTCCACTCATAATCAGCGACAAATGTCGCGCCCATGATTGACGTTGCAAAGCTTTTAATTATTTCATACATATTATCACTCCTCTTCATCATCTTCGCGGAAACGCATGTTGCGTTTCTCACCCTTAAATTTTTTCATTGTTTCCTTATCTACGCTCATATCGGGAAAATATTCCGTTTTCGCCTGCGTCCATTTTTCGGGTGCTACTTTGGTAAAGCCTTTATAATAGGTCTCGGAAAAGCAACGCGAATCATAGTTACATTTTGTAAGGTAATAGCGCCAACGCTTTTTCTCAGTTTCAAATTCACTGCGCTGTGAATCTTCCGAGCCGACAAGCGTTTCTATATAGCTAACACCGACGACAGAGGAAAGCACAGGATAATGCAAATCGCTAAGTTCGAAATATCGCGCTATGCGACAGCGTATCGGTTTTGCAATATTGTCTATGCTTTGGTCTGTCAGAACGAGGCAGCCATTAGTCCAGTGCCGAAAGAAGCGCACGAAAGACTGTACATCTATCATGACTTTTGGATTGTCGAAATCCCACTGCGAGCAGAATTGACCGACTTCGTCAACAAATACAACACTGCCCTCTACAAGCTTTTCGTGTCCAAGCATGTGTTCTTCCGTGAAAACCTCTGTTATCATCGTCATTTTCTTTTTCTTAACGGTGAATATCGGGATATTACTGTAGAACTTTGCTTTCGGGTAGTAGATTTTTTCGAATTTGTTGCCTATGATAGGGATATATCGGAGATATCGCGCCCATTTGATACGCTTGCGCCATTGACGATAACTGTAATGCACGGCAGACAGGCTTTTGCCTGCTCCGAGCGTGCCTGTAAAGCATACTACCGTGTCCATCTTCGGCGCGTTTATCAGCGTCATGACGAGCAGGACGATTTGAAATACTATGTAGACGATGGCAAGTATCGCAAGATACTTAAAGCCCCATATCAAAGCCGGCACAAAAAAGAGCGCGTAAAGCAATATGTTTCGAATGTAATTTGGCTTTATGATTATTGCTTTTCTGCCCTTATCATCGGTTACGACTTGCATCTTTTTGCGCATCAGCTGTCACCGCCTTTTTTCTTATTACGGCGAACACCGAAAATTATCGCGATAATCGCGGCAATAGCAAACAGTCCTGCAGTAGTAGCAAGGTATGCGGTGTTGTCGCCGTACCATGCCACGATAAGAGGTACAACGGTTACAACAGCACCATAATATGTGGTAAGTATGTTCGGTTCCGTTTCTACCGATTCGGGCGGCAATCCTACCGCCGAAAGAGTACCGCAAAGCATTATTGCAACGGCGAGAGCGAAAATTGATATTTTTATTATTTTCTTTTTCATTTTATCTCCTTTGTAAGAGAGCCGCGATTGCTCGCGGCCCAATATGTAGGTTATGCTATGCGTTTGCTAAACCAAAATACAATGCCTGTTACAAGTCCGAAGCCGATGAATACACAGAACACCGTACCGAAAGCGGTCAGACCCGTAACCGCGCCCGCTTCGCTCGTTACAAACATGAGTGTTGTAAAAAGGTCAACAACCATTTTCGCAATGCCGGAGCCGAAGCTGGTAATAGATTCGAGAATAGTGGTTACTATAGCCATATTTTACCTCCTTATTATTTTTGCCATGAGATTTATATATAACCTTGCAAGTTTATATCTTAATTTTTGCGATTGACTACTTCCGCATTATTCGTTTCAAGCAGTGCTTTCGGGACAACAACACCGAACTCTTTTTCATGCGTTGTAAGCGCTTCAAGCTGAATTGACGCATTTATATGACGAAGCACCTCATAAAACTTAAATTTTGCCTGTGACATGCTTTTGCCGTAACACTTTAAGCAAATGCTGTCCTCTTTTCCATCGGGATGTTTATACTTAATGACACCCGTCCAACTGTTTGTTTTCTTTTCTTCTGACATTTTTTAAACCTCACTTTCTTTTAGCATCGGCAA